>NZ_JBSWZK010000003.1:378980-615905 GCF_054054605.1 Aquimarina sp. 433
GGTAAAACTATAGGTAATATTTTGATTTCCTGTACCTGTGATAGTGGGATTAAAGGAATAAGTAGTTCCATTGCCATCATCAGTTACTCCATTTCCAGAATATGTTCCTCCACTAGGAGTTCCACCACCTAATCCTGTTTGTATTCCAGCATCTACACATAGATCAGCAGGAGCTGTAAAGGATACTATTGGTAATTCAAATACTTCTATAGTATCACTTGCACTAGAACTACAGGTGCCCGAACTGGTATATGTTATTGTATGGGTTCCTGTTCCTGCGGTAGTAGGATTAAAAGAATAAGTAGTTCCATTGCCATCATCAGTTACACCGTTCCCAGAATACGTTCCTCCACTTGGACTGCCGTCACCTAATCCTGTTTGTATTCCAGCATCGATACATAGATCTGCAGGAGCATTAAAAGTAACGACATCGTCTGGAGTAACAACCACGTTAGTATTTCCACAAGCACCTGGTACAACGCATAAACCACCTTCACCTCTTACAAAATAAGTAGTATTTGCAGCGGATGGTGTAACTACAAAAGTTGATGAGGTGGTTGTTCCTATTTCAGTTCCTCCACAAGATCCTGTATAAATATGCCATTCTGTAGCATCATTAAGATTTCCGTTGATTGTTAAAGTGGTGGATTCGCCATTACAAATTGTTGTAGGACTATGGGTTACCATTGGTACATCTGGATCGGTGCAAGGAATAGCAGTAAGATTTACATTAAATAACAGATCAGTTCCCACTTGCGCACTTCCATTTTGATAACGTTGTCCACCAATATAGTCTAAAGCATCATCGTTGTCATAAATTAGATTAATTTCACTAGAAACATCAAAGGTGTAGGATTGTCCTGCGATTAATATTATGTTTAAGGTTGAAAAATCAAATTCAGTAAACGTTATAGGATTTCCGGATGGACTGGTTGATTGGTTGCTAAGTGTTCCTAAGATTGTTCCAGAGTATCCTTCTCCACTTCTTAGGGTAACCGTGACCAGTGTGCTAAAAGTCGCTACCACTCTAATATTATCAAGAATTCCATTGCAAGTAGGAGTGAAGCTTTGTCCAGAATTACCCGTTGTGGCACCGATAAGTGTCTGGTCTTCATTTTCTATAGTACACTGGCTATGAGCGTTATGTAATATAATCAATAATAAAAAAAAGAATGTATTTTTTTTCACTTTAAAAATATTTAGGGCATACCTCTTTTAGAGTTGTCAACACCTTGTTTAAAAGTTATTAACAATATAAATTAAGAGCTTTATTCTTTAAAAGTACTTACTGTTATGACTCTGAGGTTTTTAAATGTTTACGGTGTAAATATAGATAATTATTTTTTGTTGATAACTTTGGGTTGTTTAAGCTTCTTTTAGCAGAGTGATTTTTGACATGAAAAAGTTACTTTTAATGTGTCTTAAATTACTTTTTTAAAGCCTCTAAATTTTTAGTTAGAAATAGCTAAGTTTTCTATTTTTGCGACATGCCTTATTTCCTAATTATAGCGTTGCAAGTTTTTTGTATTTATCATGTAATTAAAAATAGACGTGAGTACTATTGGTACTTTTTGATTTTGTTTCTTCCAGTAATTGGTAGCCTCATCTATTTGGTAACTCAAGTATTTAATAAAAGAGATCTTGATAAAGTGCAAAATGAAATTGTAAGTGTCATTAATCCAACAAAAAAAGTTAATGACCTTAGAAGGCAAGTAGAGTTTGCTGACACCTTTCAAAATCGAATAAATCTGGCTGATGCTCTATATGAAATAGGTGATTATAAATCTGGTATCGGAGAATATGAAATAGCTTTAAAAGGGAACTATACATCAGATCCTGGAGTAGTTAAAAAGTTATTAGAAGGGTATTATCAAACAAATGAATACCAAAAAGTTATCTTTTGTGCGGAACATATCTCAAAACGATCGGATTTTAAAGGTTCCAGAAGTCAGTTTTTATATGGTTTGGCGCTGGAAGAAGAGGGGAAATCTGAAGAAGCAGAGAAGAACCTTAAACCAATAGATCAACGCTATTCTAATTATGAAGAACGTTATACACTAGCTAAATTCTTTTTAGAAAAAGGAAAAGATGCAGAGGCAAAAGAAATCTTATCTGAAATTATTTTAGAATCTCAACATATGTCAAAACCCAATCGTAATAGATATCGAGGCGTGGTAAATGACGTTAAAAAACTATTGACATCTTTATCCTAGAGTAAATATTTGATCACCTTTTTATTTAGTTTAAGTAACTAATAATACCTATAATTCTGATTGGATTCGCATTAACCCTTTATATTCCCTTTGCATTTCGCAAAAACTTTCTATTTTTACAGAAATCAAAGTCCCCCGAGAATCTTGAAAATCAAACCTATTCAAATATCCCTATTCTTAATACTCATATTGGGTGGATTATTTGGACTAATGTTTTTAAGTCAAAAAGGAGGGATCCAAAAAGAACAGATTCAGGAAGATGGATTTTCTTATGAAGGTTTATCTTTAAAATATCCTACTTATAAGACTTTTTTAGCTTTAGAAAAAGATTCCTCGCTCACTAAAGAAGATATACTAAAAGTAACTGAGGTTGTTACTCCTGTAGCCGACGAAGGGGATTTAGAAGAAAGTACTTCTCATGATATTGTTGCTAAACAAGATAGTATTCAACGTCCTGATTTTTCTAAAATAGATACTACTCAGATTGAACGGATACGTTATCCTGCTAGCAATCCTGATTTTGCTAAAGAATTGCAAGCTAAGCTTTCTTCCCAATCTTGTCGAATTATTCATTATGGAGATTCGCAAATTGAGGGGGATAGGATTACAGGATATATTAGAAATAGATTACAAGGAATGTATGGTGGTAGCGGACCAGGATTTATTCCTGTGAAACCTGTTTATAATCAAATTGCAGCGATCGTAAAACCAAGTGAGAATTGGTTCAGGTATGCCAGATTTGATCCCACGCAAGAAAAGTTTAAGCATAGAAAGTATGGTGCTTATATGTCGGTTTCGAGATTTACGAAACATCTTAAAACGCCTCCAGATAGTATTGCATTGGATTCCATGCCAATTGTAAAAGCATCTGTTGTAATTGGTAAATCTAAGAAAGCTTATGCTAAATTTAGAAGGTTTACGAATATTGGGTTACATTATGGAAACTGTAACTATCCAATAAAAATTTCAGTATACAATAACGATAAGCTAATTCAAAAAGATAGTTTAAAAGCAGATGGTAAGTATCATAAATATAAAATCAAAACCAATACTACTCCAAGTAATTTAAAAATAGAATTGGAAGGTAAGATTAGTGCAGATTTTTATGGACTTACATTGGACGGAGGCTCAAAAGTGCAAATGGATAATGTGGCTATGCGAGGTTCTTCGGGAACCATTTTTTCTAGTACAAATGCTTCTGCATATGGACAAATGGCAAGAAACTTAAACCCCAAAATCATAATTATGCAGTATGGAGGGAATACAATGCCATATCTTAAAGATTCTACAAAAGTGGATAGCTATGCAAAATCTATGGTAAATCAGATTAATTGGTTAAGACGTAGGACAAAGAATGCTAGTTTTATATTTATTGGGCCTACAGATATGTGCCTTCCCGTTAATGGTAAAATGGAAACTTATCCATTGTTACCTTATCTGAATGAAAAACTCATACAAACTTGTTCGGAGAATAATGTTGCTTATTGGAGTATGTATGATGCAATGGGAGGAAAGGGATCCATGCCTTTTTGGGTAGAAGAGAAGTTAACTGCTAATGACTACATGCATTTTACATGGAAAGGAACTAAAATTATTTCAGAATTATTTTTTACCGCTTTATATCTAGATCTTAAAGAAGAACTGAATGATGAAACATAAAATAGTATGTTTTTATGTGTTTTTGTGTGGTTCCTTAGTCTGGGGACAAGATTACACTTTGGACACCATTCAGAATAAATATTCATTTATCAATTGGAAAGCCAATCAGATTAAGTTTATAGAAAATGCTCCTTCGTTTGCGAAGCTATTTCGAAAACTTGATACCATTGCCAAAGGAAAAGAAGAAAATGTTCATATTTTTCATATTGGAGGCTCTCATATTCAAGCAGATATTTATTCCAATAGATTAAGGACATATTTACAGCATATGAGCCCTACTGCCAAAGGACAAAGGGGTTTTATTTTTCCATATAAAATAGCGCATACCAACAATCCAAGTAACTATAATGTTGAGTACGACGGAAACTGGACTGGATACCGTTGTTCCATCAAAAAGGATAGTGTTGCTTGGGGAATGTCTGGTGTGACAGCAGTTTTCAAAGATTCTATTGCTAATATTAAAATAAAGGCGAATCACAGAGGATATGATGCGCAACAATATGATTTTAATAGGATTCGAATCTTTTATGATAACTGGAGTGAAGACTATGAAATTCGATTTAAAGAAGAAGGTTTAATAGCGGACACCAAAGTAAACAAAGAAGCTCATTTTGTAGAATACGTATTGACACAAACGTTAGAAGAATTAGAGTTTTGTGTACAAAGAATAGGAAATCCAGAAAACCCAGAGTTTTTAATGATGGGAATGGAGCTTATGAATGATAATCCTGGAGTACAGTACACTACAATTGGAGTTAATGGTGCTAGTTTTAGTTATTATGATCGCTGTAAGTTCTTTAATGATCAGTTGATGTTGTATACACCTGATTTATTTATCGTTTCGGTCGGGACCAATGATGCGTACCATCCTGATTTTGATCCAGAAGAGTATACCATGTATTACGAGAATCTTATTTTGAACGTACAAAAAGCCAATCCTGATTGTGCTATTTTGTTAACTGTACCTAATGATTCTTATTACAAAAGGAAATATCCAAATCCTAGAACAAGGGTAATGCAAAAAATTATCTATAAATTGGCCGAGAAACATAAAATGGCCGTTTGGGATTTTTATGAAATAATGGGAGGATTTAATTCTTCCAGAGATTGGTATCAACATAAACTGATGCCAAAAGACAGAATACATTTTACACAATTGGGATATAGAATTAAAGCAGATTTATTATTACAGGCTATTACGAATTCATGGGAAAAAGAATTACAGTTAGCTCCTAATTCTGTTTTGAATCAAATTATTAATGAATAGATTAATAGACATTTTTTCTTTTTCGGAGGATTTTCCTTTGATATTTACACAAGCAGATTTCTGGATTTTCTTCGCAGTGATCTATTTTCTGTATGCAATTATTTACAGTAAAAAGAATTTACGAAGTGCATATTTGTTCGCGATTAGCTTACTTTTTTATTACAAAACCAGTGGTCTGTTTATTGGTATTTTGCTTTTTAGTACTGTAAATGATTTCTTTTTAGGAAAGGCTATATATCATAGTAAATCAATTATAGTAAAAAAACTACTGGTTGCATTTAGTGTAATTATTAATCTTAGTACGCTATGTTATTTTAAGTATGCATATTTCTTTACAGAATCCTATAATACTCTTTTTAATACAGATTATGAGGTAATTAATTATTTAGCGCAATTTGCTAATTCATGGGCGAATGCAGATTATTTTACCGTAGATACTATCATTTTACCAGTAGGAATCTCTTTTTACACCTTTCAAACGATTAGTTACAGTGTAGACATATACAGAAAGCAAATAGAACCTTTGAAATCGATCATTGATTTTGGGTTTTTTGTAAGTTTCTTCCCTCAGTTAGTAGCCGGACCAATCGTTAGAGCTGCAGATTTTGTTCCTCAAATCAGAAAGGAAATTTCAATTACCAAAGAAGAATTTGGTAATGCAACTTTTATGATCCTAAAAGGATTGATTAAAAAGATGTTGTTTGCAGATTTCATCGCTATGAATTTTATGGATCGGGTGTTTGATGTGCCGGATATGTTTTCTGGATTTACAAATATCATGGCAATGATCGGATATTCTTTGCAGATTTATGGAGATTTTTCCGGTTACACAGATATTGCTATCGGATTGGCTCTACTTATGGGGTATAAATTGCCCGTTAATTTTAATTCTCCTTATAAAGCTATTCATTGTGGGGATTTTTGGAGGCGCTGGCATATATCCTTATCAAGTTGGTTAAAAGACTATTTATATATTCCTATAGGAGGAAATCGTAATGGAAGTATTTTTTCTTACGTTTTTATCATTGTATTTACCTTTTTGGGAGCTTTTGCATTTGCGGATTTTGGTGTTGCTATTATTTCCACAGCCTTCATAGGTTTTTTATTAATCATAACAGTGTTTTCTTCTAAAGTAGCATGGCATTTTAATAGGAATGTAAATATCATGATTACAATGTTGGTTGGAGGCCTTTGGCATGGTGCTTCTTGGAAATTTGTTATTTGGGGAGGTCTTAACGGTATTGGAATTGTAACCTATAAATATTGGCGTAAAATTAGCCCTTATGAGAATTCTACAGCTTGGTATGCGTTATTGTGGAGAATTGCATTAACATTCGCATTCATAACTTTTACTAGAATTTACTTTAGAGGAAATAGTATGGATCATATAGATCGTTTCTATCAGGCAGTAATGACTAATATGGATTGGGGGAATGCCCTGGCGGTATTATGGGAGTATAGATTGGTTTTTATTGTAATGCTTATAGGATATATTACCCATTGGTTGCCCTATAAAACAAAAGATTGGATATTAGACCAGTTTATAAAAAGTAATATTGTTATCAAAGGTCTTGTAGCTACAATAGTAGCAATTATATGTTATCAAACTTATGCTGCCGATTTTCAACCATTTATTTATTTTCAGTTCTAATCTTAATTTTAAGATACGATTGAAAAATGTGTCATAAAAGAACTTTATTTCCATCAGTATAAAATTATGTAAGCGTGTTTCATCATATTCATCCATATGAGCCATTTTTCCCTGAAGGTGCTACTAAATTGATAGTAGGGACATTGCCACCACCGAGATTTACAACAGGAGAATTAAATGAAAGAGATGTTGATTTCTGTTATGGAAGTAGTAATGGATTGTTATGGCCGGTACTGGATAGGATTTTTGATCTAAATTTAAAATTTGAAACGACTCATGAAGCTGCAGAACAGCGTAGAAACTTTTTGACTTCAAGAGGAATAGGGGTTTGTGATATTGTGGGTAGTTGTGTTCGTGAAAAAGTAGACGCTTCGGATTTAGGAATGAAAAATCCAAAACTGAGAGATATTGTGTCTTATTTAAAACAGTATCCCAAAATAGAGATGCTCATATTTACAGGAGGTAACAGTAAAAATGGACCAGAATATTTTTTTAGAAAACATTTGAAAGATTATAACCTTAGGTTAGAGGAAATATCTAACGAAGTTCCTAGAATTCATCAGTTTCAGTTAGATAATCGTTTTATAAAAACAGTTTCATTAACAGCTCCTTCAGGTACTGCAAATCGAGCCATTGGTAGTCTACAACTTTATAAAGATTTAAAAAGTAAAGACCCAAAATTTAATACCATTGATTTTCGAATGATGCAATATCGTGAGTTCTTTTAAGATATTGCGAATATTATTTTTGATAGCGATAATGCCCAATAATGGTATAATCAAATAAACAATCAGCTAGTACTTGTCCACCGCCAATGTTATGTACGATGAGATAACGTTTTTGGTCACTGGATTTTTTATCTACAACCAATCCGATATGCGTGAGTCCGCCACCTAAACTCCAACAAACGATATCTCCAGGTAGGTAATCCTCGGGCTTATTGGAAATGGATTTTACGGTACCAAATCTGGAAAAAAACTTCATAAGATTAGGAACTCTTCTATGATCTATGTTTTTATCAGTTTTAGATAATCCCCAGTTCTTAGGATAGCTGCTAAAATTTGATTTCATATCCTCGTGTACCTCTTTTTGCAGGTCGATTCCTAGTTTGCGATAAGCTCTTATAACTACATCGGTGCATACGCCTTTATCACTAGGTACGTCACCATTAGGATAGGAAATGGAGAAATAAGAAGGGTCGTACGTAACCTTTTGTTCTGTTAATGTTAAGGTAGCATCAGATAACTTTTTGTAAAAATCTTCTTGGCCTGTTATGATATTACATAACGTACAAGTGATTAAGAATAGAATAAGTTTATGCATGAAATATTATTTTGACTTTATTAACGTTATTAATGTTTTATTATTAAGAAAAATCTTGCATTATAAAAGATTAATTCTTTTTTTTGAGGCCAGATTAAAAATAAATGAATTGTTTCAAAATACAAACAAGTATTTATTTTCGTCCCCCTAGTCTGCATCTGAAATAATACCTCTTAGCGAAGGTGACTAAAAGTAGTTACTAGGATATTTCGTTATGAGAATTCATCATTTATTTGTTTTTATATTTCTGCTAGCAGGCTATTCCTATGGGCAACAGCTTGACATAGATTTTTCTAGAAATGGTTTGTTAGTATTTAAAGAACTTGGATCAGAATCATCTCATATCATTGATTTCGATGTCGTTGCCGAAAGCAAGATTAATGTCTTATACGAGGCAGACTCCAAAAAGCATTTGGTTCGTTTATATAAAAACGGTAAGAAGGATACTGATTTTTCAGCTAGAACAGGTAGTTTTAATAATGAGTATACAATACCTGTAGCAATTGATTCTAAAGAAGACGGAAGTGTATTGGTGCTATCTAATTTTTGGAATGGACATAGCTGGATGGTTTCCGTAAATGAATTTTATGAAGATGGTATGATGAATATTGGTTTCGGTAGTAGCGGATTCTACAAAAAGAATATTATGGATAATTTTGATGATAATTATGGTCAATATATCCATGCTTCTTCTACAGACGAAATAATCGTTGTGGCCAAGGTGCAGCATTTTAACGTTAATAGTGCTGCTAAAAAAGAAAAGATTGGGATTCTTAAGCTTTCGGGTGTTGGAGAGACACTATCAGCTGGCTTATATGACGATCATGATTTTACACTCAATTGTTCTGCAATGGATAATGATCAGTTGTTATTAGCGTATTCTGAATCTATAGATGGAGGACAAGAGCAAGCTACCTATTTGGCAAGTTTAGATAGTGATCAGATGGCTTATAATAAGTTGGATTGTATTACTATCGAAGAGAATTATCAATCCTTTGATCAGATTATACTATGTAATGAAAAGCTATACACCTCTCAAATGGAAGATGATTCTGAAGGTGTTTATCATATTCGTAAATATGATGTTGATGGTACACCTGATACCTCATTTTATGATAGTGGAAAAATGAGCTATAGTGCTGATATTTATAACACTAATTTTGTTGTAAATAAAAAAGGAGAAGTGTTTATTATTTCTACAAGTTTGGATAATGAACTTGAAATACTGATCAAAAAACTATTAGATACCGGTGAAGTAGATCCTAGCTATGGTATAAATGGTGAAACTTCGATTTATCTTAAGTATCCTATTCTCGATTTAGGGAAGATGCATTTAGATGATAAAGATGAATTGTATATCTCTGGTTCTATGCGAATCGATGGAGGTTCTTATGGTTTTATATCAAAAGTAAAATTGAATATTCAGCAATTAAAAAGAGAAAAATTAGAAAAATTCTTAGACAACTTATTCAAAAAAGAATAGCAAAGCTATTTAGATAGCTCTTCTAATCGTTCTCTTTCTGTTTTACTTAGTTTATCAATACCTTGATCATTTATTTTTTCTAATAAATCGTTGAGCTCCTTTTCCTTTTCAACTTTACTAACGTTATATCGATCATCTACATCTAATAAGCCTTCTGGTTTTTTCTGAATATCTTTTTTAAATTCTAAAAACCCTGGTTTAAACCATTTAATGAATACGAAAATCAGAATAATTGCGATTATTAGTGGTATAGATATAAAACTCATCAGTTATGATGTTGTTATAGAAGTTCTTGGATTTGTCTCAATGTATTTAGGATTAAAAATATAGAAAAATATAGTATGTTATAAGTTTTGTACCATATTATCGTATTTGCTTAATAAAATCTTCCACCGCATCAGCGCCATTTTGGGTTAGATGTTTAATAAAAGCAGATCCAATAATGGCACCTTTTGCTGTTTTAGTAGCTTGTAAAAAGGTTTCGTTATTACTAATTCCAAATCCTACGATTTGTGGATTTTTTAATTGAAGCCCTTCGATTCTTTCAAAATATTCTTGTTGTACATTTCCAAAAGTGTTTTTTGCACCTGTAGTACTTGCAGAACTTACCATATAAATAAACCCATTCGAAACACTATCTATAAAACGAATACGTTCTTCAGAAGTTTGTGGAGTAATAAGAAATACATTGATTAATCCATATTTTTCAAAGATTTCTTGGTATTGTTCATGATACTCAGCAACAGGTAAATCTGGAATGATTAAACCATCAATTCCTATTTCCTGGCATTTTGCGCAAAATGCTTCTACACCATATTGCATCATTGGATTGAAATATCCCATGATGATTAACGGAATGGAAACAGTTTCTCTAATATCTTCTAACTGTTCGAAAAGTAATTTGGTGGTCATTCCATTTTTTAAAGCAGCTGTAGAGCTTTCTTGGATGGTTGGACCGTCTGCTAAAGGATCACTAAAAGGCAATCCAATTTCAATCATATCTACACCACTTTTTTCTAAATCTTGAATGATTTTTTTTGTGTCATGTAATGATGGGTATCCTGCCGTAAAGTATATAGATAATAGCTTTTTGTCTTGTGCTAAAGCTGTGTTTATTCTGTTCATGTTTTTTAATATTGAGTTTTTAGTATAAAGTGTTGAGTAAAAATGACTTTGATATTAAATACAAGCTGTTAATTTTCTTAGATGGTTTATCTTTATTTTGTCATCCCAGCGTAGGCTGGGATCTATTCTGTATATTTAATTATACCAATCGGAAGCCAAATCATTCCAAGAAAGATTGTCTTCTTCTATAAGATTAATTTTCCATTGTCTTTTCCAAGTTTTTAATCTTTTTTCTCTGATAATAGCATCATTTACATACTGATGAGTTTCAAAGTAAACCAATGTATTCAGATTATACTTTTTTGTAAAGCCGTCAATCAATTTGTTTTTATGCTCAAAAACTCTTCTTTCAAGATTGTTAGTCATCCCTATATAAAGTGTTCCGTTTTTCTTGTTTGAAAGAATATATACAGCATATTGATGTTCTGGTTTTAGCATTTTGTTTTAGTATGGATTCCAGCCTACGCTGGAATGACAATTTCTTAATTTTCTTATATAGTTATATTATTTTATTGAGTATTAAACTATAAAATATGGAAGAAACGAAGTATTCCAGACATTAGAATTTTCACACTAACGACTAAATACTCATTGCTAATTTTACAATTTAAAATAATCGATATACGTGTTTAGATCTTTATCACCTCTTCCGGATAAACTAATCACTACAATATCGTCTGGTTTGAATTTTTTATCATTAAAAATTGCTAAGGCATGTGATGTCTCGATAGCTGGAATGATTCCTTCTAATTGTGATAATTCTAAACCAGCAGTCATTGCATCATCATCGGTTACCGAAAAGAACTCTCCACGTCCTGATTTGTATAAATGCGAATGTAATGGCCCAACTCCTGGATAATCCAATCCTGCAGAAATAGAATAAGGTTCGGTGATTTGTCCATCAGGAGTTTGCATCAATAAGGTTTTACATCCATGAATGATTCCTTCTTTACCTAACTGCGAAGTTGCAGCACTTTCACCACTGTTCACTCCTTTTCCGGCGGCTTCTACCGCAATGATCCCAACACTAGGTTCGTCTAGGAAATGATAGTAGGTTCCAGCAGCATTACTCCCTCCTCCAATGCAGGCTACTACATAATCTGGATTTTCTCTACCTTCTTTTTCTTTTAATTGCCATTTGATTTCTTCAGAAATAATAGATTGAAAACGAGTTACCATATCAGGGTAAGGATGAGGTCCAATAGCAGAACCTATAATATAGTGGGTGTCTACTGGATTATTAATCCAATCTCTAATAGCTTCGTTAGTAGCGTCTTTTAAGGTTTTGCTTCCAGATTTTGCTGGTCGTACTTCTGCACCTAACATTTTCATACGTGCTACATTCGGAGCTTGACGTTTGATATCAATTTCTCCCATATATACGATACACTCGATACCCATTAACGCACAAACGGTTGCTGTAGCCACACCGTGTTGTCCCGCTCCTGTTTCTGCAATGATTCTGTTCTTACCTAATTTTTTGGCGACAAGGATCTGACCAATAGTATTGTTTACTTTATGCGCTCCCGTGTGATTCAAATCTTCGCGTTTAAGGTACACTTTGGTATTATGTTTTTCCGAAAGTCGCTTCGCATAATACAAAGGTGATGGTCTACCCACATAATCGCGTAATAGCTGATCAAACTCTTCTTTAAAAGAAGGTTCGTTCATAATGTCTAAGTACGTAGATCGTAATTCTTCTACATTTGGATATAGCATTTCTGGGATGTATGCTCCACCAAAATCTCCGTAATATCCTTTTTCATTTACTTGATAGCTCATTTTATTTTTTGTTTTTATGTTTTGGGCGTGACCTTCGCTCTCCTCAGGTCGGGCTATCCGTTGCAATTCCTCGTTTTATTTTTCCCTGTTTATACTTCGACAAGCTCAGTATGACAATCAGAGAAAAACAAATCTCCGGGATTTACACTGCTATCCCTCACGCATTCTATTTAATTCTTCTTTAAAAATCTTTAATTCATCAATATTTTTTAATCCTGGTGCTGTTTCAAATTTACTATTTACATCAACGGCATAAATAGGTAAATCTGTTTTTAGAATTTCTTTTACTTTTTCAATCTCATCTAATCCAATACCACCACTTAAAATAAAAGGTGTTTTGGATGGATAGTTGTTTAAAACACTCCAATCAAATGTATATCCATTTCCTCCCTTTTCTTTGCCTTTGGTGTCAAAAAGGAAATACTCTACAATACCTTCATAAGGTTGTAGTATTTCAAAATCAAATTGATCTTTGATTGAGAAAACTTTCCATATTTCAATAGATTCAGTACTTTCTGTTTCAGAAAAACACTCCAACTCAGATTGTAAATCTCTACAATATTGCGAAGATTCGTTTCCGTGCAATTGAATTACCTTAAAATTGTATTTTTTTACTTTCTCAATTACAAAATCTATGGAAGCATCTACAAAAACTCCTGTTTTTTTTATTTCAGCAGGTAACTTTAGAATGTCTTCATCAAAATTTCTGGGTGATTTTTCATAGAAAATAAAGCCCAAATAGTCCGGTTGTAATTCAGCGACTGCTTGCATATTTTCCTGATATTTCATTCCGCAGACTTTTAGCTTCATGATTGCAATGCTTTTAAGAATTCTATAGCACTCTGACCTGGATTTTCTGTTTTCATAAAGTTTTCACCAATAAGAAAACCTTTGTAATCATATTGCTGTAAATCTTTGATAGCCTCGATACTACTAATACCACTTTCTGAAACTTTTACAAAGTCATCAGGAATATGTTTGCTAAGTTCTTTGCTTACATCCGTACTTACTTCAAAAGTTTTAAGATTACGATTATTAACTCCGAGCATATCTAGAGAAGGCATGATAGATTTTTCTAATTCTTCTAAATTATGCACTTCTAATAATACATCCAGTGATAATTTTTTAGCAAATTCAGAAAGTGATTTTATTTCATCTCTTGATAGGACTGCAGCGATTAATAAGATGACATCTGCGCCATAAGCTTTGGCTTCTAGTAACTGATATTCATCAATAATAAACTCTTTACGTAATAAAGGCATCGATGCGGATGCTCTTGCAAGTACTAAATCATCTAAAGATCCTCCAAAATATTTTCCATCCGTAAGTACTGACATTCCACACACACCAGCGGTTTCATATCCAATAGCCACGTCTTGTACACTAACCTTTTGATTAATGACAGCTTTTGAAGGCGATCTACGTTTATGTTCTGCAATAATTCCAGTATCACTGTTGAGTAGAGCCTTAGCAAGCGAGTTTCCTTGTCTATTAAATAATACTGAATTTTCTAGTTGTTGAACTGGTATGATACTTTTTCTAAGTTCAACTTCTTTGTATTTATCGGCAACTATTTTATCTAGTATGTTCATTGTGTTGTTGATAGTTGATCGTTTTTGGTTAATAGTTTTTTGTTGACGGTTGACAGTTAATTGTTACCGGTTAATAGTTATCGATTGATAGTTCATTTATTTTTTAAAGTTTCATAATAGTTAATAAAACCATTTAATAATTTTTTGCAACTTATGATTTGATCCAATATTTCCTGATGTGATTTTTCAGTACAATACTCTTGATCTAATGCAATATATAACTGTGTTTCTAATTCATATAATGATCCTCTTGAAATATGAAAAAAATGAATACTATCTTTTGGAGTTTTTCTTCCACAACCTTCTGCTATATTTGAAGGTATCGAAATTGCACATCTTCTCATTTGATTAGTTAGACCATAAGTCTCGTCTTTTGGGAATAGTTTGGTCATTTTATAAATAGTATTCACTAATAGTCTAGTTTCTTTCCACACTTTTAATTCTGTATATTCCATTTATAAACTATCAACTATTAACCAATAACTAACAACTTAACTCCTGTACTTTTTTTAAGGCTGTTAACCCTTTTCCTGATAGCAACGATTCTTTTGCTTTTTCGAAGCCTTCTTTAGGTTGTAATCCTTCCACAGTGGCGATTGCCATACCAGCATTGGCACAAACTACATCATTCTGTGCTTGGGTACCCTTACCACTCAGGATATTCATGAAAATAGTAGCAGATTCTTCTACGGAATCACCACCAACAATATCTTCCATTTGTAAAGCTTGTACCCCGAAATCTTCTGGAGTAAGCATTCCTTCGGTATTATTAGATATGGTTTTAGTACTTCCAGTAAGTGAAATTTCGTCATACCCGTCTAACGCATGAATAATGGTAAAGTTTTTATCTGTATTTTGATATAGATATCCATACATCCTTGCAAGTTCAAGGTTGAAAACTCCTACGATTTGATTCTTTGGAAATGCAGGATTTACCATTGGTCCTAACATATTGAAGAATGTTTTTACACCTAATTCTCTTCGTATCGGAGCTACATTTTTCATGGCAGGATGAAATAGAGGAGCATGCAACACACAAATTCCAGCTTCATCTATACTTTTCTTCAAAAAGTCTTTATCATTACTAAACTTAATTCCTAGATGTTCCATCACATTGGAGCTACCACATTTTGAAGAAACTCCATAATTACCATGTTTAGTTACTTTTATTCCAGCTCCTGCAGAAACAAAAGAGGAGAGTGTAGAAATGTTAAAAGTATCTTTTCCATCTCCTCCAGTACCACATAAATCTATAGGATTATATTCGCTAAGATCTACTGCGATACATAGTTCTAATAGTGCGTCTCTAAAACCTTCTAACTCTTCAACAGTAATGCTACGCATCATATACACAGTAAGGAAAGATGCAATTTGACTTTGATTATAAGCTCCTTGAGAGATATTCACAAGTACTTGTTTTGCCTCTTCTTTAGAGATTGTTTCGTGATTGATTAACCTATTTAGTAATGCTTTCATTGTGTGTTTTGATTTTGTACTTCTTTTTTTGTGTGTCAGATACTAATTATTAATCCAATTTTCTAACATCTTTTTTCCATCGGGAGTAAGCACTGATTCTGGATGAAATTGAACACCTCTAACGTCTAATTCTTTATGTCGGATAGACATAATTTGCCCATTCTCGTCAAACGAAGTAGCTTCTAGGCAAGAAGGTAGGTCTTTATCTGATACCACCCAAGAGTGATATCGACCAACATCAAAAGAGTCATTGAGTCCTTCAAAAATTACTTCGTCAGATACAGTAAGTTTTACTTTTGTAGCAACGCCATGATATACATCATCGAGATTAATAAGACTTCCTCCAAAAACTTCTCCAATTGCTTGTTGCCCAAGACATACTCCAAAAATACTTTTGGAATCCGCGTAGGTTTTAATGATGTCCTTTAGCAACCCAGCTTCATCTGGAATACCAGGACCTGGAGATAGTAATATTTTATCATAAGCAGCTACTTCCTCGATATGTAGTTGGTCATTTCGTTTTACTATCACCTCGCAACCTAGATCCTCTAAATAATGAACTAGGTTATACACGAATGAATCGTAGTTATCTATTACTAATACTTTTTTCATTTTTTAAGTAAGAGTTTGTAAGCTCTTTATATTTCTTCAGCAAGTTTTAATGCTTTGGTTAATGCTCCTAGTTTATTATATACTTCTTGTAGTTCGTTTTCTTCATTGGATTCGTTTACCAATCCCGCACCCGCTTGCCAATGCAGTGTATGATTTTTACTCAAAAAAGTACGAATCATAATAGCGTGATTAAAGTTTCCGGAGAAATCCATGAATCCAATAGCGCCTCCGTAAAAGTCTCTGTTCACGGTTTCATATTTTTCGATGAGTTGCATTGCCATATGTTTTGGTGCGCCACTTAAAGTCCCTGCAGGAAAGGTATCTGCAACTACTTGCATTGTTGTGGTGTCTTTGTGTTTTTTACCAGTAACTTTACTAACTAAATGGATCACATGAGAGTAAAATTGTACTTCTCTATAGGTCTCTACTGTAACCTCACTACCGTTACGGCTTAAATCATTTCGTGCTAAATCTACCAGCATTACATGTTCAGCATTTTCCTTTTCGTCAGCAGAAAGTTTTTTTGCTAGTTCAGCATCTTGCTCGTCATTACCGGTTCGTTTAAATGTTCCTGCAATAGGATGTATCTCGGCAATTTCGTCTTTTACTACTAATTGAGCTTCTGGAGAGCTTCCAAAAATTTTAAAATCACCATAGTCAAAGTAGAATAGGTACGGAGATGGGTTGATACTTCGTAATGCACGATATACATTAAATTCATCTCCCTTGAATTTTTGAGAAAAACGTTTCGACAATACTAGTTGAAAAACATCTCCTCGTTGACAATGTTTTTTAGCTAAGGCTACATGTTCCTTATATTGCTCATCATCCAGATTAGAAGTGGTTTCATCAACAGTACTAAAGTTGTAGGAAGCAAAATTTTTTACATTTAAAAGAGATTCTATTTCTGCGATATTACTTTCTGATTCATAACAATGAGCAAAGATGTAGGCTTCATTATTAAAATGATTGATAGCAATAATATTTTGATAAACGGTGTATTGCATATCTGGTATATCTAAAGCACCTTCTTTTTTGGTAATACTGATATTCTCAAAATAGCGAACGGCATCATAAGCGATATAACCAAATAATCCATTATTAATAAATTTAAAATCGCTTTTAGAGGTTTTGAATTGCTGTCCGAAATTTTCAATAACCAAAGGGATGTTTGTTTCTTCTGTAATAGCGGTTTCTATATGGGTTTTATCGGGGAAAGATTGATAGATAGTTTCGTTTTCTATTTTGATGTTAGCAATTGGATTGCAACAGATATAGGAAAAACTATTTTCATTTCCTCTATAATCACTACTTTCCAAAAGCAAACTATTAGGAAATCGATCTCTGATTTTTAGATAAACGCTTACCGGTGTTATGGTATCAGCCAGAATTTGTTTGAAATGTGTGGTTAATGTATAACTCATTTTAAATTTTGATATTTATATTTTAGAATACCCTTTGATTATGCCAATAAAAAAAGGCTTGTCGTGATTTGACAAGCCTTTGATATGTTTACTTAACTATATGACAGGAGCTATCTCACGACGTTTTCGTTATAAGACAACCACCACCAAGTATTTGTTAAGATTAAATTCATTTTTTATTTAATTGGCTCAAATATATAAATTAATTATAATTCAAAAAATAAAAAATTACATTTTTAAGTTTACTGCTAATTCGAACTCATCGTTAATAGCCTTGTCTCCTAAGTTATCAAAGAAACTACCAGATCCATATTTAATATCGTATTTAGTTCTATCTATGCTAAGTGTAGTACTTGCAGAGCTTCCCTTTACAGCAAGATCAAAGGTTATAGGATTGGTTTTTCCTTTGATAGTAAGGTCACCAGCTATTTTATAGCCATTTGCTATTTTTGTTGCTTTTTTGATAACTAATTTGGCTGTCGCGTAATTGTTTACTCCAAAAAAGTCATCAGAACTTAAATGACCTTCGAGTTTTTCTTTTCCTTTTCCAGCTTCAAGATCTGTTACTTGAATTGATGTCATGTCTACGGCAAATTCTCCTCCAGTTAACTCCTTGTTAGTGAAAGTTAGGAATCCGCTAGAAAAATTAAGTGTTCCTGTATGTTGACCCGTGATCTTTTTTCCTGTCCATTCTATAGTGCTTTCAGCAACATTGATCTTTTTTTGTTGCGCAATTGAAGATGCTGTAATGAATACAATAGATGCGAAAATTACTAATTTAAGCTTGGTTTTCATGATTTTGAAATATTAGTGATTATTAAATTGTGATTACTTGTTTAACTTCTTAGTTTGTTTAATAATCGATTAAAGGTAATTAATTCTTGCTCTGTAAGATTAGAGGTAATCTTTTGTTCTAATCCTTCTACTGCAATACTAGTTTGATCTAAAAAACCAATACCAAGAGGTGTAATAGTGATCTCTACCTTTCTTCTGTTTGATGGGCAGATAGTTCTATTTACGTAACCTTTAGATATTAATTTGTCAACCAGTCTGGTTGTGTTACTCATTTTACTTACCATGCGTTCTTGAATTGTCGATAGATTAGATGGCTTTCCTTTTTGTCCTTTTAGGATTCGTAAAACATTAAATTGTTGGATAGAGATATCAAAAGGTTTTAAAACTGCATGAATCTGATCATTAATAATACTATTTGTGTAAAATAAATTGATCACTGCTTTTTTTGATAGTGGTAAAGATGCATTAGTTTTTATGATATCTTCAATATTCATTTGTGTATACAATTGTTGTTTATACAAATGTATAGATTTTACCTTTTAAGAAAATTAAAAGAGATACTAATTCTTTGTTAAAATTATTATGGATACAATGGTAAATACTATTATTGTCAAATTAACCTAAGTTCTAGAATCCTAAAATTATCTATATGAATTATTTAAACCTTGTTAATTTCCTTTTAGGTAATAACACGTTTTAATATTTTAGTATAATGCGAAAATTGGTCTTATATATAGGATTAGCGATATTGTTATCGAATTGTAAAGGAGAACAACAGATAGCTATTGAAGCTTCTAATGTTTTTTCTGACAAAGGGGTAGAGATACCTGTGTACGATTTTGAAAACTTCGAACATCTTCTGAATATTGATGATGGGAAAACACGTGTCATTAATTTTTGGGCAACGTGGTGTAAACCTTGTGTAGCAGAGCTTCCTTATTTCGAGCTTATTAATAGTAGATATCCAAATAAAGAGGTAGAAGTAATACTAGTAAGTTTAGACTTACCGAATCATGTAGAGTCTAAGCTGATTCCTTTCGTTAAAAAACAACGCATACAAAGTAAAATAGTATTATTGGATGATCCAGATGCTAATAACTGGATTCCTAAAGTAAATGAAAATTGGTCAGGTTCTATCCCTGCAACCATAATATATAAAGGAAATACTTCAAATTTTTATGAACGCTCTTTTACGTATGACGAATTAGAGAGAGAACTTAAAAAAATATTATGATAATATTTTTGGGCTTGGATATCAGAAAAACTTAATAACGCAAACAAAATGAAAACTTTAAAAATTTTAGTGGTAGTAGTCCTAGTAATTGCAGTAAGTGCATTTGCTATTGATAAAGTTAATGTAAATGAAGCTGATAAAGGCTATGCAATAG
This sequence comes from Aquimarina sp. 433, assembly GCF_054054605.1. Taxonomy (NCBI): domain Bacteria; kingdom Pseudomonadati; phylum Bacteroidota; class Flavobacteriia; order Flavobacteriales; family Flavobacteriaceae; genus Aquimarina; species Aquimarina sp. 433. The sequence goes on from NZ_JBSWZK010000003.1 coordinate 398,771, forward strand.
GTGATACTGCTACGGATTTTAAATTGAAAAATATTGATGATAAGATGGTTTCTTTAGAGGATTATAAAGATGCCAAAGGGTTTATCGTTATTTTTACGTGTAACCATTGTCCTTATTCTGTTGCATACGAAGATAGAATTATCGAATTGGATAAGAAATTCAAGACAAAAGGATATCCCGTTATCGCTATCAATCCTAATAATCCTAAAGCTTATCCAACGGATAGTTTTGACGAAATGAAGGTTCGCGCAAAAGAGAAAGGATTTACATTCCCTTACTTATTTGACGATGGTCAAAAGATCTATCCACAATATGGAGCAACTAAAACACCTCACGTTTATATCTTAGAAAAAACAGGAACTGGCAATTTAGTGCGTTATATTGGTGCGATTGATAATAATTATAAAGATGCTGCTGCTGCAGATAAAAAGTATGTAGAAGATGCAGTAAATGCCTTATTAAAAGGAGAAAAAATTGCCATAGAGACTACCAAAGCAATTGGTTGTAGCATTAAAGCTTAATTAAAGAAAAGCGGATATAATTGCGATTAATATTCTCGTAGAATTCATCCTTGTGACTTATATTTGTAAGGAATTACTAATCTTTACGTACAATTAAATAAACGAAACTATACAATGGCCGAAGATATAACTCAAGATCAATGGGAAGATCTAATTGCTAAAGACGATAATGCAGTAATTTTGGATGTTAGAACTGAAGAAGAAGTAGAAGATGGTTTTATTCCAAATATGCTGAATATAGACATAAGAAAAGGGCAAGGTTTTCTGGATGAGATCGAAAAATTAGACAAATCAAAAAATTATTATGTCTACTGTAGATCTGGAGGTCGTAGCGCTCAGGCCTGTACGCTGATGAATCAAATGGGATTCGAAACCACATATAACTTACTTGGCGGATTTATGAATTGGGATGGTGAAGTTGCTGAATAAAAATCACTCATACGTATGAAAATTAAAACAATAGCCATCGTGATGATCTTTTCTGTGTTATTTATCAACTGTAAAGATCAGAATAAAGATACGGCAATAGTAGAGCTTATTACCGTAGAGGAAATGGATTCCTTGTTAGAAATGGAGAAAGTACAGCTGGTGGATGTAAGAACTCCTCAAGAATATGCTGATGGACATATCGAAGGTGCTATTAATATTGATTTTACGGATGAGAATTTTGAAACTTTATTATCCGAAGTTGATAAAACTAAACCTGTGGCTGTCTATTGTGGTCGTGGAGGTAGAAGCGGTAAATGTTCTGCTTATATGAAAAAGGCAGGATTTACCAAGATCTATGACCTCGATGGTGGTATTACCGAATGGAAATATAAAGGAAAACCTGTTACAAAATAACAAATAAAAAAGGTTGCTAATTTTAGCAACCTTTTTTATTTAAGATCAAATTATTGAACAGCCTTTGCGACGTCTATTTTTCCGTATCCGTATCGATTGCTTCTATCAGGATAATATTCTCCTGCTTTTTGCATTTTTTCCAGAACTTCCTGCCTACTTAGATCTGGATTTTTTGCCCAAACTAAAGCTGCGATTCCTGCGGTAGTAGCCGTAGCGATAGAAGATCCTCCAACTACATTTCTTACATCAGAGCTAAATCCTAAAACAGGCATAGTTCTATTAGAATCTGCATCTCTTTGCATAGCTACTGTAAAATCTATCTTTTTTCCATCATGACAAATCGAACATCTTTTTCCGTTTTCTTTTATTCCCGTTACAGCAACGGTCTCTTTCATACTCGCTGGAAAAATAACAGCATACCAGTTAGTAAAAGTTGTTGATGTTCCTCCTGCAGCCACAATCATTTTATCCTTTGAATAAGCATATTTTACAGCATCTTTTATGTTTCTTACGGTCCAAACCCAGCCAATGGACATGGAAATAATTTTAACATCTGGCATATCTGCTAGTTCTTTTAGTGCTTTGCTAACCGCTTTTCTTTCTTTTCTACTTTCCAGAAGTACATCACCGGTTCCTCGGTATACAACAAGATCACAGTTATAAGCCACTCCTACAGGCATAGCGTCATCGTTTCGCGGAGATGCAATAGCAGCCGACATTGCTGTTCCATGTCCACAATCATCAAAGACAGAATCATCAAATGTTCCGAATTGTTTAACTGTTCGCCCGTTAGAAAATCCATCATTAAAATCACTACCCAAGAATTTTTGTGATTGCGAAATTCCTGAATCGATTACTCCTACCGTAATTCCGCGTCCAGTACTATATTCCCAAGCTTCAGGAATGTTATGAATGTCGAATGTCCATGGCACCCATGAATTAGGAGCGATAACACGATAGTCTTCTGGGTTAACTATTCTTCCTTCAAAAGCACATCCAAAGTTTTTTTCTTCAGGATCTGGTAAGAAATAGTTGTATTCACTCGGTTCTACATAACGAATATGGGATGCTTTTTTAATATTTTCAAGAGTCTCTTTTTTTGTAATTAGGACTTCAATATAGTTCAAGATTTCATCATCATGTTTTAGGGATTTGGAAGTTTCTTGCTCCTCTGTCTCATCTATGATTTCTAAAATTTTTGATTTTATATTAATGAGTCTGGTAGAACGGTTGTTAGAAAAGCTTTCACCCTCATTTCCGTAACCAATATTTAAATACCCTCCACTGTGTACTAAGGCACTCCACAAAATGTCAGTTGGGGTTTTGGTCCAATCGAGATCCCCATTTTTCTTGAGTTGATCAGAAATATAATTATTTATTTCTTCTATAGAATGTAATTTTTGATTAGAGTTATTTTCTGGAATTTCTGTAATGTCGTCTTTTGAACATGATAAGAATACAATAACCACAGAGATTATTAAAGTTATTTTTTTCATTAGTATGAAGTTTATGAGTTTGCATTTGTGTGGTTATCTGTGGTGGTGGAGTTGGTTTTTAATTTTGTTAGGTCACCTCCTTTCTTTTTTTATAAAGCCTAACCAATGGTTGCGATATGGTTAGGCTTGGTAGTCTGTAAATGAATTGTTATTGTTTTATAAAATTGATGGTGTTTGAAATCCTGGAATTAGATATTTTTATAAAATAGTGTCCAGCAGATATATCAGAGATTTCGGTATCAATATTTAGATTCACAACTCCAGTATTTGAACTTTTATAAGTAATAGTTTTTATTTTTTTGCCAGTTAAATCATAGATTTTGATTACTGATTTTTCATTTTTTACAGAAGGAAATTGTAGTGTTGTACCATTTCCATCAGTAGGATTTGGATATAAAGTTATTTTATTGTTATCTAGTTTTGTGTCATCTAAAAGGTTCGGATTCTGTCGAGAAAGAGAGCTGATGGTTACGTCTAGATTTCCTGGTAATGACCAATTGCCTGCGCCATCGCGAACCAAACTTTTTATTTTTCCGTTTCTTCTTCTAATATCTTTTGTTACTGAAGATCCTGCTGTAATGGTTTGTGTATTATCAACTCTAAATTTGTACACCTTTAGATCATCAAACTCCATACTAGTTTTGTTGGTTCTAAGAGATATAGAACTCCCATTTTTAATAGGTGATGTGTCTGTCCAACGTAATAATGATTTATTATTTTTAAAGACTTCTATAACTCCAAATGCTGGACTGTAGGTGATCTTATAGTTTGCCCAATTATTATCTAAAGTTACATCTCCAATGGCTCTAAAGTTTAGTTGATTGTTGATAGTTTCATAAATTCTTACTCTATTATCCTCACCACTAAACCATATTAGGTAGGAGTTTCCTCTTTGGGTTTGTGTAACATCATCAGCCATAATGTGAATTCCAAATTTTCTTGGACCACTGGTAGAAATAGTTTTAGCAGAGAATTCGTATAAATATGGTAAGCCTGAGTTTTGTGATAAGAAGGTGTTTAATTTCGTATTGTCTGAAGTGGTGTTGGATTGGCGTAGATGTCCATCATTAATATCCCAATTTCCAGCTCCTATTGTATATCCAGAGTACAACACATTAAAATTATCATTAAAAAATCCATTACCGCGATTAGCATACCAGTTATCGCCATATTTTTCGAGAGCTTGATAAAATTTTCTGGTTACTGCTATATTATCGTTATCGTTAAAATTTGCTGTAAAATCACCGGATTGTGTGTTACCTCCAGAAGCACTAATCGAAGTAGTTGGCGCTTCGGTATCCGTCTCGTCACCATTATCACCTCCGCTATCTCCGGAGCAATTTCCTAAACTATTTAGAAGAGCAGTCACATATGCATCAGCAAATCGATCTCTCCATGTATCATTCAATAATTTGTTTTTATCCGAAGAATCTACAAAACCAATCTCATTTAGAATTCCTATCGCGTTGTTTTTGTTTAGCACCCCTAAAGTATAACCTAAATAGGGACGATCTTCTGAAGATCTTCGGTCAAACCATTGTCCTTTGGAGACCATTTGATCTTGAACTTCTCTAGAAAAACGACTATTACTAGCGTTTGGTGTGTTACTTGATTTTGACCAAAAGGTTTCAGTTCCGGTTCCCCCACCACCATTACAGTGAATACTGATAAAACGATCAGCGTTCCAACTGTTTGCCATAACTCTTCGTTGTGATACGGAAACCCACCCGTTTCTAGTGGATCTGGTCATTCGAACTGTCCAATTGCCACAGCTGTTCTGTAATTTAGTGCGTAATTTCAGTCCGACTGCTAACGCGGTGGCATGTTCGGTTTCCGTTCTTCCATCTGGATCAGCGCCTGTTGAAGTATATCCATGACCAGGATCTATAACGACTACCTGAGACTGTGTTTCGGGAGAAAAAAGGATAATAATTATGAATAGAAATATAGTCTTTAAAATATATGATTTGTTTTTCATGAGCTTAGTTTTTAATAATAAGGTCTGCAATAAAAATTCTTCCAGTTTTTTCATCAGAAAAAGCAATTCTTTTTCCATCTGGTGATACATCTCCCCATGTGGCAACAATATCATCAGTAGCAATGGTTAAATTTGTTTTGATAGAAGAGTCTTTTGAAATGTGATATAAATCAGAAGCTGAAATCACATGTCCATCATTACTTTTATCTTCAAATGTGATAATTCCGCTGCTGTCACTAAGCCAAGATGTTGCTATACCAACTCCTAAGAGTTTTCTTTTCTCGTTACCATAAATTGAATATATATAGATATTTGGACCTTCATGTACAGCTACAAATTTTTGATTTGGAGAAACTACAGGATGATAGAACTGACCATTTTCTTTCGTTATTACCCATGGTTTTCCATTCAATCCTTCTTTGGCTTCCAGTTTTAATGTTTCGGAGTTGATATATACCATTAAGTTTTTGCCTGATCTTGCTTGCATGGATGGATTGGTATTATCTGGATGCACATCATTCAGAATTGTTTCTTTGTTCGTTTCTAAGTGCAAGCTTTTTATTTTTAAGTTTTTTGAGAAGCTTCCTTCTTGTTTTTCTCTGAATACAACACTTCGTCCATCAGGAGACCAATTGGCAAGATATCCAATGCCTTTCCCTTTTTTTATCCTGTTCAGACTATTGTTGTTGGTTAGGTCAATGATGTAAAGAGAGGTGTAATACTGATTGGTTATTAGTAGTTTTTGTCCGTCTGGAGACCAGATTGGAGTACTGTATCTTCCTTCCGGAGATATCGCAGTAATATTACTTAACTGTGATTGAGCGTTGATAGTAAATCCTACCTGTAATAGATAGAAAATTACCATCATTATCATATGATTTGTTTTCATTTTAAAAATTTTGTTTTTTATAAAATTGACAGGATTTGAAATTCAAGTATTCTTATGGTTAGATTAAAATACTTTTGCCAGTTTTTGGAGTTTGATTCAATATTTTATTAAGAGATCTTTTCTCTTTTAAACTTGGTTTTTTGAGACCATATTCAAGAGTTATTTACATAAATTGTTTGTTAATTTTCATAATGATGATAGTGTTTAAGTTTGTGTTCTAGAGATAGTTTTGTAAGAAAAAGGACTCAGACTCGTTGTTAACCAGATGAGTAGAGCCCTTTTTACACACTTACAAAAAACTTACCTTTTGATTACCGAGATTGTTTTAGATGACCTATCGTCCTTTACTCGTATGAAGTAATGTCCATTTGTTAATGGGATAAAGTAACTACTTAGGTCAATTTCTTGGTTTTCAGTTTCTTCAATGTTTTTTCTAACAGATGTTATAACTCGCCCAGTAATATCTATAATGGAAATAGAAATAGGAGAATTGTATGATGATAGATTGGTCAACTTAATATCATTACCATTGGTAGGATTTGGATATACCTGAATGTTGCTTTCTAAATACGTATCATCTTTAATGAGAGAATTTTGTTTAGTCAGTGAACTAATGGTTACATCTAAATTACCAGGTTGAGACCAATTTCCAGCAGCATCTCTAACTAAGCTTTTGATTTTACCATTTTGTCGTCTAATATCTTTTGTGATTCCAGAACCAGCAGTAATCAATGTACTTGCATCGGCTCTAAATTTATACACCTTTAAGTCATCAAATTCCATGATGGTCTTATTTGTTCTTAGAGAAATGGTACTACCGTTTTTAATTGGAGAAGTATCTGTCCATTTAAGTATGGATTTGTTATTTTTAAATACTTCGATGACTCCAAATGCTGGACTATAGGTTATCTTATAATTTGCCCATTTGTTGTCTAATGCAACATCATCAATCGCTCTGAAATTAAGTTGATCATTTACGGTTTCATAAATTCTAACTTTATTATCTTCTCCACTAAACCATATCAAATAAGAATTTCCTCGTTGGCTTTGGTCTGGATTGTCTGCCATGATATGAATACCGAATTTTCTTGGTCCGGAAGTTGATATGGTTTTTGCAGAGAATTCATATAAGTAGGGGAGTCCAGAGTTCTGTGATAAAAATGTATTTAATTTTGTGTTGTCAGAAGCGGTATTAGATTGACGTAAATGTCCATTATTAATACTCCAGTTCCCTTCTCCGTAGGTATAGCCAGAGTATAATACATTAAAATTGTCATTAAAAAATCCATTACCACGATTAGCGTACCAATTAGTGCCATATTGTTCTAATGCCTGATAAAATCTTCTTGTAACAGCAACATTATCAGAATCATTATAATTAGCTGTAAAATCTCCTGATTGTGTATTACCTCCAGAAGCACTAATTGAAGTAGTTGGAGCTTGAGTATCCGCTTGTGATCCGAAAGAATTTTGAGATCTATAAATAAAGTTTTGTCTGGGTTGCCCTGCATCTACAAAAGATCCAGGAGTAGAAGCATTTCCTCCAGCGGCTCTCCATTCAAAATGGATATGATCACCAGTAGATCCGCCGGTGGTTCCTTCTAAAGCAATTACTTGTCCTTTTTGTACGGATTGTCCTTGGCTTACCAGCAGTGTTTTGTTATGGGCATAGTAGGTTCGTGTTCCATCGCTATGCCTTATAATTACCAATCTTCCATAACCACTTGATAAACTACCACTGATTCCAGAGAAAGAAACTACTCCAGCTGCAGAAGCTCTTACATTATCATCGCTAGATAAAGACGTTGCGAAATCTATGGCATGATATCCATGATGTCCACCAGGTGTAAAAAAACCACACTCTCCTACAGGGCTATGAGAACCTGTCGGTCCAGGAGTTCCATGTCTGGATACACAATTCTCCTCTCCAAAATCCCAAGGTAAATAATAAGATAATGCAGATTTGTTATTATTTTGTTGCTTGCCTGTTTTTACCTTGCTTTTCCAGCCTACTATATCAATATGCTTTCCTTTGCTTTTAAGGATAACTTCATTCTTTTTTGTTTGGATGTTATACTCATAAACAATGTCAGATACACCATGCAGATAATCCGGTTTGGACGATGTCGTAGATCCAGAGAATATGAATGTATTTCTATTGGATGCAAGCAATGGAGTTCTAGTGTATGCAAAAGGGATATGGATCTCTTGAGATTCATTAGTTTTTATATCATAAATAAAAATACCTTCATGTTCTTCTGCAGCATCCAAATACATTGCTTCCACAAATATTTTGTTTGGATCATTAGTCCATGCAATCGGTTTGAAAGCCTTTTCCTGTCTATTTTTATTCACTTTGCTCAATAGAGTGGTTTGAATATTGGTTTTTAGATTAACTTTATGTAATCGAAATGCACCTCCAATTTGTTCCCGTTCCATATATATCCATAGGTTTGGATTAAATGGACTTTGTAATCCTTGAAAAAAATCATAATCAGGAGTTATCTGAAATTTAGAGTTGATAGCATCCTGTCGGTAGATTATATGATCAATCTGAGCAGTTGTTGATAATTGATTATTACTGAGTCTTAGAGTGCTAATTTTCTCATTTTGTTTCTTACTATAAATCTGGTTGTCTTGTTTTAGAATAAGTTCTTGAGCATGTGATAGTGATATCAGCCACAGTAAAACCAAGAAGGTTTTTAGTGTAGTGTTTTTCATTGTATTTAGAGTAGTTAGTTTTCGAATGGAAAATTAGAAACTCTTCTATTTAAAAAAATGGGTACAAGTGCTCATTTTTATGATTGAAACATAATCCTAATAAAAAATTAATGATATATATCCTTTAGCCTCATAGTATATTTAAAAAGCGCATTACTACCGGTTATTTGTAACTTTTTACAAATATTCTGGCGATGATTTTTAATGGTCTTTTCACTTTTAAATAAGTCTAAAGCAATTTCCTTGTTGGTTTTACCAAGTGCTACTTGATTGAGTATTTTGACTTCAGTTTTTGATAATTGCTGATAAGACTTATCTGATACACTCGGAATCGGATTTCCTTCTTCTTTCCACCAGGATTCTCTAAATAATTTGCTTACATATGGTTTATTTTGAATAGCTCTACCAGCACATTTAGTAATGTTTTGTACTGTTTCTGCTTTGTATAGAATCCATTTAATTTCCAAGGTTTTAAGTTCTTTAATTAACCAGTCTTCTAAGGTAAAAGCCATAATAATAATTCTAGTCTTCCTAGAGTGTAATCGGGTATATTTGGCCAGTTCGATTCCAGATTTATTAGAGTTTAAAGTAGCATCTATGACAATAAAATCGGGTTGATTATTAACAATAACTTTTCTGGTGTTTTCTAAGTCTGATATATCTTCATATAGCTTAAATTTCATGTCTTTTGGGGCTTCTAACATGGCTTTGATGCCTAATCTTTTGAGTGGGTCATCATATGCCACAACAACGCTAAATTCTTGCATAGCTTTGATGGGTTTAGGGTGTGACATCAACAATAGACATGGTTCGGTTTCATCTATTGTCGAAAAAAATAATAAATACTACTAGTGAGCTACTACAAAAGCTAATTGGGCGAATGTTTTTGCTGGTACGTAAAAGACATATTTTTTATTAAAAGAAAATTTTGGGTGTGGTTGGCACTTTTCATTTGGGTTACGTTTGTGTGTGACTTTATAAAGTTAAATCTTATTTTGTTTTGAAATTCACTTTGATATCACTTTTCGATATAACGTTATCTTTTTTAGCTAAATACCTTTTGGGAATAAAAAGTAAAAATTACAAATCCTATCCTAAATCATAGAAGCTGAAAAAGTGATTATCCTAGTGTTTTAGTAGGTTTTATGCGAAAGTTTGTTTTGGTCATTTATTTGAAAATAAGTAGGTTTTAACTTACCCATTTTACAAAACTTGTTTGATGTAGAAAAAAGGTTTTGGGTTCATTTTGATTATTTTGTACTAGTAAATTTTAATTTTAAATTCCTAAAATCAAACTTTTTTAATAAAAATAGTTTGATTTTTTAAGTTTCACACATGAGATTACTAAGAATTATACAATTCATAATGCTAGCCAAAGTAATTTTTAACTGCATCGTTACAATATATCCTAAAGTTGTCTTAAGATAAGTGCTTTTTATCATTTATTTAACCTAATAATTATTTGAAAATGAGTAAATTAAAAATAAAAAAGATGAAAAAAATACTACTTGTTTTAATTGTGATGTTCGGTATAAATACGATGTATTCCAAGCCTCCTGTGGATATAACAATACCTATAGATTTTTCTAATGATAAAACTCCTGCTATAATGCTCAAAGCTACAGCGGCAGATCAATATATATCTATCGTTTCGGATATAAAAGAACCAATGGTTATTAAGATTATGGATGCATCTGGTTTTATAAGGATCGAAAAAAAGCTTCATCTGGATAGAGATATTGATATTTCTTTATTGTTAGAAGGTCTTTATGTCATGAAAGTTTCTGTTGGAAATCGAATAGAACTCAAAAGATTTTATAAAGGCAAAGATGGTGTAGATATTAGATGAAGTTACAGTTTAGTCAACGATAAAAGGAATTTAAAAAATAAAAACTCCCAAAACAGTAATGATTTGGGAGTTTTTTGTGGAGTCGGAGGGATTCGAACCCTCGTCCAAACAAGTAATACAACAGCTTTCTACACGCTTAGTCCTTGTTTAGTTTTCGTCGATAAGAAAGACCAAAGACCGCCAACCTATCGCTTATTCTTACTTAAATTTCGAAATTATATCAAGACACTATAATTTCTAGGTTTACTTTTACGATACCTCAAAACCAATCGCCGTAAACCAAGGCTCTTGAGAGGTATCCTGCTTGTTCGCCTAGCGAACCGAGGCACTATCTTACTATAATTCAGATTATGCAGCTAGGGCGTAGTTATTCTCGCCGTTTAAAAAAGATGAAACATGATATTTACGAGCTATATTCCAGCGCTCGACGTGCTTACCACTCTATTAATCTCGCTGTCAAAACCAGTCGACCCCGATAATTTATATAATGCATTCATTTAAAGTTAAATTGATCCAATAAACTTCATTTGAATACCAAAATGGTTGGCAAAGATAATCATATTTGTCATATCTTAGCCGCGCTTTTACATAAACAAATTACATACCAAAGCTATATGACTACATTTGGAATCATCAGAGAACGAAAAAACCCGCCAGATCGTCGCGTAGTCTTCTCTCCGCAAGGTCTTAATGACACAATGGGCAAGTTTCCAGAAGCTTCTTTTAAAGTAGAAAGTTCTGATATTAGAATCTTTTCTGATGAAGCGTATAGATCAGCTGGTTTTGATGTTACAGAGGATATCAGTGATTGCGAAGTATTGTTAGGTGTAAAAGAAGTTCCCATTGATGCGTTGATCCCTAATAGAAAGTATTTCTTCTTTTCTCATACCATAAAAAAGCAACCCTATAATCGTAAATTATTAAAAGCAATTCTGGATAAGAACATAGAACTGTATGATCATGAGGTAGTAGTGAATCAAGGAGGATGGAGATTAATTGGTTTTGGTAGATATGCTGGAATTGTTGGTGCTTATAATGGGTTTAGGGCTTTTGGGTTGAAAAATGAAAGTTTTACTCTTCCCAAAGCTGAAACATTACGAGATCAAAAAGCACTTGAAGAAGAACTGTCTAAGATCAAGTTACCAAATATTAAAATTGTATTGACCGGAAAAGGAAAAGTTGGAGGTGGAGCGAAAGAAATTTTGGATGCGATGAACATCAAAGAAGTTTCTGCAGAAGAATATATAGCAAATGATTTTGAAGAACCAGTTTATACACAAATAGATGTCTTGGATTACAATAAAAGAAAAGACGGAACAGTAATCAGTAAGCAAGATTTTTATGATCATCCACAGGAGTACGTAAGTGATTTTATGAAGTTTGCCAAGGTTAGTGATATATACATGGCGGGTCATTTCTTTGGAGATGGAGCTCCTTTTATCTATACTAGAGAAGATGCAAAATCAAAAGATTTTAATATAAAAGTAGTAGCAGATATTTCTTGTGATATTGATGGACCAGTAGCAACTACTATAAGATCCTCTACAATCGCAGATCCAATTTATGGATATCATGCGCAAAGAGAAGAAGAAATCGATTTTAAAGATCCTGAAGCTATTGTGGTAATGGCAGTAGATAATTTACCTTGTGAGTTACCAAAAGATGCTAGTGAAGGATTTGGAAACATGTTTTTAGCACATGTAATCCCAGCCTTTTTTAATGATGATAAGGATGGTGTTTTAGAACGAGCGCGTATGACGCAGGATGGTAAATTAACACCTAGATACCAATATTTGCAAGAATACGTAGACGGTAAAGAATAAATAAATCTTAAATAAAAAACAATGACAACTCAAGAACTTGTAGGTCAAATCTGGAAAAAGAAATCGTTTCTATGTATTGGTCTTGATGTGGACCTTAATAAAATACCTTCATATCTGTTGGAGACAGAAGATCCAATTTTTGAGTTTAATAAGAAGATTATAGACGCCACACATCATTTGGCAGTAGCATATAAGCCAAATACCGCTTTTTATGAGGCTTATGGGTTAAAAGGTTGGAAATCTTTAGAAAAAACGATTCAATATCTTAATACGAATCATCCCGAGATTTTTACGATTGCAGATGCAAAACGAGGAGATATTGGAAATACAAGTGCTATGTATGCCAAAGCGTTTTTTGAAGACTTGGCTTTTGACTCTGTTACCGTTGCTCCGTATATGGGAAAGGATTCAATAGAACCGTTTTTGTCGTTTAAAGGAAAGCATACCATTATGCTGGCATTAACGTCTAATCAAGGAGCATTTGATTTTCAGACAAAAACCATAGGAGGAATTGAATTGTATAAAAAAGTACTGGAAACTTCTAAAGAATGGCAAAATTCTAAGAACTTGATGTATGTGGTTGGAGCAACCAAAGCCGAGTTTATCGGAGAAATAAGAAAAATTGTTCCTGATAGTTTTTTATTAGTACCTGGTGTAGGGGCACAAGGAGGAAATTTGCAAGATGTGTGTAAATATGGAATTAATGATCAGATTGGATTATTAATTAATTCATCGAGAGGTATTATTTACGCTTCTAAAGAGTCAGATTTTGATGTAGTTGCGGCAGAAAAAGCAAAAGAACTACAACAGCAAATGGAAGAAATACTAAAGGCTCAATCTTAAAAAAGGAAATTAAACCTAAATTCAATTTCCTTTTCTAATTACATTTTAAAATCGATTAACGTCTATTGGCTTTAAACACTTGTTTTGCATAACCGATAAGTCCGTATGCAATGAAAAATACAAAAAATGCTAAGCAACAATAGATGATAATGTTGAGTATTATTGAATTCATAGCCCCAAATATTTAAATTAAAACTCTTTCTTACAATTTACTTATTTTTTGTAGGAATTCCTAATTTAAAAACCTGTTAGTTAAATGTTTGTGATTTTTTTAAGACAGTGTTTTATGGGAAATGGCTAAGTAGATAACCATGATTTATAAAGATCAATTACATAGGAATATCGAACTGTTAAATACACCCAAAAGAATAATTTCTTTGGTTCCTTCGCAAACCGAACTATTGGTAGCATTAGGATTAGAGGACTGTATAGTAGGTGTTACAAAGTTCTGTGTACATCCAATACATATTAGAAAAGACAAATCTGTAGTAGGAGGTACGAAAAATATTCATTTGGATAAAATTGAAGAATTAAATCCTGACATTATTCTTTGTAATAAAGAAGAAAACACTAAGGAGATTGTTGAATCGTTAGAAACAAAACATCCAGTTCATGTATCCGATATTAGTACTATGGATGAAGCAATAGAACTCATTTATCAATACGGGGATATCTTTAATACTCAAGAAGAAGCTAAGCATTTAGTTTCTAAGATTCTTGAAGAGCAAAAGGATTTTTTAGAATTTATCAAGTACAAAAAGCAGAAAAAAGTTGCTTATTTTATTTGGAGAAAACCTTGGATGGTAGCTGGAAAAGGAACATTTATTCATCATTTACTGGAGTTGAATGGATTTGTTAATGTCTATGGGAACGAAGAAAGATATCCTGAAATATCAGAAGAGGAATTAACATCTATAGAAAATATTGATTTGATTTTGTTATCATCAGAACCTTTTCCTTTTTCTGAAAATCATAAACAAGAAGTAGAAAAAATGATACCAGGTGCCAAAGTTGTATTGGTAGATGGAGAATATTTTTCGTGGTATGGATCAAGACTTGCGTTAGCTTTTAAGTATTTTAAAAGCCTGCATTGATCAATAATTCTTGAACAATCTATTAAATACTGTTAATACTCTGCAAATAGTGACTAATAAGTACTTATCTTTACATCTTCAGTTAGTATATGCTAAATTATTCTATATATCGCCATAATACCAATCCTAAATGGGTAACTTTTGTTCATGGAGCAGGTGGAAGTTCTTCTATATGGTATAAACAAGTTAGAGAATTTAGAAAGCACTATAATGTACTTCTTTTGGATCTAAGAGGTCATGGTAATTCCAAACCTGCAATTAAAGATGCTTTTAATTCTAAATACACATTTGATTCTATAACAGATGATATTGTAGAGGTGATCGATAAAGAGGAAATTAAATCATCACATTTTATTGGAATTTCTTTAGGGACTATATTAATTAGAAATCTTGCCGAAAAACATCCTGATCGTGTAGAAAGTATGATTATGGGTGGAGCAATTATGAAACTCAACTTGAGGTCACAGGTATTAATGAAGCTTGGGATTGTATTTAAATCGGTAGTGCCTTATATGTTTTTATATAAGTTTTTTGCTTTTATCATAATGCCTAAAAAGAATCATAAAGAATCAAGAGTTCTTTTCGTAAATGAGGCTAAAAAGCTATATCAGAAAGAATTTGTTCGTTGGTTTAGATTAACTTCAGAAATCAATCCTTTACTAAGATTCTTTAGATCTAAAGACATTAAAATACCTACCTTATATGTAATGGGAGAAGAAGACTATTTATTTCTGCCATCGATAAAGAAAGTTGTTTCTATGCACCAATTTTCGAATCTTTTTGTGGTAAAAGATTCTGGGCACGTAGTAAATGTAGAACAACCAGAGGTTTTTAATGAAGAATCCTTAGCCTTCTTACATCAATTTAGTAAATAGGAGACAAGTAATTAGGATTGCTGATGATCTAATTTTTTGATTTCCATCAAAAGCTTATTTGCTTCCTCATTTAAATTATCACTCTTTTCTTTATCTTTTAAGGCAATGATATAAGAGCTTTTCATTAAACGACAATAGCGTTTTTGTAGTTTTTCGAGATCAGATTTATCCTTAGACCAATAAAACATTTTTCTTTCTTTTACTTTTTATGCAAAAGTATTAGCTCTCAGTAAAAATGATTCTTAAGACTAAGTTAAGTTTATTTAATGCTATACTAAAAAAAGGATCGGGCAAACTAAATTGCACGATCCTTTATTGGCTAATTCAAATTAATTATACTAATACCCTTCATTTTGCTCTAAATCAGGATTGATATTTCGTTCTCTTTGAGGTATAGGTAATACTAATCTATTGTCATCAAAAGGTAGCTCTCCAACTGAAATCTCCAACCTTTTAAAATCATGTAATTTGTGACCCTCAAAAGATAATTCGCGTAATCTTTCTAAAATAATATCGACATATTCGATATCTGTGAAAGGAAATGCATTAGATCTATTTCTTACAACATTCACATCGTTTAGCGGACTATCACCAATAGCTGTATTAAGAATAAAATTAGACTCGGCTCTGATTAAATATATCTCCGGTAATCTGATAAATGGTATATTTGAATTTCCAAATATCCATTTAAAAGAAGCTATTCCTGATCCTGTTTCCGAATCTATGTAAAAATAGTTTGCTCTAGCGTCATTAGCATCGTCAAATATTCCAAAAAATGCATCTTCTATGGAGATGTCTGGATTTCCTGGTCTTCCTCCAAATCTATCAGTGGCCCAAAATGTATTCATACTGTTTGTGCCATCAGAATCGGTTACTTGCCAGGCAAAAATGTCTTCAGTAGAATTATCATCATTATTGTACGCATCATCAAGAGTTTCTGTAAGGGTATATATTCCAGATTGAATTACTTCATTGGATAGATCTCTAGCTTGCTCATAATTGCCAATTTGTAAATATATTCTGGCTAATAATGATTTGGCTGCGTTAGCAGAAGCAAAGACACCGTTGGTTTGCGGTAACAATGCAATAGCATCCTCTAGATCGTTTATAATAAAATCATATACTTGTCCTATAGTATTTCTAGTTGGGTACGTAATATCGTCTAGCTGTATAACAGGTGTTCTAACAATGGGAACTCCAAGTTCACCATCATTTATACGATTGTTGTTGTGCTTAGAGAAGAAACGTAGTAAATCAAAATAGGTAACCGCTCTTAAGAATTTAGCTTGACCTTCAACAGAATTTTTTCTATCCAGATTTTCGAATATATCTAAATTGTCTAAAACAATATTTACTTGATTACTGATATCGTATCCATTTAACCATAAAGCTGCAACAAAAGTATTATTGGTATTTATGGTTTTATTATTAAACTCACTAGGATCAGAAAAAGTACCGTTCCATCCTAACTCTTGATCATTAGCAAGTAGTTCTGCTATGGTATATAATTGACCTCCATAACTTGCACCTTGTCCTGCTTGTGCATATGCTCCAATTAATATGTTTGTTACCTTTTCTGGAGTATCAAAAGCGTTTTCTGTAGTTAGCGACTGTTCAGGGTCTGTATCTAATCTGTTTTCACAACTGATTTGGGTTAGTATAACAGTCATGGTTAATAATGTTTTTATATATGTTTTCATTTCTTTCTTAACTTTTTGGTTATGATATATAGGTTTTAATAGCGGTATTAAAATTCTATATTTAAACCTAATGTGTATGTTTTTGCTGGTGGAGCAGAGTAGAAGGAGATACCAGTTCTTACTCCAGAATTTCCATTAAAATCTGCAGTCGACTCTGGATCATATCCATCATAGTCAGTAATAGTAAATAAATTTAAACCACTAAAATAGAATCTTACTTTTTCTAAATAGAACCTTTTAGAAAAGGTAGGATTGATCGTATATCCAAGTGTAATATTTCTAAGTCGAATGAAGTCAGCCTCCTGAAGATAACGAGTAGAATCAGCTTGCCCATTGTCTTGATTTAATCTTGCTTGTGGAACATCGGTAATGTCACCTGGGTTTTGCCATCTGTTTAACTGATCGACAGTTTGGTTATCGAAAAATTTACCATTACCAGAAGAGAATTTACCTGCTTGATCAAAAATTGAAGCTCCGAATTCTCCTTGGAATGTAAATTGAAAATCAAATCCATTCACTTTTAGATTATTGGTAAATCCAACTTGATATTCAGGAAAAGGGTTTCCAGTAACTATCCTATTTGCGTTTGACAGATTATTCGTAGTTGATTTATCTAACGAACCATCAGCATTTAATGTATTTGTGTAAAATAATGCATCTCCATTAGCAGGATCTACACCAGCGTACTCATACAGATAGAATGAAGATAAAGTTTCTCCTTTTCTAATAATATTTACTCCATCTATAATGTCTCCACTAGGAAGATCAGTAACTTCATTTGTATTTTTAGTAAAGAGTGTACCTATACTCCATATTACAGATGGTTTTGAAATAATTCTTGCATTCAAGCTTACTTCAAACCCTTCATTTACGATCTCACCAATATTTCTTACAACTGAAGTGAAACCTGAAGTACCTGGTAATGGCTGATTAAATAATAAATCATTTGTGGTTTTGTTATAATAATCGAACTCTCCTGAAATGACATTATTAAACAGGCCAAAATCAGCTCCTAAGTCATACTGAGTAGTTTTTTCCCATCGTAATTCATTATCTCCTATTTGAATTGGAGATACACCAAGTCTTTCATCATAGGTAGTAACTCCATAGAGATCTTTACTTGCGAAATCTCCGATTTCTGCATTTCCAGTTATACCCCAACTTCCTCTTAATTTAAAATTACTTAGCAAATAAGAATTGCTTAAAAATCGTTCGTTACTAACTATCCAAGCAGCAGAAGCAGCAGGGAACCATCCGAACTGAGAATCTTGGCCAAATCTTGAAGAACCGTCTCTACGAATACTTAAGTTTATAAGATATTTTTCTGCAATAGAAAAACGGGATCTTGCAAAATAAGATAGAAAGTTATATTTGGTTTTATTAGATCCTCCGTTTGTTATTAACACTGCATTATCTAAGGTTTGTAAATCATCTGATGGGAAACCTTGTCCTATCGTGAATTGACTTTTACGATTGGTTTCCTCGAAACTACCTCCAAGTGTAGCAGAAAAATCCACTGCCTCACCAAGATTACGTTTATAGGTTAGATAATTGGTTAAAATATATCTTTCGGTAATAGCATTACTAACAGTACCAACACCTCCTGCTGAAGCAAATTCTGTCAAACTTCCAGAGAATCTTTCTGCATTCTGATTATTAGAATCGTAACCAACTTCAGATTTAAATCTCAAATAATCATTAATGTAGAAATCACCGTATATATTTGCCGTAGTTCTCCAAATGTCGGTAACAAATCTTCCTGTTTGTTCCTGTCCTAAGAAATTTTGAAATAAAGTTGAGTTTCCATCTACGTTCGCTGTACCATCTTCTAATAAAGCGGGTGTAAGAGGAGATTGCGCTATAGATTGAAGAGGTGAAATAAAAGCATTGTCATTGGAAAGACGATCAATCGTTACCTTAGAGATATTTATATTCGCTCCAATTTTTGATTTTTTAGTAACGTCTGAATCTACTTTAGCTCTTAAAGTATAGCGGTCTAATTCATTCCCAAGTATAATACCTTCTGTTTTGTTGTATGAAGTAGAAACATAGTAAGTTAGATTTTTACTTCCGCCAGAAGCGGATAAATCTATATCTTGAGTGATACCCTCTACTAATGCAAGATTTTGCCAATCGGTATCCACTTGATTATTTCTCCAATCTCTCCCTAGAGATAGTTGATCAAATCGACTTTCAATTTCGCTTAATGAAAGTCCGCTATTTAATGCGGCTTCGGTGTAGAAATCAACATATTGTTCGGCGTTTAAATACTCTCTTTTGTTGGTAGCAAAGTTCCATCCAGAAGCAGTGTTCAATGTAACTTTTGTCTTTTCTGCTTTGCCTTTTTTAGTAGTGATAATGATCACACCATTAGTTCCTCTAGCCCCATATATGGCCGCTGCAGATGCATCCTTAAGGAAGTCTATGGAATCAATGTCATTAGGATTAAGTCCTATTAATGGGTTGATAGGAGAGTTGTTTATAGACTCATCATCATTAATTAATGGTACTCCGTCTAAAACATATAATGGTTCTTGAGATGCGCCCACTGTAGAGACACCTCTTACCCTTACTTTTATCCCAGATTCAACTCTTCCTGAAAGTTGAGTTATTTGAACACCAGTAACTTTACTGGTCATCAAAGATTGAATACTTGGAGTGTTAATATCACCTATTCCTTCAGCTTGTATGCTTGCAACACTCGTGGTAATTTGTTTTTTGGAGGAACTTCCGTATCCTATTACTACTACTTGGTCTAATCCTTCAACATTATCTTTAAGCGCAACATTGATTACTAAAGATGAGGAGATTATAACTTCTTGTGTTTCGAAACCTACGTAAGAAAAGATAAGTGTATCACCGATATTAGCTTCGATGGAATAATTACCATCAAAATCGGTTTGTACTCCATTATCAGTGTTCTTAACTAAAATATTTGTTCCTGGAAGTGGAATTCCTGCAGGGTCTGTAACCATTCCGGTTACTGTTTTCTCTTGGGCCTGAATAAGTCCAGAGCATACGAAAATAGCTATAGCTATGCTAAGCTTGATTAAGTTTTTCATTGAGGGCTTTTTTAAAATCGGACGCGAAATTAAATGAATCTCTCGATAAAAAAAGTCCTACAATATAATTACCTCCTTGAAACAGATGGTTCGGTTTTGAGAATAATTGAACCCCTTCTCTTGAAGGGGTTCCGTATTCTTATAAAAAAATCTTATTGATTGTTATTAAATCTATAAATTAAATAAAAAGCTGAATTTTTGTGAAAAATTTGAAAAATCGTTGAAAACCATACAAGATTAGATGAAGTGTAAAAAGTGTAGGGTTATTCCTTCTGAGCTTTTATTTACCGTCCTGAAGCGCAAAAACTTTTCTAAGTAAATCTGTAGTTCTTGAACTTAATTTGGTTCTTATTTCACCTTCTTCCACTGCAATCATGGTATAAACACCATTTAATGCCTCACCTGTAACGTAATCTGTAAGATCAGGGTTCACTTTGTTCGTAAAAGGAATACTGTTATACTTATTAATAATATTAGACCAAACTCTATCTGCTCCTACTTTGGAAAGTGAATTTTTTATAACAGGGTTAAATTTTGAGTATAAAGCAGTTTTTGTAGTTCCCTTAAGATATTGTGTCGCAGCATCCTGATTACCAAGTAAAATTTGTTTAGCATCATTAAATGTAATTTGCTTTACTGCATTTACAAAAATAGGAGTCGCTTCTTTTACCGCATCTTCAGCAGCTCTATTTAATACTTTTAAACCTTCATCAGCTAAATTATCTAATCCAATATCTCGCAATGATTTATCTACTTTTTTAAGTTCATCAGGTAATACAATTTTTACCAATTCATTTCTAAAAAAACCATCTTTTTGCGTAAGTTTTGTTACTTGTTTGTCGATCCCTTTATCTAATGCTTGCCGTAGACCATTTCCAATATCAACATTACTAAGACCGATACCACCAGTAGTTTCTTGCGGAAGGCTTTCTATAACTTGCTGCAGTTCTGCACAACTGGTGAGTTGAAATATAACGAGTATTAGCAAAAATCTTTTCATCTTTATTGTGTTTAAGTATTTGTAATCTAGGAAGAGTTTCTTTCGTGGACAATTTACATGTCACCAATCATTTCTTAATTTATTGTTAGATTTGAGTAGATATTCTTCTCTATGAATTCAAAGTTAATTTTTTTCGCTCTATCTCTTTTCATTATTTCTTGTAAAAATAAAGAAGATTCGACAAAAGGAACATCTTCGCGATATAATGACACACTACAATATATCACCGTATTAGGAATCGCACAGGATGGAGGATATCCTCATATTAATAATACCAATGAATTTGAGGCTGTGGCTTCTGGTAGAATTAAAAAGGAGTTAGTGGTTTCTTTAGGATTAGTAGATGAAAAAGCAAAGAAAAAGTTTTTGATAGAGGCAACTCCTAATTTGCCAGAACAATTGGCAATGTTAGATGCACATTTTCTGGATCAAGATCCTATTATAAATGGTGTATTTCTCACGCATGCGCATATCGGACATTATACAGGTCTTATGTATTTCGGTAGAGAAGCAATGGGAGCAAAAGATATTAATGTTTTTGCTATGCCTAAAATGAAATCTTTTTTAGAATCAAATGGACCTTGGTCTCAACTGTTAGCATTAGATAATATAAGGATACAGACTTTGAATGATAAAGAACCTTTGAGGATAACAAATGAGATTAATGTTACTCCATTTACAGTACCTCATAGAGATGAATTTTCTGAAACGGTAGGGTATAAAATATCTGGCCCAACCAAAACGGCATTATTTATTCCAGATATTAATAAATGGTCTCTTTGGGAAAATAATATTGTGGATGAGGTAAAAAAGGTAGACTATGCGTTTTTGGATGCTACTTTTTTTAAGGATGGAGAAATTCCTAGACCTATGTCCGAAGTTCCTCATCCGTTTATTCAAGAAACCATAGAGTTGTTCAATAATGAAAGTAAAGAAATGAAATCAAAAATTATATTCATCCATTTTAATCACTCTAACCCTTTAATAAATCCAGAAAATAAGGATAGAAAAAAGTTAGAAGAAGAAGGGTATAATTTTGCTAATACAGGAGATGTATTCGGTTTATGAGAAAATGACTGTTTTGTTATTATAGACCAACACTTTTCTTTCTATATGATGTTTGATGGCCCGCGATAGCACTATTTTTTCCAGATCTCTACCTTTTAGAATAAAATCCTGAACGTTATGGATGTGTGATACACGAACTACTTCCTGCTCGATAATAGGGCCTTCATCCAGATCTGAAGTTACATAATGGCTAGTAGCACCAATAATTTTTACACCACGTTCATAAGCAGAATGATATGGTTTGGCTCCGGGAAAAGCTGGTAAAAAAGAATGGTGGATATTAATAATCCTATTTGTAAATTGATTTACAAAGTTTTCTGAAAGTATTTGCATATATCTCGCTAAGACAATGAAATCTACTTTATGTTCTTGAAGTAGTGCTAATTGTTCCGCTTCAGCTTCGGCTTTGTTTGTTTTAGTAACAGGAATATGTTTAAATGGAATTTTGAAACTATCGGCAATTGGTTTTAGATCAAGATGATTACTGATGATGATAGGTATTTTTGCTTTAAGCTCTCCAGAAGCATGCCTACTCAAAATATCATACAAGCAGTGATCATATTTAGAGACAAAAAGAGCCATTTTAGGCTTTTTTTCTGCGTTGTACATTTCCCAATGCATATTATAATTATCCGCAACCACCTTATTAAAGGATTCTTTGAATAATGCTAACTTTTCTTCATCTTGATCAAATTCACATTCTAACCTCATGAAAAACTCACCTAACTCTCTATCTACATGTTGCTCTATGTAGACAGTGTTTCCTTTTTTTGCTAAGATAAAATTGGTGACTGTGGCAATGATTCCTTTTTTGTCTAAACAGTGAATAAGAAGGGTGGTCTTTTTCATTTGATCTTAATGTGGTGGGTTGGTTTAAGTTTAATTAAGATATAAACATACTATTTAGTATATAAAATTTGTAATAATCTCCTACAAATTTGAAATAAGTAAAACCTTTTTAGATATTTTAAAATATATCTCTGTTTTTTCTGAAGTATTGGTAATAAAAAAGGCTGATTCTATAAATCAGCCTTTTTAAGCTATTAAGATATAGAAGTTTATTTTATGTCTTCTACTACATTGTTAATCAAAGTTCTTAAATGATCTTTATGAGCTTTTGATAACTTATTTCCAGATCCATTAGAAATCATTGATCTAATTCTCTTTAAGTTATATAAAGCCATAGACTTAGAGGCATATGTATACTTTGGACCTTTTGCGGTGTTGGATGCAATAATATTAATAAGCCTTTTTGTGTATTCTAACTGAAGGTTTTGTCTAAATGTATTAATGGATCCTGCAGCATCAGCTTGGAAAATAGCGTTATTTAAGTCCGTCATATACTCAGATAAGATATACTTATTACCGTATAATTCTGAATCTGTGATACGTTGTAAGGTATTTGGGTGTAGAATATGATCTAAAACTCTTTTCTGAAGACCTAGTGTAAGATCATGAATTTTAGGATCTTCTGGGCCACCGAAAAAGTTATATCCTCTTCGCTGCATTGCAATATAATTGTAAAGATCATTAGGAACACTGTAAGCATCAGGAGCAAATACATATTTTTTAAGTGCATTCATGGCTCTTTTCTGATCTTCATAACTAACAGGAGTAAATGGCTTAGCATTTGGATCTTGACCAACCATACTTCTATCAACATATACACCTCCGATAAATCTCGAAATAACATTTCCAGCACTAGCATATTGGCCTTTAAGGATGTAATATGCCTGGCGTAATTCCTGATAGGAAGCTCCTTTTCTGCTAAACTTCAGTTTAATTTTATTCATCATTTCATTCACTAATTCTATTCGGTTGATAGAATAAGTAATTTGATCGTTAGACATATCTCCAATCATTACTCTCGGATCAATAGCCTTACCTGGAGAACGCATATCATCGGCATCATTACCAAAAATTAGTTCTGGTTTATTAGATTGGTTCGCAATTTTTTCTAATTCATTCTGAGATGTTACTGGAGTATATCCAAATTGAATCGCCCAATCATCATATGGTCCTACAGTTGTTGAGAAATAAGCTCCTTGTTTTGTAGGATCATTAGTAACATTTATTGCAGTATAGTCCATTACTGATCCTGTAAGACATTTTCCTTTTATGAATTCTGGATTACTAAGTTCTTCTGGAGAAAATAGTTGACTAGCTTTCATGTTATGATTGAGACCCAAAGTATGTCCTACTTCATGCATGATAAGCTCTTTCATTGCTTCCTTCTTCATACCTTCCATTTCATTTTCGCTAGCACCAAAAGCGGTTAGTGCAGCCTGACCAAATAATGAATTTTCCTGCATTACATGTCCGTAAGAACAATACATATGTTTATTCTTTGCCATGGTCGGATAATTTTCTTCTTCTGTATAACTGTTAGCAGATAAGTTAAAAAGACGATCATACATAACGCGATTCGTATGATATACATATTCTAGCATAATATCTGCTCCTAATATTTCACCAGTTCTTGGATTTACGAAACTAGGTCCGTAACCTCCAAAAGGAGGTCTTGGCGAAGAAGTCCATCTAAGTACATTGTATCTAATGTCTCCAGCGTCCCAATCTGCATCGTCTGGTTGTACTTTAACGACCATAGCATTTTTAAAACCAGCCTTTTCAAAAGAATGATTCCATTCTAAAACAGCTTCTTTAATCGTTTCTCTAAACTCTACTGGAGTTGTGTTTTCTATCCACCAAGTAATCGGTGTTACAGGTTCTGAAAGTGCAAGGTTAGGGTCTTTTTTTACAAGATTCCAACGATGTATAAGATCTCTGTACGGCGTAGCACTTGCAGAGGTCATATCAGTTACTTGTGTAAAGAAATACCCTATTCTTGGATCATCAAATCGTGGTTGATAATCATTTTCTGGCATCGCTATTAAGCTATGTTCTACCTTAATGGTTACATTTCTACCGTCAGTCACTGCAGCAGACCCTCCATTAAGTACATTCGGTTTAGAATATACATAATGAGTGTTGATATTTAAATTCTCTGGGTAGTTTTTAATCGTTTTGATTTTGGTTTTTTCCTTACTAAGAGAACCTACTTTAAATGAGAAAGGAGATTGTCCCGGAAAATTAGGCATTTTAATCTGCTCAAAAGTTTCTTTAAGGAAAAGGTTGTCCGATTTTATAAGATAAAAACCTTTTTCATCATCCTGCGCTTCAATTTTTAAACTAGCCATAATTCCTTCACTAATATTAGCGTTGGAGGCTTTTGATAAAGCACTGCTCTCATCAAAATAGAAAGACGCATTTTGAGTTACAAATTCAATCTTATTAAAATGTTTTTCAATTTTAAAAACCTTATTATTCATGTAGGATCCTCTAAAAGCACCTGCTTCTAAAACTCCATCAGAAATCTGACTGAAATAAATGAATTCTTTTCCAATCTGATCTTTTTTGATCAGCATTTGGGTACTCCCGTCTATGGTATCTCTATACACGGTAAATAAACCTTCGATTTTTTTACTCTTTTTGGTAAGATCTTCAATTGATTTTTCTTTAGAATCCTTTTTAGGAGTATCAACTTGTTCAGTATCTCCTTTTTTTGATTTTTTCTTTTTCTTACGTTGTGCATCTGCATTTTGGATCCCCAACCCTAATGCAAAAGCGAGCGATAAGATGATTAATTTGTTTTTTGATGATGAAATTTTCATTTTAAAAAAGTATTTGTTCAATAATCGGGGAAGATATCACTTTCTCTATATAGTTTGAAATTCTTTAACAATAGTGTTAACATTTTATTAATGAGTTTTACCATCAATTAAAATAAGTTTTTGTCGTAATCCATAAAAATAAATAGATGTAACTTTGAATGAAAATTAATGAAACGACAAATAGGGTTAAATAAATTATATAATTCTAAAAAAATATTCGTTTTCAATGCGTATTTCGTAAATTAGCAGCGCTAAAAATCCTTTTTATTATCAATGGAACAAATTGCACCTTATAAACCAAAGAATAAAGTTAGAATTGTAACTGCAGCATCTCTTTTTGATGGTCATGATGCCGCTATAAATATTATGCGTAGAATTATTCAATCCACAGGAGTTGAAGTAATTCATTTAGGTCATGATAGAAGTGTAGAGGAAGTAGTGAACTGCGCAATACAGGAAGATGCTAATGCAATTGCGATGACTTCCTATCAGGGAGGTCATAATGAATACTTTAAATATATGTATGATTTGCTAAAAGAAAAAGGAGCATCTCATATCAAAATATTTGGAGGAGGAGGAGGAGTGATCCTACCAGAAGAAATTAAGGATTTGATGGAGTACGGTATCACACGTATTTATTCTCCGGATGATGGTCGTGAGTTAGGATTGCAAGGTATGATTAATGATTTGGTACAGCAATCTGATTTTCCTATTGGAGATAGTCTTAATGGAGAAGCAGATCATCTTGTAGATAAAGAGATTGGAGCTATTGCTCGAGTAATTTCTTCTGCAGAAAATTTTCCTGAAATCGCTAAAAAGACTTTAGATCAAATACACGAGAAAAATAAAACATCCAAAACCCCAGTTCTTGGTATTACTGGAACTGGTGGAGCAGGAAAATCTTCTCTGGTGGATGAGCTAGTTCGTCGTTTTTTAATTGATTTCCCGAATAAAACCATTGGACTTATTTCTGTAGATCCTTCAAAAAGAAAAACCGGCGGAGCTTTATTAGGAGATCGAATTCGTATGAACGCAATTAACTCTCCAAGAGTATATATGCGTTCATTAGCCACACGACAATCCAATCTTGCATTATCAAAATATGTAGCAGAAGCTATTGAAGTTTTAAAAGCTGCTGAGTTTGATTTGATCATATTAGAAACCTCAGGGATTGGACAATCTGATACCGAAATTCTAGAGCATAGTGATACTTCTTTATACGTAATGACGCCAGAGTTTGGAGCTGCTACACAGTTAGAAAAAATCGACATGCTTGATTTTGCAGATCTTGTAGCTATTAACAAGTTTGATAAAAGAGGTTCTTTAGATGCATTAAGAGATGTAAAAAAACAATATATGCGTAATCATCAGTTGTGGGATGTTCCACAAGATGATTTACCAGTATACGGAACTATTGCATCTCAGTTCAATGATCCTGGAATGAATACCTTATACAAGGCAATAATGGATAAGGTAGTGGAGAAAACTGGTGCAGATCTACAATCGGATTTTCATATTTCTAAGGAAATGTCTGAAAAGATTTTTGTTATTCCGCCAAGTAGAACACGTTACCTGTCTGAGATTTCAGAAAATAATAGAGCCTATGACAAAACGGTTAGCACTCAGGTAGAAGTAGCGCAAAAGTTATATGGTATTTATAAGACGATTTGTAGCGTTGTAAATCTAGATTTTATAGACCTGTCCAAGAATGGAATTGATGATGAGATATTAAGAAAGGCAAAAAACGAGGATAATGAAGATTTCTTAAAATTATTATTGGCAGAGTTTGATAGAGTAAAACTAAATCTTGATCCTCATAATTGGGAAACTATCATTGGTTGGGCAGCTAAAGTTCAAAAATATAAAGATCCTATTTATACTTTTAAAGTTAGAGATAAGGAAATAAAGATCGAAACACATACAGAATCCCTATCGCATAGTCAGATTCCAAAGGTGGCTTTGCCAAAGTATCAAGCTTGGGGAGATATTCTAAAATGGTGTTTGCAAGAAAACGTTCCAGGAGAATTTCCTTTTGCTTCTGGTTTATATCCATTTAAACGTACTGGAGAAGATCCAACACGTATGTTTGCAGGAGAAGGAGGACCAGAACGAACCAATAGACGTTTTCATTATGTGAGTTTGGGAATGCCAGCAAAACGTTTGTCAACTGCTTTTGACTCTGTAACGCTTTACGGAAACGATCCTGATCATAGACCTGATATTTATGGTAAGATTGGTAATGCCGGAGTTTCTATCTGTTGCTTGGATGATGCTAAGAAACTATATTCTGGTTTTGATCTTACGCATGCGATGACATCTGTAAGTATGACGATTAATGGACCAGCTCCAATGTTGTTAGGATTCTTTATGAATGCCGCAATTGATCAGAATTGTGAAAAATATATCAAAGAAAATAGTCTTGAAGCTGATGTAGAAGCAAAGATTAAGAAAATATACAAGGACAAAGGCGTAGAAAGACCTGCTTACCAAGGTGATCTTCCGGAAGGAAATGATGGATTAGGACTAATGTTATTAGGTGTTACTGGAGATCAGGTGTTACCTGCAGATGTCTATCAAGAAATTAAAGCAACTACCTTAAATACGGTTCGTGGTACCGTACAGGCGGATATTTTGAAAGAAGATCAAGCACAAAATACGTGTATTTTTTCTACAGAATTTGCTTTGCGACTAATGGGAGATGTACAGGAATATTTTATCGACAAACAAGTACGTAACTTCTATTCTGTTTCTATATCTGGATATCACATTGCAGAAGCAGGAGCCAATCCAATTACACAATTAGCTTTAACATTAGCGAATGGATTTACGTATGTGGAATACTATCTAAGTAGAGGAATGGATATCAATAAATTTGGACCAAATTTATCTTTCTTTTTCTCTAATGGAATTGATCCAGAGTATGCGGTTATTGGTAGAGTAGCACGTAAGATTTGGGCAAAAGCACTGAAGTATAAATATGGAGCTAATTCTAGAGCACAGATGCTTAAATATCATATCCAAACTTCTGGACGCTCATTGCATGCTCAGGAAATTGATTTTAATGATATTCGTACTACATTACAGGCGTTATACGCTATTTATGATAATTGTAATTCGTTGCATACCAATGCGTATGATGAGGCTATCACAACGCCTACAGAAGAATCTGTACGAAGAGCCATGGCTATACAGCTTATCATCAATAAAGAATTAGGGCTAGCTAAGAATGAAAATCCGATTCAAGGATCTTTTATTATCGAAGAACTAACAGATTTGGTAGAAGAAGCTGTGCTTACAGAATTCGATAGAATTACCGAAAGAGGTGGTGTTTTAGGAGCCATGGAAACTATGTATCAGCGCAGTAAGATACAAGAAGAAAGCTTGTATTATGAAACCTTAAAACATACAGGAGAATTCCCAATTATCGGTGTGAATACCTTTTTAAGTTCTAAAGGTTCTCCAACGGTAACTCCTGGAGAAGTAATCAGAGCTACAGAAGAGGAAAAACAGTATCAAATTACAATGCTTAATGAATTACATAAAGGGAATACAGATGATACTGCAGAATTATTGAGAGATTTACAACATAAAGCCGTGAATAATCAAAATATATTTGAAGCTCTTATGGAGGTTTGTAAGAAATGTTCTTTAGGTCAAATTACTTCTGCCTTATTCGAAGTGGGAGGACAGTATCGAAGAAATATGTAAGCAGACTCTTGCTTTTGCTTTCGCAAAAGCTTAGAGGTCGCTTACCCCAAACTTGTTTTGGGATCTATACATATTAAGTGAAAATAAGTTAAAATCCCGTTTTATAACGGGATTTTTCTTTTCTTATAGTTTTTTATCTTTAGAGAAACACAACTCATCATGAAAAAATTACTTCTGATATTTTTTATTTGTAGTAGCACTTTTGGGCAACAAAAATCGTTAAAAGCACTAGTTGGCGGAACATTAATAGATGGTTTTGGAGCCACTCCAATTAAAAATAGTGTCATTCTTATCGAAGGAGATAAGATTAAAGAAATAGGTACGATAGCAACTTTAAAAGTGCCAAAAGGAGCAGAAGTCATTTCTACTGAAGGAATGTCTGTTTTACCCGGATTGTGGGATATGCATGTACATACAATGATTAATGGTCATGCGGATTATACCTATTGGGACAAAACGTATCCACCATTATTAGAAGATGTAATTATGCCAGCATCTGCTGAGCAATTATTAATGGCAGGCGTAACAAGCGCCAGAGATTTGGGAGGCCCACTAAAAGAAAGTTTATCCGTTAGGGATCGCATAAATAAAGGAGAGATTCCAGGAGCAACACTTTATGTCTCTGGACCATTTATACAAAAAAAGCCGTATCCAGGAACGGAAGCATTTCGATGGGGAATTAATGGAGTTGAGGATGCCAAAAAGAAAATTAAAAAACTAGCAGATGCTGGTGTGGATTGTATTAAGTTAATTGATCAGGATCAAATGACAAGCGCAGAAGTAAAAGCAGTCATAGATACAGCTCATAAGTATAAATTGAAAGTAGTAGCGCATGGACATCGTCCTGATGAAATAAAAACCGGACTTAAAATGGGTGCAGATTGTTTCGAACATACAGGTTTGTCATCAGCGCCTAGATATCCGGATGATGTTATGAATGCTATAAGAGAGCGTACAGCACAAATGAATTTGGGACCGCTCTTTTGGTGTCCTACAGTAGAAGGATTATACAATTATGAATATGTACGAGATTACGGAGAACACTTAGATAATGATTCATGGCACAGAGGGTTACACGATACTATAATTGCAGATATAAAAAGTAGCTTTAAGCATAAAGATCGCCTACCTTATTTTCAATTAACACCATTAAGAAAGCCTACCCTAGAAACCAAAATTAAACAATTAATGGATGCGGGTGTGGTATTAATGATTGGAACTGATAGTGGAATTCCTATGAAATTTCATAGTCAATCTACTTGGAATGAATTAGATGTGTGGGTAAATGAATTTGGAATTGATCCCATGTATGCTATTAAAGCAGCTACCTATTGGCCATCTGTTTGGATGGGAGTTTCGGACAAGGTAGGAACTATTACCGAAGGGAAATATGCTGATATTATTGCTGTAAAAGGAGATGTGTTAAGACATGTAAGTTTGCTTCAGGATGTAGATGTGATTATAAAACATGGAAAAAGATATAAGTAATGTTTAGATGGATCATATTAATGCCGTTGCTATTGGTAAACGCAAATTGCTTTGCACAAAACTATGAAACCGGAAAAGTTATAGATTCTGTTTTGGTTTCAGGAAAAACACCAGAAACGTTTACGCTGTATTTGCCGAATTCATTTGATGCAACCAAAGAATCTCCGATTGTTTTTATTTTTGATCCAGGAGCAGAAGGAAAAAGAGGTATTCAACCTTTTATTGAAGCTGCAGAAAACTATGGATATATCTTGGTTTGTTCTAATCATACCAGAAACGGCCCGTATGATAGAAATTTTGATATTACCAATCGTTTGTTTGATTTCGTGTTTGCCAATTTTAAGATCAAACAAAATGAAATATACTTATCAGGATTTTCCGGAGGTTCTCGTTTGGCTTCTGCCATTGCTGTATTAACCAATCAAATAGCTGGTGTAGTGGGATGTGGTGCAGGGTTTTCATTAGAGTCTTCACATTTACCTAGTACTCAAAATTTTTCGTATGCTGGTGTTTGTGGAGATCGAGATATGAACTATCAGGAAATGATACGAGCAAAAGGATATTTATTGCAGTTAAATTTCTCTAACACATTAATTACCTACGATGGGAATCATAGTTGGACACCTTCAAATCAAATTCTAAGGGCTTTTGATTGGTTAGAAATTCAGGCGCATCTAAAAGGAATAAAGAAAAAAGAAGCTCCTGAAATTTATAAAAGCTATCAAAAGATATACAGAGAGGCTCAGGAATTCGAAAAAAAAGGAGATTTATTATATGCTATTGAAAATTATGAACGAGCGCTGATTACCTTTAACTCATTTTATAATTTAGATAGCGTTTCGAATAAACTAAAGGCAATTCATAAAAGTAAAGTGTATAAAAATAAACTTAAATCAGTATCCAAAGCATTTGATAAGGAAACTACCTTAACGAAAAAGTTTACGACACGTCTTTTTGAGGATTATAAAAATCCAAATAACATAGAATTCTCTTGGTGGGAAAAAGAATTAGGGAAACTAAAAAAGTTAGACGAGGATGATGATCCAGAAATGAAAAAAATGTTAGAGAGATTGAGATTTCAGATTTTTGCAGTTGCGTATTCTATGAATAATCCAAATTTATACCAATCTAATACGAAGCAAAAGGAGTTAGCGGATAAAATCAGAGGATTGATTTATCCAAAAAAGTGAGGATTAGAAATTATAAAGTCATCATCCAATGATGCTGTAACTTTTTGAATTTCTTTACTTCTTTTCTTAAAAGTCGAACAAAGTCTTTTCCATTACTATGAGAACGTTCCAGTCGTTCACAGTTTTTGTATAGTTTGTTCGTTAGGTTTTCTAAAAGGTTAGCATGTTTTAGACGATCATCCTGAAAAACTTGATTTTCAACATCTATAATTCTAGGAACCAAAGAATCAGAATCTTTTACGATATCACCAGTAAAGTAAATAAATGGATTTTCATTACCGTTTTTTTCTAAGGGAGCTAAATCATAAGCCAAATATTTAGAAACACTTTTAGATAGTATAAGTATTTCCAAAGCTTTTTGGTATAGAACTATATTTTTGGGGCGTCTCTCCATTCTACTATCAAAATTAAGTGTATTTACAAGGATATTGCTTTTTAGTTTAAAGCATAATGGTTATTTTGCTTTAAAAATTAAAGTTTTTCTTTTAGAAAAGTTAAAATCATAATGGACGATACAAATTGGAAAATTCTACAGCTATTACAAGAGAATGCTAGATTGTCAAATGCAGAGATCGGAAGAAATGTAGGACTAAGCTCTCCTGCAGTTGCAGAGCGAATAAAAAAAATGGAAGACTTAGGAATTATAGAAGGATATACTACCAAAGTTTCCTATGCTAAAACTGGTTATCAATTAAAAGCAATTATAACAATCAGAGCCTTTATGGGACGCCTTAAACCTTTTTTGTCAAAGATATCAGAATTCAAAGAAGTCCTTAATTGTTATAGAATAACTGGTAATGAAAATATCATTATGGAAGTAGTGTTGGAAGATCAGGTTCATCTTCAAGGGTTTATTGATAGATTGATTACATATGGTGAAGCCAAAACACATATTATTCTATCAAATGTGGTTGAAAACAATCCTATTCTGAACAGAAAGGACGATAAATAGATTAAATCTTATCTTTAAGACGTTATGTATGTCACTTTAGAATATTATGTTACAGCCATTGTATGTTTGATTACAGCTTTTGTAATTCAAAGGATTTATCAAAAAGAAAAGTTCAAAAATCAATCTTCTATTTCCATCATTGGTATTAAATGGTTCGGTTTGGCAATATTCCTTTGGGGTTTTGGAGCCCTGATTAATATATCATTAATAGAAGTATCTCATATAAGTCCAACACATAAACTTGTCATTTATGTAGGAGTTCTAATTTCTTTGGCAAATTCATTAAGTATTCTACTTTCATTACCATCCATAGAGCATCACAAGAAACGCAATATAGTGGTTCGATTAGTTCAGCGTTTTTCCGAAAAAGAATTTGTCACTTTGTTTAGTGGAATATTAATAATGATTGCCTTTGTATTTATAGTAACCTCTTACAGTAATACAGAGATTAGTAATAATTTTATTTGGCTTATTGATATTCCTATTTCTTTAATTGTTGCTTTTGCATTGTTAAATGAGCTTAATAAAGCTTTCGCAAATCGTAATATGAAGTTTATGGTAGTACCGTGCTTTTTACTTTTTGTTTTGATCGTTATAGCGGTTACGCAAAGAATCATTCCTCAGGATAAAGCATTAGAACTTCTAGACCAGAAATTTTGGAGTTTGCTAGGAGTTATAACAGGATTGTCATTTAAGTTTCTATTTATATTGTTATTTTCTATTTTGTTATACAGTTGGAAGTTTCTTTCCGAAAAAGAATTAAAGCAAAATGAAGTAGAGTTACTTAATAAAGAAAAAGAGATTTTACTAAAAGAACAGCAGAAGTTGGTATTGGCTAATGAAAGTCATTTAGATACTATTGCAAGATTACAAGAACGTATAAAGGAGAGTGAACTTAAAATAAATTCTTTAAAGGAATCAACAAAAATTACGTTGTCCGATCGACAAAAAGAGGTTTTAGGAAACTTGGGTGTATGTGGCGAAAGTAAATCTTATACCGAAATTGCCGAAGCTATGAATATTAGTTTGGATGGTTTTCAAACCCATATTTATCAGATTAAAAAAGTGCTTAAAATTAGTGGGGCAGATGGGAAAGAACAACTTATTGCTTTTGCCAAAGCAAACCAACTTTTACGATATGCCAGTATAGATAATGATACTAGTGATTAAGTATGTGCTTAAGTACTTATAATAGCTAATTTGATCAATGCGTAATCTTTTCTCATAGATAGTTTTATTCAATCTTCGTCCGAAATCAAAAAATCGGTCAGATGAAAAAAATTATAATGGGATGTCTTTGTTTTCTAGGATACGTAAAGGGAGCAGCGCAAGAAATACAGTCTTTTGATCAAAAGATTAATTCAGGATTTAAAAATATGACAGATTGGTTTGTGGATGCAATTTTTGCTGAAATTCCAATCACATCACAGGTAGGTATTCCTTGGGTTTTAGTTGTGCTTTTACTGGGTGCCTCATATTTTACCATTTACTTTAAGGGAATCAACTTTAGAAGTTTTTGGACTTCTATTCAAATCATAAGAGGAAAATATGATGCACTTGAAGATTCAGAAACATTACAAGTCTCGGAATCTGTTCAAACCACAAATGGAGATCAACCAGATACAGCAAGGGTAGAAGGAGAAATTGGAGAGGTAAGTCATTTTCAGGCATTAACAGCTGCTTTATCAGCTACCGTAGGATTAGGTAATATTGCAGGTGTAGCTATTGCATTATCAATCGGTGGAGCAGGAGCTACTTTTTGGATGATATTAGTAGGTTTTTTAGGAATGGCATCCAAGTTTGTAGAATGTACGTTGGGAGTTGCCTATAGAGAAGTAACAGAAGACGGAACAGTTTATGGAGGTCCAATGTATTATCTAAGTAAAGGTCTTAGAGAAAAAGGATTTTCTAAATTAGGAAAGGTTTTAGCAGCAATTTTTGCAATTATGTGCGTTGGTGGTTCTTTTGGTGGAGGAAATATGTTTCAAGCCAACCAAGCTTTTAAGTTGTTCGAACATGTAACTGGAGGAGAAAACAGTTTATTTTATGGAAAAGGATGGCTTTTCGGTTTAATCATGGCAATTTTAGTAGCCATTGTAATTATAGGAGGAATTAAGAAAATTGCGAGAGTAACAGACAAGATTGTACCTGCAATGGTTGTAGTCTATGTACTCGCCGTTATTACAATAATAGTAATCAATTATCAGATAGTTCCAGAAGCTTTCATATCTATTATTGATGGTGCTTTTAGTGCAAAAGGAATAGCTGGTGGAATGGTTGGAGTTATGATACAAGGATTTAGACGAGCTGCTTTTTCTAATGAAGCAGGTATTGGATCCGCATCCATTGCTCATGCAGCGGTGAAAACAAAATATGCAGCAAGCGAAGGATTGGTGGCCTTACTAGAACCATTTATCGATACAGTTGTGATTTGTACAATGACCGCATTGGTTTTAATTATAACTGGTCAAATTAATGTTGGAGCCGAAATATCTGATGAGCAAGGTGTTCTACTAACTGCAAATGCGTTGGAAAGTGGTATTTCATGGTTTCCTTATTTGCTAAGTTTTGCAGTCATACTCTTCGCTTTTTCATCAATGATTTCTTGGTCATATTATGGTTATCAAGCTTGGTCCTATTTATTTGGAAGAAAAAAATATGTGGCTTATATCTACAAAACTATATTTTGTATTTGTGTAATTATTGGTTCTGCGGCTAGTCTAACCGCTGTAACCGATTTTTCGGATGCCATGATTTTTTCGATGTTAGTACCTAATATAATAGGATTATTTATGCTAACTCCAAAAGTAGCAACTGAATTAAAGAAGTATAAAAATGCAATTGCTAATAGTAATTAATTAGGTCAATATTTTCTAAATTTTGGCACAAGGTTTGATGTATTATAAGTGTGTAAAATTTATCAAAATCTTGTGTGAGGACATTGGTTCTTAGAACCAAAGAGAGTACGGGAAAAGGATAGGAAAAACGCTCGAGCAAAACTCTGAGCGTTTTTTTATTTAATTTTTCTATTTTAGATATTTCAAAAACCTAACTATGGAAAAACTACAGGAATATTTTGAAATAGCAATTGATAAAGTTGTTTTTTTTGCTCCCAAAATTATTGCGGCTGCTTTAGTGTTTTGGATCGGTTTTAAACTTATTAAAAAACTACTTAAGTTATTAGACAAAACACTGGAGAAGACAGGAATTTCGGATACTATGCGTCCTTTTTTGTTGTCTATTATCTCGGTAATCTTAAAAATAGCTGTTGTTTTTGCTATTGTCACCATTTTAGGAGTAGATCTGTCAGGATTATTAGCGATTCTGGCTGCAGTTGGATTTGCAATCGGAATGTCTTTACAGGGTAGTTTAGGAAATTTTGCTTCCGGAATATTAATTATGTTCTTAAAACCTTATGAGGCGGGAGATTGGATACAGGTAGGAGACTCATTTGGAAAAGTGCAAGAAATAGGTATTTTTAGCACTATTGTAGTAACACCAGGAGATAAAGTTTTAATTATTCCAAATGCTAAAATAACAGACGATGTAGTTGCTAACTATTCTAAAAGGGGAGTTGTACGATTAGAGATTACTGTGACCATGCCTTATAACGAAGATTTTTCTAAGGTAAAAAGAGTAATAGAAAATGCACTTGATCCGATTGATAAAATTTTGGATACCCCTAAAACCGAAATAGGAATAGAAAACTTTGATTCTCATAATATTCTAATTGCTGTACGGCCTTATGTAAAGCCCGATGATTTCTGGGAGGTAACCTTTATTACGCATCAAGAAATTAAGAAGGCTTTTAGTGAACATGATATCCAAGTTGCTTACTCAGAAGGAGTGGAGTTAGGAAAGATTGGAGCATAAAGTGTTATTCTTTTGATAAAGAAAAATATACATCAGGGAATGGCATTTTTTTTGTGGCCAATGTAATAGCATAAATTTTCTAACATGAAATGTATTTCTACCAAAATTTGGTCACTTTTTATATTTATTTGTATTGTAACATCTGCGTCCAGTCAGAATACCTTAAGACTTAAAAAGGGTGCGGTCACCGACTCATTATTAGTGCCTGAAACAGAAGGAGTATATAGTATATATGTACCAAAATCTTTTGATCTTAAAAAATCATGGCCTATCCTATTTGGTTTTGATAGTACCGAAAATATGAGTAATCTAACGCATTTGTTTAAAAATGCAGCGGAAGAATTTGGATATGTAGTAGTAGTATCCAACTATGGTAACAAAGAAAGTGTAAGAGATAAATCGACTTATATGCCCTTACTTATAGAACATATTATTTCACTTTTTCCGATTAAAAATAAAAGAATGTATGTTTTTGGAGTAGGAAAAGATGCTCCTCTTAATACTTCGATACCTTTGTTTTATAAGCAGTTTAATGGTGTATTGGCTATTAATGACAGTTATGACTATGATCAAAAATTGCATAGGAATAAAAATTTCTCATATTTCGGAATAGTTAGTGATGAAAATTTTAGGTATCAGGATTTCTTGTATGCTGATCAGTATCTAAAGAGACGTGGACTTACTACTGTCTTATATGAGTACAGAGGAGATAGTAATTTACCTTCCGAAAATATAATTAATAAAGTTTTTCCCTTTTTTACATTAGACGCTATGGCCAAAGGAAATATTCCTAATGATTCATTGTGGATATCTTCTAATTATAAAAAAGATAAAGAGAACGTGCAGCTACTTAAGAAGAAAGGTAAATATTTGGATGCATATGATGAGTTAATCAAAATGAGAAAGTTATATAGCTCATTTTTGGATGTGGACGAATTGAAAAGAGAACAAAAAGAGCTTAAAAAAATAAGAGCATTTAAGAATGAAAGAAGGAAAAGAAATGAATATCGAAATAGAGAATTGCTTTTAAAACAGTCGTTCATAATATCTTTAAATGAAGATGCTGCCTCAAACCAATATGATAACCTTGGTTGGTGGCAATACAAAATGGAGGAATTAGAAAAACTTTCTAGTAATAATGAACCGTATGCCAAGGCAATGAAAGAACGAATACTAAATTTTTTGATTCATGTAATAGCTAATTACAAAAATGAATTGTCAGACACTAAAAAGGAGATTGATAAAAAAATATTCCTAAATATATTAAGTACTATAATTAATAGAAAGGATTTTAAGTCTTACAAAAATATAATTTCTCTGAGCGCTAGAGATGAGGATAATCAAACTGCATTATTCTATTTAGAAAAAATGCTGGAACAGGGATATAAAGAAATGGACAGTTTATACGCTATAGAAGGAACTTTGGCTCTTAGAATTTCTAAAGAGTACAATATGATTGTTAAAAAGTACTTAGGTTCCTCCAAATTCTATTCGTATTAGTGCTTAAAATATTGTAAAAAGTGCATTTCGTCGTGCTTAATAAACATTTAATCGTATTTTTGTTAATAACTTTTTAGATAATTACGGTTTTGAAGTAGAAAAACATTTATCTTTATAATACGTAAAATATTAAAGATGTGTATGATACAAATTAACATATCAAGAAATATGACGATATGGATTTGAAATATTAATTTGGAATACACATTGGGATGAATTAAGTGTGAGGACATTAGTCTAAAGACCCCAAATCTAAAAACTAAAGAGAGTACATAATTTGACCCATAAGAGAAAGCGATCTATTTTAGATCGCTTTTGTTTTATAACTATTCTGTCTTAAGCAAAAAAAGGAAGTAAAAGAAGAAATATCCCTGTTTTAAATAAATGGGGAGATATTAAAAATCTTTAAAATCATGTATTTTTGTGTATTTCATCGAATATTTATGTTTTTTATCGTTGAAAATTTTGTATTAACAATTTTTTTACAATATATTTACATAAGCTTAAAAACATAACGGTGTATGGCCAGAATTAACATTTTTAAGCTGTATGACGATACAGGTTTGAAATATTAGTTTGGAATACATCAGGGTATATTAAGTGTGAGGACATTAGTCTGAAAGACCCCAAATCTTGAAGCTAAAGAGAGTACGTAATTAGCCCTAAAATTGATGAAAGCGTTTCCCTAGGGAAGCGCTTTTATATTTTCTATTACACTTTTTAGCTTACTTAGAAATAACTAAATGAGGGATTTTTTCTAAATCCCAATCGATTACCAATCCTTTGGCTAATGATTTTGCTATTTCCGCACTGTATAAATGTTCGGACAAATACAAGGCAGCTTCAAAACTTTTGGCACCACCAGCAGAAGTTATATATTTTCCATCATGTACAAATAGAATATCTTTTCTGATATCCAGATCAGGAAACATATTTTTCATTTTATCAATATCACTTGGGAAGGTAGTTGAAACTTTATCTTTTAATAATCCAGCTTTGGCTAGTACAAAAGCACCGTCACAGTGGGACGTCATGTATATGGCTGTTTTATCTATTTTTTTTACAAAGTTGATCATAGTAGTATCCTGTAGATCTGTATCGAGATGATGTTCTGCACTGGGAATTACTAATATATCAATCCTCGGAATAGAATCTCGCATATAATTGTAATCTGGAATAATTTTTACACCTTCAAAAGTGGTTATAGGTTTATCGGTATTAGCAACCGTAAACACATTCATTTGTTTGATGTTTTCTCGATACTGCGTATGCTGGAAAATATCAAAAGGAGCAGTAAATTCCGTGTTGTAGGTGCCATCCATAATTAAAAAACCTACATTATATCTGTTAGCTACTAATTTTGGAAATGTTTTTTGTTTTAGTGCAGTTTCCTTGGGTTCTTTCATATCCAATGTAGATTGTTCGGGTCTGTCCGTTTTACAACTGAATAATATGATAATTAACAAGATATGAATTAAGTACTTCATAGGAATAAATTATATTTTATGTATTCTTTAATGATATTGTGGTTTAAAAATATTGAATCTACTGGTTTTATTGGTAATTAAGTTTTTTCATGCAGTGCTGTTTTTTCTTTTCCAATTTTATATTTCACAATAAACAATAAAAACGTTCCTAAAGCGGCAATACTACCCATAAATAACCATGCATTATTATAACCAAAATTATTAATGAATTGCATTCCTGTATTATGTCCCAATATATGTGCTAAAGAAAATGACATGCTATAGAAGCCCATATAATCTCCTTGTTTCCCTTTTTTAGAACGGTCAAGAGCAAAAGCGTTACCAAAAGGAAATGAAATCATCTCACCGACAGTAGCTATGATCATACCAATAATAACAATCCCAGCCCAAGGAGTGATCACTAATAACAGGAAACTTATACCTGTTAGAATAAATCCATGAATTACATTTTTTATTTTGGATAATGAGGTAGATTCTAAATAAGCTATTAAGGGCATTTCGAAAATGAAAATTAGAATTCCATTCATGGCAAGTATCAGACCTATACTTTTTTCTGATAAAAAATGAACTTCTTTATAGTATAAAGGTATGGTAGAAAAATATTGAACAAAAATAAACCCAAACAATGTTAGTGCTATTAGAAATAGCATATAAATTCCATCACTTGCTGCGGGAGTAGGGTTGTCTACAACAATTTCTTTATCAATTACTTTGGCTTTTTTAGGATGTAAAGTTTTGATCATAATAAGTCCTGCGATGATACAGGTAATTCCATCTACCCAAAACAGTCCTGAATATCCTAAGGTAACTATTAAAAACCCTCCAAGAGCTGGAGCCATAGAAAATCCAAGGTTTATCGCAAGTCTTATAAATGTTAATGATCGAGTTTTGTTTTCTGGTTTACTATATGCACTAAGCGCTACGAAAAATGCAGGTCTCGCGGCATCTGCAACCGTAATTAAAATAAAAAAACTAATACAAATACTCAAAAAGCTTGAGAAATACTGCACAACAAAGAAAGAAATCCCAGTTAGCAGCAGAGATCCTAAAATTACTTTGTAATAACCAATTCGATCACTTAATTTTCCTCCAATCCAGGCACCTAATAGAGAACCTAAACCATAACAACTCATAACCCATCCAATCTCTTGTAGTGTAAAACATAAATCATCAGAAAGGTATAAAGACAAAAATGGGATGACCATAGCTCCCATTCTATTGATCAGTGTTATCAAGGCTAACCACCAGACTTCTTTGGATAATCCAGAGAAGGTATCTATATAATTTAGGAACAGTTTTTTCAAAATATGGTTAGTTGGTTTGTTTAGAACCCGTAAAAGTAGCTTTTTGTCGAAAAACTGGATACAATTTTAGAGAATATTAACTTGTTTATTGTGAATGCTTTGTACTTTTGCAAAAAATAAGGGGACAGTGTACAGATTATCTTTTTTACTAATGCTATGCTTTAGCCATTTAGTGGCTCAAGATTCTACAGCAATAAAAAAAATACTAGCTTTTCAAGAGGGGTTAAATAAGAAGTTCGCTTCAGAAGAAAAATCGCCATTAACACCAAAGGATTTTAAAACATTTAAGGCATTAGAGTTCTTCAAAATTGATACAAACTACAGCATAAAAGCAAAGTTTGTAAGGACACCCTATGAAACTCCTTTTATTATGAAGACTACAACGAATAGAGAACCAATTTATGTGAAATATGGTGAAGCTCAATTTGTTTT
Organism: Aquimarina sp. 433; assembly: GCF_054054605.1. Lineage (NCBI taxonomy): Bacteria > Pseudomonadati > Bacteroidota > Flavobacteriia > Flavobacteriales > Flavobacteriaceae > Aquimarina > Aquimarina sp. 433. Next base: position 440,138 of record NZ_JBSWZK010000003.1, read on the forward strand.
AGAAGACAAAAAGCAAAAGCTTAATATTTATCAAAATCAAGGATTAAAAACACAACCTGAGTACGAAAATTATCTTTTTTTACCTTTTACAGATTTAACGAATGGTGATAGTTCATATGATGGAGGACGTTTTATAGATCTTACTATTCCAGAAGGTGATACAATTATAATCGATTTTAACACTGCATATAATCCTTATTGCGCTTACAGCGCTAGATATTCTTGCCCTATTCCTCCAGAAGAAAATCATTTAGATTTAGAAATTCCAGTTGGAGTCAAAAAGTATAGTACCGTCGAAGAAAATAAATAAAAAAGCACTCTGATATCAGAGTGCTTTTTGCATAAACAAACAATATATTAAACTATAATATATTAAAACTTATAGATGGCTCCAAGAACAAAAGAAGAAAGACTCTTAGTTGCGTCTCCATCATTGTCACTGAAGAAATCTTCAGATGTAGAATCTAATCTTAATTCAGGCTTAAGAGTTAGGTCTCCAATATCATAACTTCCTGTAAGCGTAGCAGCAATAACGCTACCATCACCTTCTCCATCTAAACCTACTACATCAACTAAACCACCGTTAAATACTGAAAAATATTCACCTCTTAATCCAATGCTGAAATTATCAGTAGCTTTTACTTGTGGATATAGAGCAACTCCGTAGAATCCTGATGCATCAGCATCTCCTTGATCTTCCGTAGTTAAATAAGTGGTATTAACTCCTAAATAAAATTTCTCAGAAAGATCCCATCCTGTTGTTAGATCAACTTGAAAAGTAGGACCTACTAATCCTGGTTCGCCTTCGTTTCCATATCTAAAGTTAAGATATGCACTTCCGTTATCTGCGGCATAACCTACTTGTGCACCAAAAATGTATGTGTCAAAAGGATTATTTTCTGTATAATCTGTTGGGTTCATAATGGCTACCATCGCAGACCATTTGTCGCTTAGCGCAAAATCAGCTTTTAATCCAGTATGAGAGAATGGACCATAAGAGAACATGTAGGAAGTAGAGTAGTTGAAATTTCCAGTTGGAGAAATTACCTCATACCCAAGAAAAGTATTAAAGTTACCAAAAGTAAGTTTGAACTTTTCAGTTACATTCCAGTAAGCATATAATTGATTTACAATTTGCGAAGAACCGTCAGAAAGGAATACAGCATCCTCTCCTCTAGGACCAAAAACAAGATCTGCTACAAATCCTACTTTCTCACCTTCATAACCCACGATTAAATTAGCCATACCTAAAGCAAATCCAGATTGATTAGCAAAAGAAGTAGCAGGTGCGGTAGAATTGTCGTTTTGTGCCCCAAAATTATATCTGAAATATCCATCTACAGATCCATTAACAGAAAAATTATCGAACCATTTTTTTTCTTCTTCCTGTGCGATTGCAGAAAAACTAATAAGCGCTAGAGAAAAAAGACATACTTTTTTAAAAAGTGTTGTTACGGTTTTTGTTTTCATAATAAACATTAATTGGTATTAATTTGTTTTTAATTGGAGCTGTAAAACTATGTTAAAACAAATTTATCCCAATAAAAAAAGGGGTATCCATCCCTATTTTTACGTTTTTACTATTTTATGCCCCTAAAAAATTAGACATTATCGTTTGTAGGTCGATTTTTTAAGAATTTGAAAGTGTAGTTTTTTGTAAAGATGTTAAATAAGTAAATAATCTTCACTAATTGTTAAATTAAGTTATATAAAGGTTAATGAGGATATAATAAAAAAAGCTTATCAAGTACTGATAAGCTCTTTTATATTAGCAAGGATTTTCTTAATTCAAAGCTTGATTACCATGCTCGCCAGTTCGAATTCTGTAGGTATTTTGTATTTCAGAAATGAATACCTTTCCATCTCCGATTTCTCCGGTTTTCGCGGCATCAATTATTGTTTGTATTGTCTTTTCTGCAAATTCATCTGAGACAACTACCGATAGATATCTTCTTTGGATATCAGAAGTACTATAGCTAATACCTCTATATAAATGCCCTTTTTTTTCATTACCAACACCCGTAACATCCCAATAAGTAAAAAAGTTTACCTCTATATCATGCAAGGCATCTCTTACTTCTTTAAATCTTGATTTACGAATGATTGCTTCTATTTTTTTCATTGGTTATAATGGTGTTGGTTATTATTTAAAATGATACTTTAAATTTCTATTATTGATAGAATTGTAGTTGTTATTTTACGATCCACATACCTAAAAATACTAAAAGAAACCCTATCACAAAAGAACCAAGCGTATACACTGCGAAATTCACAAAGTCTCCGGATCGTAGAAGCATATGATTTTCATATGCAAAAGTGGAAAATGTTGTAAACCCTCCACAGAAACCAGTGGCAATTAATAGAACAGTATTTTGTGATAATACATTGTTCTTTAGAGCAAGCCCAAGTATAATACCGATTAGAAAACTACCTAATATATTGGCGGTAAAAGTCCCATACGGTATTCCGTTAGTTTCATTATTTAGGTATTTACTAATAAGAAACCTGGCTACACTACCGGTACCTCCTCCTATAAACACGAGCAGTATTTGTTTCATTTATATAATATTAGACTTTTCCTTTACTGTTTTGTCAAAAGGGTTTATTGAACAGGAATATATATTTCTGTTATCCATTCCGCCGGATTAGGTTGTAAATCTGGACCTGATCTGTAAACTTCAAAAGCCGGAGATTCAGTTGAAGGAACTAAACCGCTTTTCTGTACATACTGGCTGGCAGCTTCCCATGCTTCTTTTAAATTCTTATAATCTCCTTTTAAAGTAGCTTTTACAACCTTTTGACGTGGGAGTGACCCACATAAGATATTACTATCAGCCGGCGTAATTACTTCTTCTCGTACCGGAACTCCCGAAGAATAAATAGCAGTTCCTAAGGCTTCATTATATTCATTAAATACAGTAAGAGGCATTCCTGTTTGCGGTAGATTATTCTGTCGTACATATGCCAAAACCGAAGATAACATCTGTGCTGATTTTTCTGGAATTTCAGCTATCGAAGATGCTGTTGCGTTATACATATAAAAACCGCCTCTGTGTTCTGTTATACCATCAACATTAATAGAATATTCTTCCATTTTTTTCTGAGTATAGGTATCTAGTTTTTCTAAGCCTTTTTTATACATAGGTCTTAAACTTTCGGATACCGTACTATCTCTAGTCATCCAAAATAGCTTTTCCATAAAACCTTGTTCTCCTTTGATTCCCCAAGTCACTTTGGTTTTTTTGTTTTCCAATTTTTCAAATTTCCAATAAACATCATTGGTAATTTGATCAACCACAGGTAGTACCATTGTTAACTCTTGATCTATACTAGAAAAAGGAGCTGATTTTACAGTTTTCATCCCTCCATCTTCTTGCGATTCGCTTTTCCAACTATAAGAAGCTCCTACACCACTAGTTTGATTAGAATATTCTATAATTAGATCATCAGAATCAGTCATCCAAGGATTCCACTGTTCCCATGTTTTGAAGTCATTAACCGTGTCAAAAAGTAATTCATTAGGAGAATTAATTACTTTACTTTCTTCTAATTGAAATTTGCCATCTATCATTGCCACGTAAGCCCCACCACCAACAACTACAATAAGAAGAAGAAAAAATAAATATTTTATGATTTTCATGTTAGTTAGTTTAGAAAATTTGAGTAGCTAAGATAATCAATTTTTAAAATGGTTTTTAGTGTGTAGGTTTTCAAGGTGTTATGCTTTTTTATTGTCTAAATGAAGTATAAAAATGTTCTTTGTAGGTGACTTAAAAATGTGATTTTTTTTATTTCGTTACATTTGCTGGAAACAATAAACATAAACAAATGATAATTAAACGTATAATGTATTTTATGCTAATTAGCTTATTGCTAATTGGATGTAAAAATGATCCAAGCATTCAGGATCAGATCAATCAACAAGAAGCCGAACAAACTTCCGAGCAAGAAGCTGAAGAGGAGAAGTTCGATTATGTTGTTGAGCAATTTGCCGACCTTAAGATTTTAAGATATCAGATCCCTGGATGGGAGAATCTTACATTAAAGGAACAGAAATTAGTATACTATCTTACACAAGCAGGATTGAGTGGTAGAGATATTATGTGGGATCAAAACTATCGTCATAATCTAAAGATTCGTAAGGCACTTGAAAATGTATATACTTCTTATAATGGAGATAAAACTAGCAAAGATTGGATCTCTTTCGAAACCTATTTAAAAAGAGTTTGGTTTTCTAATGGTATCCACCATCACTATAGTAATGATAAAATAAAACCTGAGTTTAGTAAGGAGTATTTAACTACTCTTCTGGAAGCAACAAAAACAGAGTTGAGTGAGGATGCGCTTACAGTTATTTTTGATGATAGTGATGCTAAAAAAGTGAATCAGGCAAAAGGTATAGATAACGTAGCATTATCTGCTGTTAATTTTTATGGTCCAGGTGTTACTAATGAGGATGTTACTTCTTTTTATGGAAAAATGAAATCACCTGATCCTAAAAAGCCTCTATCTTATGGTTTAAATTCTCAATTGGTAAAAGAAAATGGAGAATTAAAAGAAAGGGTTTATAAATCTGGTGGTTTGTATGGTGCAGCAATTGATGAAATTATCAAGTGGTTAGAAAAAGCAAAAGAAGTAGCAGAAAACCAGGCACAAGGTGATGCGCTTGGATTACTAATCGAGTATTACAAGACTGGAGATTTACAAATCTGGGATGATTATAATGTAGCTTGGACAGCAGCTACTGAAGGAAATATCGACTACATCAATAGTTTTATAGAAGTGTATAATGATCCTCTTGGATATAGAGGGTCTTATGAAACTATTGTTCAGATAAAGGATTTTGATATGTCAAAAAAAATGGCAGTTTTATCTGAGAATGCACAATGGTTTGAGGATAATTCTCCATTGATGGAAGAACATAAAAAAGACAGTGTTGTTGGTGTAACTTATAAGGTGGTTACAGTAGCAGGAGAAGCTGGAGATGCGTCACCAAGTACCCCAATTGGAGTGAATCTTCCGAATGCCAATTGGATTAGAGCTGCAGTTGGATCTAAATCTGTTTCCTTAGGAAATATAATTAATGCCTATAACAATGCTGGAGGATCAGGACGTCTTAAAGAGTTTGTGCATGATGATGAAGAATATGAGTTAGAAGAAAAATACGGACAATTAGCAGATAAATTACATACTGCTTTACATGAGGTGGTAGGGCATGCATCTGGTCAATTAAACCCTGGTGTTGGAGAAACTAAGGAAACTTTGAAAAACTATGCTTCAACTATGGAAGAAGGAAGAGCAGATTTAGTAGGGCTATATTATCTAATGGATCCTAAACTACAGGAGCTGGGATTAGTCGAAGACTGGGAAAAAGTTGGAAAAGCAGCATATGATGGCTATATCCGTAATGGACTTATGACGCAATTAATACGTCTTAATTTGGGTGATGATGTAGAAGAAGCACATATGCGTAACCGTCAATGGGTAAGTTCTTGGGCTTATGAGCAAGGAACTAAGGACAATGTTATAGAAAAAGTAAGTAAAGACGGGAAAACATATTATAATATTAATGATTATGCTAAGCTGCGTGAAATTTTTGGACGTTTGCTTCGTGAAACACAACGTATTAAATCCGAGGGTGATTTCAAAGCTGCCGAGGAGTTAGTAGAAGGTTACGGAGTAAAAGTTGATCAAGCGATTCATGCAGAGGTTCTAACAAGAAATGAGCAATTTACATCCGCTCCTTACAGTGGTTTTGTAAATCCTGTTTTAGTACCTGAAATGGGTGAAAATGGAGAAATTACTAAAATAAATGTTACACAGCCTAAGGATTTTGTAACACAAATGTTAGAATATAGTAAGTCATTTGGATTCTTACCAGAAGTAAATTAGTAAAAAACATTTGGTATAAAATAAAACGCCTTCTGATTCCGATCAGAAGGCGTTTTTTAATGCTACATTTTAAGAAGCAATATCAAGTACTCCAATTTTAGATAATTGTTTTGTTACTAAAACTTTACTTTCATTATCAAGGTTACAGTCAATTTTATGAATAGGTAAAGGATGATCTTCGGCAATCAATCTATCCAGAAATGGTTCACATTGTATAGGCATGGATAATTTGAGATCATAGAATTTTACATTAATTTTAGTATCTAGAGATGTTATTCTAAATTTATTTTTTTCACGGATTTTAATGGTTGAATTTTCATTAATCTGATCAATGTTTATCATTTGATTCAATTGTCCTTGCGCAATGGCTTTTTGTCTACTGTAGAAATCATCTAAAATCTCTTCGTCATGTTGCAGATTTTCTATTAGAGCTGTAACAACCTGTTTTATTTCTTCAAGCTCTTTACTTTTTTCTTTCTCATCTGTCAAATGAAATTTCGTGAATTTTCTTAATGGTAAGTTGTTTTTAGATTTTTCTATAAGAACCTCTGCCAGATGTTCTGCCCATGTTTTGCCAACAATTCCAGTAGTAATATGCCCAGAATTTTCATCGGTACAATAAGCATCATGAACAATACCTCTTGGGATGTATAATACATCACCCTTTTCAAGAGTAAATTCATCGATTACTTTACCAGGAACAAACGTTTCCTTATCAAAAGGAGTTGTTTTATCTGCCAATGGAACTGGCTCATCATAAATACGCCAATGTTTAGAGCCTTCGAATTGAAAAATAAATACATCATGCGTATCATAATGAGTAGAAAAACCTTGTGACTTTTTTGGTGTAAGGTAAACATTGGTTTGAATACGATGTTTAATAAAAGTTTCTAACTCATTGGTCAGTTTTCGCAAACTATAAATCTTGTTTTGTAATCCAGACATTACTAAGGTACTTCCATTTTCAAAAGCGTTAGAAAATTTTAGGGGATCTATAATATCGGATCCCTTAATTGTGTATTCTTTTGGATCTGGTTTTTCAGTTTTAGAATGATCAGCTAATCGGAAATCAGGATGATGATTAGTTAATGAAAATAATATAGTGTCAAGATCATTTACTGATAACAAATCATCAAAAAAGCGTTTGCTTCTATTCTTAATAATTAGATGTTTTTTTTCGTAATAATCTTTAAAGAAAACATCGGGTGTGATAGGATATAATATTTCTTGTAAATTCATTGTATTGGCTTTTATGGATAAGTAATTAACTAGTGTTTAAATATTCATTGTAAAATGAAAAGAGCAGGAGTGAAGTGGAATCATACAAATGAGTAATAATATCTGAATTATTTTGATCAGCAATTTCCTACGCTTTCTATTTATCAATATAACTCTAGAGATTGTAGATTTTATCATAACATTGTGTTTAGTCTTATGATAAAATTACATTGGAATATAAAATGAAAAAATACCCAATTAAGGGTATTTTATAGTGGCATAATTCTAAGAGTTGAATGATTAAATTAATCAGAATCAACACAATTAACTCCTGCAGCAACTGCATCACCACTATTACTATCTGTACATACAGCACTGTCCGAGGTACAAGATGTTGCTACGGCGAGTGATGATACTACGAGAGCTGAGTAAAATGTCCTTCTAAAATTGTAGCTTTTAGAAGCATTTTCGATTTCGAAATCAGAAAGTTTCAATTTAGTCATAATAACATATTTTAAAGTTTGGGTTGAAATTAAAAACCAAGAACTCATCAAAAAATACCCAGTTAGAGGTATTTTCTGGAGATGTTGGTTATAAATACCCCAACAAATCAGTTTTTAGTATAGCTTAGCGTATTGGAGTTTCCACTGCTGATGGTTCCATTAAATGAATTTACAGTACTACCATTGTCTCTAACTGTAATTGTATAAGAAGTAGTACTTCCGCTAAAAATATTTACGTAGAACTGATAAGTTCCAGAAGGACCGCCATTAGCCCATGTAATGTTTTCTGAATTTCCACCGGCACAGTTTCCGGTGCAGTCTACATCTAAAGCTCCACCTGAATTTGATTGTGGATTGTTAAAAGATAATGTTTCGCCGTTAGGGTCTCTTACATAAAGATCTAGATCGGAACTCCCTGACCAGGTAAGATTAAATCTAGGACTTCCATCCTGACCAGCAAGTCCGCCGCAATCCGATGCATCTACCAAACCTTGACAAGATGGTTCATCGCAATTTCCGCAGAGCATAGCTACATCCCTAATATTTGCTCGAGAAATATTTCCGGCGGATGTTTGGGCAAATTCATAACATTTGATATCATGACATACTTGCGAAAGATCGGCACAAATTCCTTGATTAATTAAAAAGTCAAAGTTTCCTGTACCTGCTGTAGCTCCATTAGTATTGATTGGAACAAAATAAATAGGACCCGTGGTTCCAAAACGCATACCCACAGCATTGACATTGCCATTGGGAGCGTTAAAAGAAATTGCATTTGTCATAGATTGCCCAGAGGCAATGGGAACGATACTAGAGGATCCAGTTCCTAAGGTAATAGATTCATCAATTCCAACAGTGCTAGGATCAACGGTAAATGAACCAGCAGGTAATATCAAATTGTCATTCATTAGGTTAGCAATTTGAGCAGGATCAGAAATACCAGAATTTCCGGAATCTCCGTTGTCTTCGCTACAGCTGTAGCAAAATAGTATTCCAATAAGTGTAAGTGCATAAAAATTTTTCATTTGAAAAGGTGTTTTTTGTTTATACCAAAACTACCTTTCGAACAAGCACAAAAAAATACCCGTAATAGGGTATTTTGATGTTGTCGCTACTTCGTTTTTTATCGTTAATCATTCTTTGCGAAATTTATTTCGGCTTTATAACCAAACTGAATATTAAAAAAGTTAGCACTAGCATTCAGGTCTCTTCGACCTTCTTCATATTTCATTCTTAAAAAAAATGCGTTATCACTTTGTGGTACAAAAAAGTATACTTCAGAATGAATACTAAAAGTATCGAAATTGACAATATTGTTTTCCACTATATTGTTATTCTGATATCTGTTGAAATATATAGAAGCGTTTATTCCAAAATTAGAAAACCGTTCAACTTGCAATTCTGTGCCGTATCCCAACCCTAAAGTGGTAGTGTTTTCTAAGTCTTCTGAGTTTTCTTCAGAAGTTTCAGTGAGTCTAAGACTTCCTTTCGCTTTCGCTAGAATTTTATAAGGAAATTTTTTACCTAACCGGACCTCATAAATATCTATTTCAGTTTCTGCGGTTAAAAATGATTTTTGTATTAGATCTAAGGAATTTATGACAGGAAGATTAACTTCTCTATCATCATTGTCGAATCTAGAATAGCTAACTCCTGCTTTAAATTTTTTAAATAAATAGTGAAAGCGTCCAAGATTAAATGGGTTGAGAAAAAATGTGCTATTGCCTTCGAAGCTTACAATACCATTAGACGATTCATCTATTAACCCTAAAAAATCTGTATAAACCCTAAAATCTATGATGGATTTTAAATTATTATTTATAAAAATTTTATGTTGTGTGGAGTCTTTGTGAGAAGAAAGATTGATTAATTCATTTTCTATGATGTATCGTTTGCCGTTTTGATAATCATAAGTGATAAAGTCTATGAGCTTTATGTATACGCCTTCCTTTTTATTACTCCAAAGTTTAGTTTTGTTTTTATAAGAATTAAAGCTATAGATATTAGTTGGGGATTTGTTATAAAAAAACAAAGTTTGATCGTTTGTAGGGAAAACTTTGATATTGAACATTTCACCATCTTTAATTTCGATAATGACTTTTTTAATATCTATAGTTTCTGAATTTATTTCAGATGTTACTGATACATCAGATTGATATAATTCAATTCCTGTTGTATCTACTAATTTGAAAATTCCGAAGTACTCATTTTTCTCAATATTGTAATTGTTTTTTAATAGTTCTATGAATTCAGATGAACTTTTGTTTTGATCTGCTAGTTGTGATATTTCTTCTTCAGCGCTCTGTGCTATCGCAATGAAATTATAGCATAATATTGCGATCGTTACAATGGATTTTGTTTTCATGATTTGAAATAATTAGGAGTTAATGATTCCTAAAATTATTCCGAAATATCACGGGAAAAAATACCCATAAAAGGGTATTTTGTTCAGTTTTCAATAGGTCTTAGACCTTAGAAATCATATTTTTTCTCGATAGCATAGCGTAATAATTCTCCTTTTCCTTTGAGTCCAAGTTTACGGATGATATTTTTTCGGTGTGTTTCTACAGTGGATACAGAATTAAAACGAATAGCAGCGATTTCGGATGAGGTTTTTCCCTGTCCGATTAGTGTAAGGATTTCTCGTTCGCTTTTAGATAGTACTTGTTTTTTTACCTGTTGAGTAGTGTCTTCTGAGAAAAAAGAAGGGTCTATAGATGCATCATAATAGGTGTTTCCTTTAGTCACTTCATATATGGCAGTAAGTACTTCTTCTAGAGGGGAATTTTTTAATAAATATCCAGAAGCGCCTGCTGTTACCATTTGTCTTACGGCATCTTCTTGATCAAACATGGAGAAGGCTATAATTTTGGTGTGCGGTAATTCTTTTTTGATGATTTTAGTTGCGGCAATACCATCCACTTTCGGCATCCGAATATCCATTAGTACGACTTTAGGTTGTTTTCTTCTTACAATGGATAATAATTCTTCGCCATCATTAGCCATACCAATAATACTGATTCCTTCTTCATATTTTAATAATAAATCAATACCATCTATTAATGATTGGTGATCTTCTGCAATAGCTACTGTGATCATATGGGTATGTTTATGATGATGTTTGTTCCTTTACCTACAGTAGAATCAATTTCAAAAGTTCCTTCCAGATGTTCAATACGTTTCTCGATACTTTTTAATCCCATTCCATCTTTTTCTGGTAACACTTTGGCATTGAATCCTTTTCCGTTATCCTCCACGATAATATTTAATAAAGAATCATGGTTGGTAAGAGAAATATTAATTTCTGAGGCATTGGCATGCTTAATGGTATTGGTAATCAATTCCTGAATCATTCTAAAAATTGAAATTTCCAAGGAATTATCTAAGCGTTCCTCTAATCCATAATCTTGTACTTCTATTTGCAGCTGATCTCCATTGGAAGCTTTTGCGGCTAACTTTTTAATTGCTGGAAGCAATCCCTGATTTGCCATAACTCCACTATTTTTTTCATGAGCAATAGTTCGTACTTTTTGATATGCTTCGTCTAGCAAATTATTGGTTTTACTGTAAAGTTCTTCTACATTTTCTATATTAGGATTGTTTCTATTGTTTTTTAAATGATCGAAATGAAGTTTTACAGTTGCAAGTGTACTTCCTAAATTATCGTGTAAATCATTCGCTAAGCGCTGCCGTTCTTTTTCTTGTCCAGAAATCATGGCGTCGATAGCCGTTAGTTCTTGTTCTTTAAGTAGTTTTTCGGTTTTTTGAATTTCGATTTCTCGCTGTTGTTCAGCGATTCGTTGTTTGCGTTTGGTGTTACGATATACAAGAATTGCAATAATACTTCCCAAAAAAAGAGAACCGCCTAATCCAATTGCTATGTTCTGGTTGTTTTGTCTCTTATTATTTAATTCAATCTTATCAATTTTTAATTTATCGGTTTGATTTTGAACGGTTAGAATTGAAGATTCAAGAGTATTATTTTTATAACCTAATTCATATTCAATCTTTAGAGATTCATTTAAGAATTGGTATGCCGAATCAAACTTTTTTTCTTTCGCTAATATTCTAGAGAATAATCGATAATCATAAAAGGAATCCTTTAACCTTTGTCTACAACCATTAGGGTTTCTAATGATTTCTTTCGCCGTATCAATTTTATTCATTTTCATATTGACGTCTGCTATTTGCCAATTTGCTGAACATTCTAAGTTTTTTAAAAAATCTTTTTGTTTTGATAAGCTTATCGTCTTATTAAAAAAATAAATTGATTTTGAATAATCCTTATTAATTTTATTAAATATTCCCTTTTCAAAATAATAAATAGGTCGGAAGTTATGATTTTTAGGTAAGACTTTGAATATAGAGTCTAATTGGTAAAACGATTGGTTATATAAGTCATGAATCGATAATTTGGCATCACCTTTTGAAAAAAAAGTAAGTCTGTATAGAATAATTAATACTTCATCAGTTAAATCGGTTTTAAGCTCAATAAACTCTTCTAAATACGGAAGATATTGCTTTCCACCTATAAAGATTTCTCTCTTAAACAACTCTAAAATGGCTATCAATGCTACTTTCTTTAGTTCTGTGCTATTAAAAGCCTTACTGATCTTTAGGGCTTTAGAGAAATTTATATAGGCTTTTAAACTGGATTGTTTTTCTTGAAGAGTGTTGTTATAACCAATCAATAAATGTTTAATAAATCTTGTTTCTAAAGCTTCATTTTTGGTTATGATCACATTCTTTTTATGAATTTCTTTTTTAGATATAGTAGATAAAAGTAAATTAAGCGATGGGCCGTACGGCTCATCACTTAACTCTTGAGCTATGTTTCTTGCTACATTGTAATTATGATTTTTTAATTGCTCAAAAAAACTATCTAATTTTTTATTTGAATAAGCATAAAAATTTGGGATAAAGCAAAAAATAAAAATTAAATAGTTAATATTTTTCATTACTCAGAAAATATGATTTTATGATTATATTCTCTACATCTTGGTCCTGGGTCTTTTATAATAACTCCTCTTCTATCTGAATCCATATCATAATCGTATTTAGCTACTAGATGATGGCCATCTTTGTAGAAAAATTCTGAGTCAAAAATTGTCCCATCTTTATTGCTTGATTCGCTGTATAAAGTATCTTCGGTTCTTTTATTAAGAACTCTTTTAAAATATTGTTTGTTCTTCTTTGTGATGTCAACATCTGTTTTATTCACAATAAATAAGGGTTGAAGAATTCTTTCACCTCTTATTATAGAGTTTTCCTTTGGTAAATCTATTTTTGTAGAGTCAGTTGAGATCCAATCAAAAGTTTTTTTAGGGTTAACTAATCCTTTCATATAGACTTGGATTTTTAAGGTTTTTGATCCTCTTTTTTTTACTACAACGGTATCAATTCCAACAGATATGGTGGGTTTGTAATTTATAGTTTTAAATTCAATGTTTTTAATGCTAAAATATTTTTCTCCGAGGTCGGATTGCTGTGCGTTGATTTTTGCAAAAATTCCATAATTGGTTCCGTAATTTTGACTGGAAGCAATCGATTGCCACCTATCATCCACTTCATTTATAATAAATGAAGAGCTAAATGTTAAAGCTTGATGAGGTTGGATAGTGTCATTTTCTAGACTCTCATATTGTATTACTTTAGAAGTAGGTAATTTAGTCATTTTTTTGCAGGAGAAACAGCTTATTATTATTAGGAGTAAAAATGTTGTTTGAGATAGGTGTTTCATGTTCTTGTCTTGTTTTATTATTAAGTTTAATCTAATTCACAGCTAGCAGGGATATGATTTTTACTTTTGTATAATAATAGAAAATCATCCCATTTACTTTGCTTTACAATTGATAAATGTCTTTGATTATTAACGATATATCTTTTGTTAATTACTTTTTTTCTTGGGAAATAAAATGAAATTCCATTAGATCCATATGTAGGAATATTAGAATTAGAATATTCATCAAGGCTATATGTTTCTAGAACTAGTTCATCTTGAATGACCTTTTTAGTTTCATGAATTTTTTCGATCAAAATGGGATAATTGTTTATTAAATAGGTGTCTTTTGCGAGATAATCAAGAAATGTAAATATATCAATAAAGCCTTCACATTCTCCAGGACTGTATGCTTTACATTTTGTCCTAACCTTTTTTATTATTAGACTAAGAGGCTCATTATCTTTTTTGATCTCTTGAATTAATAAATTAGAGATTTCATTTAAAGAAGCAATTAATTTATCGGTTTTTCCAAGATCTAAAGAGGATATTGTTTTGTTTTCAGTTGATTCAAAGTTTTTAATCAGCTTAACAGAAAGTATTTCAGGATCAATGTCCGGATTATTAATAAAATTTTTAAATATTTTATGATAATTCCATCCACTTCCATCAATGGTTTCTTGACTGGCAATCATATATTTTGATAATGTCTTTACGGAAAAAGCTACTTCCAAACTGCCTAAAGCACAAGCATCAAAACCGATAATATCAATTTTGTGATTTTGTAGATCTTTTAAGTCTTCTAAAGATAAAACACTTTCAGTTTTTTTATCCAGTATTATTGGGTTCAAAATATTAGTTCGAATAATATCTTTACTAAATTCAGAAAATTTTTTTATTCTAGTCTTGTTTGTTTCTAGTAAAGAGTCTATTAATGTAAGCTTTCTCTTTTGTAGATTAAGTGAGTCAAGACTAATAGTTGTTTTTTTTAAAATTTTTCGAAAGTGTCTTATTTCGCGGGATGTAGATGAAATGTTATTGTTAAATCCAAAGTGTTTTGAGTACTCGTCATAATACTTATCAATTTCGATTAAAAAAGGATTGTCAATTTGAAGGTTCTTGGGAAGTTTAGTGTTAAGGCTTCGAGATTTTTTACCTATTCTCTTTAATTGCCTTTTTAATAATTTTGAATAATATTTTCTTTTTTTTATTGTCGACTCAATTTTTGAATTATAAAGTTCTTCAACTTTAAGATTTTTCTTTGTTAATTGATGTTCATATTGATTGTAAAATTTATTCAATAAGATGCTATCCTTTAACGATTTTTTTAAAGGAAGTTTCCATACATTACCATGATCCCAAAAAATTAAAAAATACTTTTCTGCCGGATATTTTTCTTTACCCCATTTAATAAATTCGTAAAATGCTGTTTTTGATGCCATACTTGACTCCGTTAACTTTTCTACAGCATTTTCAGGGAAAGGTTTCATGTTCTTTTCAATCTTAAACCTCAAAGCATCATATCTTGTGTCGTTTGGATGTTCATAATAATTGTCATCATAATAATCACTCCTCCCCATTTGCATAATGATATTGAGATTGCTATTACTTCCTATTTTAGCCATTTCTTCGAAATCATCAAGTGCATATGAAGCTAAATCACTATAATCTGGATTTAAGTATATCAATACTGTCCATTTAGATAACTCTATGCTAAAACTACTATGAATAATGAAGAGTAAGAATAGTAGATTACAATATGCTTGTCTCATTTTTAGTTATTTAGTTATTCCAAATCTCTTTAAACCCCACAGTTATTCCCATACCCAATACCCGGTATTTTTCTAAAATTTTTTAGAAAAATACCAAAAAGGATTTACTAGTGATCAAATGATCCTAGATGATAAAAATTACTATTTAATTGAAAACTAGGGGTATAGTTTATTATTCTGGTCTTAAATACGTTTTTAACGCAAAAAGCAGCAAAATAAAGATAATAAAACCGATGAGAATAAAAATACTGCCTTTGTAATATTTGCGATGTAGTTGTAAGTCTTTTCGATAGCTAATAATCATCAAAACAATAAAAGCAACTACAAAACATCCTGCAAAAATCAACTGACCAGTACTAAACATAAATTGTTATTTTTACCGCAAAGATAACTTATAGAAGAATCACTTGAAATACACCATAACAAAATTTTGACACAAAGCAGATGATTAATGGTAGGTTCTAAATAACTTCTAAAACAACAGTATAAATACATGAAAGATAAAATTGCCGCTGTACAAGAATTTCATACAGCATTTGAAATTGGATATAAAAACGAACCTATTGCAGATTTAGGAGAAGCGAAAAACACGCTTCGTTTTAATTTAATGAAGGAAGAGAATGAAGAATATTTTGAGGCGGCTCAAAATAACGATTTGGTAGAAGTAGCAGATGCGTTGGGCGATATGTTGTATATTTTATGTGGTACGATTATAGAACACGGTATGCAGCACAAAATAGAAGAGGTTTTTGAGGAGATTCAACGTAGTAATATGAGTAAATTAGGAGAAGATGGGAAACCTATCTATCGAGAAGATGGTAAAGTGCTCAAAGGGCCTAATTATTTTAAACCAAATATTAAAGAGATTTTAGATAGATAAAAACTAAATCAAAAAATGCCTTAGATGAATTTCTAAGGCATTTTCTTAATATCTAAATTCGTATTCTTTAATTGTAATTTACTTGATTATACCTTTGCTCTCCATCCAAATGGATCTTCAGCTTGGTTATACTGAATATCCATTAATGCTTTCTTAAAATAAGAAGCATATGAGTTTTCTTGTTTTTCTAATTCGTAATGTTCTCCTTTATAACCAAAAGCTTTTACGGGGCTTACAACAGCAGCAGTACCAGCACCAAATATTTCTTTTAGGCTTCCATTTTTAAAAGCTTCTACGATTTCACTAACTTTTATAGGTCTTACATCTACATTATATCCTTGTTTTTCTGCTAATGCAATCAAACTTTTACGAGTAATCCCATCAAGAATTCTATCACTCGTTGGAGCTGTTAATAAGGTGTCGTTTATTCTAAAGAATACATTCATAGTACCTGCTTCTTCTACATATTCATGTGTATTAGAATCTGTCCAGATAATTTGCTGATATCCTTGTTCTTTAGCTAATTTAGTTGGGTAGAACTGTCCGGCATAATTTCCAGCTGCTTTGGCATATCCGAATCCTCCATTTGCAGAACGGCTAAATTTCTCAGCCACTAAAACACTTACATCTCCACTGTAATAAGATTGAGCTGGCGAACAAATGATCATAAATCGATATTCATCAGCTTCCGAAGCAGAAACACTAGGTTGTGTAGCAATCACAAATGGGCGTATATATAATGAGTTTCCAAAACCTGGTTGTATCCACTCGTTATCTAAACGCAATAAAGTATGTAATCCATCAAAAAAGTATTCCTCAGGAAATTCTGGCATTGCTAATCGTTCTGCAGACTTGTTAATTCTTTTAAAATTTTCATCTGGTCTAAACAAAAAAGTATCTCCATTATCGTCCTTATAAGCTTTCATTCCTTCGAAAACAGCTTGTCCGTAATGAAATACACGCGCAGAAGGATCTAGTGTTAGGGGTCCGTATGGGACTATTTTTGGTGTTTGCCACTCGCCGTTGACATAATCGCAAATAAACATGTGATCTGTAAAAACTTTACCAAAAGCTAAGTTTTTAAAATCTACTTGTCCAATTTTTGATTCTTGTACTTTGGTGATTTCAATCTCCTGCGGAACTGCATTTCTCATCCGATAATTATTTATAAGGTTGTGAAAGTTTGATAAAAAACTACTATTAGTATACATTATGATAAGTTCGAAACTTATGATGATTCCTACAGTAGTTCAAATTTTAAACAAAAATACCCTTTTCTTATAAATTAAGAATTTTAAAAATGTTTAATTTTGCTAAACATTATTAATAATAACACATTATGAAAAAAATCGCACTATTTTTTGCAGGATTATCATGTCTAGTAGCTTGTAATTCGGTTCAAAACGAAAAAGAATCTTTTGCAATGCAGGATATAAAAATAAGCGAGTACAATACTTTTGGGGGAGAAGTTTCTTCTAATACTGTTTTATATAAAAACGCAATAACCGAAAAATATGAGAACCTTAAAGAAGGTGATACTATAGATATTGCTTTCTCGAGTACCGTAAATGATGTGTGTAAAGCAAAAGGATGCTGGATGAAAGTAGCCTTAACCAATGATCAGGAAACTATGGTGAAGTTTAAAGACTATAGTTTTTTTGTACCGAAAGATATAGAAAATGATACCATCATTGTACAAGGAAGAGCATATGTTTCGGAAACTTCGGTAGAAGAATTAAAACATTTAGCATCCGATGCCGGAAAATCCGAAGCCGAAATTGCTGCAATAACTAGTCCTAAAAAGACCTATTCTTTTATGGCAGATGGCGTTTTGGTAAAACAATAATGGAGAAAAAACTCAAGAGAGAGATTATTAAAACTTCAGATGGCTCAACGACCATCCATTTTCCAGAATTGGATGAACACTATCATTCTAAACATGGTGCTATTAGTGAAGCAAAACATGTGTTTATAAAGAGTGGATTTGATCATCTTCTGGCTTCTAGGCAGTTTTCTGAATTGAAAATTCTGGAAATAGGTTTTGGAACTGGACTTAATGCGTTTATTACATATTTAGAGGCATTAAAGAAAGGACAACAAATTCAGTATACAGGAGTGGAGGCGTATCCAGTATTGGAAGAAGAAATACAACTCCTTAATTATGTGAATGAACTTAACGCTGAAGATTACCAGGCTATTTTTGATAGTTTGCATCAATCATCTTGGGAAAAGATGAACTCAATTTCTGATTCTTTTTTTCTAATAAAACGTCAACAGCTATTCGAAGATATTGAAGATAAAGATGCTTTTGACTTGATTTATTTTGATGCATTTGGGGCAAGAGTACAGCCTGATTTGTGGGATGTAACCATTTTCAAGAAAATGTATAAAGCCTTATTGCCTAATGGAATACTAGTGACTTATGCTGCAAAAGGAAGTGTAAGAAGAGCAATGCAAGAAGTTGGTTTTACTGTAGAACGACTTCCAGGTCCTCCAGGTAAAAGAGAAATGCTAAGAGCTTCAAAAATTTTATAAATACCAAGTTTTTCATAGAAATAAGAAGGTTTTAACTACTTTGTTAAACCTATAATAAAGGGATAGGTTTTGTTAAAATCACATACTATTTTGCAATTCATAATAGTAGTAATGAGTCTTTTTTGAAGATATCTGTCTTGTGTCGTAAACGACATCTTTGATCTTATTGATTTCAAAGTGACTAAAATTAATATAATAAACATTAAGAAACTTAAAAATTACTTCGCCCTAGAGAATATTTAAAATTCTTAAAAAGAGAACAGATTGATAAGAGATGTTCTTCATTTTATAATGAATAGTTTATAAAATAATTACTAAAATTTAAACGTGTGAAAGTTTTAATTACGGGTGCTACTGGACTGGTTGGTCAGGAAATTGTAAAGTTATGTCATCAATCAAATATGGATGTACATTACCTAACAACAAGTAAAAGTAAACTTACATCTCAGCATAATTATAAAGGATATTATTGGAATCCGAGTGCAGGAGAAATAGATCTTGATTGTTTTAAAGATGTCGAGGTAATTATACATTTAGTTGGTGCTACAGTGGCTAAGCGCTGGACAAAAAGCTATAAGCAAGAAATACTAGATAGCCGTACCGTCACTACTTCTTTACTTATTGATTCTTTACAAAAGATAAAGCATTCTGTTCGACAAATTGTATCGGCAAGTGCTATTGGCATCTATCCGGATTCTTTTCAGAATTATTATATGGAGGATTCTGAAGAAGTGGATACAGGTTTTTTAGGAGAGGTAGTACAAAAATGGGAATCTGCAGTTTTGGATTTTGAAACCTTGGATGTCGAAGTAACGTTGCTAAGAATCGGACTTGTGCTATCATCTAAAGGAGGTGCTTTTCCGAAGATAGTAAAACCAATTAAACAAGGAATAGGAGCTGTTTTCGGAAACGGAAAACAATGGCAAAGCTGGATACACGTGGAAGACTTAGCCCGATTGTTTCTGTATGCTGTTGAAGAAGAAATATATGGATTGTACAATGCTGTGGCTCCGAATCCAGTTTCCAACCATAAGTTAACGCACACTATTGCCAATAGATTAGACAAGAAAATAGTATTACCAGGTATTCCACGTTTTGTAATGAAACTTGTTTTAGGAGAAATGCATGTATTGCTATTTGGAAGCCAGCGAGTATGCTGTGATAAAATTATGAAGACTGGTTTTAGTTTTACGTATGATAATATTACGCACGCCGTAGAAGATTTAATCTAAATATTAATTTCAAGAAGTCTTTTTACACGGCTTTCGACTTTTTTTATTTAAGGGAAATAGTAGATAAAAAATAAAGGCTAACATAAACTAAACGTTAGCCTTTATTTTATTATCATGTTGGAATGTCTAATATTAAGCTTTGTTTGCTTTTAAGCTTACTTTTAATTCTATATCATCTAAGATAAACTTGTCTCCTAGGTTTTCGAAAACAGATTTAGAACCGTAATTTACACCCCAATCAGTACGATTAATAGTAAATACTTCACTGTTTAAGGTCATTGTATCTCCTTCTACAGTAGTGGTTGCTGGAAAAGAAATATTTTTCTTAATACCTTTAATAGTTAAATTTCCTTCGATCATAGATTTACCATCTTTTTCAGTGATACCAGTAACTTCAAAAGAAGCATTAGGGAATTTAGCTACATTAAAAAAGTGATCTTCTTTTCCTTCACCTTCACCTTTAAGGTGACCTTCTAATCCAGCTTTTTGCTTTCCTTCTAAATCAGTTACATTGATAGAAGTCATATCGATTACGAAAGAACCACTTTGAATTTTTCCATCCTGTGTTTTTACTTTTCCTTTTGCGATACTAATGGTACCAGTATGATTTTCGGTAGGTTTTTTTCCCACCCAATCAATAGTACTAGCGGCGTTATCTACGACAAAAGTGATAGCTTCTGCTGGAGCTTCTTTTACTTCTTCAGCAGCAGTAGCTTCAGTTTCATTTTTTTTCTCTCCTTTACAAGACATTGCAGAAACAATAATTGCAGCAATTGCAAGTAGATTCACTAATTTAGTTTTCATAATAATGTTAGTTTATAGTTTTAAACATCAAAATTATTTTTTTCGAAAATGAATACTCTTAAATATATACTAAAATATTCCTGTGACATTATGACATTAATTCAAAAATGGCAGTACTTTTGCATCTTCAGAAAATAAACTTATAAAAGGTACTAGTTACATGAGTAAGAAAAATAAAAATACAGAAGAGGTAAAAGATCAGGTAGAAGAGGTACTTGACACAACAATAGAGGAAACTGAAGTGGAAGAAGTAGAAGAAAAAGATGTAGAAACTCAATTAAAAGAGGATCTTGAAAAAGAAAAAGATAAATTTTTAAGACTTTTTGCTGAGTTTGAAAATTATAAAAAACGTACTTCCAAAGAGCGAGTGGAGTTATTTAAAACTGCTGGTCAGGATATTATGCAATCGATGTTGCCAGTACTTGATGATTTTGATCGTGCCATGAAGGAAATTGAAAAGTCTGAAGACAAAGATCTTTTAAAAGGTGTGGAGTTAATACATAATAAATTAAAGGAAACCTTAAAAGGTAAAGGACTAACAGAGGTAGAAGTAGCTGCTGGAGATGCTTTTAATGCGGATGATCATGAGGCAATTACACAAATTCCTGCTCCAAGTGATGAGCTCAAAGGAAAAATTGTAGATGTTATAGAAAAAGGATATAAGTTAGGAGATAAGGTAATTCGTTTTCCTAAGGTGGTAACCGGACAATAATAGAGAGATGAAAGAAGATTTTTATGATATTTTAGGTATTAGTAAGAATGCTACGGAAGCTGAGATAAAGAAGGCATACCGTAAAAAAGCTATAGAATATCATCCGGATAAAAACCCTGGAGATGCTACGGCAGAAGAAAAATTCAAGAAAGCTGCCGAGGCGTATGAAGTTTTAAGCGATCCTGATAAGAAAGCGCGATATGATCAATTCGGACACCAAGCTTTTGAAGGCGGAGGTGGCTTCGGAGGTGGCGGAATGAATATGGATGATATATTCAGTCAGTTCGGAGATATTTTCGGTGGCGGAGGTTTTGGCGGCTTCGGTGGTTTCGGTGGTGGCGGCGGAAGACAACGCCGAGTAAAAGGAAGTAATCTTCGTATTAGAGTTAAACTTACTTTAGAAGAAATTGCCAATGGTGTAGAGAAAAAGATCAAGGTAAAACGAAAAATTCAAGCACCAGGAGTTACCTATAAAACTTGTTCTACATGTAATGGTAGCGGTCAAGTTACAAGAATTACCAATACGATATTAGGTAGAATGCAAACTTCTACTACCTGTTCTACTTGTGGTGGATCTGGACAGATTATAGACCACAGGCCTGCAGATGCAGATGGTCAAGGTCTTAAAGTATCTGAAGAAACTGTGAGTATTAAAATTCCTGCTGGAGTGGAAGATGGAATGCAGCTTAAGGTGTCAGGTAAAGGAAATGAAGCTCCAGGAAATGGTATCGCCGGAGATTTATTAGTAGCAATCGAAGAACTGGAACATCCACAGTTACAACGTGAAGGTGATAATCTTCACTACGATCTTTACATCAGTTTTTCAGAAGCTGCCCTAGGAGCGTCTAGAGAAATTGATACAGTTTCAGGAAAAGTTCGTATTAAAATCGAAGAAGGAGTACAGAGTGGTAAAATATTACGTCTTAGAGGGAAAGGTATTCCAAGTATAAATGGCTATGGAAAAGGTGATCTTTTAGTACATGTAAATGTATGGACTCCTAAGACCCTTAATAAAGAACAAAGAGAGTTTTTCGAAAAAATGGCACAGGATGATCACTTTAAACCAAGTCCTGATAGTAAAGACAAGTCATTTTTCGAAAAAGTTAAAGATATGTTTTCTTAAAAAGGAAATTCAAAAAAATATGAGAAGAATCATTTCGATATGCTAATTTTTGTTTAATAAAAATTTGTATATTTGAGACATCACTAGCGCATTTAGTGATAATTTTTCTTTTTCATAGCAATTTTTTTCCCATCCTTAATACTTGTATTTAGGGTGGGTTTTGTTTTTAGATGAAAGAAGCATCATGATTTTACCTTTTATAAGCCATGATTAGATTGCATTAAACAATATGTAGGTGTATAATTGGTTTATGTAGGAGATTTATTTCATTTCATCAATATTTTGACTTAATTAGCATAGTTTTTTAATTCTTTTACACAAATCAAATTATTTATATGTCTAATCTTTTAGAGGTACAAGAAGCATCAAAACGATTTGGAGATTTTATAGCTCTTAATAACGTTTCTGTTACCGTACCTAAAGGAAGTATTTTTGGTTTGCTAGGACCTAATGGAGCTGGTAAAACCACACTTATTAGAATCATCAATCAAATAACACTTCCGGATACAGGAAAGGTGTTTTTAGATGGAGACCCTTTGCAATCTCATCATATTAAAGATATTGGGTATCTGCCAGAAGAACGAGGATTGTATAAATCAATGAAAGTTGGAGAGCAAGCACTATATCTTGCTCAATTAAAAGGATTAAGTAAAAAGGAAGCAAAAGAACGATTAAAGTATTGGTTCGATAAATTTGATATTTCTCATTGGTGGAATAAGAAAATACAGGAATTGTCTAAAGGAATGGCACAGAAAGTACAGTTTATAGTAACTGTCTTGCACAGACCAAAACTATTAATTTTTGACGAACCGTTTAGTGGATTTGATCCTATAAACGCAAACGTAATTAAAGATGAGATTCTTCAACTACGGGATGAAGGAGCAACGGTGATTTTTTCTACCCATAGAATGGAAAGTGTCGAAGAATTATGTGATCATATTGCTTTGATTCACAAGTCTAACAAAATATTAGAAGGTAAAGTTTCAGATATTAAGAAAGCGTATAAATCAAATACTTTTGAAGTTGGGTTGTTATCAGATAATATGTTGGAGTTAGAAAAAACTTTACAGAACAAGTTTAATACCGAACCTGCTAATTTCAAAGCTATAGATGAGCAATTAAAACTTAAAATTTCATTGGATAAACAAGTTGCACCGAATGAACTTTTAAGCTTTTTAACAGAAAGAGCACAAGTAGTTAGATTTAATGAGGTAATACCAAGCGTAAACGAAATATTCATTAAAACCATCACAGAAAATGAGTAGTAATTTACAGTTGATTATTAAAAGAGAATTTATATCTCGAGTTAGAAATAGAACCTTCGTGGTAATGACTTTTTTAAGCCCATTGATTGTTGTGGGGATGATCGGACTAATTGGATGGTTAACAACGTTAAATAGTGATGAAGTAAAAGAGGTTGTAGTAGTAGATGAAACCAAGTTGTTTATAGGTGATTTTGAAAATACAAAAGAGGTAGCCTATTTGGATTATAGCAGTTTTGATCTTGATGTTGCTAAAGATTCGGTGATATCTAAAAAACTGTATGGTCTGCTGTATATTCCAAACAAAACTTCTAATAATGATCTGGCTAAGTCTATTCAGTTTTATGCAGAAGAATCTCCTAATTTTTCTGTTTTGAATAAAATAGAAAGAATCATTTCTAATAAACTAACGGAACAAAATTATAAGAATGAAGGTCTTAATTTGGAGGTTATAGAGAGATCAAAAGCAAAAATAAATATCCAGATAGAAAACTTTTCAGGAGAGAAGACTTCTAAAATATCTAATTATGTAAAAATGGGATTTGGAGGTTTGGCAGGGTATTTATTGATGATGTTCATTATCATTTATGGAAATATGGTAATGCGATCTGTGATAGAGGAGAAAACAAATAGGATTATAGAAATCATTATATCTTCTGTAAAGCCTATGCAATTAATGCTAGGTAAAATTTTAGGAACTTCTTTTGCTGGAATATTACAATTTTTGATTTGGGTATTTTTAGGAGGAATCATAATGATGATTGGTTACGGTATTTTCGGATCTAGTCTTGAGGCAAATACGCTGGAGGAAGCGACCAAATTATTAGAAGCAAATCATGAGGGTATGATGGCAAATATTGGAGAGTTCTTCCTTGAAGTTTCTAAACTTCCTCTATTAGAATTAGTCTTGTCATTCTTTATATACTTTGTAGGAGGGTATTTCCTATATAGTTCTATATATGTAGCAATTGGAGCAGCAGTAGATAGTGAAACTGATTCGCAACAATTTATGTTGCCAATCATATTGCCACTTATGTTGGGTATTTATGTCGGCTTTTTTGCGGTTATAGAAAATCCTCATGGAACAGTTTCAACTGTTTTTTCTATGATTCCACTAACTTCTCCGATAGTTATGTTAATGCGAATTCCTTTTGGAGTTCCTTGGTGGCAAATACTAGTGTCCATCTCGTTATTAATTGGAAGTATTATTTTTATGGTATGGTTTGCTGGTAAAATATATAGAATAGGTATTTTGATGTATGGTAAAAAACCAAGCTATAAGGAGTTATTTAAATGGTTGAAGTATTAGTATGATACAAGAGGAAATAACAGATCAAGTTAAAGAAGTAATTCAGGAAGATGTTTGGGGAAACATCAAGAAGTTTCTGGATTATGAAATCATTCATATTGGTCCAGATGACCATTCAATTATACTTACAGTAGGTCTGTTACTCTTTGTAATCTTGATCCTTGTTGTTACTACAGTATCATTAAGACTTATTCGGAAAATCGTTACCAGGAAACTGAGAAAAGAAGATAAATTAAAATTTGAATCGGTTTTTTCGTTTTCCAAGTATTTTATTTATGTCATTGTTATTCTGATCACTCTAGATAGTATTGGTTTAAACATTACGGCTATTTTTGCAGCTTCGGCAGCGTTACTAGTAGGAGTTGGTTTAGCATTGCAAACATTAATTCAGGATGTAATATCGGGTATTTTTATTCTGATTGATCAAACAGTTCACGTCGGTGATATTATTGAATTAGAAGGTAAAGTAGGAAGAGTAGAAGATATCAAACTACGAACTACAAGGGCAGTAACCATAGATAACAAGGTGCTGATTATTCCGAATCACAAGTATCTTACGTCTACATTATATAATTGGACACAAAATGGTAAAATCACTAGAGAATCGGTAGATATTGGAGTGGCTTATGGAAGCGATGTCAATTTGGTAAAAGAATTACTGCTAAAAATCGCAGTCGAAAATGATAAGATTTTGCAATATCCAGAACCACTAGTTTTATTTACTAACTTCGGAGATAGCTCTTTAAATTTTAAGCTTATTTTTACAATGAATGATAGTTTTCAGGCTGCCGTTCCTAAAAGTGAAATAAGATTCGAAATTGATCGTTTGTTTAGAGAAAACAATATAAGTATTCCATTCCCACAACGAGAAGTAACGATCTTAAACCCTAGCAAAGAGTAATATAAAGTTTTATGAGGTAAAAAATGAATTATAAAAGACTACTTGTGCCCTTTATTTTGATCTGTTGTGCTATTCAAATAGTGCAATCACAAGATACAAATCTGGCTAGAGTAGAATATGCATACATACCTCAGTCCAAAAGTGATAATAGTTATAATAGTCTAAGGGTTTCAGGGAATTACCCTATTCAAATGAATGAAAAAGGTACGTACTTAGTACTGGCCTTTCAGTATCGATTGAATAATCTACAACTTAAGGACGATATTATTGTAGATACTCAAGGTCTACAGGAGTTTCATACATTTGGATTTGAGCTAGGATATACCTTTAAAATGAAGAATGATTGGAGATTTGGAGCAAAATTAGGAACCCGACTTTCTTCTAATTTAGAAGCTTCGGGTGTGGATAGTGACGATTTTAGATATGTAGGTTCTGTCTATTTTGTGAAGAGCTATGGAGATAAAAAAGCAATAAATTCTTCTAGATTGGTGCTTGGTCTTAGGTACGCCTCTCCGGCGAGCATTAATTTTCCATTACCAATCATTAACTATTCAAAACGTTTTCATCCTAATTGGTCCTATTCGTTAGGTACGCCTAAGACAAGTATTAAATATTTTTTTAATGATAAGAATACGTTACAGGCATTTATAGGTTTGGATCGTTTTTATGGTAACATACAGAATAACAGAGCGTTTATAGATGAAAATGGAGATGCAAAACTTGCGGAAAATGCTTCGATGTTACTTATAAATAGTGCTTTGGGTTATGAGTATTATTTTACGGAACATTTATTGCTGTTTGCATATGGCGGATATACATTAAGCAACGAAATCCGCCTTAGAGATAAAAATCAAGAAAATGTATTAGTTCTCAATGATAGAAATACGTTCTATATGCGAGGAGGAATTAAATTAAAATTATAATGGCGAAAATATTAGTTATAGAAGACGAAGCTGCAATCAGAAGAGTACTTGTGAAAATATTATCTGAAGAAAATGATAAATATGAAGTTTTTGAGGCAGAAGATGGATTAGCAGGTATTGATATGATCAAAAGTGATGATTATGATTTGGTATTATGTGATATCAAAATGCCTAAAATGGATGGAGTAGAGGTATTGGAAGCTGCAAAAAAAATAAAACCAGAAGTACCAATGGTAATGATTTCTGGTCATGGAGATTTGGACACAGCGGTGAATACTATGCGTTTAGGAGCTTTCGATTATATTTCTAAACCGCCAGATTTAAATAGACTACTTAACACAGTTCGTAACGCATTGGATAGAAAGGAACTGGTAGTAGAAAATAAAATGCTTAAGAAAAAGGTGTCTAAGAATTATGAAATGATAGGAGAATCTCCTGCTATTACAGACATCAAAAATATGATCGAAAAAGTCGCTGCTACCGATGCTAGAGTGTTGATTACAGGCCCAAATGGAACTGGTAAAGAACTCGTAGCACATTGGATACATCAAAAAAGTGATCGTTCTAAAGGACAAATGATCGAAGTTAATTGTGCGGCAATTCCTGGTGAACTTATCGAGAGTGAATTATTTGGTCATGTAAAAGGTGCATTTACTTCGGCTAATAAAGATAGAGCTGGTAAATTTGAAGCAGCAAATGGAGGTACCATCTTTTTAGATGAAATTGGAGACATGAGTCTTTCCGCGCAAGCAAAAGTATTAAGGGCTTTACAAGAAAATAAAATTCAGCGTGTAGGTAGTGATAAAGACATTAAAGTAGATGTAAGAGTAGTTGCTGCAACAAATAAGGACCTGAAAAAAGAAATTGCAGATAACAAGTTTAGAGAAGATCTTTACCATCGTTTGGCTGTTATCCTTGTGAAAGTGCCTGCACTAAATGATAGAAGAGAAGATATTCCACTTTTGGTAGATTATTTTACGAAGAAGATTGCAGGTGAACAAGGTTCTCCGGCAAAAACATTTTCGGATAAAGCTATTAAGCAATTACAACAATATGATTGGACCGGTAATATAAGAGAGCTAAGAAATGTTGTCGAACGCCTAATTATATTAGGAGGAAACGAAGTAAGCGAGGAAGATGTTAAACTTTTTGCTGCAAAGTAAGGAGAATCATTATCTTGCGACTTATCTCTAATATATTTGCCCCTAATGAAGAGAGTTCTTTTTATCATTTTACTATTTGCTAGCTTTTTATCAAATGCGCAATACGAACCCAGTGCCATTAATTATGGTTTGGTTGCTATCAAAAGTTTCGGTTCTGTAGAAGAGGTCGGATTGGGAGCCCGTTTGGAATATGCTCCTAATTGCTTTACCACTTATATGGGAGAATATAATAGATTGTTTTCTATTGGTGCTAGTGATGAGGTAGAAGGGTATAATGAATTGGCAATTGGGGTAAATCTGATTCTGTTTAATTGGTACCCAACCACAATAACAGCAGGTTTCGGCTATATTGGTAATGATTCTAGTATTTTCGAAGAAATTGAAGATGATGCGTTAATAGCATTTAGAAGTGGAGATTTTAATCATGGAGCTCAGATAAAGCTTAGAGCTTTGCACCAAATATCAATTCCGGTACATATTTTTGCAGAATTAAACATTAAAAGTCTCGGCAGAAGATACGATACATTTCTTATCGGATTTAGCTATGATTTCGATGCCAGATAACCTGCGTTTAGTTTGACGTTAAATTATCAATTGGAGGTACTTCTTATCTATCTATTCTAGTACTTACGACTTTTCTTTTTTCAACAATCCAAAACTTTAGTATCTTACAAAAGATAATACAAATCATACTATGAATACGATCAATCACGAAGATTTTAAAGTTTCTCAATCAATAGAATTGTCTAAAGTTCCTACTACATTTGATCTTGGAGCGGATAAAAAGAAAATAGAAAAAGAATTAGAAGAGGTTCGGGAAAAGTTAGGGGACTTTCAAGATACCATTTATGCACATGATAAATATGCCATCCTAATATGTTTACAAGGAATGGATACTGCTGGTAAAGACAGTCTTATTCGCGAAGTTTTTAAAGATTTTAATACCAGAGGTATCGTAGTTCATAGTTTTAAAGTCCCTACAGAACTGGAACTAGGTCATGATTATTTATGGAGGCATTATATAGCCTTGCCACAACGAGGTAAGTTTTCAGTCTTTAATAGGACGCACTACGAGAATGTATTGGTAACCCGAGTACATCCAGAATATATTATGAGTGAAAAACTTCCAAATGTTAACTCGGTAGATGATATTGATGATGCATTTTGGGAAAAGAGATTTGAGCAAATTAGAAACTTTGAAAAGCATATTGCCGAAAATGGCACCTTGATTTATAAATTTTATTTACACTTGTCAAAGGACGAACAAAAAAATAGATTACTTAGAAGGCTAGAAAAGAAGGAAAAAAACTGGAAGTTTTCTGCTGGAGATCTTAAAGAAAGAAAACTTTGGGATCAATATCAGTCTTGCTATCAAGATGCAATTAATAAAACATCTCTTCCACATGCTCCTTGGTATATAATTCCTGCAGATGATAAACCAACTGCGCGATATATTGTAGCAAAAACATTGTACGATACCCTTACGAAGTTTGAAGATATTAAAGAACCAGAATTGGACGATGAAACAAAATCCAATTTATCATTATATAAAGAACAGTTAGAAAACGAATAGTTGATCATTTAGAAAGATAAATAATTTATATAAAATACCTCAGTGAAAAAGATAGTCCTTATACTTTGTGCATTTTTTTTCTATACGTCCTACGGACAACAGAAAGTTAATAAAGAAGATTCCATAACCATTAAAAATTTTTATAATTCATCATTATTAAAAGGGAAGAGTTATTCTTGGCTGGATTATTTGTCTAATCAAATTGGCCCAAGATTATCAGGATCTTTAAATGCACAGAAAGCGGTGGAATGGACAGAAGCTGAACTAAAAGAAATAGGCTTAGATAAGGTATGGCTGCAGTCTGTAATGGTTCCAAAATGGACAAGGGGTGTTACCGAGTTTGCTTATATCGAAACACAACCAGGTCAAACTACCAATGTACCTATTTGTGCTCTGGGAGGTTCTGTACCAACTCCAATAGGAGGTGTGAAAGCAGAAATTGTGGAAGTACAAGGGTTAGAAGATCTTCGAAAATTGGGAACTGATAAAATAGAAGGAAAAATCGTTTTCTATAATCGTCCGATGCAGGCAGATTTAATCAATACTTTTGAAGCCTATGGAGGATGTGTTGATCAGAGATATTCTGGAGCTGCTGAAGCTGCTAAATTTGGAGCGGTCGGAGTAATTGTTCGTTCTCTGAATCTAAGGTTAGATGATTTTCCTCATACAGGAACGATGAGTTACGGTAATTTAACGGACTTAGAAAAAATACCAGCTGCTGCTATAAGTACAAATGGTGCTGAGTTATTGCATTCAATGTTAACACTAAATCCAAAAATCAAGTTTTTATTTAATATGAACTGTAGAACATGGAAGGATGTGGAATCTTTTAATGTAATTGGAGAAATTACCGGAAGTGAATTTCCAAATGAATATATGGTTGTAGGTGGTCATTTGGATTCATGGGATTTAGGAGATGGTTCACATGATGATGGTGCTGGTGTGGTGCAATCTATGGAAGTATTACGTTTATTCAAAGAAACAGGATATAAACCCAAGAGATCTATTAGAGTAGTTTTATTTATGAACGAAGAAAATGGATTACGAGGAGGTAAAAAATATGCTAAGGTAGCAGAGACTAAAGGAGAAAATCATGTTTTTGCGCTGGAAAGTGATGCTGGAGGTTTTACTCCCAGAGGTTTTTCATTTGATTGTAATATGGATAATTATACTCAGATTCAAAGTTGGAAACCACTTTTTGAACCTTATTTGATACATTATTTTGCAAAAGGTGGAAGTGGTGCAGATATTGGACCATTAAAGAAAGATGGAATTGTTTTAGCTGGCTTACGTCCGGATTCTCAAAGATACTTCGATTATCATCATGCTAAAAATGATACGTTTGATGCTATAAACAAAAGAGAGTTAGAACTTGGAGCTGCTACCATGGCAAGTCTAGTTTATCTATTCGATAAATACGGAGTAAAATAAATAATAAATATTTTGGCTTAGCTTACCTTTAATTCTCAGTGTTTTAAAGCGTAATTGACTTGTACTTTTTTATTCTTTAAAAAATAAGAGAAGATTTTAGTAATGTTACCGATTGGCTAGGGGATTCATTTCTAATAATATTCTAATTCATTTAATTAGTGTCCTATCTTTATAATCAACTTGCTATCATAATATTCCTGTAGCGTATAATTCTGTGTTAGTATGTTTTTGTTCAATAAAACACATGTAGAAAGGGGAATATTTCAATTAATTAGACGTAATAATGTAAAAATCTTATGTTTTTGATCTAACTATTTTTTCAAAATTCCAATATACTGTAAGTTGTTTCTTGTTTAAAAAATTAACGATTTTAAGAAGATTTTTATAGGAAAACATGTGTAAAATTGTTTTTTTGTTAAATAGGTTTATGGTTTTACCATTGAGATAGTTATTTTTTTTTATAAAAAATTGATTTTTTAAAAATTATTTTTGCCTAAATTTCTTAGTATCTTCTTAACAAAGTGTTTTTTTTCTTTTTTTTTTTAGTTAAGAATCAAATAGCTCATATTTCTTTTTTCCCCTAAAACCGTATGCTATAGAACGGTCTATGAATACTGTCTATGTTTATATGAAGACGTGTTAAGAGGTAGTAAAGGTATCAATGCTCGTACTTTTACATCAGACTTGTTATAACTTTGAGTATCGTTATGATGGTAATCAGATGTTAATAATAAAAAAACGAAAACCAAATCTGATAAAATAAAACATCGATAAACGGAATGATTTAAAATAACACACATTGTGTCACATATTTTCCCTAAAAAATCAATGATACAATTTTAATGACATTGAACTTAAACTAAACTAACTATGCACAAACTCACAACCAAAGAGATACTATTATCTCAAGCGCTATTGTATCTAATAGGATACTTCTGATCTCAAAAACGAAGCGTACATTCTATAGCTGAATTCTCAGAATGATTTTAGACTAATCGGATATTAAGAACCTATAATATTCAGGTAGAATAATTTTAAATTTTAAAATTGGTTAACCAATTCTATCGAGTATTACATTAAAACCAACAAATTCTTTCTAAACCATATCAATTACTAATTAGTCCCAAAAGAAAATTGATTTCACAGCTAGTTTTGTCGTTTCGGTAATGGTAACAAAAAACTTAAAACCTAATCTAAAAACACAATTCTTAAAACTACACTTACAATGAAAAATTTAATTAAAATGGGCACAGTATTCCTATTGTGTTTATTTTGCACACACTTATCCGCACAATTTAATTACGGAGAAGCATTGCAAAAATCTTTGCTTTTTTATGAAACCCAACAATCTGGGGTCTTACCTGACTGGAATAGAATAAGTTGGAGGTCTGATTCTGGAATCAATGATGGAGCAGATGTAGGACTCGATCTAACTGGAGGATGGAATGATGCAGGAGATCATGTAAAATTTGGTTTCCCAATGGCATTTTCAGTCACTGCACTTAACTGGGGGTTTCTAGAATATAAAGATGGGTACGATGCTGCTAATCAAACTGAGCATTTCAAAAGAAACATTAAATGGGTTACAGATTACTTTATTAAATGTCATCCTTCTCCTAATGTATTTTATGCCCAAGTAGCGGATAGTAAATCACAGGACCATAATTTTTGGATGCCAGCCGAGATGGTTGATGTGCATCCTATGTATGGACAACGAAAATCATACGCATTAACAACGGCTAATCCTGGTACAGAAGTAGCTTGCGAGACTGCAGCAGCCTTGGCATCTGCAAGTATTATATTTAAGGATAGTGATCCAGCATATAGTGCGACCTTATTAAGTCATGCTATCGAATTATATGAGTTTGGAGATACTTATAGAGGATTATATACTTCAGAAGGAAATATCCCGGCAGTGGGGACTTATACATCTGGAAACTTTCAGGATGAATTAACTTGGGGTGCACTTTGGTTATATAAAGCAACTGGAGACCAGAAATATCTGGATAAAGCAGAAGCAGAATATACACAGCCAGATTTTTTATGGAGTTTGGTTTGGGAAGACAAGTCATATGGTAATATGGTTTTATTATCCATTATTACTGGAAAAGACATTTACAAAACGGATGCCGAGCGTCATTTAGATTGGTGGCAAGAAGGTAATGGAGGAGTAAACTATTCTCCGGGAGGTCAGGCTCACTTAACACAGTGGGGATCTTTACGTCATGCCATGAATGCTTCGTTAACAGCATTAATATACAGTGATAATGTAAATACTCCAAAAAGCAGCCAATACAAAAATTTTGCAATTAATCAGGTAAATTATGCGTTGGGTGATAATCCTAATAATAGAAGTCTAGTAACAGGTTTCGGTGTAAATCCTCCAACAAAACCGCATCATAGAGGACAGCATTCGAGCTGGTCAAGAAGTAGCGCTAATCCTGTTGAGTCTCGACATACAATGTACGGTGCATTAATGGGAGGACCTGCTAAACCAGATGACTTTTTCGAAGAAGATAGAGATGATTTTCAGGCTAATGAAGTAGCAACTGATTACAATGCTTGTTATCAGGGAGTATTAGCAAGAATGGTTATGGAATTTGGTGGATCACCATTACCTAATTTTCCACAGCCAGAAACTCCAGGATTAGAGTTTGCAAACGAAGTTAAACTCAATAATGATCAAGCAAAATTTACAGAGGTTGCTATCTGGCTTAACAACCGTTCTGGATGGCCAGCAAGAGTTCCGAATACTCTTAAAGCTCGCTACTTCGTAGATATTTCAGAAGGTATAGCAGCTGGATATGCTGCTAGTGATTATGAACTAACAGCTAGAGGAGCTGGAGGAACAACAATTAACGGTCTACAAGAATGGGATGCTGCAAGTAATATTTACTATGCAGAAATAGAGGTGGATCAAGATCAGATGCCATTCCCAGGAGGTCAAGGAGAGTATAGAAGCGAAATACAATTAAGAATTTCTCTTCCTACAAGTGCACCAGAAAGTGCATGGGATGCATCCAATGATTTTTCGTATCAAGGACTAAATAATACTTTAAAAATTTCTGATAACGTACCAATCTATGCAGATGGGGTATTGGTTGGAGGAAAAGAACCAAATGGTGGAGAAATACCAACTGCTTCTTTTACCGCAACTCCAGAATCTGGAACAGCACCGTTAGAGGTTTCGTTTGATGCTTCTTCTTCTTCGGATCCTAACGGAGATGCGTTAACATACAACTGGGATTTCGGAAATGGACAGACTTCATCAGTAGTAGATCCACTTATTACTTATACAGCAATAGGTTCATATTTAGTGACATTAACCGTTAGTGATGGACAAAATACATCTTCAGAATTTACTAGAACCATTACTGTATTAGATGGTAATATTGCTCCTGTAGCAGATTTTACAGCTACACCAACATCTGGTGTTGCACCTGTATCTGTGAATTTTGATGCATCCGCATCTACAGATGAGAACGGAGATTCACTAACCTATATATGGGATTTTGGAGATGGAGAATCTGGTGCTGGGGTAACCATTACACATGAATATGCAGCCATTGGAGAGTATGAAGCGAAACTAACTGTTAGTGATGGAAGTAAAGAAGATAGTAAAACAATTACAATAACTGTTACAGACGGAAGTCCGATTGCTTCTTTTACAGTAAGTACAGATTCAGGAGTTGCTCCTTTGGATGTTACTTTTGATGCTTCAGGATCAGTAGACCCAACGGGTGGTAGCTTAGCATATAGTTGGGATTTAGGTAATGGACAGACCGCTTCTACAGTAAGCACGTCTACTACTTACACACAAATAGGTCAGGTTACAGTGACGCTCACAGTAACAAATGCAGCAGGAGACACAGATGTTGCTACGCAAACGATTAATGTTACTGATGGAAGTACGAGTTGTGCTTTTGATACGCCGATTGCAACACCGTTACAAAATATTAATGATAGATATAACAATGCATTTGTCTTAGGTGAAGGTGGTCCAAGTTTAAGTAATTTTAGGGAGTTCTCTATCAATTGGGACTTGCAGAATAATGGATTGTATGAATTTGCAATGAATACAACAGATGGACAACCAAATTGGTATATCGATCTTAGAGACAATCTTACTCAGACCTTTAATTCGGCTAGTCCTGATGCTGTTCTTGCAGGTACTGGAATCCCAGGTTTTGATGGTGCTTATTGGGTGACAATTGACGAAGGAAGTTTTGTAATGGTTTCTAAAACTGCAGGATATACAATTTACTTTACAAACTCTGATGTAGAACCACAATGTGGTACCGTTACTCCAATTGTAGTTGACGGAGGAACAATTACAGGAGGACCATTTACATTTACCGTTGGAGATGGTATTGCGGATAATGTATCTGGAATAACTTTAGCTGGAGCTGAAGGAACCAATAGTACTTGGGTAATCACCGATGATCTAAACAATATTTTAGGATTACCAGCAACATTAGCAGATGTAGAAGGAGTAGATTTTGATGGTGCTGGTACAGGAGTTTGTTTAATATGGCATTTAAGTTTCGAAGACGGATTACAAGGAGCAGCTGTGGGTAATAATGCAGCGGATCTTGTAGGTGATTTTGACCTTTCGAATTCAATTACCGTAACTAGAAATCCAGTGGCTACGCCAGTTGTTGATGGAGGAACAATTACTGGAGGACCATTTACTTTTACAGTTGGTGATGGTATCGCGGATAATGTATCTGGAATAACTTTAGCTGGAGCTGAAGGAACCAATAGTACTTGGGTAATCACCGATGATCTAAACAATATTTTAGGATTACCAGCAACATTAGCAGATGTTGAAGGAGTAGATTTTGATGGTGCTGGTACAGGAGTTTGTTTAATATGGCATTTAAGTTTCGAAGACGGATTACAAGGAGCAGCTGTGGGTAACAACGCAGCAGATCTTGTAGGTGATTTTGATCTTTCGAATTCAATTACTGTCACTAGAAATCCAGCTTCAAATGAAAATGATTGTTCTTTCGAAACACCAATTTCTACAGCTTTACCAGGTATTGATAACAGATATTCTCATGTTCATGTACTAGGAACAGGAGGTCCAAGCTTAAGCAATTTTAGAGAATTCTCAATTAATTGGGATTTACAAAATACAGGATTGTATGTATTTGCTATGAACACAAATGATGGACAACCAAATTGGTATGTAGATCTTAGAGGTAATTTGACTTATAACTTTAGCGCTGCAAATCCTGAAGCAAGCTTAGCAGGAACAGGAATTGCTGGATTGGATGGAGACTATTGGGTTACTATTAATGAAACTGATTTTGTAATGGTTTCTAAAACAGGAGGATTTACGATATACTTTAGTAATTCTGCTATCGCTCCAGATTGTGATAATAGTGGAGGTAATATTGACCCTGTTGCAGATATTTCAGCAACTCCTATTTCGGGTGATGCACCATTGCTAGTAACTTTTGATGCTTCGGCTTCTTCTGATGCAGATGGAGATGCATTAAGCTATACATGGGATTTTGGTGATGGAAATACAGCCAATGGAGTAACAGTTGAAAATACATTTACTGCTATTGGAACGTATTCAGTAACCTTGGTAGTAGATGATGGAAATGGAGGAACGGACCAAGCTGTTATTACCATTAATGTTACGGATGGTGATATTATCATTACTCCTCCTTCAGATAATGCGTATATCAACAGATTTATAGAGTTACGAAATGAGTTCTATGATCCGGCTAACGGATACTTTAGTGCAGATGGTTCTCCACATCATTCTATAGAAACATTAATTGTGGAGGCACCAGATTATGGTCATGAATCTACAAGTGAATTGTATTCCTATTGGCTATGGTTAGAGGTTATGAACGGAAGAATAACTAAAGATTGGGCACCATTAAGTAACGTATGGGACAAGATAGAACAGTTTATTATTCCTACAACAGCCGACCAACCAACTAATGCAGCTTATAACCCTTCTTCTCCAGCAGCATTTGCAGCAGAATTCCCATTACCAAGTGATTATCCAACTCCGTTAGAGTTTAACGCGCCTGTAGGAGTTGATCCTGTTTCTGCAGATTTAACAGCAACCTATGGACCAGATGTATACCAAATGCATTGGTTATTGGATAATGATAATTTTTATGGATATGGTAATCGAGGAGATGGAGTAAGTACACCATCTTATATAAATACATTCCAAAGAGGAGAGCAAGAATCTGTATATGAAACAATACCGCATCCGTCTTGGGAGTCATTCGATTGGGGTGGATCAGATGGTTTCTTACCATTATTTGTAGAAGATCAGAATTATGCGCAACAATGGAGATATACAAGTGCTCCAGATGCAGATGCTAGAGCAGTACAAGCAATGTTTTGGGCACAATTATATGCCAAAGAACAAGGAGCTAGTTTAGGAAGCTTAGACTTAGATAAAGCTACCAAAATGGGAGATTATTTGAGAATAGCCATGTTTGATAAATATTTTAAGCCCTTAGGAGTACAAAGTGCTTCTAGTGGAGCGGGGTCTGGATATGACAGTGCACATTACTTAATGTCGTGGTACATGTCTTGGGGTGGTTCGGCAGATCCTGCTTCGCAATGGGCATTTAGAATAAGTTCTAGTCATTGCCATTTTGGATATCAAAATCCAATGGCTGCATATGCATTAACACAGGTAAATGAACTAAAACCTCAATCTCAAAATGGAGAAAGAGACTGGAATGAAAGTTTAACTAGACAAATGGAGTTCTATACTTGGTTACAGTCTAAAGAAGGAGCTATCGCTGGTGGAGCTACTAACAGCTGGAACGGTGATTATAGTGTATATCCTTCAGGTAAATCTACATTCTATGGAATGGCGTACGACAAAGATCCGGTATATCATGATCCAGGAAGTGGAACTTGGTTCGGATGGCAAGCTTGGTCTATGGAAAGAGTGGCTGAATATTATTACATTACCAATGATCCAATGGCCAAAAACTTAATGGATAAATGGGTAGCATGGGTAAAAAGCGAAGTAAAACTTATCGGTACGGATGATTTCGAAATTCCGGCTACACTAGAGTGGACTGGAGAGCCTGATACTTGGGACGCTGATAGTCCAGGAAGTAACAATAATTTAAGTGTTACCGTTACGGATTATGGAAAAGATCTAGGAGTTGCAGCTTCTATGGCTAAGGCATTAATTTATTATGCGGCAGCTACTCAGAAACATGCTACTTTTGATACAGATGCCAGAGACCTTGCTAAAGAAGTGCTTGATAGAATGTGGAATACCTATAGAGACGATAAAGGAGTATCTTCTCCTGAAGATAGAGGTGATTTCGCAAGAATCTTCGAGCAAGAAGTATATGTTCCAAATGGTTTTACAGGAACGATGCCTAATGGCGATGTGATCGAACCAGGTGTTTCATTTTTGGATATAAGATCTGATTATAAAAATGATCCAGAATTTGATAGACTTCAAACAGCTTATAATGCTGGAGAAGAATATACACAACGTTACCATAGAAGTTGGGCTCAGATAGAAGTTGCTTTGGCTAATGCTGAGTTTGGATTCTTCTTTTCAGATCAAGAGCCAGGAACTAAGGCTCCAGAAGAAGTGCTTAAAGTAACAGCGACTCCAAATCCAGCTTCAGAGTTTATCAATATCACAACTAATTTTGATATGAAAAATACGAGAGTTAGAATAATTGATATTGCTGGAAATGTGGTAAGAACAGAATCGCTAGTGAATAAACAAAAGTCGACTAGACTTTCAGTAAATGAATTACCTACTGGAATGTATATTTTAGAAATTTACGATATTCTTTCAGGAGATAAATTCAGAGATAAAATTATTAAAAATTAAAGTCCAAAACGAGAGAGGTAGTATATGCCTCTCTCTACTTTTTTTTGCCATATAAAAGAAGAAGATATAGTGATAGCTATTTATTTTAATCAATTTGATGAAGAAATTGGTTATCACTATATCTACACTTCTAAAATCTAAATACATAATCAATAAAGATATTTTAGAATATTAGAATTTACTGATAAAATCAGCCACTTAACTTTTATCAATAGTAAAATAAGATGTTACTAATAAGTATCACTCCGTGTTCTGAAAAACTCTAGATGATCAAATTTCATCTCAGATCAAAAACAATAAAAAACTAACTACAAATGAAACAATTTATAAACTACACGATAGCACTGCTATTGCTTTTAGGTAATATGTCAGGTGTCTATGCACAACAACAAAACTGGCTTTCGGTTTCTGGGAATAAATTATTCGATTCCACAGGAAAGGAAGTAAGACTTACTGGGGTAAATTGGTTCGGTTTTGAAACACAAACCTATTTTCCTCATGGAATTTGGAGTCGTGATATGAAAAGCGTACTCCAGCAAATCAAAGATTTAGGATTCAATACCATTAGAGTACCCTGGTCTAATGAAATGCTAAACCCAAGTTCTACGATTAGCATCAATTCTTATGGGACTGATGCCTATACTGGAATTTCTCCTATGAATGAGGAAGAATCACAAATCACCAAACCAATAGAACTCATGGATATTTTGGTGCAATGGTGTCAGGATAATGATATTAAAATTGTATTAGATAATCATTCCAGAGCAGCAGATGGATACTTAATAGAAGATCTTTGGTATACTAATGAATATTCAGAACAAAGATGGATTAATGATTGGCTATTCATGGCTGAGCGTTATAAAAACTATTCGGCTGTGGTAGGTATGGATTTAAATAATGAACCTCATGGATCTTCTTGGGGTAATAGCAATCCAGCTACCGATTGGAATAAAGCTGCAGAACGATGTGGAAATGCGATTTTGGAGGTAAATCCTAATGTGTTAATCATTGTAGAAGGCGTTGGTGAGTTTGAAGGAAATTCCTATTGGTGGGGAGGACAATTAATGGGAGCAAGACAATATCCTGTACAATTATCAAACCCTTCGAAATTAATGTATTCTGCTCACGAATATGGACCAGAAGTGGCACCTCAAGATTGGTTTGAAGCAGCTTCATTTCCTCAAAACATGCCACCAATATGGACAGAAAACTTTCATTATTTATACGAAGAAGAAACATCTCCATTATTTATTGGAGAGTTTGGAATTAAAGATCAAGATGCCTTTGGTGGTGTAGCTTTTACTTGGTTTACAGAATGGGTTGATTTTATGGGAAGTATATATTCCTGGACATTTTGGACGATGAATCCAAATTCAGGAGATACGGGTGGAATATTACAAGATGATTGGACTACTGTAAATGAATGGAAAATGGATGTGCTTCGACCACACTTCGCACCATTTATTCCAAATGTTATTGGGGGCACAGGTAATTTACCACCTTCTGCTAGTTTTACAAATGATCTTAGTTCTGGTAATGCACCATTAACAGTACAATTTGATGCTTCTCAATCTTCAGATCCCGATGGTGATACACTATCGTATTCTTGGAATTTTGGGGATGGAACCACAGCTACTGGTGTTAGCATTTCACATGTTTTTGACACATCTGGTAGCTATCAGGTAAGTTTAACAGTTAGTGATGGTTCTTTGAATGATACAACTAGTAAAACTATAACTGTAAATGATGATACTACTCCAATAATTACAGCAAGTATTTCGGTAGATAGTAATTCTGGAATAGCTCCTGCGACAATTACTTTTGATGGATCAGGTTCTACATCATCAGATGGAAGCAGTTTATCATACAACTGGGATTTTGGTGATGGTACTTCTGGTACTGGGTCTATTGTAAGTCATGAATACACAACGGCAGGGGATTACATAGCTATATTAACAGTAACAAACACTGATGGAATTTCGGATACGGATCAATTAACGATAACCATTACAGGATCAGGTAATGGAGGTGATTGTACATTCGGTGCTCCATTAGCAAATCCGCTACCAACCATTGCTAATAATTCTTATTCTAATATTTACGTATTGGGATCTGGAGGCCCAGACTTAAGCAATGTGACTAATTTTACAATCAACTGGGATCTACAAAATAATGGATTATGGCAATTCTCTATGAATACCAATAATGGAGTTCCAAGTTGGTGGAATGATCTTAAAAACAATGTAACTAGTCAAAATTTTAATTCAGCACAGCCAAGCATAACACTTTCTGGAACTGGATTTGCAAATCTTGATGGGGCGTACTACGCAACACAAGATGGTCAAAATTTTGCTCTAGTAGCTAAGGATAAAACCTACACCATCTATTTTAGCAATAGTGATACGGCACCTAATTGTACAGATCAATTAAGAAAGCCTGAAGAAGATACTAGTATTGAAATCAAAGCTTATCCAAATCCTGTTTCTGATAAATTAATAATATCGTCTAATAGTATTCTTAAAACCAATCAGGTAGATATTGTTGATGTAACTGGGAAAGTACTGAAAAAGGTTTCTTTAAACAAAGACATAAATACTAATTTTATTGAAGTAGATCTGGTAGATTTAAAATCAGGAATTTACTTTTTGAAAATCAGAAACCAAAAAGAAACAATCACAAAACAGATTATAAAACAATAATAAAATCATCAAAGGAAAGAGATTATTACCTTCCTTAACTCCTTAGTCTCTTTCCTTTTTTATAGCATTCAAAAACAGCTTTTTTTAAATAAAAAGTACAACAAAACAATTCAAAAAACTCACAACTTATTATGGGACCAACACCAAAAAATAAGTGTGGATGGCTCGCGTATTTTAAAAATGTACGTAAAACGCTTTTTTACACAATAGGAGTTCTCATTTTATCTGGTCTGGTAGCACTATCTTCATTCAATATGATGTATGATGGTACTGCCGGTCCGGAAATGACAACACAAACCTGGCCTGCAGGAACTTTTCTGGCCAACTTTCCGGAAGGGGATAGAATTAATACCTACCATCGCAATTACTTAATGATTAATGGGCAAGCTGGAACAGGAGTTTGGGATATCTCTAATCCTACGGCTCCAAAAAGAGTTCAGTTTAGCGATGCGGCAAATAATGGACATCGATGGTGGAAACTAGATGGCGATCTTTTTTATAGAGAATATTCTGTGCCAGAAGTGGAGGGTACAGGTTATAAATATCTGGATCTTTCTGATATGTTAGATCGTAAGCCTGTTACTTCTTCGGATATACTGTATACTGTTCAAGACGGACAGTCTAACTATGATAATTTAGAGACGTTTCCGCATACAATTAATGGTAGTAGAGTATTCGACATGCGATCAGGAGTGCAGGTAGATGATATACCTGTTTCGGTCTCACTACCAGATGTAGTAGTGCGTGTAGGGAATTATGTCTTTTATGCTCCTCAAACTGGCGATATTAGTGTTTTCGATTTTGGAAACCCTGATGACATTAAGTTTTTAGGATCTTTTGGTGGAGATATTCCACATGAACAATATAGCACGGGAATTCAACTTTGGAGAAACTATCTGGTTTTCATGAGTGGGAACCAAGGTCCTGATGCATTAGTAGGTTTTGATATTAGTGATCCTACAAATGTAAAAAGAGGATTTAGCTTGCATTCTGATCAGATTACTTTAGGGAGATACATGATTTTTCAAGATGAATATGGTTTTTCTGGAAGGTTTGATAGGGGGGTGAAGTTCAATTTTGAAACGATGGAAATTGAACAAGAATTTATACCTCCTTCTAGTGATGAGACACTACAGTTCATAGACAATCAATGGATGCCAATCGGACATATTTTGGTAGCTAGTGGAGATGATAAGACATCAATTTTTGCACACCAAGATGGTTTAGATACTAAAGCTCCATCTGTTGGACATCATTTCCCAGTAGCAGGAGCAATTAATCAGCCTGTTACCACAACTATTGGTTTTGTAATTAACGAAACTCTAAATGATCTTACTCTTAATGATCAAACGATTCAGGTAAGTCCGTTAGGTGGTCAGCCGATTAAAGGAGATATAACAACTACCTCTTATCAAGTTATTAATTATGCCCCAAAAGAAAAGTTATTACCTAATACTACGTATGAAGTAAAGTTTGTAGAAGACGGAATAAAAGATGCTGTTGGTAACGGAATGGAAGAATACACATTTTATTTCACTACAGGAGGAGATTCTTCTAACCAATCTCCAGAAGTTACTAATATAGAATTGAATATTCCATCACCAATAATTGTGGGGACTAATTTAGAGTTTACCGTAAATGCCACAGATCCCGACGGTAATTCATTGAACTACCGATGGGATTTTGGTGATGGTTCTCCGAAAACAGATTGGATTGGTAATACTACAAATCACATTTTTACCGAAGCAGGAAACTACACTGTTCAGGTACAGGTTTCTGATAATAATGGGGGATTTGCAGTAGCATCTCAGTCAATAGTGGTGACCAATAATATAGCAGGTAGTGGACCAAAGCAATCAAGTCCAATTATAGTGGATGAGGATAATAGAATTGTATGGTCTGTCAATCCAGATAATAATTCAGTTACACTTATAAATGCTGATAATTTTTCGATTATAGACGAAGTTACTGTAGGAGAGGATCCAGTAAATATAGCATTGGACACTAATAATAATGCTTGGATCACCTGTAGAGATTCGGATGAACTCTATATTCTAAATAATCAAGGTATTCTTATAAAGAAAATAGCTTTAGATAGAGGATCTAGACCTTACGGTATTGTATTTACTCCAGATGGCACTCGTGGTTTTGTTTCTGCTTTTGGATCAGGAGAATTGATAGAGGTTAGCGCTGTCACAAACACTCTTGTATCTTCAATCGCTATAGGAAATACGCCAAGAGCACTTGCTATAACAGGTGATAGCGAAAAGTTATTAGTAACAAGATTTATATCACCAGATCAGGAAGGTCAAATATGGGAAGTAGATCTATCTACTTTTACTCTTCGAAATACCATTGGGTTAGCATTGGATGACTTTACAGTGGATAACGGTAATGAAGGTAGAGGATTGCCTAATTATATTGCTGGAATTAGTATTCATCCAGATAACAATACAGCTTGGTCTGTAGCAAAAAAAGACAATACATTACGAGGTTTGGCTAGAGATGGAAAAACATTAACTTTTGATAATGTGGTACGAACTGCAATATCACCTCTTAATCTAACGACCAGCACCGAGATCCTTCAGAATAGGCTAGATATTGATAATCATGGTCAGCCTTCTTCGGCATTGTTTAGTCCTACAGGAAATTATCTTTTTATCACGATGCAAGGTAATAACCGAATCGTAGTTATTGATCCTAAAACCGGTTTAGAACTAAATAAAAAAGATGTAGGTAAAGCACCTCAGGGAATGGTGTTTGATCAAGCTACGAATCGATTATTTGTGAAGAACTTTATGGATCGGACGGTTACCGTATTTGATGCGGATCAAATGGTTACACAAGGAACAACGCTCTTAGAAGAAATAGCAACAATTCATACGGTTACTCAAGAATTATTAAGTGCTGAGGTTCTTAAAGGGAAGCAAATATTTTATGATGCTGCCGACATCAGAATGGGAACAGATGGTTATGTAAGTTGTGCTAGTTGTCATATCGATGGAACCCAAGATGGAAGAATCTGGGATTTTACAGATCGTGGAGAGGGACTTCGTAATACTATTTCTTTAGTTGGTCGAGCAGGAACTGGTCATGGAAGAGTACATTGGAGTGCCAACTTTGATGAGATTCAAGATTTTGAGAATGATATTCGTTTTCATTTCAAAGGGCAGGGATTTATAGATAATGCTACTTTTAATGAAGGTACTACAGCATTAACTTTAGGAAGTCCAAAAGCAGGTAAATCTCCTGATTTAGATGCTTTAGCAGCATATATTGAATCTTTAAATCAATTTGACCCAAGTCCATACCGAAATCAAGATGGTTCCTTGACCGCCGATGCAGTAGCTGGAAAATCAATTTTCGCAGATCTGCAATGTATGTCATGTCATGGTGGAGATAATTTTACAGATAGTCCATCCGGAAAATTA
Source organism: Aquimarina sp. 433 (assembly GCF_054054605.1). Lineage (NCBI taxonomy): Bacteria > Pseudomonadati > Bacteroidota > Flavobacteriia > Flavobacteriales > Flavobacteriaceae > Aquimarina > Aquimarina sp. 433. The sequence continues at coordinate 485,072 of NZ_JBSWZK010000003.1, forward strand.
CACGATGTCGGGACTATTATTGCTACAAGTGGGAATCGTTTAGAAAAATCATTGTTAGGGATTGACGTTCCAACGTTAAAAGATGTTTGGGCTACTGCGCCATATCTTCATGATGGATCTGCTCCAACAATTAGAGATGTACTAACGACCTATAATCCAAATGATGCACACGGAGCGGTATCTACATTGAGTGCTAGTGAAATTGATCAACTAGAAGCATATATCAAGCAGATAGATGGTTCAGAGTCCGCGATAGCAGGAACTCAACTATTAGAAATATCTTCTCCAGTTGATGGAGCTCAAATTGATACTTCGGATGCTGTAAGACTAGCTGTAAATACCAATATTACGGATGTTTCTAAAATCGAATATTATATAGATGATGATTTAATAGGAAGTGTAACAACCTCTCCTTATGAAATGGATTGGAATCCTTTGATTTGGAAAACATATAGAATTACAGCAAAGGTTTTCTATAATGAGGGCAAAACAGCTTCGATTACACCAGAAATTCAAGTAAACTACAAGAATACGATCAAAGTGATGTTTGTAGTAGGAGATAAGGACAACCTTTCTAATGAAGATCAGCGTATAAAATCCAGATTAGAGCAAAAATTAGGATTTGCAATTACGTTGTTTTCCGATGAAGAAGCTACCAGTCCTCAATCTGCTAATCCTTTTGATTTAGTATTAATTTCCTCTTCCGTAGATCCTAGAGAACTAGGGAATGATCTGGAAGGTGCACGTGTGCCATTAATGACATGGAATCCTTTTATGTATGGAAAACTAAGAATGACTTCAGGACCATTAAATTCTGGTTTTGGAATTACCTCTGAAGGGTTTTCTAAGGTTACCATTGCAGATACAGATCATCCAATGGCAGCTGGTGCTGATGCGCAAACTGCTTTATATGGAATCACTCAGAGTTTACCATTCGGGAACCCATCTGATGAAGCTATTATTGTGGCAAAAGCTGGAACGCAACCCATTTTGTTTGGATACGAAGCCAGTATTTCAATTCCATCAAGAAGAACAGCCTTTCCATTAAGAGATCAGTTTATGCATTTACTAACCGAGCAAGGGCTTAAAATGTTTGATGCTGCGGTTATCTGGACATTACATGGCGGTGATGCTAATACTCCAATAGGACCACTGCCAGATATCTTCTTTACATCTCCAGTAGATGGGCAAATGGTGAATGCTCCAATAACCATCAATTTTGAAACAGAAGGTTGGGAATTACCTTCACAGCAATATAAACTTCGATTTAAAATAGATGGTCAGGACAGAGGATTGATTGATGCTGAAGGTCCTCATGCAGATGGAACAGCTTTATCGGAGGGTCCTCATGAATTAACCTTGCAAATGGAACGTAGTGATAACTCAGTTACAGATCTGGGAGAAACAATTACGGTAATTGTCACCAAAGATCAATTACCTCAAGACCCTACGGTTATGATACAATCTCCATCTGATGGCGGATTGGTAGGTCCGGATTTTGAAATAGAGTTTACCACATTCTTATGGGATATTGCTCCTAATGGTCAGCATATTAAATATTTTATTGATAATGTAGAACAAGGTTCGGTGTATATAGTAGCACCAATTGCCATAACAAATCTTACTGAAGGAGAACATGCCATAAAACTAGTAAGAGCTGCTGCAGATGGAGAAATAGTTGGTGATCCTACCGAGATTACGATTACTGTAGATGAAAGATTTGGAGATTTACCAGATACAGATTTCAGTGTAGAATATCGTGATAATAGTTCAGGAGTTGCTACTGTAGAATTAAAACCAGTATTCCAAATTGTAAATGAATCTAATCAAAGTGTTTCGTTAGACGATTTCAAAATAAGATATTGGTTTACTCCAGAACATGATATTCCGATGAATTTTAATATTGACTATTCACAACCTATTGGTGTTAATGGTACTTTTGGAATTCAGGATAGTGAGCATTATCTAGAAGTAGGTTTCTCTGCATCATCAGGGAATATCAATGCAAATGGTAAGTCGGGACAGATACAAACCAGATTACATCATGCAGGATTCCAAACACATAATCAGAGTAATGATTTTTCTTACGATGGATCTAAAACTTCGTTAAAACCACATGTACTCGTAACATTGTACTATCAAGGAGTATTAGTTTGGGGATTAGAACCAATTTCGGGAGACAATACCAATAGAAGTCCTGATGCAGTGATAACGAATAATGTTAGTTCTGGAGAAGCTCCATTAGCTATTAGTTTTGATGCTAGTAATTCTACTGATCCAGATGATGATATACTTTCTTATAGTTGGGATTTTGGAAATGGAGATACAGCTACAGGAGTAACTACTTCATATACATATCAACAGGTTGGAACCTATCAAGTGGTACTTACAGTAGATGATGGCAATGGAAAGACAGATACCGATACTCAGACAATAGAAGTACAAAGTACCTTACCTGGATTGGAAGCTAATTTTACGGCTACGCCAGTTTCTGGAGATGTTCCGTTACTAGTCAGTTTTGATGCTTCAAGTTCTGTTTTCCCTTCAGGATCTAGCATTGATTATTTATGGGATTTTGGAGATGGCAATACTAGTAATTTAGAAACCCCTTCGCATACTTATACTTTAGCTGGATCTTATGCTGCTACTTTAACCATTAGTGATGGAGTACAATCGGATACATCGTTACCAATGACAATTGCTGTTTTGGAAGGAAATGTAGCTCCTGAGGCAAGTTTTGATACTTCTGTAACTACAGGAATAGCTCCATTGATCGTAGCTATGGATGCATCAGCATCTTCAGATGCAAATGGAGATGCTTTAGAATATGTATGGGATTTTGGCGATGGTTCTGCGGGAAATGGTGAAACTGTGAATCATACATATACTATAGAAGGAGTATATACAATTACATTGACGGTGAGTGATGGTTCTTTGTCAGATAGTGTAATACAAACTATTACTGTGACCCAGCCATCATCTGGTAATGATTGTAGTTTTGGGGCACCAATGAGTGCCGCATTACCAACCTTAGCTAATATTTCCTATGATAAAGTTTATGTGCTAGGTCAGAATGGTCCAGATTTGAGTAACGTAACCAATTTTACAGTCAATTGGGATTTACAAAATAATGGATTATGGCAACTTTCTATGAGCACAAATAATGGAAATCCAGGATGGTGGATAGATTTGAAAGCTGCTATTACCAGCCAAACATTTGGGCAAGTGGGGCCTGATATTGTTTTGTCTGGAACTGGAATATCAAATTTTGATGGTGCTTATCTGGTAACCATGGATGGAGATAATTTTGTTCTGGTCTCTAAAAGTGGAGAATATACCATTTATTTTACGAATCAGAGTGACATTCCTGACTGTCAAAATAAAGAAAATGATCCTTCATTGTCAGAACAATCTTTAAGTGTAACTGCTTTTCCAAATCCGGTAACAGATTATCTATTATTAGATAGTAATTACAGTTTTAAAGATGCCTTCATTCGTGTGGTTGATATTAGTGGAAAAACAATATCATCTAGATATGTTCAAGACAATATAAAAGAAATGAAACTTGATATGACTTCGGTTCAGTCAGGTATGTATTTTATTCAGATTCAAGTAGACAGAAAAACAATAATTAAACAGATTGCCAAATAAATGTGAAACTGTTGGGTGTCAAATTCTTCATAGGCATCCAACAGTTATCTAAAACATCAAACTAAAGAAGTAAAAGTGATCGTTGATCCAGGACTAAAAAGGGGAATGTCTTGTGATTAAATGATGCTGTGTTGATAGTTGGAGTACAAAAGATACAATTCAAAAAACAACAAATTTAAAAACTCAACTAATCTATTTTAAGATGAAAACTAACATTAGCACAATAACATTTCTATGCTTACTATTTTTTGGTATGGAATCGTTTTCGCAAAGAATGCCATCATCAGACTTTGTCTACACGGATGGTGAGAAATTTATGCTAGACGGAAGGCCCTACTATTTTTCTGGGGCCAATGTATATGACTTTTTTACTTATGGTTCTTCTAGCGGTGATATCGAAACGCAATTTATGGACAAAGATCGCATTGATGAACATATGCGAAGGTTATATGAAAATGGAGTGAGAGTAGTACGACTATGGGGTTTTAGCCACGAGGATTGGCATGGATTCGAACCTCAAAAAGGAGTCTACAGTGAAGGACAATTTTCACTATTTGATTATGTGATCAAATCTGCAGAAGCAAATGGAATTAAACTGATCGTGGCTTTAGAAAATTACTGGAATGATTACGGAGGCATCAAAGATCGACTCAAATGGGAAGGTATCGAGGTAGAAGGAGCAGGAACGCATGATCAAGGACAGTTCTTTACAAATGCTTCTGCTATTCAGGGGTATAAGGATTATGTAGAATATTTTCTTACTCGTGTTAATCACTACGATGGTGTAGAATATAGAAATGATCCTACAATTCTCGCTTGGGAGTTGATGAATGAACCAAGATATCAGGGATTTGGAGATGATGTAACTTCGGATGTATTGAGAGCATGGGTAGATGATATGGGAGCCTTTATTAAAGCAATTGATTCCAATCATTTATTAAGCACAGGTTTAGAAGCACACGGAACTCGCTATGGATTTGGTGGAGATGAAGGAAATGATTTTATCAAAATTCATCAATCGCCTTATATCGATTTTGCTTCTGCACATCCCTATATTCGTGAGAGTTGGTCCAATTTCACATTAGAAGAAACCTTAAAACTAGTCTGTGATTGGGCTGATGAATCTCATCAAATTCTAAAGAAACCATTATACATCGGAGAATTTAATGTTGAAATTCAAGAGCGATACGAATGGTGGGAAGAAATGTATGGGTTCATAGAACAAAAAAAGATTGGTGCTAGTGCGTTTTGGTGGTTTCCAGATAACAATACACCAAGGGATAAATTCGGAGTTTTTGAAGGAGATGTAGAAGTGGCTATTTATAAAGAGCATTCGCTTAAAATGGAAGCAATGTCTGGAGGAGAAGCTATCTATTTGTCATTAATGTCTCCAAAATCTGGTGATAAATATGTTTCAGGAAGTACAGTTCATATAGAAGCAAACTTATTAAATGAAAGTAATAATGTTCTTAAGGTAGAATTTTTTAGTAATGGAGAATTAGTAGGTGAAGATACAACAGCACCTTATGAATTAGATGTAACTGGCTTGCCAGATGGAAATTATCAAATTACATCTGTAGCGAAAGGAATCAATGGTGTTACCAAAACATCAACTCCAAGAAACATTCAAATTGGTGGAGATGGAATTCTAACATTGGAGTATAAGGATGCTTCAGAAGGAGCAGTTACCAATATTATCAAACCACATTTTAGAATTTTTAATAATTCTTCGGAAGATGTTGCATACGCTGATCTAAGTATTCGCTATTGGTTTGAAACAGAAACGGATTTACCGCTGAATTTCTTTGTGGATTATGCAATGATCGGTAGTAATAATGTAAAGGGACAAATCGTAAATACCGAAGGGAATAATCATTATTTGGAGATTACTTTTGATCCAGCAGCAGGTATGCTTGGAAGAAGTGATGGTTCTGGTAGAATGGAACCCAAAATAGCCAATAGTAATTGGTCGGATACGGATCAATCTAATGATTACTCGTATGACGGAACCAAAAAAGAATTTGCGCCTTGGGATCAAGTAGCATTATATCTCAATGGAAAGTTAGTAAGTGGTATCGAACCAGGCGGAAGTAATGCTCCCTTAGCAAGAGTAACTGCAACACCAGTTTCAGGCTTTGCACCATTGTTAGTAGATTTTGATGCTTCAGCTTCTAGTGATCCTAATGGTGACACACTATCGTATGCTTGGGATTTTGGAAATGGAGATACCGCAGTTGGAGTGACTACATCTTATGAATTTACACAAATAGGAGATCAATTAGTAACACTTACCGTAACTGATCCTGATGGAAACACTAATAGTACTACAATAACAATAGAAGTACTAGATGCTAATCAAGCTCCGATAGCTCAATTTACATCAGATGTTGATCTTGGAATTGCCCCATTATTGGTAAGCTTTGATGCGTCTGGGTCTTCCGATCCTGATAATGATGTATTAACGTATTCATGGGATTTTGGAAATGGTGATACAGCTACTGGAATTACTACCGATTATGAATTTATAAATCCAGGAGTCTATGAAGTCAAGCTTACAGTAAGTGATGGGAAATTAGAGGATATGATTACTAAATCAATAACCGTTTCCGATGGAAGCCTTATTGTTGACTTTGTAGCAGATAATCAATCAGGGTCTGCTCCTTTGGTAGTAAGTTTCGACGCATCAGCATCTTCTGACCCATTAGGGAATCCACTTTCATACACTTGGGATTTTGGAGACGGTACTACCGGAAATGGAGTTAGTATTGCACATACATTTGATAGCATTGGAACATATCTAGTTTCATTAACGATCGATAATGGTGTTGGACAAACAGCTACAAAATCGCTAGAAATTTCTGTTACTGATGCACCTAGTGGTGATTTAGTACTAGAATATATTGATGGAGGGAGAGGAAATGCAACGGATAATATGATCAATCCACATCTCAGAATAGTAAATAATGGAGGCCAATCGGTATCTTTTGAAGAGCTAAGCATTAGATATTGGTTTACTTCAGAAGATAATAATGATCTTAATTTTTGGTGTGATTGGGCACAACTAGGAACTAATCTTGTGAATGGTACTTTTGGTCAGGATAGAGGTATGGATTATTTAGAAATTACTTTTGATATCGGTGCTGGAGTATTAGATCCTTCTCAAAATTCCGGACCTATTCAAACTCGTTTTGCCAAAGCAAACTGGAGTGCCTTTAATGAATCAGATGATTATTCATATCAATCTGCTGGAATAGCGTACGAATCAAATCAAAATATAACCCTATATAGCAATAATAACTTGGTTTGGGGTGTAGAACCATCCTCTTCTTTGGTGGCATCAAGAATTTTTGATGAGATTAAGGTGTTTCCAAATCCAACAAAGGATTTTGTCAACCTTTCAGGTCTTGAATCTCTAAAAAATCCAGAATATAAGCTGACTGATTTTGTTGGAAACGTCATCAAAACAGAAAAACTAAAAGAGCAACAAAAGCAAGTGTCTATCTCATTTCAAGGATTGCATCAAGGAATTTATGTTCTTGAAATAAAAGATACAGAAAGCAATCAAACCATTCTAAAGAAAATTTTTGTAAACAGATAACTCAGATATCAGGTATTTCAGGAAAAATTATGAAGAATAGGAACAATTAAAAGCTTCCTAAGATTGTCTTCTCTTGTCATAATTTTTTCTGGAATACTTAACGAATTCTTCAATAAACAATACGATTACTAAAACTATAACGTCGGAAAGCTAGAGTAGAACTAACTTTCGGGCAACTAAACTCAACTAACAGTCATGAAAAATTTTAAAACTCTCTTAAGGAGGTATGTTTTGGTGTTTTTAATCGCCATCGTATCTTCTGTAAATGCTAAAAACATTTACGTATCGAAAAACGGGAATGATTCTAATCCCGGAACACAAGCCAAACCTTACAAAACTATTTCAAAAGCATCTTCAGTTGCGCAACCAGGCGATGTTATTGTTATTGGAGGAGGTACCTATGAAGAAGTCATTAGACCAGCTAGGTCGGGGCAAGCTGGTCAACCGATTACATATACTTCAAAACAAGGAGAAAAGGTGATCATCAGTGCGATGCAGGCGCTTAGCGGTTGGCAAAAAGACAATGGAGCTATTTACAAAACCAAAATAAATTGGGATTTAGGACAAGAAAACTTTGTTTTAAATGGAAATACAGCGATGGATTTAGCTAGATGGCCTAATAATACAGATGGAGATCCTTTTACATTAAATTCTCGTAGAAATGATGGAGGTAGTGGAAGCAATGTCGTTAACGGAGCTTTTTTAACCTCTTCACAAATACCTAATATTAATTGGTCAGGAGGATCCGTTTTCTTTTATGGTGATAAACCTGGATCAGGGTGGATTGCCTGGAAAGCATTTATTAATAGTAGTTCTTCAGGAAGGGTGAATTTTACACTTGATAAAAATCCTGCATGGATTAGAACGTTTCATGCTCCAGCTGATAAAGGAGATTTTTATTTAGAAGGAGTAAAAGGGGCTCTAGATTATCAAAATGAATGGTGGTTTAATAAGCAAACAAAGGAACTATTTGTGCAAATGCCAGGTGGGCAGGCACCAGTTAATGGGGTTGTGCAAATGAGAAGAAGAACAACAACTGTAGATCTAAGTGGAAGAAGTTTTATTCATATCAGAAACCTCGCTGTTTTTGGAGGATCGATTAATATGCCTAGAAATTCAAACAATAATGTGATTTATGGTGTTTCTTCTTTCTATGGGAATCATACACAAGGAGTTCAAAAAGGTTTTTCCGCCAATAAACAAAGCGTTTTAATGGAAGGGAATAATAATACTATAGAGCGTTGTGAGATAGCTTTTGGAGCTGCTAATGGTATCAAAGTAAGTGGCGATAAAAATAGAATCCTTAATTCTAGAATTCATGATTTTAATTATATCGGATCTTATGATGCACCTATAAATGCTAGAGGTGGAAAAAATACACTTTTCAAAGGAAACACAATTTTTAGAGCCGGAAGAGATGGTATTCAATTCTTTAATAATAGAAGTGAGTTTGCCTATAATGATGTATACAGATCAAACTTAATTAATGATGATTGTGCCTTGCTGTACACGGTAGGTGGACCGCATTATGGAGAGATTCATCATAATTGGTTTCATGATAGTGAAGGTAGAGGAAAATTAAGAAAAGCTGCAGCCATATATTTGGATAATGATGCAGAAGCATTTTCGGTACATCATAATGTAGTATGGAATGTAGAGTGGACTGGAGTCCAGATTAATTGGAATGGTAAAGACATTGATATTTTTAATAATACTTTAGTTAAGACAGAAGGAGGAGCAATGGGAGCTTGGCATAAGCCAGGAACAGCATTTTCAAATGTAAAAGTTTGGAATAATATTGCCGATGTTAGAACTGAAGATGACCCTTCTACACAGGAAGACGAAGGTACTTTTGAAAGAGATGCAGATAAACAAAATAATGTAATTACTAAATTAGGATATACGAACTACAACGGAAATGATTTTACGTTAAGGTCAAACTCCCCAGCCGTAAATGCTGGTAGAAGAATATCAGGTATAACCGATGGTTTTGTAGGATCTGCACCAGATGCCGGGGCATATGAATATGGAGGAACAAAATGGGTTCCTGGAATCAACTGGAATGCAGATTTAGGTCCTACAGGAAATGGATGCTATGGACTACCAGGAGAAGATTGTAATGTTAGTACTACTCCTGATGAGGTTACTTTTGTAAATCCAGCAACGACTATTCAACCACAAACTTCCTACGATTTTAAAGTGAATTATAGTGCTTCCATGAATAGAGAAATTGTGGTAGAATTTTGGTCATCAACTGGCTGGTTAGGTCAGCAGATGGTTACCGTGAATGCAGGAACAGGAACGGCAAATGTTACCGTTGATTTAGCATCTGCACCAACTCCAGGTACTGGATATATCTACAAAGCACATATAAGACCAGTAGGAACTACTTGGCAAGAAGCTATCGATAGAGATCAGGTAGAAAATGTAACTGTTGCGAACCAAACATTTGCAGATAAGGTTTCCTTTAGCAATGCACCAACTACTATTGTACAAGCTACTTCATATTCATTTGATATTAATTATGAAGCTTCTACTACCAGAGATATCATCGTAGAGTTCTGGTCATCTACAGGTTGGATTGCACAACAAAATGAGCAAGTTGCCAAAGGTTCAGGTACAAAAACAATTACTGTTAACCTACCTAGTTTGCCTGCAGCAGGAAGCGGATATGTTTATAAAGTTCATATCAGACCATTAAATTCCTCTTGGCAAGATGCTATTGCGAGAGATCAGGTAAATAATGTGACAGTAAATGCTCGTTTTACTCAGTTGATTCCAAATGGTATTTATCATATAGAATCTCCTCAGAATAATGAAAGATTATTAGCTCGTGCCTTAGAAAGTCATAGTGCTAGAATGCATAAACCAGCAAATTTTGATGATCAGAAATGGGAGATTAAGCATGTGAGTGATAATTCATATACGATTAGGAATGTGGGGACTAATAGATATTTAGAAGTTCCTTATGCTCGTTGCGAAAATGGAACTAATGTTGCCACATGGACCGATAATGTAGATTCACATAAAAAATGGAAAATCGTTACGAATGGCAACGGTATTTATGGGATAAAACCAATGCATTGTTTATCGAGAGGTTTGGACAGAGCAGGAGGAGCAGTTGGAGCAAACGCTATTATCTGGAATTATAGTAGTACCAATGCAAATCAAAAGTGGAAGATTTTATCTGTTGGAAACAGACAGGATCCTACATCAGATGATTCATTATTAGCAGTATATCCAAATCCATCTAAAGAATCGATTGCTATTCTAGGAGTTGAGGTTAATGATATTGTTACCATTTATGATATCACTGGTAAAACCATTAAGAAAGCGAAACTTACTTCTGTAGATGAATTGATATCAATTTCAGATATGGAATCTGGAGTCTATATCTTATCTGTCTTCGGAAAGAGTAAAACACAATTCGTAAAAGAGTAAATCAGCTAATTAGATTAATTTATAATAATCAAACCATGAAAATTAAATTTTTAATTGGCTTTCTCTGGGTAGTTTTTACCCAGAGTTTACTTGCCAAAGACTATTATGTCGCAACTAACGGGAATGATAGTAATAATGGTTCTTTAGGTAGTCCTTTCAAAACTTTTGCTAAAGCAGTTTCAGTAATGAAAGCTGGTGACGTATGTATCATCAAAGGAGGAGTGTATACAGAGCCTTTAGTAATTAATAAAAAAGGAACTCCGAATAGTTATATCACCTTTAAAGCAGCAAATGGAGAAAATGTAAAAATCAAGGCAACAAAGTTTATAAATGGATGGCAATTACATGCAGGTAATATTTATAAAGCTTCTGTTAACATGACTATTGAAGAAAGGTTTAGGAATGTGTACCATAATCAGCAATATATGGATTTGGCGCGATGGCCAAATAATGTTGATAATAATAGATTTACGGTAGATTGTAAGTTTGTTGATAATGGAGGTAGTAATTATTTCAGTGTTTCAGGAATACCAAACTTCGATTGGACAGGCGGATTAGTGTATTATATAGGAGGACATTCTGGTACAAGTTGGACGAGAAGAATTACTCGTAGTACCGGAAATAGAATTGAACATGCAGGAGTAAATATTAATAAATGGCCATTCAATCCTCATAACCCGACAATTGTAAGAAATGGACATAGAGGACAATTGTATCTGTTTAATAAGTTAGAAGCCTTAGATTATGCCAGAGAATGGTATTATGATACTGCAACTAAAACGCTTTATTTTCAGCCAGCTAATGGTAAAAAACCTGCTAATAATACTGTAGAGTATGCTACTCGTAAATTTATTGCTGAAATAAAAGGAGATTATGTGAAAATTCAGGGTATTGAGTTTTTTGGAGGAAGTGTAAAGATCAATGGACGTTCTAATATCTTTGAGAATAATAAAGTAATCCATGGTAGCGAAGGTTTTGACAACATAAATAGTACGAGTGCAGGAGTAGGTGAATCCTCAATTGAAGTGTTGGGACCAAATACCATTATAAGAAATTGTACTGTTAATCATAGTTCTGCAAATGGAATTTCGGTTCAGAGTTGGGCAAATGCTCATAATTCTATTATCGAGAAAAATACGATTTCTAATATCGATTATTTAGGAATTCATGCAACACCAATTAGAACGAGAGCAAATAATGTAAAAGTCTTAAAGAATAAAATAACCAATTCAGGACGAGATGGAATGTATGTTAGTGGAGATAATTGCGAAGTTGCTTATAACGATGTATCGAGAGCGCAGTTAATTAATGCTGATTCAGGAGTTTTTTATACGGTTGGTGACGATAGACGAAAAGGAACAGAAATCCATCATAATTGGTTTCATGATTCAAAACCACCTTCATATGCTGGAAATAAAGCTGCAGGGATTTACCTAGACAATAATAGTAAAGGATATGTTGTCCATCATAATGTAGTTTGGAATGTATCCTGGACCGGTTATCAGGTAAACTGGAATAATGAACATTTAGACTTTTTTCATAACACTATCTGGAATGCAGGAGAAGCAATGGGTTCATGGGTAAATGGTTATCCACAAAGTAATAATAGAGTTTATAATAATTATTCGAATAAAGAAGGATGGCATGAAGCGCCAGGATTTGATTACAAGAATAATATTATAAATGCTACTTCTCCATTTGAGAATGCAAATGGTCTAAATTTTATGCCAAAATCTAATGGATCTGTAGTCAATAGTGGAAGAGTGATAGCAGGATTCGAAAAAGCTTATAAAGGTTCTGCACCGGATATTGGAGCTTACGAACGAGGAGGAACGAGATGGACTGCAGGAATTAATGCAATAGAAGATACAGGAGAAGGAGATGTAGCTAATGATCAAATAGCATTTATCAATCCTTCCACTACAATTGCTTCTCAAACTTCCTATGATTTTGAAGTGCAATACAATGCAGATACCAATAGAGATATCGTGGTTCAATTTTGGTCTGCTACCGAATGGTTAGGTCAGAAAAGAGTTACCGTGGGTAGTGGTTCTGATAGTATAACTATAACGGTCGATTTACCAATAGCACCAATCCCAGGTTCTGGATATGTTTATAAAGCAGATATTAGACCTGTAGGAGCTAGTTGGCAAGAGGCAATTGATACAGATCAGATTAATAATGTGATTGTGCAAGGCCAAATATTTGAAGATAAAATATCTTTTAGTAATTCTCCGAATAGTATGGTACAAGCCACTTCTTATACTTTAGATGTAAACTATGCGGCTTCTTCTAATAGAGAAATTGTAATGTCTTTTTGGTCAGCTACAGGATGGATTGCAGCGCAAGAGGAAGTAGTAGCAGCTGGAAATGGATCTAAAGCAATTACAATCGATCTTCCGAATATGCCACAACCTGGCCCAGGATATTTATTTAAGGTTCATATTAGACCTGTAGGAACCGGTTGGCAAGATGCATTAGCTGCTGACCAGACAAATGATATTACGATTACTAAGCTTTTTACGCAGTTAATCCCAAATGGTATTTACCATATTGAATCTCCTCAGAATAATGAAAGATTATTAGCTCGTGCCTTAGAAAGCCATAGTGCCAGAATGCATAAGCCAGCAAATTTTGATGATCAGAAATGGGAGATTAAACATGTGAGTAATAACTCATATACCATTAGAAATGTAGGAACTAATAGATATCTAGAAGTTCCTTATGCTCGTTGTGAAAATGGAAGTAATGTTGCCACCTGGATCAATGATTTGGATTCTCATAAGAAATGGAAAATTGTTACCAATGGAAATGATATTTATGGGATAAAACCAATGCATTGTTTATCGAGAGGTTTGGATAGAGCCGGAGGAGCAGTTGGAGCAAATGCTATTATTTGGAATTACAGTAGTACCAATGCAAATCAAAAGTGGGAAATTCTATCGGTAGGAAACAGACAAGATCCTACATCAGATAATTCATTATTAACAGTATATCCAAATCCATCCAAAGAATCAATTGCTATCCTAGGAGTTGAGGCTAATGATATTGTTACCATTTATGATATCACTGGTAAAACAATTAAGAGAGCGAAACTAACTTCTGTAGATGAATTGATATCAATTTCAGACATGGAATCTGGAGTCTATATATTATCTGTCTTTGGAAAAAGTAAAACACAATTTGTAAAAGAGTAAGAAACTCTGAGAACTATCTAATTAAAAGAAAACACTCCTTATACGTTTATCAATAATTTGGTAAACGTATAAGGTGATGTTCGCGAACTAAACTGATTGATATTTTAGATCAAAATTTTTAGGGGAAATTATCTATATCCAGAGCAAAAAAAATCTTGATATAGTCCTAAATTATATAATGGTCTCAAAATATCCAACGAATTCTTTTTGAATCCTAGCGATTAATAAAATAGAAAAACAACTTTTAAATGTAGTTTATACATTTAAAAACCAAAAACTACTCAAAAACCATGAAAACTAACCAAAAACTTCAATTCATATTGCAAAAATATGTTTTGATATTATTCTTAACGCTAGCGTCATCGTTATGTGCTAAGAATATTTATGTTGCCAAGAATGGGAACGATAATAATCCCGGAACCCAAACTAAACCATATAAGACGATTGCAAAAGCTTCTTCGGTTGCTCAAGCAGGAGATGTGGTGATCATTGGAGGAGGAACGTATGAAGAATTGTTACAACCTGCACGATCTGGAACGGCAGGAAATCCAATAATATACAGATCCAAGACAGGAGAAAAGGTAATCATAACAGCAATGCAAGCTGTTAATAATTGGACGAAAGACCAAGGAAAGATCTATAAGGCACAAGTGTCTTGGGATTTAGGACAAGATAACATGGCGCTACATAAGGGTCAACTGATGGATCTTGCTAGATGGCCCAACAATGTAACCCAAAACCTATTCGAGCGTGATTATTTACCTGCTTGTAATAGAGGTGCCGCAGGTGGTGGAAAAACTTGGTTAAATTATAATGGAAGTCAATCCAATGGGCATGCGACAAGTATTCCTCATGCGGGTAAATGGGAAAATGGAGGTTCGATTCATTTTTATGGTGGAGCAGGATTTTTAGCCTGGACAGATTATGTTACCAATTCCTCTTCTAGTAGAGTGGATTTTAAATTACAAAGAGCACAAAACTGGATTCAATTAAGACATAATCCTGGATATACTGGACACGGTATCAAAAAAGGAGAGTTTTTTCTTCAAGGGATAAAAGAGGCTTTGGATTATAAAAATGAGTGGTTTTATGATAAAAAAAATAAAACACTTTATGTTCAAATTGAAGGTGGAGGAGCACCAGCAAACAATTCTATTCGTTTTAGAAGAAGAACACAAACTATAAATCTAAATAAAAATTACATTCACATTGAAGGAATAGCTGTTTTTGGCGGTTCCATTGATATTAGTGGTAATAATAATAAGTTGTACGCGGTTTCAAGTTTTTATGGTAATCATACTTTAGGTGTTATCAATGGGTTTGACTCAAGACGACAAAGTGTTCTGATCACAGGTAATAGAAACCTTATCGAAAAATGCGAAATTGCTTGGGGAGCAGGAAACGGAGTTTATGATAAAGGGGATGATAATAGACTCTTGAATTCTTATGTTCATGATTTTAATTATTTAGGAAACTATGATTGTGTGCTTAATACTCGTGGAGCAAAACGAGGAAAATATAGAAACAATACCCTAACTAGAGCAGGTAAAGATGTAATTCAAGCATATGTTGATGGTGGAGAGTTTGCATATAATGATATTAGTCTTAATAACTTTATAGCAGATGATGGAGGATTACTTTATACAACCAATGCAAGAGCTGCTAAATCATCTATTCATCATAATACTTTTCATGACTCTAAAGCTCGAACTGGTAGATTTAAAGGAGCAGGAATTTATTTGGATAATGATTCTAAAAATTGGGATGTCCACCATAATGTTGTATGGAACACTAAATGGACCAATATACAGATTAATTGGGATGGTACAAACCTCAATATTTTCAATAACACATTTGCTAAAGGTTCTGCAACCATGGGAGCATGGCACAAACCAGGCACTCAATTCAGTAATGTAAAAGTTTGGAATAACATTACAGATAAAGAAGCCACAGATCAAGATGGAAATCAAGAAACTGAAAGTACTTGGGAGCCTCAGTCCGATAAGCAGAATAACTTAGTAAGCAGAAATTCTTTTAAAAACTATAATAATAATGATTATACTTTAAAATCAGGAGCTCAAGCAATTGATTACGGAAGAGTAATTAGTGGATATACAGATGGTTATCAAGGAAACAAGCCTGATGTAGGAGCTTATGAATTTGGTGTACCACCATTTAGAACAGGAATCAACTGGAATTCAGATTTAGGTCCTACAGGAAATGGATGCTATGGGCTACCAGGAGAAGATTGTAATGTTAGTACTACTCCTGATGAGGTTACTTTTGTAAATCCAGCAACAACTATTCAACCACAAACTTCCTACGATTTTAAAGTGAATTATAGTGCTTCCACGAATAGAGAAATTGTGGTAGAATTTTGGTCATCAACTGGCTGGTTAGGTCAGCAGATGGTTACAGTGAATGCAGGTACAGGCACGGCAAATGTTACCGTTGATTTAGCCTCTGCACCAACTCCAGGTACTGGATATATCTACAAAGCACATATAAGACCAGTAGGAACTACTTGGCAAGAAGCTATCAATAGAGATCAGGTAGAAAATGTAACCGTTGCGAACCAAACATTTGCAGATAAGGTTTCTTTTAGTAATGCACCAACTACTATTGCACAGGCTACTTCATATTCATTTGATATTAATTATGAAGCTTCTACTACCAGAGATATCATCGTAGAGTTTTGGTCATCTACAGGTTGGATTGCACAGCAAAATGAGCAAGTTGCCAAAGGTTCAGGTACAAAAACAATTACTGTTAATCTACCTAGTTTACCTGCACCTGGAAGTGGATACGTTTATAAAGTTCATATTAGACCATTAAATTCATCTTGGCAAGATGCTATTGCTAGAGATCAGATAAATAATGTAACAGTAAATGCTCGTTTTACTCAGTTGATTCCAAATGGTATTTATCATATAGAATCTCCTCAGAATAATGAAAGATTATTAGCTCGTGCCTTAGAAAGTCATATTGCCAGAATGCATAAACCAGCAAATTTTGATGATCAGAAATGGGAGATCAAGCATGTGAGTGATAATTCATATACCATTAGAAACGTGGGGACTAACAGATATTTAGAAGTTCCTTATGCTCGTTGCGAAAATGGAACCAATGTTGCCACATGGACCGATGATGTAGATTCACATAAGAAATGGAAAATTGTTACCAATGGTAATGATATTTATGGGATAAAACCAATGCATTGTTTGTCGAGAGGTTTGGATAGAGCCGGAGGAGCAGTTGGAGCAAACGCTATTATCTGGAATTATAATAGTACCAATGCAAACCAAAAATGGAAAATTCTCTCTATCGGAAACAGACAGGATCCGACAACAGATAATTCATTATTAGCGGTATATCCAAATCCATCCAAAGAATCGATTACTATTCTAGGAGTTGAGGCTAATGATATTGTTACCATTTATGATATCACTGGTAAAACAATTAAGAGAGCGACACTTACTTCTGTAGATGAATTGATATCCATTTCAGACATGGAATCTGGAGTTTATATCTTATCTGTCTTTGGAAAGAGTAAAACACAATTTGTAAAAGAATAGATCAACTAAAATAATTTCAGAACCTATAATAGTGGGTGAAATGAATCCTTCTAAATGCCCCTTTTTAAATTCTTAAAATATTTTGTAAACAATAAACAAATAAGTTAAATAAAAGTTAAAAAACTAATTCAATTTAGTAGGATTATGATACTCAAGCACTCATTTTAGGTAAAAATAGAATAGAATAACACAAGGATTAACTATCGAATTCTAGACAAAAGTTAACGAATTCTATTCGCGAAATATCGTTTAATAAATTCTTAAAAAAAACAGAAATTTTTGGCCCTTTAACTCAAGAACTTTTTAAAACGTTTAATACGTGTTAAAAGCTGTTAACTGAATGGTTATGTGGATTTTAGCATTGGAATTTAACGCAATAAAATCCGTTCTTTGAGGTCTTACATAAACTCATACATATTTAAAAACTACACACGCAAAAAACAATTTAAAATTATGAAATTAACCAAGTTTAATGCTTTCTTAGCATTGTTATTCTTAGGATTTTTAGTCCAAGGACAAACCCCGGAAGGAGAATTAAAACGGTGGCATAAAGTCACCTTGACATTTAACGGACCTAATACGTCCGAAACAGCAAGTCCCAATCCATTTTCAGATTATCGTTTAGATGTAACATTTACACATCAAGGCAGTAATGCCAGTTATACAGTACCAGGATATTTTGCAGCTTGTGGTAATGCAGAAAATAATGGTTGTAATTCAGGAAATAAGTGGAGAGTACATTTTGCTCCTGATAGAACAGGTACATGGAATTGGTCAGCTTCCTTTAAATCTGGTTCTAATGTAGCTATTAATGGAGGAGGTTCTAATGCAGGATTTATGAATGGAGATACTGGATCTTTTAATGTAGCAGAATCAAACAAGTCTGGAAGAGACTTTAGAAGTAAAGATCTTGGAAGATTAAAATACATTGGAGAACATTACTTAAAGCATGTTGGATCAAATCCAGGTAGCCCTAACGGACCTTGGTTCGTAAAGGCAGGAGCAGATTCGCCAGAAAATGCGTTCAATTATGTTGATTTTGATGCTACACCAAGTTATAACAACAACCTTAATAAAATAGGAAATAAAACTTGGCAACCACACCAAAGAGATTATGTAGCGGCTGATGCTTCTGCATATACTTGGGGAAATGGTAAAGGAACCGAAATCTTAGGTATGATCAATTACCTTTCTAGCCAAGGAGCTAATGTTGTTTCTTTCCTAACCTGGAATACTTCAGGTGATGGTGGAGCAGTTTTTCCTCATGTACTAAAAGTTTCTGAGCAAGAGTACGGAAATACTTCCAGAGCACAGCAATGGAATAAAGTACACCACGATAGATTTGATGTATCTAAAATGGCTCAGTGGGAAAAAGTGATGGAGTATGCCGATAAAAAAGGAGTATATCTGCACTTTAAAACCATGGAGACAGAAAATGATAATAAAATGGATGGTGATAATTTCGGTAGAGAAAGAAAATTATACTATCGAGAATTAATTGCTAGATTTAGCCATCATTTGGCATTAAACTGGAACTTAACAGAAGAAACAACGTTAAAAGATCAAGTTGCAAAAGCGACTGCTACCTATATCAAGAATATTGATCCATATGATCACAATATTGTGATTCATACATATCCTAATCAGCAAGATCAACGATATAATCCATTATTAGGAAACAACTCTGATTTAACAGGAGCTTCTATTCAGACAGGGAAGAACAATGTTCATAATGACGTAAGAAGATGGCTAGAAAAATCCAGAAACTCTGGTAAGAAATGGGTGGTTGCCAATGATGAGCAAGGACCAGCATCTACAGGAGTTAGAATTTCTGACAAAGAAGTAAGACATAGAATCCTTTGGGCTACTTTAATGGCAGGAGGAACAGGAGTAGAATATTATAGCGGTTATACCAATGATGATGGTGATATTAATGGTAATGACCATAGAAAAAGAGGTAATAAATATAAAGAAGGAGGTTACGCTCTTAATTTCTTTAATCGTTACCTACAATCTAATATGGTAAATATGGTAAGTTCTGATGGAGTAACATCAGATAGTAATGATTACGTATTTGCTAAGGCAGGAAGTGTATATGCGGTTTATAGACCTGATGGTGGATCTACAGGATTAAATTTACCAGGAGGTAATAATAAATATGATGTACAATGGTACAACCCACGTTCTGGTGGGAATTTATCCGCGAAACAAACACTAGGAAACAATTTAGTTGCTCCAGATAATAATGACTGGGTAGCATTAGTAACCAGTAAAGATGGTGATAATAATGGAGGAGGAAATTGTGGTACAATTTCTATGCAAGCAATTACAGATTTCCCTACACTTTCGGTTGCTGGTTTTTCACCTGCCTATAAAGATAATGCCCGAAATGCTTTAGCAATTAATGCTGCACAATACAAAGATAAGTTTGCTGCTGCAGAAGCTACCTTTAATGGAGAATCAGGGACTTATGATATCAATTTAGCTACGCTTACAGAAATTGATGGTGAATCAACATACAGAGTTTCTGTTAATGGAACACGCATTGGTGAGTTTGTAAACCCAACAACCAGCACGGATTATACTGCATCAGGTACAACTTTTACAGGTATTCAGGTTACTAAAGGAGATAAAATTAGAGTAGAATTTAACTCTCATACCAATGGTACCATACCAGAAGGTAATAGTACTGCATATTCTAGAGGAAGATGGACAGCTTTAAACTTCACTTGTACCGACAACGGAGGTGATGGAGGCGACGGCGGAGACGGCGGTGGCGATGGAGATAACTGTATCCCAACGGAACAAAATGGAATCGTAGCCGTAGAAGCAGAGAAGTTTGAAAGCCAAACTAAAGTAGCTGATAGAAAATGGTATGTATTAGATGGTAGTGGGGCTTCAACTCCTACACCAGACCCAGATCCAGATCACTCTAATGGAGCTAGTGGAGGAGGATACTTAGAAATCTTACCAGATACGCGAGTAACTCATAGTGATCCATTAGTAAATGGAGTAAGTTTTTCTAATACTCCTGGACAAGTAGCGATCATCGATTACAAAGTTAAGTTTACGAGTGCAGGAAGATATTTTGTATGGGTTAGAGCACATTCTACTGGATCCGAAGATAATGGAATTCATGTAGGATTAAATGGAAACTGGCCATCATCAGGTGCCAGAATGCAATGGTGTGCTGGTAAAAACCAATGGACTTGGGAAAGCAAGCAAAGAACCAATGCAAATCACTGTGGAGAAGCACAAAAGATCTATTTAGACATTCCTTCTGCAGGAGTGCATACAATCTCTTTCTCTATGAGAGAAGATGGTTTCGAAATGGATAAATTTGTGTTATCAAAAGCATATAATAAGCCATCAGGTGCAGGACCAGATGTATTCTATACAGATTGTCAGGATCAAAATACAGCTCCTCAAGTTTCTGTCACGTCTCCTGCCAATGGAGCAAGCTACGATATAGGTCAAACAATTCCATTAGTGGCAAATGCTTCTGATAGTGATGGATCTATTGCAAAAGTTGAGTTTTATATCAATAACAACTTAACAGCTACAGAGCAAGTTGCGCCTTATGAAACATCAACAACCATCAATAGTGCTGGTAGTTATACAATTACTGCAAAAGCTACTGATAATGATGGAGCAACAAAGACGTCTTCTCCAGTAACTATTACTGTTAAAGATGATTCTACTCCACCAACTGATGCAATCGATATTCCTGGTTCTTTTGAAGCAGAAGATTTCGAATTAAAATCAGGAAGTGTACGAATAGAAAATACTCCAAATAGTACTGGTAAAAACCTAGGGTTTATTAATAATGGAGATTTCGTATCATACAACGTGAATGTGGATACAACTAGCGAATACACTCTTGATTTCTATGCTTCTAGTAAAGGAACAGGTGGTACTGTGGATATTCTTGAAGCAGGAACAGTTGTAGGATCTGTATCAATACCAGTTAATGGGCAATGGCACGATTACAAGAAGTATTCTACTTCAGTGTCTCTTTCTTCGGGAGAAAAAGAATTGAGATTCGTATTCAAAGGAGGAGCAGGATATCTGTTTAATGTAGATAAAGTGGTTGCGACAAAAATACAACCAGTAGAGCAAACCGTAACGCTTACTCCAATACATGATGCATACATGCAAGGATCAACAAGATTCAATAACGATATGGTTCGTGTAGAATCAAATAAGAGAACAGGATATTTAATGTTTGACCTTTCTTCTATCAACGGAACCATTACCAAAGCAGATCTTAAGTTCACTGTATATTCTGATCCTGGAAATGGAAACATTAGTATAACTAAAGGAAACAGCAATAACTGGACAGAAGGTAATTTGTCAAATTCAAACAAGCCTGGAAAAGGAACTCAGTTAGGATCTCTAAATGCTAATTTCCCAGAAGGTAGCACAAAGACGATTCCACTAAAAACTGGACAGATATCAGGAAATAGACTTTCGTTGATTATTGATGCGCTTTCTGGAAATGATTTTGCTTTTGCATCTAAAGAAAATGGATCTGTATCGAAACCTCAGTTAGTAATTACATATACTACAAATAGAGATGATGGACAGGTAGAAGATGATATTACATTATATCCAAATCCAGTTGTAGATGTAATCAATATTTCTGGTTCTACTGCAGGAAAGACAATCAAAGTATTTAATACCGTAGGTGTTCTTGTAAAAGAAGTAGCATTAACGGATGGTCAAAATACTGTTGATATGAGCAACTTGTCATCTGGATATTACATCATAAATATCTTAGAAGCAGGTAAAACGAATAAGATTCTTTCTGCTAAGAAAGTATTAAAACGTTAATCAAATTCTTTCATCTTTTATTAGATCAAAATAGAATTAAAGAGAATAATAGGGAAATAGGCGGTCATTTTGGGACCGCCTTTTCCTCTAATGTATTATCAGTATAAATGGTAAAAGGTTTTAAATTTTTTACCTCAAAACATTTAGATATTCTCTTGTTATGCAATCTGAACAAGATTGAGTTTTGATCTAAAAATAAAACGATTTTAATCATGGAAAAAAATAACAAATCAATCATATTCTTATTGTTATGTATGCTAACAGTAAGTGTTTTTGCGCAACCAACACCTCCAAATGGAAAGAAATGGGAAAAAATAGACATCATGTCTGATGAATTTAATGGTTCTTCATTAAATACTAATAAATGGGCAATAAATAGTCCTCAATGGGAAGGTAGAAAACCGGCCAGATTTGAAACATCTTCAGTTTCTGTTGGTAGTGGGAATCTTAAGATTTCTGCTTCTAAAAAGACCAATCCATTCAACGGTTGGACTCATAATGGAGGTCTTGTTAGATCCTTAACAAAAAATACATACGGATATTACGAAACCCGAATGAAAGGTAATAAAACCTTTATGTCATCTACCTTTTGGCTTATTAATCAACGAAATGAAGGTAGTGGATGTAATCTTCGTGTAACAGAGTTAGATATTACAGAGACGGTTGGTGTTAATTCTAATGGAGCCAATTGGGTGAATAATATGATCACCAATATGAATTCCAATACACATAGTAGAAATACCAATTGTAATAATACACCTGTTGGACAGCAAGGAAACAAAGCTCCATTAGGAGAAGCTTCTTGGAAGAATTATCATACTTATGGAGTTTGGTGGAAAAGCAAAAGTGAGATTTTATTTTATCTAGATGGTCAGTTTGTTGGGCAAATAAAGCCACCAGCAGATTTTAATCTTCCAATGTATTTACGCATGGTAGTTGAGACTTACGATTGGAATCCACCAAAAAATGGTCAGGATGGAATGAATGATTCTCTAGAAAATCGTACTACCTACTATGATTGGGTACGTTCTTATCGATTAGTAGACGATACAAATCCTAATACTCCTCCAACAGTTAATGTTACGGCACCAACAAATGGAGCAAGTTATCAGGTGGGTCAAACGATACCTCTAAAAGCGAATGCATCCGATAGTGATGGATCTATCTCCAAAGTGGAATTTTTTATAAATAATGGTTTAACAGCGACAGAGCAGGTTGCTCCCTATGAAACAACAACTGTTATTAATACAGCAGGAAGTTACACTATAACAGCAAAAGCCACGGATAATGATGGTGCTGTAAAAACTTCTCAGCCAATTACAATTACTGTTAAAGATGATTCCACTCCACCAACTGATGCAATTGCGATACCAGGTTCTTTTGAAGTGGAAGATTTTGAAGCTAAATCAGGTAGCGTAAGAATAGAAAATACTCCAGGTACTAATTCTGGTAAGAATTTAGGATACATAAGGAATAATGATTTTACGACCTATAAAGTAAAAGTAAATGGAACTAGCCAATATACTGTAGATGTTTATGCTTCTAGTCAAGGAACTGGTGGTAAAGTTGATATTTTAGAATCGGGGAATTTAGTAGGTTCGGTAAATATCCCGGTTAATGGACAATGGCATGACTATAAGAAATATTCCACAACAGTTTCTCTTTCTTCAGGTGAAAAAACCTTAAGATTATCGTTTAAGGGAGGTGCTGGTTATTTGTATAATATCGATAAAGTTGTAACTACAAAAATTCAACCTGTTGAGCAAACGATAACACTAAGTCCGATACATGATGCGTATATGCAAGGATCTACTCGATATAATAATAGTATGGTTCGCATAGAATCAAATAAGAGAACCGGATTCCTAATGTTTGATCTTTCTTCCATTAACGGAACAATTACAAAGGCTGACCTAAAATTCACCATATTTTCTGACCCAGGAAATGGTAACATTGCAATCAATAAAGGAAATAGTAACAACTGGACTGAAGCTAATTTATCCAATTCAAATAAGCCAGGAAAAGGAACACAATTAGGTTCATTAAACGCTAATTTCCAAATTGGAGCTACGAAAACAGTACCTCTAAAGACTGCTCAAATTTCAGGGAATAGACTTTCGTTAATCGTGAGTGCACTTTCAGGAAATGATTTTGCATTTGCTTCCAAAGAGAATGGATCTGTTAGCAAACCACAATTAGTAATTACATATACTGTCAACCGTGATAATAATGATGCAAATGAAATTGTATCACTATATCCAAATCCTGTAATCAATAGCATTAATTTTTCTCAAGAAATGACAGGAAAGACGATTAAGGTCTTTAATGTTCAAGGATTATTAGTAAAAGAGAAATTAATGAAAGAAGGAGAGAATTTTATGGACGTGAGTAGTTTGTCATCTGGATATTATATCGTTAATATTTTAGAAGCAGGAAAGACAAATAAGAATATCAAGTCTATAAAAATAATTAAACAATAGTTTAGGTAACCAAAAACAAATATTGAATAACTATCAATAGAGTTCTAACACAAACTCAGCCAGGAGAAACTGTCTTTTTCATTAAAGGCAGTTTCTCTTCTTAATTTTAGAATAACATAAAAAATGTTCTTGTAGGATTTTTTTTCAAAAACTAAAAAAGATCTTATCACTCTCTTAACAAATCAAAAAAAATATAATATAAAGGCTAAAAAAGGAGTTAATAATGACTTATCAAACCACACAAATTATATAAACACAAATCATTCAAAACATGAAAAAAAACTTACTAAGCTTATTGGTAATCTTTTTGGGATTACAAGGAACACAAGTCGTCGCGCAATTTAATTACGGAGAAGCATTACAGAAATCAATTTTATTTTATGAATCCCAACAATCTGGAGTATTGCCTGATTGGAATAGGGTAAGTTGGAGAAGTGATGCTGGAGTAAATGATGGTCAAGATGTAGGATTAGATCTTACTGGTGGATGGTTCGATGCTGGAGATCATATAAAATTTGGATTTCCTATGGCATTTTCAGTTACTGCATTAAACTGGGGGTTTTTAGAATACAAAGATGGATATGACGCGGTAAATCAAACAGAACATTTTAAAAGAAATATTAAGTGGGTAACCGATTACTTTATTAAATGTCACCCAACAAAATTTGAGTTTTATGCTCAGGTTTCTAAAAAAGGACAGGATCATAGTTTCTGGATGCCAGCAGAAATGATAGATGTTCATCCACAATATGGACAAAGAGAATCCTTTAAACTAGATACGAGTCATCCAGGAACGGAAGTAGTTTGTGAAACAGCTGCTGCATTAGCTTCTGCTAGTATAATTTTTAAAGACAGTGATCCAACCTACAGTGCTACATTGTTACAGCACGCCAAAGATTTATATGAATTTGGTGAAACATATAAAGGTAAATATACCGAAGAAGGTGGTATTCCTGCTGTAGGAACCTATTCTTCTGGCGGATACGAAGATGAATTAACTTGGGGAGCACTTTGGTTGTATAAAGCAACAGGAGATAATACATACCTGCAAAAAGCAGAAGCTACCTATGGAGAACCTGATTATCTATGGAGTCTTGTATGGGACGATAAAAGATATGGTAATATGGTATTGTTAGCAGAACTTACGGGTAAGCAACAATATATTGATAATACAGAAAGACATTTACAATTTTGGATTGATAATGGTAATGGAATCACGTATTCTCCAGGAGGTCAGGCGCATTTAACGCAATGGGGATCACTACGTCACTCTATGAATGCAGCATTAACAGCTTTGATCTTTGTGAATAATGTAAGTACTCCTAATAATCAAGACTATTATGACTTTGCTGTAAGTCAGGTAAAGTATGCTTTGGGAGATAATCCAAACAACCGAAGTTTAGTAACTGGATTTGGAGTAAATCCACCAACTAAGCCACACCATAGAGGTCAACATTCTAGTTGGACTCGAAGCGAGTCTATCCCAGAGGAATCTAGACACACTTTGTGGGGTGCATTAATGGGAGGACCTGGAAACCCTGATGATGTATTTGTTGAGAATCGTTCAGATTTTCAGGCAAATGAGGTAGCTTGTGATTACAATGCTTGTTACCAGGGTGTATTAGCAAAAATGGTCATGGATTTCGGAGGATCAGAATTACCAAATTTCCCAACAGAAGAAGACTCTGGAGTAGAGTTTTTAAATGAAACTAAAATCAATAGCGAATCTGGGAGGTTTACAGAATTAGCAATTTGGTTAAATAATAGATCGGCTTGGCCAGCTCGAGTTCCAGGAAGTCTAACAGCTAGATATTTTATCGATATCACGGAAGGAATTAATGCGGGATACGCTCCAGAGGATTATGAAATCACAGGAAGAGGAAATGGTGGAGCAACAGGTGGATTGCAAGCTTGGGATCCAGATAACAATATTTATTATGTAGAGGTTGCGATCGATAGTGACCAAATGCCTTTCCCAGGTGGTCAAGGAGAACATAGAAAAGAAATTCAGGTAAGAGTATCGGTGCCTAATAATGCTGCGGAAAGCTCTTGGGATCCTACCAACGATTTTTCTTATGATGGTCTAAGTAGTACACTAATAGAATCTGAGAGAGTACCAATTTATGCAGATGGAGTTTTGGCTTGGGGTATCGAACCGTCGAGATCATTATCCGTAGATGAACTTGAAACATTAGGATTTCAATTATATCCTAATCCAGTAAAGAATGAGCTGTATCTTTCTGGAGATTTATCTAAAATTCAAAATTCGACAATTGTTATTTCTGGAATTACTGGTGCCACAGTAAAGTCTGTGAAAGTGTCTGATGTTACTGCAAATCAAATTTCAATACCAACATTGGATTTGTCTTCGGGAATGTACTTTATCAGTTTAACAAGCACTAACGGAAGTACAGTCACTTCTAAATTTATGAAGAACTAATTTGTAAAACTACAACAGTTTGATAAAGAAAAAGGTGCTTGAGAAAGCACCTTTTTTTTGTGCTTAAAGTTCCGTTAATCATACAATATTCCAAAAAGGAATCTCCTTATCTTTGACAACTTTAAATTGTATTCATGTTGCAACAATACACAAAAGAGTTTAACTATAACCTTCGGTTAGCAGCTCCAGTTATGTTAGGTATGCTTGGACATACTTTTGTGGGATTGATAGATAATATCATGGTAGGTCAATTAGGTACTGCGGAATTGGCAGCTGTATCTTTAGGTAATAGTTTTATGTTTATAGCAATGTCTCTTGGAATAGGATTTTCCACTGCTATTACTCCGTTAATTGCCGAGGCTGATGGTGAGAACAATTTTGCAAGTGGAAAGCTCGCCTTTAAGCATGGACTATTTTTATGTACTACTCTTGGAATTATCCTGTTTTTAGGAATTCTTGTTGCCAAACCCTTAATGTATTACATGGAACAACCTGTAGAGGTTGTAGAATTGGCGATTCCCTATTTAGATTTAGTAGCAGTTTCATTAATACCCTTAATTATTTTTCAGGCATTCAAACAATTTTCTGATGGATTATCCATGACCAAGTATCCGATGTATGCTACATTAATCGCCAATATTGTAAATGTATTTTTAAACTACTTATTAATATTTGGAAAATTTGGTTTACCGCAAATGGGTATCGTTGGTGCAGCCATAGGGACTTTGGTCTCCAGATTGATAATGGTTGTTTTTTTATGGTTCTTTTTAAAAAGAAGAGAAAAATCTAAAGCTTATGTTACTAATATTAAGCTCTTTGTTCTTCAAAGTAATATGCTCAAAAAGATACTTACGTTAGGGTTTCCTTCTGCGTTACAGATGTTTTTTGAAGTGGGAATTTTTACATCCGCGATTTGGATTTCTGGGATATTAGGTAAAAATCCACAAGCAGCAAATCAGATAGCACTAAACCTGTCTGCTATGACTTTTATGGTCGCTATGGGACTAAGTGTCGCAGCCATGGTACGAGTAGGTAATCAAAAAGGACTGCAACAATATAGAGAGTTAAGAAGAATTGCTTTTTCGATCTTTCTACTCACATTTTTTATCGAGATTATTTTTGCCTTGTGTTTTATTATTTTTAATAATATGCTACCAGAAATTTACTTGGATGTAGATGATATGGAAAACCTTGTGGATAATACAGAAGTAATGACTATTGCCGCAAAGCTTTTATTGATTGCTGCTTTGTTTCAAATATCTGATGGAATCCAAGTAGCAGTACTAGGAGCATTGAGAGGATTACAAGATGTAACAATACCAACAGCTATTACATTTTTTGCTTATTGGGTGATTGGTTTTCCAGTTAGTTTTTATCTTGGGTTGTATACAGAATATAAAAGTGTAGGAATTTGGATTGGCCTATTGGCAGGTCTAACAACATCGGCTTTATTACTTTATGCTCGTTTTCATTATTTGAGTAAAGATTTGGTAATTAAAAAGGATAATTCATAGCAGTTTTGGAATCTTTTTTGTCACTTACAATATAGATAGTTTTGGTTCGTTTCTTTTTTTGGACTAGTTTTTG
Source organism: Aquimarina sp. 433 (assembly GCF_054054605.1). NCBI lineage: Bacteria > Pseudomonadati > Bacteroidota > Flavobacteriia > Flavobacteriales > Flavobacteriaceae > Aquimarina > Aquimarina sp. 433. Next base: position 513,874 of record NZ_JBSWZK010000003.1, read on the forward strand.
TTACTTGTCAAAGTATATTTCATATTAAGAAATATTTAACTATATTTCGAATATATCTAAACCTGAAAAGAAAAGAGATGAACAGCCCAAAATCTAACCTTTACCTTTTATTGATTACCATTGCTATGATTAGTGTTACTTCTAATGCAATAGCCCAAAATTTAATTCCTAATCCAAGTTTTGAAGAAACCAATCCTTCAGTAAAAAAGATGAAGCACGCCATGAGAAACTTTGGTATTCTTTCAGATTGGAAAACCTTAACAAATACACCAGATGCGCATCATCCGGCAGTTAGCGAAATGAAATTTACTCACAAAGCTCCTGGTTTTCTTGATCAGTTTGGTCCTCAGGAGCCAAGATCAGGTGAGGGTAAAGTAGGTTTATATATAACTAGTAATAATACTAAAGAATCTATAGTAACTAAATTAAAAAGTCCTTTAAAAGCTGGTAAATATTATTATTTTCATATGTATGTTTCCTTGGGAGAAGGTGATATCACTAATTCTTGTACATCATCTATTGGATCTTATTTTACTGCTAGAATGCCAAGATTTACTGAAACATCAGAATATAAGCTACATATAGAGTCCTCGGAGATGATTTGTGATACACAAAATTGGACAAAGGTATGTGGAGTATATAAAGCAAAAGGAACTGAAAAATATATCTCAATTGGATATTTTTCCGACAATCCAAATGGGAAATCATTAAGATCTGGAAGTACATTCAGTGATGCATATTATTACATTGATGATGTGGAGCTAAGAGAGATGCAAGATGTACGAGGAGTTAATGTAGATGCTATTTGTGATATGGCATTAGATTTCTCCGATATCGAATATCTAATCGGAGAGAGTGAAGTATATGAGGAAATCAAAGCTGCTTTAGATTCGTACTTACAGTATTTAAAAGTATTCAAGTTTAATAGCATAAAAATAGTAGGTCATGCCAATGATTCGGAAATTGAATTCGAAAATGAGATCCTATCATCTGCTCGTGCAGGTTTTGTAAAAGACTATTTAATAGCCAATGGCATCGATGAGACTTTAATAACTTATGAGGGTGTTAGTAATTCCCAGCCTAGAGAAGAAGAAGGAGTTGATAATAATGAGTTGGGATCCAATGCTAGAGTACAAATTATTATCGAATAATAGGCATTAGAAAGATATTTAAAAAGAGGTAAATTCTAATTTATAGATTTACCTCTTTTTGTTTTTGTTACTTTATCTGTAAACTTTGTAGCTTTGCTGAATATAATTTAAGTGTATATGAGTCTTCCAAAATTCTTATTAGGTGATAATACCGATTATCCTGATGCCATCTTTGTAATCCATACGGAGTTTCCAAGGTTTGTGATCAATTTAGAAAACGATGAGGTCGAATGGTTCGAAGAATTTGATAAAAGCGATGAGAAAGAACTTGAGAGCGAAGCTGAGAATTTATTCCAGGCTGCTAATGATTTTTATGATCGTGAGATCGAACGATACGAAGAATAGGATTATAAAATCATATATTTATCAAATAAATAACCAACTGTTCCTATGGATGAAATCATACAACTAGATAAAGATCTTTTTTTATATCTGAACAACTTAGGCACGCCGCTTTGGGATGGATTTTGGTTATTTATGACCGAAAAAATAAATCAAGCCCCTTTGGTTTTGATATTGCTATATTTCTTTTATAAATATTTTGGTCTTCGTGGAACTATTATTACACTAGTTGTAGTTGCAGCTTTAATTACCGTATCGGACCAATTATCTAACTTGTTTAAAAATGTGATCTTTATGAGACCAAGACCATGTCAAATAGAAGGTGTTGGTGAGTTTACAAGGTTTATTGCTGAAAGATGTGGGAGACATGGGTATTTTTCGGCACATGCTTCTACAACGATGGGAATTGCATTTTTTACTGGATTAGCATTACAGAAAAGGCTTAAATACATCTTTCCTTTTATGGTGCTTTGGTCTGTTATAGTAAGCTATAGTAGGATTTATATTGGAGTACACTATCCTGGTGATATTATAACAGGAATGGCTATAGGTATTCTACTAGGACTTGGAGCATATAAACTACATACATTTTTAGTAGCAAAATACGGTACCCAATAACACGCCTATTTTATAATTATTTTTTGAGGCTTTTTATTTTCGATAGACAAAAAGTATAAGCCAGATTGTAATGAAGAAGTGTTTATAGAATTAGCGTTTCCTTCTTTTATTTTTTTACCATTACTATCAGAAAGTACCCAAGGTCTAGAATTATTAGTGAAATATAATATTTCAGAAGCAGGATTTGGATAAAAAGAAAGTTTGGTTGTCTCAAGGTCATCTACAGATAGTGCTTCTGTGCATTCTGATGGAGTAGAAAATTGTTGTCCAGTATTATAATCTACGTTTAAGTCTATCGGAATATTTTCAAAGGTTAATTCTTCTCCTAAAACAGAGGTGATTCTTAAATTCATGGGAGAAGCAATACCATCCGTTTCAATAAAGAAATTGAATAACTCACGGTTTACCGATTTCCAGGTATTATCAGGTAATTGATATTCCATTTTGGAGATAGCATGCCTAATATCTCTAAATTGTATTGCTGTCCAATATATACTGGAACCTTCCTTAAAATTAACTTTTATAGATTCGTTATTCGCAATATTGCAAGGCACAAATTTCCACGATATTTGTACTCTTCCATCTACAATGTCTGCTATCATACCAAAAGCCTGTTCTGTCATATCCACATCGCCTTCAGCACATTCTGGGCATCGGTCTACAACTTTTAGTTGTACGCTGCCTTTTGCTCCAGTTACTTCGATGCAAGCTCCACATGCATTACTGCTGTCGTAGTCAATTGTATTTAGTGCGCAATGCATATAATCTCCTGTTGCTACAGGCAAAGAACAATTTCCAAAAATACCTCCATCAACACCATCGTAGTAAGTACCTTCTCCTGTATGAACTGTATCATTACAGTTTTGTGCATTTAAGTTGAACATACAGATAAATGCAAGGTTATATATGAGTGTTACGTAGGTTTTCATAAGTAAAGTTTTAAGTTGGTATATTTATGTATGTATCATTACGCAGAAAAACAGGTATTAGTATATTTCACCACAATTTTTACCGATTAAATAATATCACATATTAATTTTAGTCGATTTTAGACTTTCTAAAATCTATAAAGAACAATAGGATCATTATAACCATTAATAACGAAAAAGGGAGCGAAGTAATAATTAGTAGCTTTTGCATTGCGGTCAAGACGTTAATGTCTTCTTTGGCATTTCCTAATAGTATGATGCCAATAGCAAATATAGTAAGTACAATACTCCATAATAAACGATGTTTTTTAGAAGGATTTTGTTTGCCCTGATCAGTAAACATGCTGAGTACAAAGACTGCTGAGTCTAAGGATGTAACTAAAAAACTAATAAGTAGCAGTATAACAGTTGTATTGATAAATCCTTGAAAAGGATAATTTTCAAAAAAAACAAAAATAGAACTAAATACATTGTCAAACTCTCCCTGATAGAAATCAAGATTGTCTACTATTTGAAATGCAGATTCACCAAATACGGTAAACCAGAAGAAAGTTCCTAATGACGGTACAAGCAAAACACCTATGATTAATTCTCGTAGTGTTCTTCCTCTAGAAATTCTGGCAATAAAAATACCAGTAAAAGGAGCCCAAGCAAGCCAAAAGGCCCAATAATAATAGGTCCAATCTGTTAGGAAGCTTTCTCCAGGATCATAAACTCCATATGCAATACTTAAGGGAATGAAATCAACTATATAATGGAAAAGCGAATAACAGAATTGAGAGAGAATCGATACGATATCGCTCTGAGTAAAAACAAAAACCAACAAAGCAAAAGTAATATAGATATTCCAAGTGGAAATCACCTTTATTCCTCTGTTTACGCCCTTAAAAACCGATATGAATGCCAAACCAGAAATTATGATTAGTAAGAGGATTGTAATTTTAGAATCAAAATTTGTCTGTAATAAATGATCAAGTCCTCCTTTTATTTGAGTGGTTCCTAATCCAATCGCCGCTACTAGTCCAAATACGGTCGTTAATATTGCAAGAATATCAATCCCCTTAAACACCAAGTTTTGAGTGTTTTTGGAAACGATGATGCTTTCTAATGAACTAAAAGCGCTACTAGACAGTACTTTTTTGGATCTCACAAAAAGATAATATCCAATAACAATCGCAAAAACTGCATAAAACGCCCATGCCGTAAAACCCCATTGATAAAAGGTATACTCTAACGCTATGGTTTCTAACGTATTGTTAGTGTAAATAGGAGCATAGCATCTCATAAATACAGGTTCCTGAACCGCTCTTAATAATATCCCAGATCCCATTCCCGCACTATATAACATGGATATCCAAGCAAGTCTAGAAAATTGTGGTCTGTCTTGCTCCTGCCCTAAACGACGTTTGCCCCATCGTGAGATTGCTAACACTAGTAAGAGTAAAACTGTTCCTAGCCCTAACCATAAATAAAAACCACCAAACCATTTTCTTATGAAAATCGAAGTAGTTTCAATTTGTGTATAGACTTCCTCAGTGAATATGTAAAGAAAGAAGGAAAAAAATAAAAGAATGCCTAATGAGATTTTTAATAAACTACTCGAAGTATACTTAGACATCAGAAGTAATATTAGTGTTACTTTTTTAAATTATTTTTCTAAATGTACAGGTTTTAATTTTTATAAATTGAAAGTTTGAGGAAAACACCCCATTTTTTTGAAGATTATTTGCAAAGATTTTAATTTTTTTATTTTAACTTGTAATAGTCATTTACACATTAATATAGTGAGAGAAATTCATGTGAAATACTTAGCTGACAGTTGTTTAAGTTTTTTGATATGAAATAGGATAAGATATTCAGTAGTACCATAACCAACTAATTCTTATAGACTATGAAAAGAGTAATTGTTGACTACAAAAAGCTAAATAAAGATATTGTAAATCTTTTAGTAGAAAAGTTTCCGGATGGCTATTCAGATAAAGATATAATATCTTTCAAAAACCATCATAATGATACCATAGAAGCGGTAGAAGTAAAAACCATTGACACTATTTATTTAGTGAAAATTAGTGAGCGTTTAGCAGGAGTTATGCAAGATTATGAGGAAAATACTTCCGATTCTGAAATTCCAACATCAGTGACAAAAGAACAAGTAGGAGAGGTAGATCTTGATGATTAACTTATCTAGTTCTAAGGATTTTATGAGTATTAGGAGTTTTTATGCTTGTTCAATAAATATTTGGCCGCAGTAAAAGGAGTAATCTGGTGCTTTTGTATAGCATCCAACTGATCAGATAAAGCCTTTTTAATTTCTGGGTGATTATAAAAAGAACTTTTTAGTTGCTCTTCAATAGTTTGCAGTAGCCAAAACTTATTTTGTTCGGTTCGATTTTTTTCGAAATATCCATTACTAGCAGAAATTTCTAAATAGTTTAGAACTAACTCCCAAACTTCTTCTATGCCGTTTTTTGTTAATGCACTACAAGTAAGTACATGAGGAGTCCAGGCATTTTCTCCAATGGGATAGAGGTGTAAAGCTTTTTTAAATTGATTTTTGGCCTCTCTGGCGCGTTTTACATTATCTCCATCAGCCTTGTTAATAACAATAGCATCAGCCATTTCGATAATACCTCGTTTGATGCCTTGCAATTCATCTCCAGCTCCTGCAAGTTTTAATAATAAAAAGAAATCAACCATACTATGCACGGCTGTTTCGCTTTGCCCAACCCCAACCGTCTCAATAATAATCACATCATATCCAGCAGCTTCGCATAAAATAATGGATTCTCGTGTTTTCTGAGCTACACCACCTAATGAATTTCCAGAAGGAGAGGGTCTTATAAACGCTTCTTTGGATCTGACCAAAGATTCCATTCTTGTTTTATCTCCTAAAATACTGCCACCAGAAATAGTACTGCTTGGATCCACAGCTAATACAGCTACTTTCTTACCTTTTTCAATAAGAACATTCCCTAGTGCTTCTATAAATGTGCTTTTTCCAACTCCTGGAACTCCTGTAATACCAATTCTAATTGATTTATTGGAATGTGGAAGACATTTTTCAATCAGTTCTTGCGTTTTTGCACTATGCTTTTGTTGGGTGCTTTCTACTAAGGTAATACCTTTACTAAGAGCAGCAGTGTTTTGTGTAATGATCCCTTCAAAAATATCGGAAATTGAAATCTCTTTTTGTTGTAGTTTTCTAAATCGATCAATGGCACTTTTATTAGTGCTATGGGGTAGTTTCGAAGACTTATCACGATGTTCCATTTGATCTCAATTAAAAAGCGGCAAAGTAACAAATGTATGAATTCATTTCAGTTAATTGTAGTATTTCTAAAGTAATCTAAAGATATGCAATTACTCAGATTTTATAGGTATAGCTATACTAGTTTGATCCCAAGCCAAAAACATAATAGTAAAGTTGTTTGCTTCCTGAAAATAAATAGAAAATTGCTCTACTATATTTAGTAAATGTTGTATTGGCACCTCTATAGTCAATACATCTTCTTCTGGATTTCTTGCTGGTTCTCCATTGATTAGATCCACTCCCCATTTGTATTGATCTTTATTAAAAATAACTTTCCAAGATTCTTTTCCTGGTATTGTCCATAGGGTATAGGTTCCTGCTTCTAATTCAGAACCATCTACAAGTATGTTTTTATCCGTAGTAAAAGTAGTGGCTTCATTCGCGCCCGTTCTCCAAACTTGATCAAATGGTACTAGATCTCCAAAAATTACCCTTCCCTTTTTGAAGGGGCGGTTATAGAATACAGTAAAAGTATTATCCTTACTAATGTGTGTGATGGTATCTTCTGGACTGTGCTTTTTGGTATTGAGTTTAAGAATAAACACAATGATTACAGAGAGACTGATAATTCCAATTAATAAAATGAATGATCTTTTCTGAAATATAGACATACACTTTTTTAATTTTAAAGATACCTCTTTTTATATATGCAAATACATATATTTCTTACTTTTGATTCCTTACTTCATATATATGGTAGAAAAATCCTATAAAAAATTTACTGAAGATATTGAGTTTACCAATGATACTTATGTAATTGTTGGTTCTGGTGTTGGTGGGTTAACAACTGCAGTTTTTTTGGCAAAAGCAGGTAAGAAAGTTGTGGTATTAGAACAGCATTATACACCAGGTGGTTTTACTCATACCTTCAAAAGAAGAAAAGGATTAGTTTGGGATGTAGGTGTTCACTATGTTGGGAATATGGAAGAAAATTCTGGATTGCGTAGGATATTTAATTATTTATCCGACAACAAACTGGAATGGGATGCCATGGGAGATCCGTATGATGTTGCATATATAGGAGATCGTAAGTTTGAATTTGTTGCTGGGAAGGAAAATTTCAGAAAAAGATTTCATGAATATTTTCCAAATGATAAGTCGGCAATTGATAAATATCTGCAATTGTTAGAGAAGTCTACTAAAAGAAATCTTTTATATTTTGCGCAAAAAGCTTTCCCTAGTCTATTAAGTATTAGTCTAGGTCCTTTGTTTAGAAGAATTCAACGTCCGATTTCTAGTAAAACTACCTATGAAGTACTCAGTAGTATAACAGATAATCAAGAATTAATTGCGGCCTTATGTGCACAATGTGGTAACTATGGATTGTCGCCAAAGGAAAGTAGTTTTGCTTCGCATTGTATTGTGATAAATCATTTTATGGAAGGAGGTTATTATCCAAGAGGAGGTGCTAATAGAATTCATGAGACCATTATAGAAAATTTAGAATCTTTAGGGGTTCCTGTGTATATTAAAGCCAATGTAGAAAAGATCATTACAAAAGGAAAAGCAGTAAAAGGACTATTGATTAATGGAAAAGAGTATCCTTGTAAAAAAGTAATAAGTAACGCAGGTGCTCGTAATACTTTTTTACATTTATTAGATCCATCAGCAATTAATAAAAAGCACATCCATTTTAAAAACGTACAAGCTTCTACCTGTCATTTATGTTTATATGTAGGATTGAACAAAAGTGATCTTGATCTGAAGCTTCCTAAATATAACATATGGTGGTATGAAAATAAGGATACTGATCAGATTCTAAATGATAAAAATAATCTTTCTAACGATAAATTATCCTTTGCTTATATCTCATTCCCTTCCGCAAAAGATAGTGCCTGGTCAAAAGAGCATCCAGATCAAGCAACTATTCAGTTGATTGGACGCGCATGGTATCCGGATTTTAAGAGCTATGAAGATAAGCCCTGGCTAAATCGTGGTGATGCATATGATCAGATTAAAGAAGATTTTAAAGATAAAGGATTACGATTGTTATTTGAGTTATTTCCACAATTAGAACAACATATTATTCATGCAGAGGTTTCGACTCCAGTTTCGACCCGAAAGTTTAGTAACTATAAAGAAGGAGAGATTTATGGAGTTACACATGCTCCAGAACGGTATAAGACAAAAGTTTTAAGACCTCGAACTCATATTAATGGATTGTATCTAACTGGGCAAGATATCACATTGGTAGGTGTAGGTGGTGCAATGGGAAGTGGAATTCTAACGTCTACTACTATTATAAAGTGGAATATGAGTAAACAATTTAAAGAGATAGCGGCGAAGTACTAGATACTATATTCCTTTCATTACCTTCATAAAATTCATAGCGTTTACTGCATATGCATTTCTTTGACTAACCAAAAGATCTAGAACTGACTTCGGTAGCGGTTTTGATTCTAAAAAATTATCAATCTGCTTAATTATTGCATTGGTATGATCAACATTACTCTTCATAAGATTCATCACACTTTCTAATTCATTTGAGTTTGTGTAGTTGTAATTAATAGAGTTATACATTTTTTTGATGATTTGTGATTAAAATGATGTTGTTGTTAGAGTAGTCTTTGATTTCTTTAAAAACTTACTAGAATTTTATTTTTTTATTAATGTTTTGAAAATCAGTCCTTTTGATTTTTTTCGTTTTTTTATCTTTAATTTTGCAACATATTAATCAGTGATCTCGTCTTTAGAAGAGAATAGTAATTAGAACAGTTTTAAAGAAGTAATCACTAACCAAAATTCAAGTAAGTTTGTTACAGAGCGAGCTAATAGAACAGTGTAGAGCTAACGACCGTAAAGCGCAGATGAAGCTTTATAATAAATACTGTGATGGTATGTATTATGTTGCTTTACGATTTCTTAAAGATCCTTTCGAGGCAGAAGAAGCTATGCAGGAGTCTTTTATAAAGGCCTTTATGAAATTACATCAGTTTACAGGTGATGTAACCTTTGGTGCGTGGCTAAAAAGAATAGTGATTAACAAAAGTATTGATATGCTGAAGGCGAAAAAAATGAATATGGTTGCTATCAATGAACAAGTGATGTCTACAGTAGAAGAACAGGATGATTGGTCTGTTTCTGATGGAACTACTGTAGAGGAAGTGAAAAACGCAATTGAAAGATTGCCAGAAAAATATAAGTATGCCGTAATGCTATTTTTAATAGAGGGATACGATCATAAAGAGATAAGTGAGATATTAGATATTACCCCAGTTGCTTCTAGAACTTTAGTGCATAGAGGAAAGAAGCAACTTCAGGATCAACTAAAACATTTAAGAGATGGGACAGGATATTAGAGAATTGCTTAAGCAAGATAATCGGATTCCTTCTGAACGTTTAACAGAAGGTCATCAGGATCGTTTTTTAGCTAGATTAGAAGAAGAACTTCCTAAAAAAGCAAGAAAGTTTAACTATGGTTGGTTAAGAATTGCTGCAAGCGTAGTTGTGATCTTATCAGTCTCGATGCTAGCGTTCAATGAGTTTGGAAAAAACGGAGGTAATAATACTCAGATTGTAAATGCTGATAATTCGGAAGTAAAAAATGCCACCGTGGTTTTGAGCAAGCAGACATCGTCATTAGCCGAGATGTTCCCTGAGTATGAAAAAACAGAGAATTATTTACTAACAGGAATAAAATTTCAATTATCTCAAATTAATGTAGATGATACTAATAGAGACTTAGTAGAAAGTTTTATGAAAAGATTAGAAAAATTAAATACGGAGTATCTGGATCTTAATAAGGAATTGATAGAAGTAGGTCCTAACGTACAAAGTGCCGAGGCAATGATAGAAAATTTGACACTTAGATTATCTCTCTTAAATAGACTAAAAGACAAACTAAAAGAATTAGAAAAAATTGAGAATGAAAATTACATTGATATACAAGCTTAATATTGTTGCACTTAGCGTAACATGTTTTTCTGGTGTGTTTGCTCAGGAAAGACTACAAAAGCTTAGTGAAAAGTTTGTAGTAAATGAGGATGTTACTATCCAATTAAATACTAGCCATACAGAAATTGTTTTCGAAGGCTGGAATAAAAACTCTGTTGAAGTCGAGGCATACATTGAAGGAGATGATATTAATGATACCAATAAAGAACGTTTTCTTCAAAACTGGAAGATAGAAGCTTTAGGTAATAGTAGAGAGATTAAGATTAATTCATTGACAGGGAACTTCTGGTCAGGAAATATATCTTCCAATAATAACACTGCAGACCAACCAGAGTTTAGTAGGTTGGAACCAGTAATTTCAGATATGTTAAAACCTATTCTGAAAAACATAGAAAACAATCCAATGCCTAGCGCTCTTTCTGAAAACTTAGCAAGTATGAATTTCGATACGAACAAGTTTAAAGAAAATGAAGAGAAATATATTCAGCAATGGGGAGATCAAATAAAAGAAAAGTTTGGAGATAATTATGAGAGTGTTGTCAAAGATTGGACAAATGAACTAAACAAAAACGCACAACAGATTCAACCGAATTCCAACTTGAATTCTCAAGATTGGGCAGGAGAAGAGTTTGCCAGAAGAATGCAAGCATGGGCTTCTCAATTCTCTGGAGATTTAGAAATTACACAACGTAATGGCTCAAATGTAACCGTGTATAGATATAGTTCTAGAATGAATAATTCTTCGGGGACAGTACATAGAATAGTAAAGGTTAAAATGCCTAAAGCAGCATTATTGAAACTGAATATCAGACATGGAAATGTGCAATTGGCTGAAAAGACAACGAACATGATAGCTTCATTATCTCATACCAGTTTACAAGGAGATATAATAGATGGAGATCGAACCTTTATTAGAACATCTTATTCTCCTATAGCTATCAAACAATGGAATAATGGAAGATTAGCGGTAAACTATGTGAAGAATTGTAGAATTCAAAAAGCCAAAAATCTTAGAGTTAATGCAGATTCGAGTAATTTATTTATTCAGGAGTTAGAAGATAACGCTGCTATATCTGGTAGTTTTGGAGCAATTACAATTGCGAATCTTTCAGAATCTTTTTCAACTTTGGATCTAGCAGTTGAGAACAGTGACTTTAAATTAAAATTACCTGAAGCTGCCTTTAATATTGCATATAGCGGAGTGCAAAGTAGAATTTCATTGCCCAAAACAATGGAAGTAAATGCGCGAAGAAATTTTGGGAATGTATTTGTAAATGGGTTTAATAAGACGAGAGATACTGATAAAGTAATCACTATTAATTCTAAATATAGCGATATCATACTACAATAATTTTATTATAATGTGTTAATTGTTTAAAAGCTCTGCTAATATAAATTGGCAGGGCTTTTTTAATTAGGCATAAATTATCAACCATAAAAACTACAGGAATCTGTTGTTTGATAATTTTTAAAGGGAAGAAATCTGTTAATAAACGATAATAAACAAGCGTTGATCGTTAAAAAATAGTATAATCTGTTCGATGATTCTAAATAATTGGTTATCAAAATACAGCAATTCAGTATGTGTAAATTTACTTAATGTAATGTTAAATTAATTTACATTAAGATTGAATTATTAATAATTTTTTAAGAAATCTATAACAATAAAGACATGTGTAATCGTCTTTTTAACTATATAATATGTATTTAATCTATGATTCTTACAAATTAATAATATTTAAACAACTGAAAATCAATTATTTAAATATTATAACTTACATAAAAATGCAGTTTTGTGTCATTGATCGAAAATCGAAATCATTTGATCTAAAAGTTGCTCAAATTTTTCGATTAACGGTAATTAAACGATATTATTGTATGGTAATCACGTAAAAAGTTTACCGTTAAATTTCCAGACAATGAGGGCTTTTGTAATTATTTTATCATTCTTTTTCTTTAGTAATGTAAACGCGTCTAACGAAGATAGTTTACAAATTACTAAGGATGGATTTATTGTAGTTGTAGTAGATTTTAAAGAAGGAGATAAAATAAAGTTGTTTGAAGTTGAAACTGGAGATCATATTTTGTCTAAAACAAGAGGTCAGGTTGATTTAAGTTTATTGCCTTTAGGAAAGTACTTATTAGAAAACAATGAAGGGAAATCTGTTGTAATTGAAAGAACAGACGAAGAAATTGTTATAGAAGAACTTGGTACGGAATATATGGTTGAAAGAGATAGTGAACGAATGGCTGCAACCGAAATTACAGTAGAGGAGGAATTAGAAGATATCTACTATCGCTCTGAAGTAAATCCTTTAGCAGTTTCACGAGAAGGTGATGTGTTTACTGTTTTGGATTTTGTAGAAGGAGATACCATCAAATTATTTGAGATGGTTGATAAAATTCATGTATTAACAAAAACAACTAAAAAGGTTGATTTAACTCAATTATCAGTTGGAAAATATATTTTAGAAAACGATAGAGGTCAGTCTATCATCATTGAGAAATATGATATGGAGATGGAGTATACCGATATCGTAGCTTATAATTAAGATTTACTTTATTTATATAGAATAAGTAGAATTTGGGGAAGACCTATCAGAAATGATAGGTCTTTATAATTTATGATTATTTTAATTTTCTTTTTTATCTAGGTTTTTTGTCATCGTAAAACCAGTGAACAATCCTACACCTGCCATAAAGAATATCGTACCAGGATATGCAACTTCTCCATGAACTCCCAAAGCGTAATGTAAAATACCAGCAATAAAGATTCCTGACCCTATACCCATTAATAATAAGGAAAAATTAAGAATAAAGACTTTCCAAACAGGAGTTACTCTTTTTTCTTTACTGCTATAGAAAATAGAAGCATCGGCTCCTTTTTCGATTAATGACATGCGTTCTTTGTTTCTAGCAGCTATAAACAAATAGAAAATACCAAAAATACATCCAAATATAGATAGTGGTATTAGTGCTTCAATAAAACTCATAATTTTTAGATTTAATAAATTTAACTTAACTGTTCGTTTTTCATTATGACGGTACTTCCTAAACTATGGTTACAAAAAAATAAGAAAAAAATATTTTGTATATTTTTTGTAACCGAAAAAGATTCTTATTCGTCTTATGAATAAATGAACCATCAATCAGATCAATATTATATCAAACAAGTATTAGAAGGAGATGCAAATTCCTATGGAATACTGGTGCAGCGTTATCAAAGTTTGGTATATACAGTGGTGTATAGAATGGTTAAGAATAAAGAAGAGGCAGAAGAAATAGCGCAAGATACTTTTGTGAAAGCTTACAAATCATTGGTTAATTACCGTGGAGAATCAAAGTTTTCTACTTGGCTTTATACTATAGCATATCGAAAAAGCCTTGATGCGATTAAGGTAAAAAAACGGTTTGTATCCACAGAGTTAATCGAAGAGATTAGCGAAGGAGAAATAGGAATGGTAAATGACGCATTAAAATATTTGCAAACCAAAGAAAAGAAGAAAATAATAGCTGACAGCATTCTTAAACTGCCAGAAGAGGAGGCTGCGATTGTAACATTATACTATTTTGAAGAAAAAAGTGTAAAAGAAATAAAAGAAATTGTAGGCTTAACCGAAGAAAATATTAAAATAAAACTGTATCGAAGTAGAAAAAAGTTATATTCGATACTTAGATATTATGTTTCACCAGAAATGAATACTAGGAATGGAAGAGCAATATAATGACATAGGAAGATTAGTAAAGGAAGCCGGAAACGAATCTCCATCCATGGATTTTTTGCAAAATGTAATGCAAGAAGTAAAAACTATTCCAGTACATGAACCTTTGGTGTATCAACCGCTAATTTCCAAAAAAGCTTGGATGTACATCGGCATAATAGTATTCAGTATGTTGGCAATTCTTCTATATTTTTCTGAAGGAAATTCTCTTTTGAATAATATAGATGGGTCTTTAATAAGTTTACCTAAAATAGAAAATCCATTTTCAGGCTTTAAATTCCATAACACTACAATGTATGGAATCATTTTCTTAGCTATTTTATTGGCTATACAAATCACCGTAATCAAAAGAAGAATGGATAAATCGTATTCTGTTTAGGATTTTTTAGTGTTGCAAACCAAAAATATTTTTTAAAAATCAATACATTCTTTATTTTACCTACGCTTTAGTTAGCTTAAAGTATGAAAAGAAGAATATGTATTATTGGTGCAGGTCCTAGCGGAATAACAGCGCTAAAAAATTTAAAGGACAAAGATCTTGAGGTTGTAGTATATGATCGCAATCTGGATGTGGGTGGTAATTGGATCTTTTCTGAGAATATAAGTCATTCTAGTGTTTTCGAAACTACTCATATCATTAGCTCCAAGACCTTATCACAATACGAAGATTTTACTTTTGATGATTTTGATGCCACAGTAGCGGATTATCCCTCACATGATGAATTAAGAAGATATTTTCAGGCGTATGCCAAACATTTTGATTTGTATCCTTTTATAGAATTTGAAACTGAAGTAAAGCATTGTAAAAGAATAAATGAAACGCAATGGAATATTTCGATTGTTCAAAACGGAAAAGAACGATTAGAAAAGTTTACAGATTTAGTAGTCTGTAACGGGCATCATTCTGTTCCTAGAATTCCAGATTATCCAGGAAAGTTTTCTGGTGATTTTATCCATTCTCATGCTTATAAAAAGGCTGCTCCTTTTACAAATAAAAGAGTTCTTGTTATTGGTGGTGGTAATTCGGCTTGCGATGTAGCAGTAGAGACAAGTAGAGTTAGTAAAACTACTGCTATTAGCTGGCGAAGAGGTTATCGTATTATTCCTAAGTTCTTTTTTGGGTTGCCTTCAGACGTTGTGGGAGCAAGGTCAGCTTGGCTTCCAGTTAGGATCAGAAGTTGGTTTAATGATATCTTGCTCAAAATAATGCTTGGTAGTAATAAATTGTATGGGCTACAAGAAGTTAAAACTAAATTCGGAGAAACACATCCAACAATTAATGATGAGCTTTTATATAAATTAAGACATGGAAAAGTGCATCCAAAAGTAGATATTGATAGGGTAGATGGGCAAACAGTATCCTTTAAAGATGGAACTAAAGAGGATTTTGATACTATTATTGCATGTACAGGATATATATTAAAGCATCCGTTTTTTGATTCTTCATTTATTGATTATAGTTCAGGAGCTGTTCCCTTGTATTTAAAGATGTTTCATGAAACGTATCATAATTTGTTTTTTGTAGGAATGTTTCAACCTTTAGGGTGTATCTGGCCTGGATCAGAATTACAAAGTAAATTACTAGCTAACTATTTAACAGGAACATGGAAAATGCCTTCGAATATCAGTAAGCTATGTAAAAAGGAAATTACACATCCACATTACAGACAAATTGATACTCCCAGGCATACCATAACAGTCGATTATCATCAGTTTAGGAAAGCATTGCTAAAACAATTACCTAAACATTGGATTTATAAAACACCAAAAACACAAAAAGCTAATCATGATTGAAACTTCATTTTCTAAATTTATAAACACACTTTCTCAAAATTTCATTCCAGTAGTTAATGCGCAGTTTTCTAAAGAACACTATGCTCCCATAGATTTATCATTAGATAATCCATCTCTAAAGGTAATAGATGTTTCTTCTTCTGCTGCCTTCGAGATATTTATAAATGAGTATTTAAAGACACACAGGGCATCAGTTGCTTTTGGTGGGTATAATGAAAAAAGAGGAATTTATAACAGGAGCGAACATTTTAATCAACAAGATCCTGAAACCGAAAGAAATATTCATTTGGGATTAGACGTTTGGTGTGATGCTGGAACAGATGTGTTAGCTCCTTTAGAAGGAAAGGTTCATAGTTTTAAGAATAATCAAAACTTTGGTGACTATGGTCCAACGATTATTTTAGAGCATACGATTCAAACTATTACCTTTTATACGTTGTATGGTCACTTAAGTGAAAAATCGATAGAAGAGCTCACTATCGGTCAAAGTTTTAAACAAGGTGAAGTGATTGGACAATTGGGATCTGCAGAAGTTAATGGTGACTATGCCCCTCATTTACATTTTCAAATTATAAAAGATATTCAGGATAAGAAGGGTGATTATCCAGGTGTATCTAATAAAATAGATCTAGACTTCTATCTAGAGAATTGTCCTGACCCTAATTTGTTATTAAAGATCTAAGACTTCTAGATAAAGATAATTCACAGTTTTGAGTTCGATTTGGCCAATAAACTACCTGAAAAGTATGTAAATGCTTTGTTAATTATTTTTTCAATTTTTTAAATCTATGATGATTTGTAGGAAGAAATTTGTGTTTTTAAACGATTAAACAATGTCGTTAAACAGTTTTATTTCGTTTTTAGTTTTTTAAATAATTGGAAATCAGTTATTTATATTTTTTTTAACAATATTTTTGTATTTGAACGAAAATTCGAGCTATTTGATCTAAAAGTCTGATTTCTAGTTGGTGGCACAGATATTTTGAACTATACTTGTATGGTAAAGCCGTAATAATTTAACTTTAAAGCCCCCAAATAAAATGAAAGTTACAGCCCTAATATTCAGTCTATTTTTATCACTAACGATTTTTGCAAACGAAGATAATAAGCTTACTGTTCAGCAGGATGGTATGACGATCGAAGTTCTTAATTTTGAAGACGGAGACAAGCTTAAATTATTTGAATTAGAGTCTGGTGATCATATCTTATCTAAATCATACTCTTTTATTGATTTAAGTCAATTACCAATAGGATCTTATGTGTTAGAGAATAACGAAGGAAAGTCTGTAATCATTGACCGTCAGGAAGAAGAACTTATTATAGATGGAGCAGTTGTTTCTATGGAAGAAGATTTTGTAGTGGAGGCTGATAGTGAATTAGTGGCTGAAGAGGATGTAAATGTAGAAGAGGAATTTATCAATACATATGTAAATAAGAATGACAACTTATTAGCTATTGAAAGAAATGGTGATGTTATTGAGGTGATAGATTTTGAAGATGGGGATAAATTAAAGTTATTCGAAGTAAAAGATACGGTACACGTATTGTCAAAAACTACTAACGTAATCGATTTAAGTCAATTACCTGTAGGATTGTATGTTTTAGAAAATAGTAAAGGAGCTTCTGTAATTGTTGAAAAGTTTACAGAAAGTCAAAATACACTTACAGATTTGTAAAAATCTGTAAAAGTGGGGGGAAACAGGATCTAGGATCCATTAATTAAAGCGGATTGATTTTCAGTCCGCTTTGATTTTTTATAAAGGTTTTTAGCTTGTTATTCGTTTATTATTTCTTTTAAGATGTAGGAGTCTTCTTCACCATGTGTAAACACCCCAGTTATTTGTTCTTGATTGTTAATATGGTTTAATAACTCTGAACATAAATCCCCGCAGTTTATTGAAATATTGGAGTTGGTTAAATAAAAGTTGTTTTCCTGATCTACTTCTACCCAATTGAAAAAAGTATCTATATTAGAATTAAGAGTCATTTGAATTTTAAATTCTGTTTCGATAGAAGCAGGTGTTTTAGACAAAACCTTAAGTAAGTCCATTCGTATACTAGAACCATCCTGAGGAGGATCTGATATATGTGTTTTACTGACCATTAATTCGTATGTGAAGCCTAACTCATACTCAAAGCCTCTAATTCCTTGATAGCTGTTTTGAAATTCTTCTTCTCCTATCTGATCTCCTTCTTGAATTAAGTTAATCACCCCAAGATCTCCAAAAAAGGTAACAAAACCAGTATCCATATAATGATGTACCTTAATCTTGGTGATTTCAGTATACTCATCGTCATTATTGCAAGAAATTGTAATTACTGATAGTATAAGTAAGGAAAATAGTTTTTTCATGATTGATTGTTTGTTATAAGATTCAAAATTGCCCAGATGGTTGCGGGGATGATCTGCTATAAATATTTCCAAAACATAAAAATAATACATAGAATTATGATGTATTGTTTTTTTATGTATATTTGAACTATGTATTCAAAAGAACTTTTAAAAGGAACATTGTCGGTAATCATTCTTAATCTTTTATCAGAAAAAGGAAGAATGTACGGGTATGAGATTTTTCAACAGGTAAAGGAAAGGTCTGATGGTAAAATATTGTTGAAAGATGGGTCTTTATATCCTGCACTTCAGAAGATGCGAAAAGATGGTTTATTGTCTTGTGAGGAAGAATATGTGGGTAAAAGAGTACGAAAGTATTACTTGTTAACCACTAAAGGAGAAGAAGAAAAAGTGAACTATCTCGAGGAGTTAAAGAACTTTATGGAGACCCTGAATAAGGTAATTTTTCCAAAACTAGATGTCATATGAGATTAGATGAAGAGCAGGAAAAAAGAATCGAAGAATTTGTAGACATGCAAGACTTTAGGTTGGTATCTCTAAGAGATGATATTCTTGATCATCTATGCTGTGTAGTAGAGAGTGATCTTAGAGCAGGAAAAACATTCGATCAGTCATTAAAGGACGCTGTGTTTGATCTGGCACCGAATGGATTGATTGATTTAGAAAAGAAAACATTTTTTTTATTAAACTCAAAACGAATTATTATGATGAAAAAACTGATGTATTTAATTGGATTTATTGGATCACTGACGTTAACAACAGGGATCGTATTTAAACTACTATGGTACCCAGGTGCTAACATGTTATTGATGACAGGTTTTTTAGTATTGTTATTAATTTTTGTTCCTATGGTAACTATAGATAAGTATAAAGTAACAATCGCAAAAAATCTATCAGAACGATTAAAAATCATTCTTGGTTGCGTTTCAGCCGTTGTCGTTGGTTTGGCGGGTCTATTTAAAGTAATGCATTGGATGGGAGCAGAGGTGTTATTACTGGCAGGAGGACTTATTTTTGCAGTGGGATACCTTCCATTTTTATTCTTTACGATGTATAAAAAATCTTTGGCTTAGAAATTAGCTTCAAAAAAAACTCCCTCAGATATCATTTCTAAGGGAGTTTTTTTCTTTATTGTTTAATACTTACTTATTCATTCACAAGTACCCATTCTCCTTTTTCGATTAATGGGATTGCTTGTTTGTATTTTACAGTTTTATTTTCTCCACTCATCACGTGTTTGATAGTAACTTTATCATTACGTCCTATTTTTGGTTGGTCGCGAGTGATAGTTTCCGTTACTTGTGGACGTTGTTGAGTTTGTCCTGCTGCTCTATTTTGCGCAGCACGTTCATCCATATTAGGAATTTCTTCTTTAGAAGTTTCTAATTTTTCCTTTTTACGTACCTGTCGAGCTTCAGAAATATCTTGTGTATTACCAGTTGGTAATTCTCCTTTGAATAAGAATGAAATCACATCTTTATTTACATCTTCAATCATCGCCTTAAACAACTCAAAAGCTTCGAACTTGTAGATTAACAAAGGATCTTTTTGTTCGTGTACTGCCAACTGAACACTTTGTTTTAATTCATCCATCTTACGAAGATGTGTTTTCCAAGCATCATCGATAATGGCTAAAGTGATATTCTTTTCAAAGTCTGTTATTAGTTGCTTTCCTTCACTTTCATATGCTTTTTCTAGATTAGTAGCAACGTTTAGACTTTTAACGCCATCTGTAAAAGGAACTAAAATACGTTCATAATTGCTTGATGGGTCTTCATATACTTGTTTGATCACTGGATAAGCTGCTTCCGCATTACGCTTCATCTTATCCTGATAGTGTTCATAAGCTGCTTTGTAAACTTCTCCAGCAATCTTCTGGGTATCCATTTTTTCAAATTCGTTAGCACTTATAGGGCTACTCATAGAAAAATAACGTATCAGTTCAAATTCAAAGTTCTTATAATCTTGAGCATTCTTGTTAGATTCTGTAATCACCTCTGCAGTATCATAAATCATATTGGCAAGATCTACTCTTAAGCGCTCTCCAAATAAGGCGTGGTAACGTCGTTTGTATACTACTTCACGCTGAGCGTTCATTACATCATCATATTCTAATAATCTCTTACGTACACCAAAGTTATTCTCCTCTACTTTTTTCTGTGCTCTCTCAATAGATTTAGAAATCATAGAATGTTGGATTACTTCACCTTCTTTTAATCCCATTCTATCCATCATCTTTGCGATACGTTCAGAACCGAATAAACGCATTAGATTGTCCTCTAGAGATACATAAAACTGAGAGCTTCCTGGATCTCCCTGACGACCAGCACGACCACGTAACTGTCTGTCTACTCGTCTAGAGTCATGGCGTTCCGTACCAATAATTGCTAGACCTCCAGCAGCTTTTACATCGTCGGTTAATTTAATATCCGTTCCACGACCAGCCATATTTGTAGCGATAGTAACTACTCCAGGATTTCCTGCTTCTGCTACAATGTCAGCTTCTTTTTTGTGAAGTTTTGCATTTAATACATTGTGGGGTACTTTACGAATTGTAAGCATTCTACCTAGCAATTCAGAAATTTCTACAGAAGTAGTACCAATTAATACTGGTCTTCCTGCTCTTGCTAACTCAGTAACTTCATCAATCACTGCGTTATATTTCTCACGCTTTGTTTTATATACTAAGTCTTCTTTGTCTTTTCTTGCAATTGGTCGGTTTGTTGGAATTTCTACTACATCAAGTTTGTAGATTTCCCAAAGTTCTCCTGCTTCTGTAACTGCCGTTCCCGTCATACCAGATAGTTTACCATACATTCTAAAGTAGTTCTGTAAGGTAACTGTAGCAAAAGTCTGTGTAGCATCTTCAATTTTTACATTTTCTTTTGCTTCTATTGCCTGATGTAATCCATCGCTATATCGACGGCCATCCATAATACGACCAGTTTGCTCATCTACGATTTTTACTTTGTTATCCATAACTACATATTCTACATCTTTTTCGAATAATGAATATGCTTTTAATAATTGTCGTAAAGTATGAATGCGTTCGCTTTTTACGCTGTAGTCTCTAAACAGATCTTCTTTCTTTTCAGCTTCTTCTTCTTTAGAGAGACCAAGGTTTTCTATTTTAGCGATCTCCATACCAATCTGTGGAAGTACAAAGAAATCTGGATCATCCTTACCAGAAAGATAGTCAACACCTTTATCGGTAAGATCTATTTGGTTATTTTTTTCCTCAATCACGTAGTACAGATCAGCATCAATTTTATGCATCTCGCGATTGTTGTCTTGCATATAGAAATTCTCAGTTTTTTGAAGTAGCATTTTTACTCCTTCTTCACTTAAGAATTTGATTAAAGCTTTATTCTTAGGAATCCCTCTATAAACTTGCAAAAGTTTAAAACCACCATCTTTTGTGTTACCTTCCTTGATTAACTTTTTAGCTTCGGCTAGAACAGACGTTAAATATTTTTGTTGTACAGAAACAATATCTGCGATTTTTGGTTTTAGCTCATTGAATTCGTGAATATCTCCTTTCGGAATAGGTCCAGAAATAATTAAAGGAGTACGAGCATCATCGATTAATACAGAATCTACCTCGTCAATAATAGCATAATTATGAGGTCTTTGTACTAGATCTTCTGGTGCGTGAGACATGTTATCTCTTAGGTAATCAAAACCAAACTCATTATTTGTTCCGTAAGTAATATCAGCATTGTAAGCAGCTCTTCGTTCTGCAGAATTTGGTCTGTGATTATCAATACAGTCTACCGTTAATCCATGGAATTGAAAAATCGGTGCCATCCATTCACTATCACGTCGTGCTAGGTAATCATTTACCGTTACTAAGTGTACACCATTACCAGACAATGCATTTAAGTATACTGGTAAGGTAGCTACTAACGTTTTACCTTCTCCAGTTTGCATTTCTGCTACTTTTCCTTCGTGTAAAGCGATACCGCCAATTAACTGCACATCATAGTGAATCATATCCCATTTCACTTCTTTACCGGCAGCATCCCAACTAGTAGACCAGATAGCTTGATCTCCGTCTAAGGTGATATGATCTCTGGTTCCTGATAGTTCTCTATCGTATGCAGTTGCTTCAACGGTTATCGTTTCGTTCTCAGCAAATCTTTTAGCCGTTTCTTTAACCACAGCAAAAGCCTCTGGTAAAATGGTATTCAATGCTTTTTCGGTCGCTTCATAGGCATCTTTCTTTAGTTTATCAATCTCTCCATAGATATCTTCTTTTCTATCGATATCTTCTGTAGCATCTGCTTCTTCTTTTAGAGAGTCTATTTTAGCATTGATATCCGCACGTGCATCGTTAATAAACTTTTTGAACTCTACCGTTTTTTCGCGTAGTTCATTGTCAGAAAGAGCAGCAATGCCTGCTGCTGCTTTTTTTATTAATTCAACTTTCGGTTGAATTTCTTTTATATCTTTTTTGGATTTATCTCCAACGAATACTTTTAATACAGAATCTAAAACTCCCATGATTGATTTATGGTTATGTGTTTATTTTGAGATATACAATAAGATTCAATTTGTTACATAATCTAATAGTATTTTAGATACTATTTCGGTTTGTTGAATTTGTGGTAATCTCTGTGCCTTACAGGCAATATTATACAATGCTTCACTGGGCTTTGGTAAGCCTAGAGAAGGGCGTAATTTACGCAAAAAAAAAGCCTCTTGCGAGACTTTTAGTACTATTTAAATATTTTTTTAATATTCATCCTCATTCCAAAGATAATCTTCGTCGGTAGGATAATCTGGCCATATCTCTTCTATAGAATCATACGAATCTCCTTCATCTTCAATTGATTGTAGGTTTTCCACAACCTCCAGCGGTGCTCCCGTACGAATTGCATAGTCAATTAACTCATCTTTGGTTGCTGGCCAAGGTGCATCACTTAAATAAGATGCTAATTCTAAAGTCCAATACATATGCTGCTGGTATTAATTTTTTTGCAAAAATAATTTTTTAGTTTAAAAAGTCAAGTAAAAAATTAATTATTTAAACAATAATTATAAGAACGTGATTTTTTGGGTATTACCCTTAATTTATTTTTAAAGCTGTAGAGCATTTAAGAATCTTTTTGAGGAATCCATTTTATCTCTTCTGCTTGTAAATCGTGTGACAACTTTCGTGCCAGTACAAATAGATAGTCAGATAGTCGGTTTAAGTATTGTAAAGTAGTCTCTTCAAAAGGTGATATTTCATATAAAGCAGTTGCTAAACGCTCAGCTCTTCTACATACACAGCGTGCAATGTGACAGAATGACACGGTTTGGTGTCCTCCAGGTAAAACAAAATGTGTCATTGGCGGTAAAGATTCATTCATACGATCCATTTCTGTTTCTAAAAGCGTAATGTCTTCAGAAGAAATAGTAGGGATATTTAGTCTTTTCTTTCCGCTCTTTAAAATAGCTTTTTCGGGATCGGTAGCTAAAACAGCTCCTACGGTAAATAACCTATCCTGAATTTTTACCAATATATTTTTACTAAGTTCATCAATTTTCTGATCTCTGATAAGTCCTATATGAGAATTTAGTTCATCTACAGTGCCATAACTGTCAATACGAATATGATGTTTTGGAACTCTAGTACCACCAAAAAGCGCTGTAGTACCTTTATCTCCTGTCTTTGTGTATATTTTCATTTGTTTTTTCTTGATTTTCCTCTTTATAATTCGAAATATCTCGCTTAGCTTTTTTGATATTCAGTTAAACAAATATTGCTCCAATACCTACTGCGATCCAAAACCATGGAAAACTCATTTCTTTTTCTTCTTAAAATAATTTTTCCTAAAATCTCTACCGTCTCGTTGGTATAATTTTCTTTTGTTTCTGGCAGAATTCCAGCGAACAACGAAAAATAATACTGCAATTCCAATAACAAGCAATACCAATTGGGTTTCTTCGGAAAGTGATTCAAGCATGGTTTGATGTTTTGTGGTAAAAGTAATGAATAGCGATGAGTATTTTAGTATTGGAATTTATAAGTGTTAGGGTAATTCAATGCTGAGCTGTTAATATAATATCGTAATAAAATTTAAGATATATTCTATATAGTATAGAAATAAACAAACTCAAAGACTATTTTATTACATTTGTATCGCTATGGAGTTTTCATCAAAATTATTGGAGAACGCAGTTTATGAAATGTCTCAGTTGCCAGGAATTGGTAAAAGAACTGCATTACGATTAGTTTTACATCTTTTAAGGCAACCTAATAATCAAACACAACAATTGGTAAAAGCATTGGGTACTTTAAGGGAAGATGTAAAGTTTTGTAAAAACTGTCATAGTATAAGTGATATTGAGATATGCGATATCTGTAGCAATCCTAATAGGAGACAAGATATCGTTTGTGTGGTGGAAGATATTAGAGATGTTATGGCAATAGAAAATACTGGACAATATAGAGGGGTATATCACGTTTTAGGAGGAAAAATTAGTCCAATGGATGGGATTGGTCCTCAGGATCTAAAAATTCATACTTTAATCGAAAAGGTTAAAAACGAACAGGTCAATGAATTGATTTTTGCACTTAGTGCGACTATGGAAGGGGATACTACGAATTTTTACATTTATAAACAATTAGAGGGTGTGGAAGTTAAAATTGCTACGATTGCTCGGGGAATTGGTGTAAATGATGAACTAGAATATGCAGATGAGGTTACGTTAGGAAGAAGTATCATAAATCGAATTCCTTTCGAAAATGCTTTGAAAAGTTCTTGAAAAATATTACCTAATTAAAAAACTATCCCCTGAAACTATCAGTCGTCATTCTTAACTACAACGTACGTTATTTTTTGGAGCTCTGCATTCTTAGTGTACAGGAGGCTACAAAAAATTTAGATGCTGAAATTATTGTTATAGATAATAACTCTCCAGATAATAGTTGTGAAATTATAAAAGAACGTTTTCCAGATATTATACTTTTAGAAAACAAAGAAAATGTAGGCTTTGCTAAAGCAAATAATCAAGGCGCTGCGCTAGCAAAGGGAGAATATTTATGTATTCTTAATCCAGATACGGTAGTTGCTGAAGATACATTTTCTAATATTCTTTCAATGTCAGAGAAACTGTTTCATATGGGAATGGTGGGGCCCAGGTTACTTGATGGTAATGGTAGTTTTTTACCAGAGAGTAAACGTAATGTGCCTTCCCCTTTGACGTCGTTTAAACACCTGTTTGGAATTAAGTTTGGTAAGGTTAAAAATTATTATGCTAATCATATTTCTGAAACGGATATTGGTGATGTAGATATACTCGTAGGAGCATTTATCTTTGTTAAGAAAAGTGTCTATGAATCTGTATATGGCTTTGATGAGGATTATTTTATGTATGGAGAGGATATTGATCTTTCCTATAAAATTAGAAGAAAGGGATTAGAAAATTATTATTTAGGTTCGATCCCTGTGATTCATTACAAAGGTGAAAGTACAGATCGAAATGCAGAATATATAAGACATTTTTACGGAGCGATGAGATTATTTTATCGAAAACACTTCAAGAGTAATTGGCTGTTGGATACGATGGTTTCAGTTGGGATTAGGCTTACTTCGATAGTGGAATCTTTTAAAAATTATCATAGAGAAAATAAAATAACCGAAGGCTATTATTTGGTATCTGAAAATAATGAGATAAGAGTGCGACTTATAAACGCTTTGCAAAAAGAAGTGCAATTTACTTCTTTGGAATCCGCTCGTGATTTGGGATATAGTAATAACGAACTTATCTTTGACAATGATTTTGTAAGCTTTGGAGAGATTATTGAAGAAATGCAGCAATTAAAGAATTTGAATATAACCTTTAAGATCATTCCCAAAGGATGTGATTTTATGTTAGGAAGTGATTTTAGTGATGGAAAAGGAGAGGTAATCACTTTTTAAATAAATTTTAATAAAGAAAAAATAATCTAAGAGCTTTAATTTTATTAATTTCGCAAAAAATATAACTAATAAATACCTTTGATTAAGAATATGGCAAAATTTGAGCTTAAACTTCCGAAGATGGGTGAAAGTGTTGCAGAAGCAACGATAACAACTTGGTTAAAAGAGGTTGGTGATACTATCGAAATGGACGATGCAGTATTGGAGATTGCAACGGATAAAGTGGATAGTGAAGTGCCTTGTGAAGTAGAAGGAGTATTGGTTGAAAAACTTTTCGAAGTTGATGATGTAGTAAAAGTTGGTCAAACAATTGCCATTATAGAGACAGAGGGAGAAGGTAGTGTTGATGTGTCTCCAGCAGAAACTCCTCAAGAAGTCGCAGCTCCAGAAGCAGCGGCAGCGGTTATAGAAAATGATATTGCTGAAGTTAAAGAAGCAGTTACCACAAATACAACAACAGACTATTCCGAAAGTTCAAAGTTTTATTCGCCATTGGTAAAAAATATAGCTTCTGCAGAAGGTATTTCGGTGGCAGAATTAGAAAGTATTTCGGGAACTGGTAAAGATGGTAGGGTAACGAAGAATGATATTTTACAATATGTTGAAGATCGAAAAGCTGGAAAAACAACTCCTGTAGTTGCAGCACCTAAAACTGAAGTTGCCAAAGAAGTTGCTCCAGCTCCAAAGAAAGAAACTCCAAAAGCAACTCCAGTGGTGGCTAGTGGAGATGATGAAATTATCGAGATGACCAGAATGGGTAAATTGATTTCTCATCATATGGTAGCATCTGTACAAACTTCAGCGCATGTACAGTCGTTTATAGAAGCTGATGTTACAAATATTTGGAATTGGAGAAATAAAGTAAAAGGTGACTTTATGAAGAGGGAAGGAGAAAAACTAACGTTTACTCCTATATTTATGGAAGCCGTTGCTAAGGCAATTCGGGATTTCCCATTAATTAATATTTCAGTTTCAGGAGATTCTATTATCAAAAAGAAGAATATTAATTTAGGAATGGCGGCTGCCTTACCAGATGGAAATCTTATCGTACCAGTTATTAAAAATGCAGATCAGTTGAATCTGGTAGGGATGACCAAAGCTGTAAACGACTTAGCGAATCGTGCAAGAAACAATGCATTAAAGCCAGATGATATTCAAGATGGGACTTATACAGTAACCAACGTAGGTACTTTTGGTAGTATTATGGGAACTCCGATTATTAATCAACCTCAAGTAGCTATTTTAGCATTAGGAGCAATTCGAAAAGTGCCTGCAGTAATTGAAACACCTGATGGAGATTTTATTGGTATCCGTTATAAAATGTTTTTATCTCACTCATATGATCATAGAGTAGTAAACGGAGCATTAGGAGGGCAGTTTGTACAAAGAGTTAAAGACTATTTAGAAGCTTTTGATGCAAATAGAGAGTTTTAGAGTAGAAGCATTTTTAGAAGAATGTAAAAAAACCACATCATTTATAGATGTGGTTTTTTATTGTCAATAATTCATATTCTCTTTTATATTTGCCATAAAACATCAAAAAACGATAAATAATGAAACGTACTATTTTATTTACATTTATTCTCATAGTAAACATATTAAAAGCCCAAACGGTATATACAGATGTGTACGATGGTGATTTTCCAATATCGATAGTGTTGGTAGATAATATATTATATGTAGGAGAATTTAATACAGGAGAGGTTTCTAGAATAGATCTTACCGATAGCGATCCTGTTCCAGAAACAGTAGCTACTGGTTGGACAGTAGCACAAGGTCCGTGGAAAATGATATATGATGAACAGAATAATGATATTTATGCTGGTAGTTTTTCCGAAGTCAGAAAAATAGATCTTGATGCATCAATACCAATGGTATCGGAAGCGTTTTCTGCTACTGGTATTTCGGATGGCTTAACATTAAATAATAATATACTATACAAAGCCACCAATGGATCTCTTCATACTATCGACTTAAACGTGGGACCAACTAGTTATACTTCTATTTACACAGATGCAACCAGTAATATGGGGGATCTAACGTTTTATAATAACGAGTTATATTATGCTAGTGATACAGATGGTTCTGGAGTGAGAAATGCTATATACAAAATAGATTTATCCGCCTCTAATTTGAGTCAGGAATTAGTAGTGGATACTGGTTTTTCTGGCGGGACAATTCAGAAGATGCATGTGGTTGATGATTTTATGTATGCTTCTGTAGAAGCTGCAGGAGGTCATTTGCTTATAAGATTGAATTTAAAAGATGCAGTGCTTCCTATTTCTAATTTTACTACAGTTTTATCAGGTTATCCAGCCGCTATGTTAGGGATCGTTAATTTAGATGATACATTTTATGGGACTTTAGGAAATCAAAGAATTGTTACTTTTCAGGATCAAACTCTAAGCATAAGTGATTTTTCAGTTCAAAACTCTGTGCAGATATATCCAAATCCAGTAAAAGATAATTTGTATGTAGATAACTTGTATTCCAAAAATCAAAAGATTGAAATATATGATGTGCAAGGAAAAAGAATATTGAATACGTCTTATTTAGTTTCGGAAGGTGTTAATGTAAGTTCTATTCCAAAAGGGCTGTATTTTGCGAAAATAAAATCTAATGCAAAAGAAGAAACAGTAAGATTTATTAAAAATTAAACTTATTGTTATTGTAGAAATTATTTTGGTTCAATTAAAGAGTTGATTATTCCTAAAAAACCATACTGAAAAGAAGTGTGGTTTTTTTTATTTCACTGAAAACGGTGTGGTGCTACAATTGGATTTTGTTCAAATTTGTTTTCCTAATAGTAGAGATAATAATCGTGATGAGAAACGGCATTCTGAGGAAAGTAAATCAACCCATGTTTCTGGTATTAACACTTATACTCAGTGCTAATATACTTTTGGGGCAAGAGACGTTGCTTATAGAAGGCAAAGATATCTGGGTTCGTGAGAAGCCTAAAACAGGCAAAGTTGTCATGAAACTAAATGAAGGAGATGTTTGTGTGGTTCTACAAAAATCAGATGCACAAGTAATCAGAGGTAGGAGAGATTTTTGGTATTATATAGATTTTAACGGTAAAAAAGGATGGGTTTTCGGTTCGCAAACCTCGATAAAACAAAAAGCTTCTGTACACAATTTTCAGCCTTTTTTAAAATACTTTTTAGAGATCTCTTTTTTTAACAAGGATATAAATATTCTTATTAAAGATAAATCACTTAAAGTAAGTCAGTTTGTGAAAAAAGAAATAGGTGTATATCGACTTTTTAATCCAGGTTCAACCTGCGTATTGGATAGCTTTGAATCTTATATACCTGTATTTCTTCCGATAGATCCTCTTACATTATTTAAAAATCAATCGCCTAAAGATGGTTTTTGTGATGATAGTAAAGACGCAGATGGAGTGTATTACAGTAAAATAGATGAATTCCCTTACTTTTACGATATGGAAAAAGATACTGCTGGACAAATTGATATTCCTGAAAAATATCATGAAAGTGAAAAAATTAAGGTAGATATTTTAAAACACAAAAACATTATCAAAACTATGTATTTTATTACGGCAGATGATAAATGGAGTCTTGTTTTAATTGATGATTGCGACTGTTCGGCTTAGGGTTGTTTTTCTATATCATATGCAGATAAGATAATTATTTTCCAGAATAGATAGGTGTTGTTATGTTATTTAATGAGTAATGTGTAACAAAAGCGCTATAAAATGCACTAATTATTTAGAAAGTAGTTTTTAACGCTAAATTTTTATAGTATGGATATTAATGAAGCAGTGAGGTTTTTTAAGAATCTTATAACTGAAACAGAAGATACATCTGAAGTGAAAATATATAAGAAGTTTGTAAATGTATTGTTGCAATTAGCATCTAGAGATCTTTCTGATGAACAATTAAATGGCATACACAATGCCCTAGAAGATATAGTTGTTGAAGTTAAAAGAGAAGAAAGAAAACAATATTTTAAAAAGAAACTTTCTGAGTTTATCAAATATGTTAAAGAACAACTCTCATTGATTTCCAGTGAACATTATATGACGATTTGTATGAGTATAGGAATGTCATTAGGAATGAGTTTGGGGATGGTTTTTGGACTCGTTTTTGGATCTGATAAATCAAACGGTTTGGTTTTTGGAATGAGCTTCGGTATGCCAATCGGAATGTCTATTGGTTTAGCAATAGGTGCTGCTATGGATCAAAAAGCAAAAAAAGAGGGCAAAGTGCTGAGTGTTAAGTGTGATTAAAAAGTTTGCCTATATAACAGATTTGCACCTAGATGAAGAGTTTCCAAAGACCAAAGGTGTAGATGCCAGAAAAAACTGGGAGAAAATTCTTGAGGATATATCCAAAAGAGGCATTACACAAATTATCATAGGTGGAGACATAGGAGAAAGGGATTCTCTATCTTGGTTTTTTAAATCGTTAAAATCATATGATTGGTTCCTGTCATTAGGAAATCATGATAGCTTTTCTACGATACTTCCTTTTTGGAAAGAACAACAAGTTGTTGGGATTGATACTCCTTTTTATAGTATAGAAACAGATTTCTTTAAATGCATATTCTTAGATTCGAGTAAAGAAATAGTAGATGAGGAACAGCTAGATCGGTTTCGAAAAGAATCAATTACCTCAAAAAAGATCTTATTATTTGTTCATCATCCTATTCTATCTGTTCCTACATTTACGGATAAAAAATTTTTTCTCGAAGGAAGAGAAAACATTCTATCGGTATTGAATCAAATTCCTAATGAGGTTTTTATCTTTTCTGGTCACTATCATATGGAAGATGATCGTTTCTACAAGAATGTTCGTCAATATATCACACCAGCAGTATCTTATCAGGTAGAAAAAGATCCTGATATTGTAAAAATTCATAATAATTCATTTGGGTATAGAATCATTGAATTGCAGCATGATCAATTATTTACTGAGGTAATTACCTTGAAGGTTTAGAGTTTCAAACGCATTCAAAAAAGTGTTGGTTTTCTTATTCTTAAAAATTAATTCTTTAACCTCTAAATAAGAAAAATCGATCTTTCATTTTTTCGATCTCCGAATTCTTATTGGTTATGATATAATCAATAGCCTCTTTCGTAAAATGTTGGCCTTTTTCCGTTAAGGAAACAATGTCATTTTTAATCGTAATCATATTGTTTTTTAGCGCTAAATCTAAAACTGATTTTGATCTTACTTTTTGCCAATTTATATGATCATTAAGGTGTTTTACATGTCTTTCGTTTTCATCGTCAATATGGTTTCCTAGATGTAGTAGAAAAGTTAGTAAAGAGACTTCAATTCGTTGTTGTCGTTGTCTATATAGAACAGAGAAATATCCTCGATTTGGAGCGAATAGGTAAACCATTAAAAATAAGATACCAAGTATAGTAGTCATAGAACCAGAAATAGAAGCATCTAAACCATGTGCTAACCAATACCCAGAAATTGCTGCGGTTATACCAAAAATACAGGCTAGCAATATCATTTTTTTTAAGTCATTTGTAAGTAGGTATGCTGTTGCGGCAGGAGCAATCATAAACGCTATTACCAAAATCGCTCCGACAGCATCAAAAGCTCCAACTGTAGTTATGGATGCTACAGTCATTAATCCATAATGCATGACCACAGGAGATAATCCAAGGGCTGCAGCTAGTCCAGCATCAAATGTGCTCACTTTTAATTCTTTGAAAAAAGCAAAAAGTAAGAGGACAGTGCTGAAGAGGATGGTGCCAATAATCCAGAGAGATTTAGGTCCCATATCCATTCCCTGAATAATTAGTCTATCAAAAGGGGCAAAGGCAAGTTCACCCAAAAGAACAGCATCTATATCTAAATGCACGTCGTTTGCATTTTGTGCTATCATGATCACTCCGATACTAAATAATGCCGGAAAAACTAAGCCAATGGCTGTATCTTCTTTAACTAAACCTGTCTTTTGAATAAATTCCACTAAAACTACTGTGAGAACGCCACTTAATGCAGCCAAAAATATTAGTAAAGGAGAAGATAAATCGTGAGTGATAAAAAAACCGATAACAATACCAGGTAATATAGAATGGCTTATTGCATCTGTAATCAATGCCATTTTACGTAAAACTAAAAATGTTCCAGGAATTGCACAGGCAATAGCAACCAAACAAGCAATTAACTGTATTTCGATCTGGGCGCTACTCATCGCTCATTGGTGTTATTTGGTTATAAAGATTAGCGGCAGTTTCATACCCAGAGGTTGTTAGAGACCACATATTTCCTTCAATTTTCACAAGGTTTTTGTTCTCAAGTTTTTGTAATGATCTTTTAGTAAATCCCTGAAAGTTATTCAATATTTTAATCGCATGAGGATGTGATATGTCTTCATGGTCTTTTGCGATATTATACATGAAAGATAAGGTTTTGTGTAATTCCAGATCATTTCTGTTTTTTCTAAATCGGATTTCTCTAAATAAAAGACCTCTTCCAGGAGAAAATATAAATGAAACTAATACAAATACTGCTGCTACAAGCACTATTACAGGTCCTGTGGATAAGTTATTATGACTAGCGCTTATTGCTGTCCCGATTACACCTGATGAGGCTCCAAAAATGGCGGCAAGAATTACCATAATCGAGAGGCTATTGGTCCATTGTCTGGCGGCAGCGGCTGGAGCTAGAATCATTGCGCTCATGAGCACTACACCTACGGTTTGTAATCCTAAAACAATTGCAATTACAATAAAGGTGGTAATTAAAATATCCAGAAATTTAATATCAAAACCTAATGTTTTGGTATAATCTGGATCAAAAAGAGATAATTTAAGTTCTTTCCAGAAAAGTAATAAAACAACAAGACAAATCCCTGTAATTAAAGACATTATCCATACATCATTTGCTAACAATGTAGCAGCTTGACCAAAAAGATAGTTTTCTAATCCTGCTTGATTAGCATTTGGTAACTTTTGTATAAAAGTAAGTAAGAGCATTCCAAAACCGAAAAAGAGAGAAAGAATTAATCCCAAGGCAGTGTCGGATTTTAGATGTGTTTTTTTGACAATACCTCGAATCCAAAAACTACCAATTAATCCACTGATTAAGGCGCCTATCAAAAATGCATTACTATTTTTAGTTCCTATAATTAAGAATGCTAAAGCTATACCTGGTAAAGCAGCATGTGAAATGGCATCTCCTAATAAGCTTTGTTTTCGCAGCACTGCAAAACTTCCAAGCATACCACAAATTGCTCCTAAAACAGCAGTACCTAAAGTAATTGTTCTTAAGGTGTAATCTGTAAAAACAAGTTCTATATATTCTAAAATATCCATTTTATGTACTCATTGCTTCAAACAAATTAGGTGTTACTGCTGTACGCTAACCTTGTAATTAATTCCGTAGGTTTTAGTGAGGTTATCGTCATTAAAAATATCTTTGACAGGTCCAGTAGCTATTTTCTTTACATTTAAGAAGGTCACCCAGTCAAAATATTCTGGAACGGTTTGTAAATCGTGATGAACTACAATTACTGTTTTTCCTGCTTTTCTTAGTTCTTTAAGGATGTTTATAATTGCTTTTTCTGTTGTGGCGTCAACCCCTTGAAAAGGTTCATCCATAAAATAAATAGAGGCATTTTGAACAAGTGCTCTGGCTAAAAATATGCGTTGTTGTTGTCCTCCAGAAAGTTGGCTAATTTGTCTGCTTTTAAAAGCTAACATTCCTACTTTTTCCAGTGCTTCTAGAGCTGCTTTTTTTTGTTTCTGCCCAGGTCTTTTTATCCATCCTAAACTTCCATAGGTGCCCATCATTACTACATCTAAAGCTGTTGTGGGAAAATCCCAATCAACACTTCCTTTTTGTGGGACATATGCAACTAAGGATCGTTGTTTTTGATAGGGTTTGTCGTATATTTTCACACTTCCTGCAATAGGTTTTATAATATCTAAAACAGATTTTATTAATGTGGATTTTCCTGCACCGTTGGGGCCTACAATAGCCATAAGAACTCCTTCAGGTATTGCCAAGTCTATATCCCATAAAACAGGTTTATAATTATAGGCTACTGTTAGGTCATCTATTTGTACGGCAATTTTTTCTTCCATTATTTCAAGGCATTTACAATGGTATTTACATTGTGTTCAAACATTCCTATATAGGTTCCTTCTTTCGTGCCGGCTGTTCCTAAGGCATCGGAGTATAAGGTTCCGCCAATAGATACTTCATGATCTTTGGATGTTACCGCTGCTTGTAATGCTTCAATAGTTCTCTTAGGAACAGAGCTTTCAACAAAAATAGCTTTCACTTTATTCTCAATGATAAAATTTGCTAATCTTTGGACATCCTGAACTCCTGCTTCTGTAGCTGTAGATAAGCCTTGTAATCCTACTACATTAAATTTATACTCTTTTCCGAAATAACTAAAAGCATCATGTGCTGTAACCAGAATCCTTTTTTCTTCTGGTAAAGAATCAACGGTGTTTTTGATATTCTTAGCTAATTGATCTAGTTGTTTTAAATAAGCCTTTCCGTTAGTCTCAAAAGTTTCAGAGTTTTTTGGATCTAATTCTTTCAATTTTTGAATAGCAAAAGAAGTAACTTGTTTCCAGTGATCTATACTAAACCAAATATGCGGATCATAGTTGGACGCAAAATAATCGGATCCTATCAAAGTGTTTTTATCTAAAACTTCTCCTAAGGCAATAGTTTTGGTGTTTTGATTACCCATTTTTTCAAATACCTCTACTAGTTTTCCTTCAAGATGTAAACCATTGTAAAATATAGCATCAGCATTAACTAATTTATTTACATCACCTTCGCTCGCTTTATACAAGTGAGGATCTACTCCAGATCCCATAAGTCCTTCTACAGAGATTACATCTTTTCCAATATTTTTTACTAGATCCGTAATCATGGTTGTTGTAGTCACTACTTGTAGTGTTGAATTGTTTTTTTTATTCTCTTTTTTACAAGAAAAAGCAGTGAATATTAGGATAAGAAGAACTGCAATATGTTTTGTCATTTTTCTAATTTTGAGTTGTTATCAATGCAAGACATTTGATAGCTAATAAATACTAAGTTTAAAAAGAAAAAACTTTCCTATCAAGAAAAGGAATGGGCTAGTAGCCCCTTTAATTGTATTAGGTTTAGTATTTTTGTTTAATTATATACGCAAAACTAAAAAAGTTAGTCATGACTAACAAAGCAAATTTGAATAATTTAACAAAAAGCGAAGAGGATTACTTAAAAGCTCTTTTTCAGTTGTTAATAGAAGATAATTCAGAAAAGGTAGGTAATAATCAATTAGCAGAATATCTTAAGGTTTCACCTGCTTCTACTAATAATATGATCAAAAAGTTAAAAACTAAGAATTATGTTGTTAGTGAAAAATATGGAAAACTAGAGCTTACTGATGAAGGGCGCGCAATCGCAGTGAGATTAATACGAAAGCATAGACTATGGGAAACCTTTTTGTATAATTATCTTAATTTTAGTTGGGATGAGGTACATGAAGTAGCTGAGCAATTAGAGCATATAAAATCATACAAGCTAATTGACGAGCTCGATCGTTTTATGGATTTCCCAGAGAAAGATCCTCATGGAGAATTAATTCCTAATGCAAAAGGGGAGTATAAGGTTATTCCAAAAATAACCTTATCATCATTAGTAGAAGGAGATGTTTGCAAGCTTGTGGCTGTAAATGATGGTTCGGTAAATTTCTTGCGATTTGTTTCAGAAATTGGATTAGCGCTAAGTAGCGAAATAAAAGTTCTTGAAGTACGAGAATTCGATAAATCTATTCGTATTCAGTTTAATGATACAATAGAAACGGTAACACGTAAATTTGCGGATAATGTTTTTGTAAAGGTCGTCTAATGCAATAATAAATGTTAAAAAAACAAGACTGCTATAGATTATAATTTATACCTATTATCTTTGAAGTACACAATCAATTTATGGAGCTTAAATTAAAGAAACCGATCTGTTTTTTTGATCTGGAAACGACCGGTATAAACATATCTAAAGATCGAATTGTCGAAATTTCTATCCTCAAAGTTTTTCCTAATGGTAATAAGGAGAGTAAAACTTGGTTAGTGAATCCTGAAATGCCAATTCCTCCTGAAACTACAGAAGTTCATGGGATTACAGATGAGAAAGTAGCTAATGAACCTACCTTTAAACAGTTAGCGAGTAAGGTTAGTGATATGATAAAAGGTTGTGATCTAGGAGGTTTTAACTCTAATCGTTTTGATATTCCTTTGTTGGCAGAAGAGTTACTACGAGCAGATGTAGATTTTGATATGAAAAATACTGTTGCCGTCGATGTGCAAACTATTTTTCATAAAATGGAAAAACGAACTTTAGAAGCAGCTTATAAGTTTTACTGTGATAAGGAGTTAAAGGATGCACACTCTGCTGAAGCTGATACGAATGCTACTTATGAGGTTTTAAAAGCACAATTAGATAGGTATCCCGAATTAGAAAATGATACAAAGTTTTTAGCAGAATTCAGTGCTAGAAAACAATTTGCAGATTTTGCAGGTTTTATCGCATATGACAAAGAAGGAAGAGAAATATTCTCTTTTGGAAAGCACAAAGGTAAATTGGTAGAAAAAGTAATGGAAGATGAGCCTGGTTATTTTGGATGGTTGCAAAATGCTGATTTTCCATTGTATACAAAGAAAGTGCTTACCGCTGTACGACTACGTAAACTAAATAATAGTCTTAAATTATAATAACCAAATCAATTTATGAAGCTTATTTGTATAGGTCGTAATTATACAGACCATATTGAGGAGTTGGAAAATGAAAAACCAACAGATCCTGTAGTTTTTTTGAAACCAGACACCTCTATTCTTTTAAAAAAACAACCTTTTTTTATTCCAGATTTCTCAAATGATATTCATCATGAAGTAGAAGTCCTTGTAAAGATTAAGAAGTTAGGAAAGTATATCGACAAGAAGTTTGCGCATAAATATTATGATGAAATAAGTCTGGGAATTGATTTTACTGCCAGAGATTTGCAGAGTCAACTAAAGGCGAAAGGATTGCCTTGGGAAAAAGCAAAAGCTTTTGATGGGGCAGCAGTTATTGGGCAATGGGTATCTAAAGAAAATTTTTCTGATGTAGACAATATTAATTTCCGTCTAGAGAAAAATGATACAATTGTTCAAGATGGTAATACTAAATTAATGCTTTGGAAAATTGATGAGTTGATAGCATATGTATCTCAATTTTTTACTTTGAAGATTGGAGATATCATTTTTACAGGTACTCCAGCAGGAGTAGGATCCGTGAAAACCAATGATAATTTAACCGGTTTTATCGAGGATCAAGAAATGTTTTCGATAAAAGTGAAGTAATTTCAGGATTATTTGTAAGTTACAATGCAGCTTGTAATTTTTTGGGACTTAGATACTCAAAATATCGCTTTCGTATCTTAAACGTTTCATCTAAAAATATAATAGCAGGTAAGGAAAAAGTAGTATTTTTTCTAGAAGCCAAAAGAGTAGGAATTTCATGAATGGCATTTCTCTGTGTTAGATTGTTTTTATTTGTAAATGTAGCTCCGTCAAATGCAATAGTGTCTGTACTTTCTGCATTCATTTTTACGGCATAATATTCTTCATTTATTTTCTGAATTATTTCAGGCTTTGTAAATGAAACTCTATCCATTTTTTTGCAGTATGAACACCAATCCGTATAGAAGTTGATAAGCACTTTTTTAGGTCTTGTATTTAAAGAATCATCTAGTTGTTCAAAGGTAATCCAATTAATTGTCTCTTTTTCTTGAGCTATTGTTTCATAGTTCATTAGGATCATAAATAAAAAAGTAAGTACGATGCTAAGTCTCATAATTAGTGAAGTTTTCCAAATTTAATTCCGATAAAAAATGTTCTAGGGTTTCCTGGGCCGTAGATATAATCTGAATCCCTTAATGGTCCGATGTCAAAATCATCTTGATAGCTGTTGAATATATTTTTTACTCCTCCACTAAAAGTCAACTGAAAATTTTCAGAAACATCAGTATGATACTCAGCTTTTAAGTTCATATCTAAAAATGAATCTGTATCAACCAAGTTTAAAAATCCAGATTCACTAACAACTCTAGGTACAGTCATTTTCCCGGTATACGTTCCAGTAATATCCATGTTAAATTTTTTGCTCGGAATCCAAGAAGCGTTAAGATAACCATATGAGTTAGGGTTTCTTACAAATTCATCTACCGCTACATCTGTTTCTCCTGTAACAGAACCATCTGTTTCAAAAAGAATTTGATCTTCATCATATGCTGACTTCTGAATGGTTCCTCCGAATTGAAATTGCCATTTTTTTGATGGAGATATCCCTATTTCAAAATTTGTTCCAAATACTTTTGCTCCAGTCCCATTTCTTACTTCTTCTAGTATAGATCCGTTTTCTAATACAGCACCAGTACTTACTAGTGTAAAGGGGTCTCTAAGATCTGTAAAGAACCCTTCTAGTAGAAAGTCCGTTTGGATTTTATTGAAATTTTTAGAGTAGTTTAAAGAAGCAGTAAAAGCATTTGAAAATTCTGTATCCAAATCCTCTGATAGTATCACGAACTGTGGTTCTCCTCCAACAGATGAAATGTGTAGGTCCTCATTAAAAGCCTGAGGTGCTCTAAATCCGCGAGCATAACCGCCTCTAAATTTTAAAGAATTAAGGATGCTATAAGATATGGTTATACGAGGG
This sequence comes from Aquimarina sp. 433, assembly GCF_054054605.1. NCBI lineage: Bacteria > Pseudomonadati > Bacteroidota > Flavobacteriia > Flavobacteriales > Flavobacteriaceae > Aquimarina > Aquimarina sp. 433. The sequence continues at coordinate 552,583 of NZ_JBSWZK010000003.1, forward strand.
CTAAGCACAGTTCTATCAATAGATACATTTCGATTAATTCCACCGATATTATAATTACCATCCACATCTACATGATCTAATCTTGTGCCGATCAAAGCGGTTAACTTGTCGTTAGGCTTCCATTCGTATTGAGCGTAAGAACCTATCGTATGAACCTGTTGATCGATCAATCGGTTATATCCGGTAATGATATCTTCAGTATCGCTTATGTTGTATTCTACACCTGCTGTAATAATATCATTGTTTTTCAAATTTTGAGTAAACTGAACACCGGTAAGTAAGGCAATATCTTTTGTTGTTCCATACGAGTTCAATGCAAGAATACTGTCCTGCCTTGTTCTAGAGCCTCCTAATCCGCCATAGTAACTGTCTCTTTCTGTGTATTGACCAGAGCTGTAAATAGAAAAGTTGTTTGTTTCTTTTTTGTTTTGTACCTCATAAGTAATACCGCCAATAAATGTATTGTGATCTAGTTCTTCTGTGATATCTGTAAAATGAGGCGCAAGATCAAGCCGATCACCACCACGTCGATATTCTTGGATGGTTGTTAGATCCAGTGAAATCTTACTTCTTTCATTTGTTTTTAGAAAAGTTTTTAGGCCAAATGTGGTGTTTTGAAGCGTGGTTAATTCTGTAAAACCATCTCCATTTGCATCAAATTCTTCTCGATCTCTATAGAGTCCGAAAACCGTAATCCCAGACATTAAATCATCACTTACTAGAGAAGAGTTAAAATTTAGAGCACGATCTGGAGTATCACCGTTTATTAGTCCTAAATAGGTTCCAACTTCCCAAGTGTTCAGTATAGGATCTTTGGTGATGATATTAATAGTTCCAGCAATGGCATTTGAGCCATATAATGCGGATCCTCCACTTCTAATTACTTCAATACGATCGACAATATTGGTTGGTATTTGTTCTAGTCCATAAACACTATTTAATGCGCTAAATACCGCTCTACTGTTAATAAGTACTTGTGTGTAGCTACCATCTAAACCATTTAGTCTTACTTGAGTAAAACCACAGTTTTGACAATTGTTTTCTACACGTACTCCTGGAGAGAAATTTAATCCTTCTGATATAGATATAGATTGAGTGGCTTCTAGAAGTTTTGGACTCAATACATTCACAACTACAGGAGCTTTCTGTTTATTAACTCGATTCCTAGTAGCGCTTACTACGACTTGATCAAGATTTAATCGATCCTCGATAAGTGAAATTGTTTTGGATTGACTATTGGAATCTATAGTAATAGTTTCTGACGACGTTTGGAAACCAAGTAAGCTAGTGGTTATAGAATAATTTCCAAAAGGTATTTGTTTTATTTCGAAAAGACCATTCTCATCAGAATAAACTACGGTATTAAATGAAGAACCAGATATTTCAATTGTAGCATATGGAATAGGAGTTTTGTCATTAACAACTACTCCTTTTAAGCTTCCTGTTTGACTTAGGATTAATGAGGTTTTTAGTAGGATTAAAAGAAATAAAAAGGGTTTCATTTTTTTGATTAATACGATTTTTATTAGATTTAGCAAATATATAAAGTTAGTTATGGCTAACAAATTGTTTTAACTAATTATAAAGATTGTTTTAGTTTAGGGTAAAATGTTGTTTTTCATATCTAGAAAAAGTATATTATTTGGGTGTAAAGGGTAAATGATTCTTTATGGTTTGTGATTTGATTTCAGAATAATCAATGAAATATTTTACTTTAAAGAATGGAGATATTATCTTTACAAGAACACGAGTTGATTTTAAAGGGCAACAAAGCTATATATGATTAACTGATTTTAAGAAAACACGATAATTATAATCAATAAGATTTAAATACATGAGCAAAGGTTACAGCTTAGAAAGTGTAAATGAGTTATCTGGTGGAGATGATGAATTTATAACAGTATTAGTGCAAACATTTTTAGAGGAAATACCACCAGATTTGGAAGGTATGGGACAAGCAGTTAAAGATAATGATCCGAAAACTGCATATCAATTTGCACATAAGATGAAACCTAACCTTCAATTATTCGGGATTGATCTTCTAAAAGAAATAAAACAGGTAGAGGCTTGGTCTAAGTCTGGTATGGAAAAATCTGAAATTGAGACTATTTTAAATCATATCGTTACTACGGTGAATAATGCGATTAATGATCTGAAAGCTGATTTTCAATAACTATGCTTGCAGAAATAATAACTATTGGCGATGAAATCCTCATAGGCCAAGTAATAGATTCCAATTCAGCTTTTATTGGTAAAGAATTAAATAAAATTGGAATAGATGTTTATCAAATTACTTCAATTCAAGATGATAAGCAACATATTCTTAATGCTTTTGAAGCTGCTAAAAATAGAGTAGATGTTGTTTTAATTACAGGTGGTTTAGGGCCTACCAAAGATGATATCACAAAACATACTATTTGCGAATACTTTGGTGATAAGCTAGTTCAAGATGATAAAGTGCTTCTTCATATTGAAGAGCTTTTTGCTAAGTATATAAATACTCCGGTAACTGATATTAATAGAATGCAAGCACTTGTTCCGAGTACTTCAACTGTACTGATGAATAGTTATGGAACGGCGCCAGGAATGTGGTTGGAAAAGGATGATACAGTATTTGTATCCATGCCAGGAGTTCCTTTTGAGATGAAAAATCTTATGAAGGATCATGTGTTGCCTAAACTTCAGGAGAAATTCGATAGACCTTTTATTCTGCATAAAACAGTCCTTACTTATGGTATGGGTGAAAGTGCTATAGCAAAAAAGATAGAGCAATGGGAGGATGATTTACCTTCTTTTATAAAGTTAGCATACCTTCCTAATCTAGGTAGAGTACGACTGCGTCTTTCTGCTCGTGGGGTTGATGAACAAGTATTGTCAAATGCTATAGAAGAGAATATTAAGAGCTTACATAAGTTAATCGGTGATATTATTGTAGGGTATGAAAGTGAAGATTCTATTGAAAGTCTGATTGGTGAAAAATTGGTTGCAAAAGGTAAATACCTTGCGGTAGCAGAAAGTTGTACGGGTGGTAGAATTGCTCAATCGTTAACAGCTGGTGCTGGTGCTTCAGCTTTTTTTAAAGGCGCAGCCGTAACGTACGCTACACATTCGAAATCTGATATTTTGGGAGTTAGTGAGACCTTAATCGATAAGTATACAGTTACTAGTAATCAAGTGGCTGAAGCAATGGCAATAGGTGTTAAAAATAAATTTAAAGCCGATTATAGTATTGCCACAACCGGAAATGCTGGTCCTGCCAAAGGAGATGGTGATGTCGAAGTTGGTACTGTTTTTATTGCTATTTCTACGCCAGATAAAACTTTTTCAGAAAAATTTGTATTCAGTAATCTAAGAGAACGAACGATTGGCAAAGCTGTAAATAAGGCTTTGGAATTAATGTTGAAGGAATTAGATTAGAGTTATCTATTCAAAACTTCTTTTTTACTCCAGAGTATTGCATCCTCTAGATTTCGGAAATTGTAAAAAGGTTTTTTTGCAAAATGCTTCTCGATTTCTGTAGATATTTCATTCACCTCATTGTAGATTACTACACCATATCCTCTAAAATTTTCCATGTAGGTAAACGGGCAATCTAAATAATCAGTAGGAATAATAGAGTGCGAATGAATTCTGTTAGATATATAGGTAAACGGTTTCCCATCACCATAATGCTTTTGTATAATTGGCATTAAATCCTGAAGCTTACTTAGGGTAATAGTAACCCCTTCGTTAATTTCTGCAATGATGTATTCTTCATAGAAGTAATATGTTCCTAATGTGTGGTTGAATTTTTCTATTAAAAGATCTTTGGATTGAGTTCTCATGACTTTATTTTCTTGTTAGTCATACATCTGTCGAAAGATCTTGTATTTAATTACTTGTTAGTCAGTATTTTGTGATGCCTTTAAGGATTTCAAACCTTATAGTTGTTTTACATTGTGATAACTTTAAGGAGGATGATCAGATGGTATTCTTGCCTACATATAGCAAAAGAAAATACTTTAGTATTGCTTAATTACTATCAATTAATGGTTGGATGAGTGTTTCTTTCCATTGCAATGCATCATTTAGGTTGTCAAAGATGGCTGTCTCATTATCAAGGAAAGATTGCTCTAATGTTGCTATTTTGGTGTTGATGGAATTATATGTTACGACACCGTACCCAATAAAATTAGGAAAGAGTTTGGAAGATTTAAAATGACCAGTAGGCACAAAGGAAAAAGAATTCTTTCTATTAGATATGTATACAAAAGGAATCGTAGTTCCGTAATAGGATTGTAATAGATCAAATAGAGCTGAACAATTTTCAAAAGTTAGTGTTACTCCTTCTTTTATTTCTGAAATGATATGGTTTTTATAAAAATAAAATATACCAATATCAAGTTCATGCTTATGAATAAGCTTTCTGTTAAAATCGTAAGTCATGTTCTAGGGTGTAGTTTCCAATTACACAAGAAAGATACTTTATTGTTAATAAATATACAATTTATTTAAAGAATTAATAATTTTGAATAGCTCTTGATGTAGATTTACTAAATAAGAAGATGCTGGGGAAAAATTATCTTTTAGCTATAAGTTGATCGCTCCAATGTACCGCATCTTTTAAATTGTCAAAAACTTTAGTGGGCACCTCAAGAAAGGATTGTTCTAGAGTTGCAATTTTTGTGTTAATAGCGTCGTAGGTTACTACCGCATATCCTTTTACATATGGTAGATGTTTTTTAGCTTCAAAATGAACTGTGGGCTGCAGAGAGTATGAATGTATTCTATTAGCGATATAGACAAAAGGATTATCGAATGAGTAATATTTTTTTGTGAATTCATCAGATATCTTTAAAACAATATCTAATTCAATTTTAGCGCCTTGATCAATTTCTGATACCATAAAGTTATTGTAGTAGTAAAATACTCCAACTCCGTTGACTATGTGTTTTTGTAGCAGTCTATCTTTTAGTGAGTCGTGCATGATGATTTAAATCATATTAATGACTAAAGATACAATACAAGATGATAAAAACTTATTTTTAATTGATTGTGTTTTGTATTTCTAATCATGAAACAAAAAAAAAGCGGATCCTAAGATCCGCTTGTTTACTACTCAATTACCCCATATCAAGTAGTTAGTTACAGTTATGAAAACTAACTGGTGTAAAAGTAATAGCTATAGGCGATTTACTATATACGTAAAAACCCCCGTTTTTAATTTTGAGTATTGAAGGTGATACAAATTAAAAGGTGATGAACTCTAAAAATAGTATTAAATTTGAGCTCTTTTTAAGAGTTTACGGAGCGATGAGAATGAAATTTAAAAAAAGAGAAAAAAAACATAATAGTATTATTGGTGGTTCGGTAAATAATTCGTTAATTTGCACCCTGTTTTGAAATAATACCAAAATTACGAAGAGATGTCAAGAGTTTGCGAGCTTACAGGTAAAAAAGCAATGGTGGGAAATAATGTTTCTCACGCTATGAATAAAACAAAACGTAAATTCAACGCGAATTTAATTAAAAAGCGTTTTTATATTCCTGAAGAAGATAGATGGGTAACACTTAAAGTGTCTACTTCAGCTTTGAAAAATATAAATAAGAACGGTATTGCTGCTGTTTTAAAAGAAGCAAGAGCTAAAGGTTTCTTAACAAAATAAATCAGCTTTTAAAAAAATATTACAATGGCAAAGAAAGGTAATAGAGTTCAGGTAATCTTAGAATGTACAGAGCATAAAGCTTCTGGTCAGCCAGGTACTTCAAGGTATATTACAACAAAAAATAAAAAGAACACTCCTGATAGAATGGAAATAAAGAAATTTAATCCAATTCTTAAGAGAATGACTGTTCATAAAGAAATAAAATAATAACATGGCAAAGAAATCAGTAGCATCGTTACAGACAGGATCTAAGAGATTAACCAAAGCTATTAAGATGGTTAAATCTCCAAAAACAGGAGCTTATACTTTTGTAGAGTCAATTATGGCACCTGATGCAGTAAATGACTTTTTCAAGAAAAAGTAATTTGTAAGAAAATATTTTAAAAAGAAGCCGTTTCAATTTTATTGGAATGGCTCTTTCTTTTTATATTTATAGAAGTTTGTGGTATAGTTATATTTTTAAATTTATAGTATTCTGAATACAACACATGAGTTTGTTTAAAAAAATATTCTCTTCAGAGAAAAAAGAAACCCTAGATAAAGGGTTAGAAAAATCTAAAACTAGTTTTTTTTCTAAATTAAGTAAAGCTGTAGCTGGGAAGTCTAAAGTAGATGATGATGTCTTAGATAATTTGGAAGAAGTTTTGGTTACTAGTGATGTTGGTGTAAAAACGACTATTAAAGTAATCGAAAGAATTGAAAACAGAGTTGCTAAGGATAAATATTTAGGAACAGAAGAATTAAATAAAATTCTTAGAGAAGAAATTGCAGGCTTACTTTCCGAAACTAATTCGGGAGAAGCATCGGATTTTGAAATCCCAGAAGTTAAAAAGCCATATGTGTTAATGGTGGTAGGAGTTAATGGTGTGGGAAAAACCACTACCATTGGTAAACTTGCGTATCAGTTTAATAAAAAAGGATTAAAAGTAGTTTTAGGTGCTGCTGATACCTTTAGAGCTGCGGCCATCGATCAGTTGCAGGTATGGGCGGATCGAGTAAATGTTCCAATTGTAAAGCAAGATATGGGGAGTGATCCTGCGTCTGTTGCATTTGATACATTGCAGTCTGGAGTAAATCAGGATGCAGATGTTATTATTATTGATACAGCAGGGCGATTGCATAATAAAATAAACCTGATGAACGAGCTAACCAAAGTAAAGCGTGTGATGCAAAAGGTGGTAGGAGACGCGCCGCATGACGTATTACTGGTTTTAGATGGTTCTACAGGGCAAAATGCTTTTGAACAGGCAAAACAATTTACCGCTGCAACCGAAGTTACTTCATTGGCTGTTACTAAACTAGACGGTACTGCTAAGGGTGGTGTAGTGATCGGTATTAGTGATCAGTTTCAGATCCCTGTAAAATATATTGGAGTAGGAGAAGGAATAGAAGATCTACAAGTATTTAATAAATATGAATTTGTAGATTCTTTCTTTAAGTAATTTTGCATGACCAAAAGAGTTAGTTTTTTTAGACTATTCCAGTTCTTACTACTTTTTTTGTGGATTAGTATTGTAAGTGCACAAAAGACGGAAGCAAAACTTTATTTTAAAGATGGTTCGGAACAAATTGGTTTTGCAAAATTCAAGGGTAAGGATAAAGTAAAATTTAAGGAGACTAAAAAAGATAAACCGATCATTTATAATTGGGAAGATCTCACTAAAATTACACTAACCAAACCTGGAAGTGGAAGATATCATTTTTATTATAAAAAAATTAAAGGAACTGAAACCTTTAAACCCTTGCAGTTAGTAAGTGATGGAGAGATTAAGCTTTATCGAATTGTTACTAAAGGATACGATATAAAGTATAGTAACGGGACAAATTCAGGAGTCTTTGGTAATGACAATGGCATACCGCAAACTACTCGTACAGAAATAGAGGATTTTTATATTTCTAAAACAGATGAAGATGTTATTGATATGTCTTATGGATCAGAGTTTTCTAAAAACTTCAAAGAAACATCCATTTCCTTTTTTGCTGATTGCAAAGATATTGTTACGAAAATAGAGGATGGTATCTACACAATAAATGATATTAGAGATATTGTGTTTTATTATAATTTCAAATGTAATTAAACTTACTTTATTATTTAATTATTGATTTTTTAGGAATAAAATTAGTTAGTTGTATTGAATAGAAGGGTTATTGTGTAACAATATCCCTTTTTGTTATTTTGAGAAGATATTTCCGTTAACACACAAACTCGTGATGTATTGCTGGTTTTACAGGATAAAATGCTTTTGAACAAGCAAAACAGTTTACAGCTGCAACCTAAGTTACTTCATTAGCGATTACTAAATTAGATGGCACCGCCAAAGGTGGTGTAGTAATCGGTATTAGTGATCAGTTTCAAATCCCTGTAAAATATATTGGAGTAGGAGAAGGAATAGAAGATCTTCAGGTATTTAACAAATATGAATTTGTAGATTCCTTCTTTAAGTAATATTTTAAAAAACTAGTAGAGCTAGCTTTTTAAAACATCCATTATAATTAGGGTGTTTAATTGGCGAAAATTTGGATATATATCAGGTTTATAAAAAAAGGAGTATTCTTTCGAAAAACTCCTTTTTTACCAAAATAAAGATATAATTAACCTCTACTAAAATAGATTTAATGTGTTCCTACGTATGAAAAAAATGTTCTATTCGTAGAGGTTTCTTTTTAATTGAAAATACAATCTGTATATTCAATATTTACTTTTTTTAATACATCTCTTATAAAACTTGATTATATAGCCAGTTTAGATGAGATGATTACTAATACTATGCAATAAGCAATGATAAAACCTCCACAGATGAGTATTTTATGCTTTTCTATTAATTTTAATTTAGACATAGATATTGGATTTATAATACGGTTTTAATTAGTTAAGAGTATGGTATAGAGGCTGTGGACGTTATAGTTTTTTATTCATCGCCATTGTCAGTCTCGATACAAAACTCGGTATACATTGCCCAGCTGTTTCCTGGGAAATTGTTTCCTTCTGCCCATGCAGTTTCTTCTCCACAATAGTTATCGTCGTCGTTAGAATCTGATGATTTTGATTCGTTGTTAATGATAGTATCTTCATCATCATTATCATTATCGTCCTCATCATTGTCGTCGCACTCGCCACAGTCAACTTCGGCATGTGCCGCTAAACAAAAACATTCTCCAATGTCTGATAACGGTATTGTGTAAGTAAACTCATTTACACCTTCTCCATGTTCTGTCTTGTATGGGAACTTTCCAATTTTTGGATTACCTTTATTTGTTGTTGGTAGGTCTTCGCAGTTCCCTACATATAGATGAGTTGCTTTTAATGTCCAACTACCTTGACTATTCTTAGAAACGTTGCTAGTAATACTTTCTTCCTCAGTTTCTTCTTCATTATCATCATTTCCACAGTTAGTACTGTAGGTGACAAATACGTTTACCCCATCTGATGTAACAGAAATTGTTCCTGCTACATGATGTTGTCCAGCCATTAAATTAGTCGTAAAAGGAAGTATTTCGCCATCATTGGATACTGTAAGCATTTTAATATTGTCACCTGTTGTGATCTGGTTAGTATCCGCAGAAGTAAAACTTTCATTTTCGCAACTTGCTGCTGCTAGTGTAAGTATTACAAAAGAACTTATAGGTAATATTGAGTTAAGTAAAATTTTTAGTGAGTTTTTCATGATCGGATTAATTATTTTAGGGTTTAAGTTTTTTTAGATTTGTTGAAAGAATAATTCGTCTTTGCTAATTCCTTCGCCTTCGCGCTCATCAAGCATTATTCTTTTTTCCTGGATTTTTTTAACGTTCCAACTGTTATTGAGTTTGTTTAATGGAGCTTCCGTACCAAAATCTAAGGTAGTATTAAGTCCTCCATCCACTCTAGTTCGCACCGACCAAGTACCTTCTGTGGTTACATTGTTTGTGTCATCTCCGTCGTTATCTTCTAAAGTTACTAGTACAGTACCATCTTCAGAAAAATCAAAAATGTAATCACGGTAATTATTTGTTTCATTACTTTGGTTATCCTTATATTTTTGAACTTCTAAAAGTTCACTGGTAATTACGTCAATAAACCTTTCCTCTCCTAAATCATTTTCATCACAGTCATCAATAGCTTCTTCAATTGCTTCTTCTAACTCGTCTAGATTGTTTATTGTTATTTCTGTGTTATCAGAAAGAATCACAGTAATAGGAAAGCTAATATTTACGATGTCATCCTCATCTAGGTCTTTAATGAAATCATGTAATTCCTCATCATTAGTAAAGGTAATTGTTTCCAATACCTCACTATTTTCATTAAAAACGGATACGGATAAGGGGTACTGAAAATCGATACATTCGATATCATCATCATCTTCCTCTTGGTCTTCTTCACAAGCTTCTATTAGTGCATCTAACTGATCTTGATTTTCTACAATAGTTTCAGAAAAGTCACTAGCAATAAGAGTGATAGGAAATATGAATTCTAAGGTATCCATGTCATCAGAAGATTGATCAAAAATTGCTTCAATTTCTTCAAAGTCATCTTCAGTATTCAGTGTCAATTCAGTTCCGTTAACAACTACTGTTACTGGTAATGAGATATCAAAACAACTAGAGCCGTCCAGGATGTTATCTCCAGAGCCGTCATTCATTGCCGTTTTTAGGATTAGGTCTGCAATTTTAGAGTTCGCAGTTAATGTTTGCTCCTGTGGAGCACCAATTTCTTCATTAAGTTCTGTTCTACAGGATGTAGTGATAAAAAATACAGAAGTAGTGAGTGAAAGTAATAAAAGTCTGATTTGTGTTTTCATGTTAGTTTGGGTTTAAAGAATTACTCCCTTTATATTCTAGAACAACTAACTTTTAAAAACTCCTTTATTTTTTTTGTTTTTTTTACTTTTACTTCCAAATCATCTTTAAAAATGCCAAAAAAACTAAATGAAGATGTCTGTGATGAAAAGATGTTTTCTATGATTTATAGGAAATATAAGCAAGACATATATAATTTTCTTTATTATAGATATGGTGAGAGTTTAGGACCTAAAGATACTATGCAAGAAGTGTTTGTTAAGTTATTGTCTCATTGTAAGGAAGTAACTCCAGAAAAAGCTCGAGGCTTTTTGTTTAAAGTGGCAAAAAATATGATGTTAAATGCAATAAAGCATCAGAAAGTGGTTCTAAAACATCAAGAGGTGAAACCTAAAGACTATACTAATGAATCCCCAGAATTTATTTTAGAACAGCAACAATTCTTAAAAAGATATCAGAATGCTCTAAGTAGATTAACCGAAGATCAGCGAACCGCTTTTTTATTAAATAAGGTAGAAGGAAAAAAACACGCTGAGATTGCAGAGATGTTGGGAATTACTAGAAAGGCGGCAGAAAATAGGATTTATGCGGCTTACAACAAATTGAAAAGCGAATTAGAGGGGTTTAAATAAAAAAAAATAGATTTTTAAAAAGGAGTTTTTAAAAGTTAGTTGTTATCTATATGTAAGAAGATATGAAAACAAATAAAGAACATTTAGTACGAAAGTGGTTAGCGGACGAACTTACGGAAGCTGAACTGGAGACCTTCAAAAAAATGGATGATTACGCAATGCATTCCAAAATAATTGAAGGAGCACAGTATTTTAAAGCACCTGATGTTTCTAAAGAAGCTAATATAGAGGAATTGTATTCTAGTAAGGGAAACAATGAGAATACTACTTCTAGAAAATCTTTTGATTACAAAATGTTGTTTAAAATCGCAGCAACAATTACCATAGTGTTGGGTGTTTCTTACTTTTTCTTTCTTAACAATGATCAAACTTTTTCCACATTAGCCAGTGAAAAGCATTCGCTAGAACTTCCGGATAATTCTGAAGTAGTCCTGAATGCTAAATCGGAAATTGTTTTTAACAAAAATGAATGGAAAGATAAAAGAGAAGTGTATTTAAAAGGAGAAGCTTTTTTCAAAGTAAAGAAAGGTTCTGCTTTTGATGTAGTAACGGAAAAAGGCAAGATTACTGTTCTGGGAACCCAGTTTAGTGTAAAAAACAGAGCTAACTTTTTTGAAGTGATCTGTTATGAAGGTCTTGTGAATGTAAAACATGCAAAAGACTCCCGAAACCTACCAGCGGGGAGTACTTTGCGTATTGTAGATGGAATAACAACTTTTGAAACTGTTGATTTTAATCGTCCCCAATGGTTAAACAATGTTAGCAGTTTTAAAAGTGTTCCATTCTACGAGGTAATTAAAGAGTTTGAGAGGCAGTATGATGTTACTGTCAATGCTGAAAATATTGATACAAAACGTTTTTTTACTGGAGGTTTTGTTCATAATAATATGCAAGATGGTTTAAAATCTATAACTTTACCTTTAGATTTGAACTATACTATTGATACCAACAAGAACATCACTTTACGTAAAAAAGAAGAGTAGTATTGTATTACTTTTATTAGTATGCAGTATTTTATTTTTGGTTCCAGCAAATGCTCAAAATGAGCAAAAAAACAATCAAAAACCTTTATTAGAAGTTTTAGAAAAACTAGAAACACAGTTTTCTTACCAGTTTACTTATGCCGACGATACGATAAAGGATATCCATGTCAATGATACCCCAGAAAACCTTTCGTTAGAGGAAATATTAGCGTCTTTGCAACAACAAACCGGATTAACTTTTACGGCGATTAATGACAATTTTATTGTGATTAATAAAAGAACGGAAAGTTTATTCGTCTGTGGGTATATAAAAGATTATATGACTAAAGAACCTTTGGTTGGAGCTACAGTAAGAACAGAAAAGTTAGGAGTTGTTACCGATCAAAATGGATTTTTTAGGTTAGAAGTTGGAAGCGAAGAAGAAGAAGTTGTAATCGAGTACCTAGGATTTCAGACAATTAATAAAGTTTTTAATCTTGAAAAAAATGAAGAATGCGCTACGGTATTTTTGATTCCTAAAACCGAAACATTAGGTGAGATTACAATAAAAAATTATTTGGTTAAAGGTATTGATAAAACGGATCAAGGTGTTTTTCGTATTGATTACGATAAGTTTGGTATTCTGCCAGGTTTGATAGAAACAGATGTGCTACAGACCATTCAGGCTTTACCTGGAATTCAAAGCACTGATGAAACGGTATCTAATATCAATATTAGAGGAGGAACTAATGATCAAAATCTTATTCTTTGGGATGGAATTAAAATGTATCAATCAGGTCATTTTTTTGGACTGATCTCAATTTTTAATCCTTCTATTACCAATAACGCGACAGTTATTAAAAATGGAAGTGCAGCAACATTGCAAGATGGTGTATCTGGAACTATTTTAATCAATTCAGATGATACAATCAACAAAGAATTTAAAACTACAATAGGTTTAAATCTTATCAACGCTGATATTTTTACGGATATTCCAATAGGTAAAAAGTCGTCACTACAACTCTCCGCCAGAAAAGCATTAAACGATTTTATTGAAACTCCTACCTATGAAAAATATTTTGAAAGGATTTCGCAAGATAGTGAGATAGGTAGAGTTAATGAAACCGATATTGGATTTGATTTTTATGATGTAAATCTGAGGTGGAATTGGCAAATATCGAAGAAAGATAAAATTAGATTAAATTTTTTGGGAATTTCTAATGAGTTAGTTTTTACAGAAAATGATGTCCTTAATGAAGTAGATATTTCTAGGCAAAGTAGTTTGATACAGAATAGTTTCGCAGGAGGTCTTTGGTATCAAAGAAATTGGAATCCGAACTTTGATACTACCCTCCAAGTTTATGAAACGGATTATCAATTAGAAGCAGTGAATGTAAACATTCCTAACCAGCAAAGATTTTTACAAGAGAATATAGTCTCAGAAACTGGTGCTAAAATAATTGCCAATTACAGGTTTAGAAATAATATTAAATGGCAAAATGGATATCAATTTATAGAAACAGGTGTTTCTAATCTAAATGATGTAGATGATCCTGTATTCAGGCGAAATCAAATCAGAGTTATCCGTAATCATAGTGTTTTTTCACAAGCTGAATATCAGGGATCCGAACTTAAAAACTCTTTGATGCTAGGAGTTAGGTATACATATAATGAAAAATTTAAGAAACATTTTGTTGAGCCTAGAATTAGCTATAATCAAAGATTTTTTGATTATTTCAATTTAGAGATTCTGGGAGAATTTAAACATCAAAATACTTCTCAGATTATTAATTTTCAGAATGATTTTTTAGGAATTGAAAAAAGACGTTGGATTCTTTCAAATGATGATGACATTCCTGTCGTTACTAGTAAACAGGCATCGTTAGGTGTAAGTTATAACCAAAAAGGGTGGTTGGTGAGTTCAGAAGCTTACTATAAGCTGGTAGAAGGAATCACAGCTAGAAGTCAAGGATTTCAGAATCAATACGAGTTTACTCAAGCAACAGGCGATTATACGGTAACTGGCTTAGATATTTTAGTCAATAAAAGATTTCACAATCTAAGTTCTTGGTTAGGTTACTCGTTCGTTGATAATAATTACACTTTTCCAGATTTTCAAGAAAATAAATTTCCTAATAATATTGATATAACTCATTCCATAACTTTTGGAGTAGCTTACACGTATAAAGATCTTAAAATATCATCAGGCCTTAATTGGCATTCAGGTTTGCCAACTACAATACCTGTTTTTACAAATGAAATAGTGGATGATGAAATTAATTATAATCCAGCAAATAGTGATAGATTACCAGCATATATGCGATTTGATATATCTGCTACCTATGACTTTAAATTATCACAAAAAGTAGATTGTCATGCTGGTATTTCCGTTTGGAATTTCTCCGACATTAATAATACTATCAGTTCTTATTATACTATTAATGAAGGGAATGTTCAGGAGGTTATGAACTCAGCACTAGGAATCACGCCCAATGCTACTTTTAGAGCATCTTTCTAAAGTTCTGTTACAAAATAGTTAAAAGGGACATTGTTATAGATTACAATGTCCCTTTTTGTTATTTTGAGAGGATATTTCCGTAAACACACAAACTCATGATGTATAGAATAATAAGTCTTCTTATCACAATTTCTCTTTTTTCTTCTTGTAAAAAAGAAACTACTCCAGAAGTAATTACTAAACAACCTAGGGTAACATGGCAACCTTATGATGAATCTGAAGATATAAAGGCAACGCTTGATTTAGAACAGTCGCGTATGCATCTAAAACTGGTTAACTCCAAAGTTTTAGATAAAAACCAGATGTGGAGGCCGTTAGAATCGGAATTGGATTATTTTTTAGAAGAAGATTATAATGCTTTAAAACCTCTTATTTTAGAAAAGGATATTCCTTCTTTACAGACAAGTATAAAAGAAGGAAAGCTTACTTATGAGAAATTAGTGCTTTTTTACTTGTACCGAATTAGAAAATATGAAAGTGATAATCAGCTTTCTCTCAATGGTATTATTGCACTTAATCCTTTAGTCGTTGAGCAAGCAAGAGAATTAGATAAAATGGATACATCTAATATAGATATTCACTCTGTTTATGGTATGCCAATTTTGCTTAAAGATAATATCAATGCCAGAGGTATGCCTACAACAGCAGGTGCTGTTGCTTTACAAAACAATAATGCTGAAAACGCTTTTATCGCTAATCGTTTGTTAGAAAAAAAAGCTTTGTTACTGGGTAAGGCAAATCTAAGTGAGTGGGCGTATTTTTTCTGTTCTAGTTGTCCAGTAGGATATAGTGCAATTGGCGGGCAAACAATGAATCCATATGGAAGAATGATTTTTGAATCAGGTGGTTCGAGTTCGGGAAGTGGGGTCACAGTTGCGGCTAATTTTTGTGTAGCAGCTATTGGAACAGAGACTAGTGGTTCTATATTATCGCCATCGAGTCAAAACTCGGTAGTAGGATTAAAGCCTACGATTGGAGTTTTTAGTAGAAGTGGAATTGTACCTATTTCCAGTACATTAGATACTCCAGGTCCAATGACAAAATCAGTGATTGATAATGTAATTTTATACAATGCACTCGTCGGTAAGGATACTACAGATAGTGCCTCTATTCAGGCAAAAACAGTTTCCTTGCCAAAAATTACAAATACCAACTTAGCAGGAAAAAAGTTTGGTGTTTTGAAATCCTACCTTACAGATTCCCTCTATACTAAAGCAGTAGAGAAAATTAAAAATTCAGGAGCAGAAATAGTGGAGTTAGAACCTGAGAATACTCCACTTCCTGGTTTCTTGACGATTTTAAATATAGACATGAAACATGATCTACCACAATATATAGCTAAGTATGCAAGCGATAATATTGCGACGAAAACTATCGAAGATATTATTGCATTTAATTTACGAGACTCATTGATAAGAATGCCATATGGTCAAGCATTGTTAGAGGGAATTGTGAGTGATAGTACTACAACGAAAGAGTTGAAAACGATCAAGGAGAATTTACAAAGTGTTTCTAGAAGTTATTTCGATACACATATAGATACTCATAATTTGGATGCGATTTTATCTATAAATAATTATCATGCAGGATATGCTGCTGTGGCCAAATATCCTGCTATAACGGTTCCGATGGGATATACTGATAAAGGAGAACCTAAGAGTTTAACTTTTATTGCAAAGTCATTTTCTGAACATAAACTGTTAGCATTAGCATTCGCGTATGAACAAATTGCAAAAGAACGTCGAGCACCAATAAAGTACAATTAATTCATTAGTTTATTAATTTTAATCCATAAATCATTATCAAAACTAGAAGGGCCTAGTAGTGCTTTTCCTGTATCATCTCCCATACGAACAATTACAAGATTCTGACTAGGTACTACATATAGTTTTTGATCGTCTTTTCCTAAACCAGCAAAAAGATCATCTGGAGCATCTGGCATAAGCTCTCCCGGAAATTCGGTTTCGAATGAAGGTGCACGAAAACTAGATTTTCCGTTGAGCCACCATAGGTATCCGTACGAAGGGTTAAGATTTTGTGAGCTATTTGTCATTTCCGTAAAATAAGCTAGATCTGTAAGAATAGGAGTGTTTTCCCAAGTTCCTTTATTTAAGTTTAATAGGCCAAAACGAGCCATGCTTCTGGCTGTACTGTAATAAACATTGGCATACCCAAGACTCAGCCATGTGCCGTTCATTCCTATGTTGTTTTTGATTTTAGTATCAAAATAGTCCGTGTATTCCATTCCTGTAGTGCCTGTAATAATATCCGATAATAGCGTATAAGCAGCATTATGATAGTACCAAAAGGATCCAGCTTCATTTAGATATGTTAAACAGTTAGGATCGGTACAATTTTGATTAGTTACATTATAGTCTAAACCAGTAGTCATGGTTAGGTGGTTTTTTATTGTGATTGCATTTTCCTGATCAGATGTAATCGTTGCCCATTGATCACCCAAGTAGGTATTAGACGATTGTTCTATGTTTAATAATCCTTCTTGCTGTGTTAATCCTATCATAAATGATGTCAGGGTTTTTCCAGCTGAGTACCAAGGGTTATTATCTGTAGCTGTGGCACCATTAAAATACTGTTCTATTACTATCTTACCATCTTTTAGAATAATAAAAGCCTTTGTGTTTTTTTCTTCAAGGAAATTGTAAAGATCTGTTTCAGCATCGGAATTCCAGCCAAGATCTGATATGGATACCGTTTCCCATTCTTCAGAATCAATAGGTGGGAAATATAAAGAAACTTGATCTGGATTAGGATCTGGATTTTCAATGGACATTTCTTCCGAATCACTTGAACAAGAAAAAATACAAGAAAATACCAGAAAAAGGATAGGGGATATCTTTTTCTTCATAGCGTATTTTGATTATATATGTAGATTTAGACGCTACAATATACAAAAGGTTTAAATTATTTATTGTTTTCAGAAGAGAGTTGTTGCAATTATATACTAAACTTTAGTTATTCATTGTATCTTTGCACACCTTTAATAGAACCGGTTAGATTGATTCAAACGATATGAGAACAAAGACTTTAAAGAAGAATAAGATCAATGTAGTGACATTAGGTTGTAGTAAGAATGTGTATGATAGCGAAGTTCTTATGGGACAACTTAAGGCAAATAACAAAGAAGTTGTTCATGAAGAAGAAGGAAATGTAGTGGTCATCAATACATGTGGTTTTATTGCTAATGCAAAAGAAGAATCTGTAAACACTATTTTAGAGTATGTACAGAAAAAAGATCAGGGTATCGTTGATAAAGTTTTTGTTACTGGTTGTTTATCAGAAAGATATAAGCCTGATTTAGAAGAAGAGATTCCTGATGTAGATCAATATTTTGGTACTACTGAACTTCCTGGCTTATTAAAAGCCTTGGGAGCAGATTATAAGCATGAATTAATTGGAGAGAGATTAACAACAACGCCTAAAAATTATGCTTATTTAAAAATAGCAGAAGGATGTGATCGTCCTTGTTCTTTTTGTGCAATTCCTTTAATGAGAGGTAAGCACAAATCCACTCCTATAGAGGAATTAGTAACCGAAGCAGAAAAACTTGCGGCCGATGGTGTAAAAGAACTAGTTCTAATAGCGCAAGATCTAACATATTATGGATTAGATCTTTATAAAGAAAGGAAGTTAGCAGATTTACTACGTGCTTTGGTAAAAGTAGATGGTGTAGAATGGATTCGTTTACATTATGCATTTCCAACAGGTTTTCCAATGGAAGTTTTGGAAGTAATGAGAGAAGAACCTAAAATATGTAATTATATTGATATTCCGCTTCAGCATATTGCAGATCCAATTCTGAAATCTATGCGAAGAGGTACTACCAAAGCGAAAACAACTAAATTACTTAAAGAGTTTAGAGCAGCAGTACCGGAGATGGCTATTAGAACAACGCTAATTGTAGGATATCCAGGAGAAACACAAGAAGATTTCGAAACGTTGCGAGATTGGGTAAAAGAAATGCGTTTTGAACGACTAGGCTGTTTTACATATTCTCATGAAGAAAATACACATGCATATAACTTGGAAGATGATGTTCCTGAAGAGGTGAAAATGGATCGTGCTAATGAAATTATGGAGATTCAATCTCAAATTTCCTGGGAGCTTAATCAGGAAAAGATAGGACAAGAGTTTAAAGTAGTTATCGATAGAAAAGAAGGGAAGTATTTTGTTGGTAGAACAGAATTTGATTCTCCAGATGTAGATAACGAAGTATTAATAGATGCTTCTAAGTTTTATTTAAAAACAGGGGAATATACGACTGTTAAGATATATGATGCTGAGGATTTTGATTTGTATGGAGAAGTTGTAGTTTAATTATCTACTATTGGTTTGTAGTCTCCATCAAATATAACTTTCCACGTCTTACCTTTATCCTTACTTTGACTCCATATTTGTCGAACCGTTTTGTCGTCATTTTGTTGCCAAGTTATTTTATTAGATAGGGTGTTATTTTTTTGTAAGTTGATTGTGTTTTCTAAAATCATCTTACCATCGTTTAGATTTCCAGTAATATGAAGTGTTAGCCCAGAATTATCTACCCAAAATTGTTCCCATTGATCTGTTCTAGGGTTATATTTATTTAAACTGGTTCCCTTAAACTTGGATGTTGTAGCATGATAGGTTTCTTTGATAACCTTGTTATCAATAATTGCTTCTATTTTACTTTTTCCAACTATTGTGTCAGTGTTATGCTTGTATACATTCCATTCTCCAATCCAAAAATTGAACTCAGCATACTTATGATCAATACTCTTCTGAGAAGAAATCAGCGAAAATGATAATAGGAAGAATATAGAAACTATTTGTTTTAACATTTCCAAGAGCTTTTGAAGAGTGTAACTTAAAGATAAAAAAAATCGAGGATAATTTCTATCCTCGATTTTGTTGCGTAAATGCTCTTTAATATTTTCTTGGCTAATTCAAATCTAAAGAGAACTTTATGTCTTTATTTTATTAAGGGACAAAGTTTTATAGTAAACGCTTTATTTTTAATTTAATTTTATTTCGAGCGCAAAAGTATTTAAAAAAGAAACATAAATTGTTGAATTTCAGCTTAGAGGAAGAGTTTCAGTGTTCGTAACACAAAATTAAAGTCGATTTTTTGCAATCTATTGATTATCAGTGGTAAGATATCCGCAATAAAGTGTTGAAAATGTTGATATTGGTGTATTGTTTTTGGTTTTTTATTAGAATAAGTTCAATACAGCTTTTACTTTAAAAAAATGCATAATTAACAATTTGATAATATTCGAACCTCATTTTTATATGATCATTATTTCTTTTCTAATTCCATGTTGAATTTATCATTTCCCTAAAATAGCTTAGCTAAGAATAGAACCCCTTTGTCTCATAAACAAAAACGAGGCTTACAATTATGTGTAAACCTCGTTTTGAATTAATGTATAATCATCATAAGATTATATAGTTTCGAATAGTTCTTGTATTGGTTTTCGAACTTTCTTACTATGTTGGGTCATATCTTCTTCAGAACGATATCCTATGGTGGCAATTACGGCAGCAGATAACCCTTTCTCCGATAGATTTAGAATGCTATCATATCCTTCTGGACTAAAACCTTCCATAGGACAAGCGTCAATTTTTAACTCTGCACATGCTGCTAGCAGATTTCCAAGACCTATATAAGTTTGCTTAGCTGTCCAAGCTTTCATTATCTCATCAGGTAATTCGGTGATTTTCGATTTCATAAAGTCTCCATAACCTTTTAGATCCTCGAGATTTAAATTCTGGATGTCTGCTTTTAGTTTTAAATAATCATCGATTACTTGGTTATCTACATTTGTATAATTACAAAAAACAATAAGTTGAGAAGCGTCTACAATTTGTGATTGTCCCCAAGATTCTGGTTGTAATTTTTTTCGAATTTCTGGATCTTCAATGATCAATACCTTATAAGCTTGTAGTCCGTAAGAGGAGGCAGCTAAAGAAATTGCTTTTTTGATATTTTCTAAGTCTGATTTTGAAACTTTTTTTTCGGGATCAAACTTTTTGGTGGCATATCGCCATTCTAGATTTTGTATTAGTTGCATAACTTTATAATTTAGTGTGTGATTGGTACTTCCATTACTAATATTTTAGAAGCACTTTTAGATTCAATTTTAATTTCATTTGTATCCCATATACCTAATCCATCTCTTTGTTCTAACTCCTGTTTTTCTACGGTAATATTACCTTCAAGAACAAAAATATAAACTCCATTTTTGTTATTTTTCAATGTGTAATTTTCGATATGCTGTTCTTTAAATTGACCAATATGGAACCAAGCATTTTGATGTATCCATACACCATCATCATCATCGTTAGGAGACAAAATTTGGTATAAATTGTCTTTTAAATCCTCATCATTTAGGGTAATTTGGTCGTATCTCGGAGTTACATTTCTTTGGTTAGGGGTAATCCAAATTTGTAAAAATTTCACTTCTTTATCGGAGTTCTTATTGTACTCACTATGAAATACTCCTGTTCCGGCACTCATGACTTGTATGTCTCCTTTTTTGATAACGGTAGTATTTCCCATGCTGTCTTTATGCTCTAAAGCTCCTTCTAAAGGAATAGATATGATCTCCATATTATCGTGTGGATGTTTTCCAAACCCCATTCCGGCAGATACAATATCATCATTAAGAACTCTTAAAGCTCCAAAGTTCATCCTTTCTGGATTGTAGTAGTTTCCAAAACTAAAAGAATGATGAGAGTTTAACCATCCTAAATTAGCTGTTCCTCTTGTTTCTGATTTATGCATGATCGTTTTCATAATATATCCTTTCATTTTATATTCTATACAAATTTCATCTTTTAAGGATGTAGTTAGAATATGAGAATACGTAAGAACCTTGTAAAAATCCGATCTTATCTATTCTTCCTAAAAGTTGTAGGAGAATGACCTGTGCACTTTTTAAAGAAATTACTAAAATTAGCGGGTTCGGTGAATCCCAATCCATAACCGATTTCCTTTGCGGAGTTTTCTGAAAAAGTCAAAAGCCGTTTTGCCTCAATAATAATTCTAGATTGTAAATATTCTTTGGCGGTTTTTCCGATTAGTGATTTTATAGTTCTGTTAAGATGATCTGGAGTTACGTGTAATGCTTCTGCGTATTGCTGTACTTTATGCCACGAAGCAAACTGTTTTTCTACTAATTCTTTATACGATGTTAAAATTAGTGATCCTGTTTGTAATTGCTGTGGGTCTTTTGGATGGGTATTACAAATATTGTTGCTATAGATTAAGAATAACTTTATCCATGCACCGATTGCAGCTAACCTAAATTTAGACTCAGAATTAAAGGTTTCAAAAATTTCTTGAGTATACCGGTTTAACTGTTCAAATTGGATTTTATTTAATGAAAGGGGCGGAGTGTATCCATAATCCTGGAATAAATTAATGTCTTCTATGAATCGATAATCAATATTATTTTTTATCATGAATTGCCTCGAAAAAGTAATCACCCAGCCAAATGATTTTTCAAGCTCAATCATTTGATGAACTTGTCCCGGACTCAAGAAAAATGCTTGATTATTTTCTAACAAAAATTCATTAAAATCAATAACATGGGTTCCTTTTGCTTTAAAAACTAATAGGATAATATAAAAATCATGTCTGTGGGGAGCATCAACTAAACCATTTTTATGATCATAAATATCCTCCATTTTCTTTATGTCAAAGGTTATTTGATCATTTTGGGTGTCGTTTAGCTGGTATGTTTTAATTGAATTCAATTTTTCAAATAGAAATTACCGTTTAATATACAGGTTTTACTTTTCTTTTTGTTTAGGTTTATGTGTTATTTAAGATAATTATTCTTTCTAAGAATTCTTTTATTTGATATCTATAAAATAAAAAAGGGAAAGCTATAATGCTTTCCCTGTCGAAGTAATTGTACTTCTATATTTTGGTTAATTCTATTATAAAAGAGAACCTTATTTATTATTGGTTTCCAACAGTAATTTCTTCTCCGTCTTGCTCTCCGTCAGTTGTTTCTTCCGTGTCAGTTGTAGTATCTTCGTTAAATACTGCGTCTTCGAATGATTCGTTTTCACAAGCAACAAAAATTGAAGCTAATACTAATAAAAATGCGATTTTTTTCATGTCTGTTTTGTTTAAATTTATTTTGAGGATATTTTATTTTAGTTTCCTAAACCGTATGTATTGTCTTCGTGAACATCGATGATCTCGACATCTTCATCTTCAGATACTTCTATTTCAGTATCTACATTGAATACTTCGTCTTCTACGGATGAGCTTTCACATGATGTTATTGCTAAAGCTATCATAACTAGAAATGGGAATTTTTTAATCATTTTAATAAAAGTTTTTTATGTTTTGTGATATGTTGTTATCTGCTTTTTTAAAAACCGGGGCAAATGTATTCAAAAATCTAATCCGAAATCATAAAATTATCTTAACAGCCCTTTATTCATGGGGATTTCGGTAAAATTCCAGTGTCTAGTTTCTAATAAAAATGAATATAATTTTAAAATTCATCATCAGTTTGAAACGAAATGGTGAATTATGTTCAGTTTTTTGATGTTTCTATTAAGAATCAGGTAAAAATGAAAAATCCCTGTAATTAACAATTTGATAATATAAGACCCTTAAAATACGTTAATTTTGAATAATTATTATTGAAATAGGTTAATAGATGATAATTGTTTAAAATATATGAATTTTTCCAGAACTCTACTTAGATAATTTATTCCCTTATTATTGAGTCGTTAATTAAGAGTTTGATAAAATACTTTAATCGTAGATAGGAATATATTGGATTTTATGTCTTATTCATTCACGAAAACGTCAATCATTAAACTTTTTTACCTAAAAATTGACTTTTAGCACATTGATTTGACCAGGTAGAAAGAGTAATATTAACTTAAGAATCAGATTGAAGTTTTATTTTAACGCTTACATGGCCTTTTCTAAAATAATAATCATTTCGTCTGCAATACCAGCATTAAATTGATGAATACTAGATTTTAATAAACTTAAGGTATCGAAGTAGCCACCATAAACTTTCATCTTAGCGTTTACATTAGCGCCTTTGTTTATTAAAAAGTCAGTAATCATCGGGAGGTTTTTTGGTGCTTTCTGCCTCCACATTTCTACACCGTTACTAGCGGTATAGTGTAGCAAAGTTGCCTGATGTCCATAATTAGATCTTTTAGATATTATATGTGGATGAGCATGTATTGTGCGCTTTAAAGCATCAAAATCTCCATTGATGAGTTGGTTTACTGCTTTTTCAAAAACTACATCGTAACGGATATTTGATTGTGAAACTGTTTTCCAGTTTTGAAAACCATATTCATTAGCAATGGTTGATCTACAATCATCAATGGTGAAATTGATCGTTTTTAATTTTTCTATTGATTTGCCTAAATATTTAGGATGATAATTGTTTACTTCTTTATAAATAATATTTTCCTGAGCTATAATACCTTCTAACATTCGATCTGCCATTTTGGACAAATGCCTTTTGATCAGTGAATATTTATTGAATTCTAAAAGAAGCGTACCATAAAAAGATTCAATATTCATTATTTATATAGTTATACTATAGTTATCTCATTAAGATATTTTATTTATACTCTTGCTGTACTATCTGATTTTGTTGGTGCTTTACTTTTTTGGTTATTATCTTAATCTTTTACTTTTTTATTTTTTTCATTCAACAGTATAGGCGTTCCATATCCAAGTTCTTCTAATTTCTTTAGCTGTGTTTTTGCATCACCAACAACTAAGTATATCATTTTATTAGGATCAAGATATTGATTAGCTAATGATTTAATCTGATCTACTGTCATTTCATTTACGATAGCTTCTCGTTTAGTTATATAGTCTTTAGCATATCCTAAAGTACTTATATTAGTAAGCATATTTAATTTGGCACCTAGGGTTTCGAATGCTCTTGCATTACTTTTTATAAGTGAGCTTTTTGTTATTTCCAGATCATTTTCATTGTAATCTTTACCATAGTTTTCTAAAATCTCTTTTACCAAGCTACTAGATTCATAGGTAACATTAGAACGTACTCCACTAGAAATTGAAAAAGATCCAGGAATTGTAGTTCCAGAAAATCGAGATCCTATTCCATAGGTATACCCTTTACCTTCTCTTAATTGCTGTGTAAGTTGAGATGCGAATCCACCACCACCAAGTCGGTAGTTCATAACTGTAGCAGGATAAAAATCTTTATCCGTGGCAGCCATTGCCGGATATCCAAAACGTATCATGGATTGTTTCGCTCCTGGCACATCATAAAAGTAAACACGAGACCTTTCTGGAGCAGCTGGAGTGCTTAGCTCTGGAAATACCACTTCTTTAACATCCCAGTTTTTATTCAATTCTGATAATGAAGAGTTTACTTGATCTTTAGAAATATCTCCCGCTAGATGAATTTTTGTAACCGATGGAGAAATATTGGAATTGTAATAACTTTTTAGATCTTCTACTGTAATTTCTTTTATTGTCTTTTCTGATCCTAAATTATTATAGGAGAGAATATGATCTTTACCATAGATTAGTTTCGCAAATTCATTAGTAGCGATACTTCTCGGACTTGCTTTTTGCTGTTGCAATTGGCTGCTGATGTCCTGTTTTATTAGTTCAAATTCTTTTTCATCCCATCTCGGTTCGAGAATAATCTCTTGAACTAATTTTATGGTTTTATCGTAGTTTTTAGATAAAGTACTACCGCTAATACTAATATTTTGATCAGTAGCATACATATTTATTATCGCTCCAAGACTTTCTATTTCATTTTCTAATTGTTCAGTGGTTTTGTTTTTAGTTCCTTTCATCATTAATCGAGCAAGCATGTTTGAAACACCTACGTTATCTGCTTGTTCTAGTAATAAACCACCTTTAATATCTATTCTAAACTGAACCAAAGGAACTTCATCGTTTTGAATTCCATATACTTTGAGTCCAGAGGTCAAATTATCTTCCCAAACTTCAGGAATTGTTACTTTAGGTGTTTCTCCATAAGGTGGTTCCTGAGATCGATCAAAACTAGACGGAGTCTTTTCGTAAGTAGCTGCTATGCTAGCATCAAAATTTTCTTCTGCTCCTTCTACTATTTTTTCTTCCACTATTTCTGCAAGTGTAGAGTTTGTAAGTATTAGGTCAGTTTGTCCAATAGGAACAAAACTTGTTGCTACAAAGTGTTTTCCTTTTATATATTGGTTATATACTCGCATTACATCATCGGTAGTAACAGCAAGTATGTTTTTTACATCCTGATTTATAAATCCAGGATCTCCTGCAAAAATTTCATATTGTGCTAGTTGAAACCCTTTTCCTAACACACTAGATAAACCATTGTAAAAATTGGTCTCTTGTCCCGCTTTAATTCGATCCAAATCTTTCTGTGAGATTCCTTCTGCTTCAAATTTTGTGAAAGCTTCTTGTACAGCCTTGTCGATATCATTTAAGTTTACTTTTTCGAACCCTCGTATTTGTAATCTAAATTCACCAGCCAATTCCGAACCAAAATGAAACATAGTGACATTCGGAGCCAATTGCTTGTTATCGATTATTATCTCATTAAAAGGTGCTTTCTTTCCTTCGGATAAATAGCTTGATAACACTTGTAATGCATAAGAATCTGGATGATATTGATGTACTGCAGGCCAAGTCATTGTTAATTGAGGAAGTCTAGCAAAATTATCCTCGTAATATAGTTTTTTAGTTTCTGAAAGCGTTACAGGTTGTTTTTTTAAGGGAGTAATGTCTTCTCCACGTTTAATCTCATCAAAATATTTGTGAACCCATTCTTTTGCTTGGGCTGTATCAAAATCTCCAGCTATAGTAAGGGTTACATTATTAGGGACATACCACTTGTTATAGAAGTCTTTCACATCTTGTAAAGTTGCATTTTGAAGATCTTCTAACGAACCAATTACTTGCCAGTTATATGGATGCCCTTTTGGGAAAAGGTTTTTACCTATGACATAGGAAACATGTCCGTAAGGACGATTATCAATGCTTTGTCGTTTTTCATTTTTTACAACTTGTTTTTCTTTGGCTAGCACAGGATCAGTAACGGTATTGATAAAGAACCCTAATTTATCTGCTTCTGCCCAGATCATTTTTTCTAGCGCATCTTTCGGAACTGTTTGGAAATAATTTGTTCTATCCCTACTGGTAGATCCATTAGCTCCAGAACCTCCAATTCTTGCACTCATTTTGTCCAATCCTCCTTTTCCAAGGTTTTCTGACTCTAGAAATAACAAGTGTTCAAACAAGTGTGCGAAACCTGTTCTTCCTTCTATTTCTCTAGCTGAACCTACGTGTGCTGTTAACGCTACTGCAACTACGGGATCAGAACGATCAACATGAAAGATAACCTGTAATCCATTATCCAAAGTAAATTTCTCGAAATCTACTTTAAATTCTTTTGTTTCTTTAGCAACCTTATCTTCGGTAACAGGAGTGTCTTTTTTGCAAGAAACGATAAGGGTTGTACATATAAAAACCCATAATACAGATTTAGTTGTTTTCATAATTGATGAATTTACACTTGTTTATTTTTTTTTGGAGTTGAATCATTTAAAATAATAAGCTTTTGCCATATTTTTCTACTCAATCCAGTCGTTAAAATTTCTATTTCATTTGCAGCATGTACTACTGTTTCTTCTGGAAGACTCTGTGAGTACAAAGCTGCTACTTTTCCTACTAATGCTGTCGCTTCTGAGCAATAGTCTAAATACCTCTGTAGCTCAAACCTTGTTAAAGTCCTTTTTGGAGAATTTTCAGTAGATGTATTATTACTATCAGTTAGGTTAGGATCCTTAGTGAGTTGATGCATATCGATAACATGAGCAATTCCTCTTAATTCATTGAGTGCTTTTAATGCTCTTTTGGTTTTTAACTTAGATTCTAAGGAAATAAGAAAGAAAATTGCCGCTCCTATCAAAATAATATCATTAAATATAGCTTCAGATAAGGAAACAATATTACCTAAAGTTGTATTTTGAATTTCCCAATTAATATAGGTAACACTATATACCAATCCACCTAATCCTACAAGAATAACCAGATATGCAAAAATTCTTAAGGATATATTTGGTTTAGAGATCCATTCTATATTCTGTTTACTATCTAGTGCTACGTGTAAAAAGTTGTGGCATACTTTTTCTAAACCTGAATTAGGAAATCTATCACGAATACGTTTTTCTAATAATGAAATCGTATCGATGATTTTTTCAGGTTGTAATTGCACATTTTTTTCCATTTATTTAATTAGGTAGGAAGCCTTTTTATAATAAACTTTATCTGTCCTCTATGATTAGATTCATGTTCACATACATGAAACCATTTCGCATAATTATTAGTTGGTTGATTACTAAAAAAAGGTTCGGATTTCATGATCCACGTATCATCTCTTTTTGCAAATTCTTTTTTGGTGACCTCTCTTACTTCTTTAAGCGTTTGGAGATAATAATTAATAGGATTTCCTTTAATTATTTCTCTTCCTTTTTTGCCTAAACCACTTGCGATATCCCATTCTTTTTTAATGTCCTCATCCCATTTACCCCAAGGAATTTCATCAAAAGTATTAAGTTGATAGTATCTTTCTGTAGCTGCTAGATGTAATAACATAGCACCAATAGAATTAGATTGTTCATCTATTTGAAAATCTAATTGTTCTATGGTAAGATCTTTTACGGTTCTGATAACCCAAGCTCTCATCATGGTCATAGTAGATAATAGAGTGCCAATCTGAGGAGAGTACCCTTTCTGAGGACCAACTAAGTAGATGTTATCCGTGGTGTCTGGAAGAACTGCTTCATTTGTAAAACTCATCAATGGAGTAGTAGCAATACCTGCTGCCAATATTGATGATCCTTTAATGAATTTTCTTCTAGTTGTAGTCTTTGATTCTTTCATCATCTTTCAGTTTTTTATGAGTCTCAATTAGAAATACTAATTTTAATTTCCGCTGACTGGAAATCCACGATCCCTCATTAGCGCTTCTATGTTAGCTTCTCTACCACGAAATAGCTTATAAGCTTCTGCAGGATCCATGGCGTTACGAGGAGCAAAAAGATATTTTACTAGTTTGGCTGCCAGATCTTTATCATAAAAGCCATTAGGAGCTTCTGCAAATGCCTCAGCGGCATCGGCTGTGAGAACATCTGCCCACATATATCCATAATAGGCTGTAGCATATCCTTCTCCAGAAAATACATGTCCAAAATGAGGAGTACGATGACGCATTACCAGTTCTTTAGGCATTTTTAGTTCGGATAAAGTTTCTTTTTCGAACGCATCTACATCAATATTAGTTGGGTCAGCTAAGTGAAATTTCATATCCATCAAAGCGGAAGCTAGATATTCGGTGGTGGCAAAACCTTGATTAAAGGTAGCTGCTTTTTTAACTTTTTCAACTAGTTCTTTTGGCATAGGTTCGCCGGTCTTAAAGTGCACTAAATATGTATTGATAACTTTATCTGTAGCTAACCAACGCTCTAATAATTGTGATTGAAATTCTGTGTAATCACGTACACCACCGTTTAATGTAGGATATCTCACTTCAGAAGAGAAAAAGTGTAGTGCATGACCGAACTCATGAAAAAATGTTTCTGCATCGTCCCAAGAAACTAAGACAGGTTCTCCAGGAGCAGGTTTAACAAAATTAGAGTTATTAGAGGCTAAAACAGTTTTTTTACCATCAAAGGTGGTATGACTTCTATAAGTTGTAGCCCAAGCTCCAGAACGTTTTCCTGTTCTTGCAAAAGGATCTAAATACCACAGACCAATATGCTCTCCAGAGGATTTATCGTTTACCTCCCAAACATGTACATCTTCATGGAAAACAGGAACACTTCCTTCAGGAACTGGAGTGAACTTGTAATTGAATAATTCTCCTGCCACAAAGAACATAGCTTCCCTGAGTTTGTCTAATTGTAGATATTGTTTTACTTCATCAGAATCAAGATCATATTTTTGTTTTCTTACTTTTTCTGCATAATATCTATAGTCCCAAGGTTCTATGGTAATATCATCTTTATTGTTATTAGCAATGGCTTGCATGTCTGAAACTTCTTCTTTTACGCGTGCAATGGCAGCCGGCCATACCTCGTTCATTAGCTTCATTGCATTTTCGGGGTTTTTTGCCATACGGTTTTGTAATCTCCAATCTGCATAGTTATCATACCCTAACAATCCAACACGCTCTTTTCGAAGCTGTAGTATTTTTGCAATATTCTCATTGTTATCTTTTTCATCTCCATTATCACCGCGAGAATAATAATTTTTCCAAACTTGCTCTCGTAACTTTCTTTCGGTAGAATATTTTAGAAAAGGGTCCATTGAAGATCTAGTATTCGTAACTGCATACATGTTTTGCTTTCCTCTATCATTAGCAGCTTTTTCATAAGCTTTAATTAAGGGGTCGGATAATCCTCCTAATTGATCTTTGGATAGGTAGGTTACATAACCTTCTTCGTCTGCTAAAATGTTATTAGAAAAGTTGGTGTATAACTCTGATAATTCTTTATTAATGGCAGCGTACCTTTTCTTTTTTTCTTCATCCAATTCAGCTCCATTCATAGCAAATTGCTCATAAATTAATTGTACTACTCTTTGTTGATCGTCTTCTAATGGTTCCTTTTTTGAGTTATCGTATACTGATTTTATTCGTTGGAATAAAATCTTGTTTTGTGAGATTTTAGATCGAAAATCTGATAATTTTGGAGCCATTTCCTTCTGAATTTCTCTAAATTCGGGAGAGGATAGATTACTACTTAAAATACCATAGTAAGTAAAAACTCTATTAAGTTCTTTTCCAGACTTTTCGAACGGAACAATTGTATTCTCAAAAGTTGGACTTTCTTGGTTTGCAGTGATAGCATCAATATCTGACAGATTTAGTTTTATTCCTTTTTCTAAAGCTGGTTTGATATCTGAAATTTTCATTTTGTCAAAGGCGGGAACTCCTCCATAAGGTCCTGTCCATTCTTTTAATAAAGTATTTTCTGTATCAGTAGTTTCAGGTTGTAAATTTTCCACACTTTCTTTCTTTTTATTACAACTAGTTGTTATGATCAGGGAACAGATCAATAACTTAAATATTTTTGAGATGTGTTGAGCATTCATAAATTGAATATATTGAGTAAGTCGTTTATGCTAAATTCTAAACTTATTATTGTTGGTTAGGAATATAGCATTTACAAAAAATAGTTTTCCATTTTGCCAAAAGGATCTAAACAAAGGATTGTCTACTAAATAAACAATACTTCCGCTTCCCATTCTAGCCTCTCCAAAAACTAATGAATTTTTAAGTCCTTTTAATGCATCTTTTCCAGAAAACCCAGAAACACTTGTAGGCTCTTGTATATAGGCAACATTATATCCGTTTTGGAGAAATTTATAAGAACTACTTCCTAATTTAAGACTGAAATAAGTGTCGCTATATCCAAATGCTAATGGGTGCGATGGATCAACTTTGGTTTTATAGATACTTCCTGTTATAAAGTTTTTTACGCTTTCTCGCTCACGTTTATCATAAGGAATTAGATTTCCTAAAGAATCTTTTTTCTTTTCTTTTGGTTTATTGTGCTTAAGATCAAATCCATCTTTATTTGCAAAAGCACTCACTGCATTGGCAATTGCAATTACTTTTCCTCCACTTCTAATCCAACTTTTTAGTTTGTTTAGAGCGCTTTCATCTAAATAACCACCGTAATAGCCATTAGGTAGTATTAGCACATCATATTTGCTTAAATCTACTCTTTTAAAATAATCAGTATCAATAGAGGTAATGGGATATTGAAGCTGTTTTTCAAAGAAATGCCAAATCTCACCATAACTTAATGATGAGGTGTAATTTCCTTTTAATACAGCTATACGTTGATTGTTAATTAGTTTTACATCTGGTGATCCAAAGTCTACTCCATTATTAGCAAAGCTGGTTGCTGCAGCGTGTAACTTTCTATTATGTTTGCTAGCAATATCAATCACCGTTTTGTCATAATCTTTTGTTTTACGATTATCACTTTTAGTAATGATAAGACTTCCTTTTTTAAATTGTACACCATTATTAGTGAAGTCTTTCTCACTGAATCTAACTTTTATCTTATTTCTTAATAGTTCTGCTAGGAAAGCAGCATCGTCCATACTATTCCATTTAGAAATATATCCAGCACCAGAGGTATTAGCAGTATTATTAGCCTTCACAGAAGATTTTGTTGCATTTGCTGTTATTAATGAAGTAGAAGCGATAGCTTCTAAACCATAAGCATGCGGGATGCTCCAAGCGGTAATATCATAAGTAAGAGGATCATTTAACTTTGCATCTGGCTCAAATAATACTTTTACCATTTTACCTTTTGGTTGATCCGTACTTACGACCAAAGCACCTTTTGCATCTATACTACCTTGTTTATTTTCCCTAAAATTAAAACCAGATATTTTTGCACTATTTGTATACCCATATTTGATCTCATGTTTGTCCAATAACTCAGTTAAAGCATTGATCTTATCGGCAGTTCCATTCAATACATAACTTTTATATTTAAGCGCAGCATTATTAAAGAATTTTTTAAATTCAGTGTTTAATTTCTCCGCATTTTTGGAAGATATTTCTACCGTAGATAATCCAGTAGTAGTATGATGTAGTGCACGATCTTTTAAAGTAAGAACATATCCTTCATCGGTTTGGATCCCTAAACCGGCACGACCATGCCCAGCTTGCTCGTAAGTCATTCCTATTGCTCCCATAAAAGTAGGATAGGTATCACCATAACTAGGATATAATAGGTCAAAACGTTCTCTTGTAAAAAACAACCAACCTTCTGCATCAAAATATTTCGCATGATTTTTTCCTATCTGAGTCTGGAAATCACGCTGCCATGGAGTTATGATCTCATGGAACGGTTCTGCTGCTGGAGCAAAATAATAAGGTTCATTAATTCCTTGTTCATGGAAATCTACATGAACATGAGGCATCCATTTGTTATAAGCAGTTAGTCTACTGTAAGATTCTACCTGTGTAGCCCATGCCCAATCTCTATTCAAATCAAAAAGATAATGATTTGGTCTTCCGCCTGGCCAAGGTTCATTATGTTCAGTAGCATTTTGATCCGTATTATATGGTGTTGCTTTTACTTGATTGTACCAATTAGCATATCGATCTCTACCATCTGGATTTACACAGGGATCTATAATAACCACTGTATTTTGTAGCCAATCTTTTTTTGTGGTTATTAATTCATAAATAGTTGTCATAGCAGCTTCTGTGCTTGAAGCTTCATTTCCATGTACATTATAACTCAACCAAACTATCGCAACTTTTGGCGTACTATTACCACTAACAATTCCAGTATTTTTAAGATGGTCTAATCTTATGTTTTCTATGTTTGATTGATTCTCTTTGCTAGTTACGATAGCATAGGTTAGAGGTCTTCTCTCATTAGTCTTTCCATACTTATGATACGTAACTAAATCAGAGTTGTCAGCAACATGCTTGAAATAATTAATAACCTCTGCATGACGTGTAAATTGACTTCCAATTTCATAACCAAGAAATTGCGCTGGCGATTGAAGTGTGTTTTGAGCATATGCCCAAGAAGAAACAATAAATAGTAGTGTGAAGAGTGTTTTTTTCATTGATGAGTTTTTAATTTTGGTAAAATACCGCCTTAAATTTAGGATATATATTGTATTAACTAAAATTTAGTATTTAAGATATCCTTATTCTTAATATTTCTGTTTTCAAAAGTAATGTGTTCTGGTAAATTCTGCTTTTACTATTAAAAAAAATATAAAATAATCCATGCAATAACAATCTCTTGTATATTTATCGATCAAAAAAGAACACCCTATGCCAAGTGACTGTATTCCGTTTAGAAAAACAAATTACTTTTCTTCATTTATTTGTGATTACTTAGACGAAAAAGCCGAGCTAAAAGAGTTTTATCATAGATTTCCTAAATTAGAAAGTTTCGAGGCGCAGATTTTAGAAAAACAACAGTCATTTTCTGATCAAAATCGTTCTGTTTTACAACAATCTTTAATTGCTCAATATGAAGACTTTAAAGTGACTTCGAGTACTAAAGAGAATTTAGATAAGCTATCTAATCACAATACATTTACAGTTACTACTGGACATCAATTAAACCTGTTTACAGGTCCTTTATATTTCTTATATAAAATAGTTTCTACAATTAATCTATCGATTACTTTAAAAGAAAGATATCCTAATTATGACTTCGTGCCAGTATATTGGATGGCCACTGAAGATCATGATTTTGATGAGATTAATTATTTTAATTTCAAAGGAAAAAAGATTCAATGGAATCGACCAGACGGAGGAGCTGTTGGAGTTTTCGAAACTGAAGGTTTGGATAAAGTTTTTGAAATATTTTCGGCCGAATTAGGATCTGGCCGGAATGCAGAAAAGTTGAGGTCTTTATTTCAGGAGGCATATTTGAATCATCATAATTTGGCGGATGCAACTAGATATTTGGCGAATGAATTATTTGGAGAATATGGATTAGTTATTGTAGATGGAGATGATAAAGAATTGAAACGACTATTTATTCCTTTTGTACAAAAAGAACTAGAAGATCAAGTTTCTTACAAAAATGTTTTACCAAAAGCTGAAAAGTTAGCTGCAAAAGGATATAAAATACAGGTAAACCCACGTGAAATTAATTTGTTTTACCTCTCTGAAGGTATTCGGGAAAGAGTTATTGAAAAGGAAGGGAGTTATTATGTAAATGATACTGATATCGTTTGGAGTAAGAACGAAATATTACAAAAGCTTCAGGATACTCCAGAACAGTTTAGTCCCAACGTGATGATGCGACCACTGTATCAAGAAGTTATTTTACCAAACTTATGTTATATTGGAGGAGGAGGAGAACTAGCATACTGGTTAGAGCTCAAGGATTATTTTGATAATGTTCAGATTCCATTCCCGATGTTATTGTTGCGTAATTCTGTATTAATGCAAACAGCAAAACAATCTGCGAAAATTGAAAAATTAGCTGTAACCACCACAGAATTATTTTTAAAACAGCATGAGCTCATTAATAGAAAAGTACGACAGATATCTAATATAGATATTAATTTTGATCCGCAACGTAATCATTTAAAAGAGCAGTTTAAAGCAATGTATGAGTTAGCAGAGAAAACGGATGTTACCTTCAAGAATGCTGTAAAAGCGCAAGAAGTAAAACAACTTAAGGGATTAGATATGTTAGAAAAGAGATTGCTAAAAGCTCAGCGATTAAAGTTAAAAGACCATGTAGGTAGATTAACTAATATTCAAAATGAATTATTTCCTAACCAGAGTTTGCAAGAACGTACTACAAATTTTTCTGAAATGTATTTAGAATATGGAGAGGAACTAATTCCAATGTTATTGAAATATTTAGATCCTTTAAAAGGAGAGTTTGCAGTGATAACAAATTAGGTTGCTTATCATATTCTTATTTAAAATTGGGAACTAAACTTTCTCCTAGCTCTTCTATTACATCACTCGCAGGCCTAGATCCGTATTTTAGATTAATAATTACATGATTAACTCCAGAGGATTCTAAAGTTTTTAGATGTTCTATAGCGTAAGATATTCCTGATTGGAATCCCAAATGAATTCCCTTTGGAGTTGCTTCAGGATCTTCTAATAAATCAATATATAGAGATTGCATATAAGGTTTCCAAGGTTGTTCGTTTTTTTCTAAAGCGTTTAACCAATCAGACATAGTACCTTGTAAGAAAGCAAAATCTCTCGGATAGTATAGCCAACCATCTGCATTTTTTGCAATCCAATCTAGAGACTGTCCGGAATGACCGGTTACCAGCATTGGAGTCGTATACTCTGATTTTGGAAGTAAGTCAATTCTGCCATCAATTACACCATAATATCTAGATTGATGTAATGGGAAATCATTTTGTAATGCTTTTATATATTGAAAACTATCACGAAAAAGTTCGCTCTTTTCATGTAGTTTATAGTTGAATGCTGGATATTCTATAGGACGATCTCCTGATGCAGCCCCAATAATAATTCTTCCTTTAGATAGGTGTTGTAAACTTTGGATGGATTTTGCTGTATGAATTGGATGTCGCAAGGGAAGAATTATACTTCCTGTAGCGAGCATAATATCTTTAGTTTGATTCATCATGTGAGTCATATAGATCCAAGGATCATATAATTGTCCTGCATCACCAAAAGAAGGATCATGAAATGGAACATCACGGAACCATAGCGCTTTAAAACCAAGTTCTTCAGCTCTTTTTGCAAGTTTTTCTTGGTTCTCCATTTTTGCTATTGCTCCCTGATACGATTCTAGTGGAAATACGAGTCCTAAACTTAACTTATTTTTGGAAGCTATTTTTTGTAATGACTTCATATTTCTATGATAAAATTGAATTGGTAATTGCTATTAATTCTTTGATTTTATTGGAGTCATATGCATCAGGATGCGCTTGCGAGAAAATACCTTTATCATTATCAAAATATTTACCAGAACTATTGCTGTGCTCATCAGAAATAGCTAGACTACATAAGATATTTACACCTTTCTCTGGAGGAGCCCAATGGGTTCCATATGCTTCCTGAACCATACGAGTATTAAGTAATGAACCTGGATTTACCGCGATGATATTAATATCGCTGTATTCCTTGGCAAGATGGAAACTCCACATAGTCAATGCAAGCTTACTTTCTGCATAAGCTTCTTGTTCCGATAATGCTATAGAATTGGATAGCGCTTCAAGTTGAACGGATGATTGCGCGGCAGAACTAAGATTGATGATTCTTGGCGAAGTACCTTTTTGTAAAAGTGGAATTAGTTTTTTGGTAAGGAGAAAAGGAGCAAGGTAATTTACTACAAATCTAATGTCTATGCCATTTTCATTATGTGATATTTTACTTTTAAAAACCCCAGCATTATTTATCAATACATCAATATGTGATACTTCTTTCTCAATTTCAAGCACCATTTTTTCTACACTATCTAAATTGGAAAGATCTGCTAAAAACCCATTTGTATTTTTATTACCTGTACTTTCTTGAATTTCTAGAATTGTATTTTCTAGTTTTTGTTTGTTTCTGCCATGTACAAAAACGCTATGTCCTTGTTTGGCTAGTTCGATAGCTGTTAATTTTCCAATTCCGTCTGTACTACCTGTGATAAATATGGTTTTCATAAGAATGATTTATTTTGAAATTTGCTTTGCAAGACCTTCTTTGTGTTTTACATATATGTTAGACTCCTATAACTTTAATACTTCCATTGGTTTTTATATAAAGAAGTACCTCTTGGTTGTTTTTGTTGTTAAGAGTATGAATGGCTTTATCCGTTGATCCAAAGTAACTTCCAGTGTCCAGAACTTTTGTTTCATTACTGCTGGGCATTACGTAATTCAGTTCTCCCTTAATAAGTACCGAATGCAAAACAGAACCATTACTTTCTATTTGTCCATTAAAGTTTTCGGGTAGTTTTATAAAAATACCTCTCATATGATCTTCGGATTTACGATCCCATAAAAAGCTGATTTTCGCATTACTAGAAGAAGATATCCAATCAGATTGATGATGATCTAACCAAACTATATTCGTAATATCAATATTTATAGGCCGTTCACCACTGTCAAAGGCTTCTTCTATTGGTTTTACAAGGTAAGGTCCCTTATCAATTTCTACCAAAGCGATATTCTCAGTTCCTTTTGCAGAAGTAATATGAGCTTCTCCCTTAGGTTGTGTCCAGAAACT
The DNA here is from genome assembly GCF_054054605.1 of Aquimarina sp. 433. NCBI lineage: Bacteria > Pseudomonadati > Bacteroidota > Flavobacteriia > Flavobacteriales > Flavobacteriaceae > Aquimarina > Aquimarina sp. 433. Next base: position 589,876 of record NZ_JBSWZK010000003.1, read on the forward strand.
ACCAGTTTTCATCCACATATTTTCTGCCTTAGGGTCGTCGTTATGTATACTCCCTTTAATAACTACTGCTCTATACGTAGCGTTATGAATATGCGGAGGAGATGAAAAACCATCTACGAATTTAGCAAGAAATCCAGTAGGTACTTCCTCTTTTCGATCGCCCCAAATAGTTCCTGCCTGTGGACTTTGATCACCACGAGCTGGATTTAACTTTTCCCAGACAATTTCTGAGCTTAAAAGAACTTTATTAGTGTGTTTGGTGATATTCTTAGGCTTTGATTCAATCTTCGTAGTCTCCTCCATGGAATTATTTTCCTGCTTACAGGATACTGATAATAATATTATTGAGGGAATAAAAAATAAAATTGATTTCTTATGAAACTTCCTAAAAAAGAAATGTGAATAGATCATTTTAATATGAATTTAAATTATTATTTCTTGGAAAAAGCTATGAGCTTGCTAGATGAAAAAAGGAGTTTAAAAAAACCTTATTTTTATGAGTAGTAAAACACATACCTTCTATTTATTAAAGATAAAACCAGGTGCTTTTTTATCAGTGCGGTTATGTAAAAAACATTAACTCTATTGCTTTAATCAAGCTTGTTTTCAAGAAAATACTTCTTAAGTATAGCATGTATTATCTAATTAAAGTCATTTCATGCAGGGTAAATTCTTCTACCGCTCCATCAGTGGCTTCCATGTATGAAGCTAGATGAGAATTATTCATATGTTGCTGCCATAATTCTCTGCTTTCCCAGTTCTCATAAAACAGAAATAAGTTTTCATTTTCATTATCCTGATGTAAGTCGTAGTTGATACAACCTTTTTCTGCTCGGGTAATATCTATAAGTTTTAGTAATTCAGTTTTTACTAAATCTCTTTTCTCTTCCTTTGCAAGAATTTTTGCAACAATGGTAAGTTTTTGTGTTGTCATCTTTTTTTATTTAAATCGTTTTTATACTAAGCTAAATCATCTTTTGCTTCTATGAGAAAATGATGGCTTATAGCACCAGATGTTCTGGCTTCTAGATGAGGAGCATACTCAGGATCTTTCATAAAGTTAGTAGCTGCTTCTTTAGAAGGCCATGCTAAAATGATCCTAAGTGCTGCATTTTGTGCTTGTCCCTCTATTTGTTCGTGGGAAGTTGTTCTTGCTAAATATTTTCCACCATGTTTTTTTACAATATCTCCAGACACGGAAACATAATCAGAAACCCATTCATTATTGGTTGGTGTTACATCTAATACAGAATAATATGCCATGATTTTATTTTTTAAGTTAGTTTAATAGGGTGATGATTTCCTCTTCTGGTAATCTAGATTTTGGAGTTTTGTTCGGAATGTTAAAGTCTGACTCATCGCGATAACCTAAAGCTACCACTGCTACAGAAGTAAAACCTTTTTTACGTAAATCGAATTCTTCGTCCAATGCTTTTAGGTCTACACCTTCCATAGGAAGAGCATCTATACCTAGCGTTGCTGCTCCAAGTAAAAAATTACCGATATTTAGATATACTTGTTTTTCTAGCCAATGCTGAAAATCTTTCACATCGTAGCGATGAATATCAGCAAAAATATTTCTAGCGTTGTATACATTTTGTTTAATCTCATCATTCGGAAATCGTTTATTTTGATCTTCTTGCTGCAATAGGTGCTGCATATATTCTTCATCAGCACTAGTTTTAGAACAAAATAGAACAACGTGGGAAGCCTTTAAGATTTTTGGTTCATTAAAATGAAAAAAGCCTTGTGCTCCTTTAGCAATTCTGCTTTTTCCTTCTTCCGTATTGGCAATTACAAAATGCCAAGGTTGAATATTGGTACTAGATGGACTATATCTTAGTAGCGCTTTTAATTGTTCAAAATTATCATCAGAAATTTTTTTGTTTGGGTCAAAACTCTTAGTTGAGTACCTCCAATTAAGTATTTTCTTTATATCCATTTTATTACTATAAAAATTATAGTAGCAAAACTAACTATAGTTTAATACCTTTGCAATAACGGTCAAAAATGATAGTATAAGAAAATGAAAGAATCTGCACCAAAAATGTTAAAATTTAAGGGTAAAGAGTATCCTTGTTGTGCCAGCTTAACTATGGGGATCATAGGAGGAAAGTGGAAAACAGTAATATTGTTTCATTTGCTCGATGGCACGCTTAGATATAGTGAGTTACGAAAGGAGATGCCAACAGTTACGGAGCGTACTTTAAGTCTTCAGTTAAAAGCACTAGAAGAAGACGGGTTAATTCATAGAAAAGTATATACTTCTAAACCTCCATTAAAGGTAGAATATTCCTTAACAGATTTTGGTAAAACTTTAACACCATTAATTCAATCGATAGCTAATTGGGGAGATTTCGTTTTAGAAAATTATGCTGATTAGAAACTTTTATCTAAGAACTTAGATCTTTTGAGAAATATATTCGTCTGTGTCCCTCGGGAAAGTTATTAATTTCTCCTATTGGTTGGTACCCATTTTTTAGGTAAAAACCTTCTGCTTGGAAGTCAAAAGTGTCTACCATAGCTGTTTTTACACCTTTTGTTTTAGCGAGATGTTCTACATGGGCTAGTAATCGAGATCCAATTCCATTTTTTCTATAAGATTCTTTTATCCATAGTATTTTAATTTCTAATCCATTCCAGTATCCAATACCTCCTAAAATTCCACCTATTTCTTCTCTGTCAGAATTTGTAGCTACAAACTCCAAAGGAGTCCACATCTCTGAAAGAGCAGCTACTTTGCCAAGGTTATAAGAATTAAGTCCATCAACTATGGTTTTTATATTTTCTTTATTACAGGGGTTGATGGTAAATTCTGGTATCATTTGCTTTTTTCTAAGAAATCGTGCGCAATGTAATAAGTTTTAATAGATAAACTTTAATTGACTATTATAAGTTTAGAATTATGTCAATTAGAACATTATTGCTTGGAATTTCCAGTTTTTTACGTAATCGATACCGTGCTTTTCGAACACCTTCTTGTGTGATATTTAGAATGGTGGCAATTTCTTTAGAGGATAGGTTCATTTTAAGCAGGGCCATAAGACGTAATTCATTGGTGGTAACATTAGGGTACTGGTTTTTAATTTTGCTGTAGAAATCTTTATGAATTTGTTCAAAATGTTTTTTGAAGTGATCCCAGTGATGATCATCTTTAAAATCGAAGTTTATAATCTGAAGTACTTTTTGATAATTGTATTGTGCATTTTGATCTTCAGCAAATCTCATTACTTCTACCTCTTCTTTTAAGTGCTCTAAAACTTTATTCTTTTTTACAAGACGAAGAGAGTTGGTGGTTAGCTCCTTGTTCTTAGTATCTAATTCTTTGCTTAATAATGCTTTTTCGAGACAACTAAGTTTAAATTTTTTTCTAAAAAAGAATACGAAAATTCCAAGTGTCAAGACTCCAATTCCAAGACTCAAGGTCAATAATAGATTTTTGGATTTTGCATATTCATTTTCTTTCTCTAATTCATGAATTTTAAGTTCCTTTTTGTTTGTTTGAAATTGAGTTTCTAGTACTCTAGCTTGCGCCTTTTTTTCTATGGAATCTAACGAGTCCTTAATTTTTGATAGGTTTTTGTAGTATTGATAAGCAGCTACACTATTGTTCGATTTTTCTGCTAATAATGCTAGCGTTTTATTTGCTTCTTTTTCAGTGTTGAGGTCTAAAGCTATCTTTGCAGATCGTAGTGATTTTTCTGCATAATAATTGGCAGAGTCTAGTTGATTTAGTTCTAATAATGATTTCGCAATATAATTTTGAGTGCTTGCTTTTTGAATATGATCCCCTTTATTGCTGAAGTTTTGTAATGCTCGTTTTAGGTGTAGAAGTCCTTTGTTGTAACGTTTCATATGGTAATAAGTGTTGCCAATATCCGATTCTATTAACGCAATCGTTTTTGGACTTTCTATTCTAAATGATAAAGATTTTTGGAGGTAACTTAATGCTTTAGTATGATTACCCAAACCATTATAACTAATTCCTATATTTCTTAGAGTTGCACTTAAATGGGTTTTGTTTCCAGTTTCTCTTATAACAGGTAGTGATTCCTCTAAATATTTCAATGCTTTATCGTACTCTTCTTGTTTTATTAATATATTGCTAATCTTAAAGTAGGTACGGGCGATACCTGACTTATTTTTTAATTTTTCATATAGTTGATTTGCTTTTATATAATATTCTAACGCTTTCTTTTGGTATTTCATGAGACTGTATGAAACCCCTGTATTTTCAATAGATTTTATATAAGAGATAGAATCATTTAATGATATGAATATGTTGCCAGCTGCGTTGAAGCTTTCAATAGCATCATAGTATTGATTTAAATGATTATGAACTACACCAATTTGATGAAATGCAGAAGCTTGCCCCCAAGAATGATCTATTTCTTGGTTGATTTTCAAGGCTTTTTCAAAATGAACTAATGCAGAATCATATTCTTTTTGATAATAATATACTACCCCAAGACAGTTGTAAGAACCGGCCATCCCTCGCGGTTTGTTAATATTTTGAGCTATTTTTAAAGCTGTTCTAATTTGTTTTTTAGCTAATAATGAATTCGAAGTAGCGTATTGTATTCCAAGATCATTAAAGGCTTTGATTAAAGTGGTGTCGGGAGTATTTTTATTCTTTGTTATTCGATATAGGCTATCTACTATTTTTTGATTTTGAGCTGAAGCATTAGTATAAACTAATATCACTAAACAGAGTATGCTTCTTGCACCAAAAAACTTCATTATCTAGGGTATGGAGGTTAAAAGAGGGGCAAAAATAATTTATTGTTCAAAAACTTGATGGTCGTTAACACATAGGTAATGTAATCTTAAAATTAAGATTCTTATTGAACACAGCTGTTGGCTTTTAGCTTAATTTGTTATGATTAAAAAAGTAGATAGAAAAGAGTGCCTGGTAAATAGAATACTAACGTTGTGTATAACAGTTTTTCATAGTGGTTTGTTTTGAGGTCTTACTTTTTAATACATATGTGTTATATCATTTATAAACGCAAAACCTTAATTAGATTAGGGGTAATATTACGGATTAAATAATTTTAATTAGATAATAACGTTATGATAACAAACTCCAATCGTCATGAAATTATATACTCTTTTTACAGCCTTATTGTTGATATTAACTATGAACCTTTTTGCTCAGGAAAAGGTATTAGTGTTTACTAAAACTAATGGTTTTACACATCCCTCAATTGGTGCTGGAATTACAATGATTCGAGATCTAGGAAATGATAATGGTTTGTGGATAACTGATGATACTGATGATGCAAATGCTTTTACAGATGCTAATCTGTCTCAATATGCAGCCGTTATTTGGTGTAATACGAGTGGTAATAATTTATTGAATGCTTCTCAACGGGAAGCTTTTGAAAATTTTATAGCCTCCGGTGGTGGTTTCCTAGGGATTCACGCGGCTACTGATACATACAGAGATCGAAGCTGGCCTTTTTATAATGAGCTCGTTGGTGGTATTGTACAATCTGGCCCTAATCATACCAGTAATAATTTTAATGCAGATATGACTATTGTAAATTCCCATCCATCTGTAGATTTTATTGGAAGCGTTGGTGATATTTGGAATAAATCGGAGGAATATTATTACTGGAAGAATAATGGAGGTCAGCTATTTAATGGTAATATAGATGTATTAATGGTTGAATCTACAGGTTCTAATGATTATGATGAGGCGAGACCCATTTCCTGGTATAAAGAATATGCAGGAGGAAGGTCTTTTTATACAGCTTTAGGGCACAATTCGAGTGACTATACGAATAATACAAATTTTATAAAGCATGTAGAGGAAGGTATAAAATATGTTATTGGAAATACGTTAAGTGTTGGCGGTCCAGAGCAAGAAATACCCCTTCAGATTGCCCCAAACCCAGTTCAAGACGTTATGCGACTTTCTACTTCAGGAATGCTTAGTTCTAAATCATTAATGATTTATAATGTAAATGGAAAGCTTGTTTATAAAAGTGAAATTCCTGCAGAAGTTTCCTATACAGATATTAACCTCGAAAAATTAGCTAGCGGTTTATATATAGGAAGTCTCATATCCAATAATGAACAAAGCACTTTTAAATTTGTAAAAAGGAATTAGAATATCATCTAAATAAATTAATTCCAGACCTCATTCTGTAACCATGGAATACTGGTTTTCAGGATGTCTTTGTATTCACAGGCTTTTATATGAGTATTCCCTTCTGCCTCTACAAAGGTGATATTACACCCAAGTGCCTTTGCCTCTGTTATTCTTTTTCGAACTTTTTTGATAGGGAAGAATTTATCCTCAGTTCCTTGAATTACATATATAGGAATCTCTAATTTCTCTTCTACTTTGCAGTTCGACCCCATTAAAATCATTGCCGAAAAGATATCTTTGTAATCGTTGGCATACTGCCAGCCAGCAATGGCACCATTACTATATCCTACCAGTACTATTTTGTTTGGATCAATAGGCCAATTTTCTTTAGCTAAATCTATAAAATCTAAGATTCTTTTTTCCAGGTAATCCAATGTCCAGGTACGCCAAGCACCAGAAGGACTAAAAACAAAACCTCCTGCATCTTGCAAACCAGGAGTTACAAGGCAATTACTAAATTTTGTGTAGTTTTTACTGCCTACACCTCCATGGAGAACAATAAATAAAGGTACTTTTTCTCCTTCTTGAATTTTTGGAATTGTTAAATCATATTTCCATTCGGATTCTTTGTCGTTTACTTTTATAGTGCTAATACGATTACCGGGTGATAAAGGGATTGCTTTAAAGGAAGTTGCATCGATACTACTAACGTAATTTGCTTTTCCTCTAGTATCCAGCCCACTTTTGCATGATGTGCAGTTAATAAAAACAATACAACAAAAAATGCAGTATAAGATTGAAGATTTCATAGTTTTTCTATAAATATACTAACTATGTCGTTATTTTTTTAATCAATTAACGAGGTCTTTATAAAATAATACAGGAAGTTGAAAATTATATCAAATAGGATTTCGGAGGTTGTAATTTAATTTTATTTTTGCCTATGCAAAATAACGTACTCATTTTAGATTTCGGATCACAGTATACTCAACTAATTGCTAGAAGAGTTAGAGAACTAAATATTTATTGTGAAATCCACCCGTATAATAAATTACCAGAAAATTTATCAGATTTTAAAGCAGTAGTCCTTTCAGGATCTCCTTTTTCGGTAAGAGGAGAAGATGCTCCACATCCCGATTTATCGGAGATAAGAGGAAAGAAACCTTTATTAGCAGTGTGCTATGGAGCTCAGTACTTAGCTCATTTTAGTGGAGGAGAAGTAGCACCTTCTAATACACGAGAATATGGAAGAGCTAACTTGTCATTCATTAAGGATGGAGAGGAATTTTTTAACGGAATTTCAGTAGGGTCGCAAGTATGGATGAGTCATAGTGATACTATAAAATCATTACCTACAGGGGCTGTTTTGTTAGCGAGTACAGGAGATGTAGCTAATGCAGCTTATAAAATTGAAAATGAAGAAACTTATGCTATTCAGTTCCATCCAGAAGTATATCATTCCACTGATGGTAAACAGTTATTAGATAATTTTCTGATAGGGATTGCAAAAATTCAACCAGATTGGACACCCAACTCGTTCGTAGATACAACAGTAAATGAATTAAAAGAGAAATTAGGGGATGATAAGGTAGTTCTCGGGTTAAGTGGTGGAGTAGATTCTACGGTTGCTGCTGTATTATTGCATAAAGCTATCGGAAGTAATCTTCATTGTATTTTTGTAAATAACGGTCTACTTCGTAAAAATGAGTTTGCGTCTGTATTGCAACAATACGAAGGAATGGGGCTTAATGTAAAAGGAGTAGATGCTTCGGCACGTTTTTTGGAAGCTCTAGCAGGTGAAAGTGATCCAGAAGGAAAACGAAAAATAATAGGAAGAGTTTTTATTGAAGTATTTGATGATGAAGCAAACCAGATAGAAGATGCTAAATGGTTGGCACAAGGGACGATTTACCCAGATGTTATAGAGTCTGTATCTGTTAATGGAGGACCATCAGCAACGATCAAATCTCATCATAATGTTGGAGGATTGCCGGATTTTATGAAACTAAAAGTTGTAGAGCCTCTAAAAATGTTGTTTAAAGATGAAGTAAGAAGAGTGGGAGGTTCTATGGGACTTGATCCAGAACTCCTAGGACGACATCCATTTCCTGGACCTGGATTAGCAATTAGAATATTAGGAGACATAACTCCAGAAAAAGTTAGTATTTTGCAAGAAGTTGATGCTATTTTTATAAATGGTTTAAAAGAAAACGGACTTTATGATAAAGTTTGGCAAGCTGGAGCAATTTTATTGCCAGTACAGAGTGTTGGAGTAATGGGAGATGAAAGAACATATGAAAAATGTGTGGCACTTAGAGCCGTAGAAAGTACAGATGGTATGACTGCAGATTGGGTTAATTTGCCCTATGAGTTTTTGCAAAAAACCTCAAATGAGATAATAAATAAGGTAAAAGGCGTTAATAGAGTAGTATATGATATTAGCTCTAAACCGCCAGCGACTATCGAGTGGGAGTAATATAATAGATCCTTTGGGGATTAGGTTCATTAAAAATAAATCGAATGAAAAAAGTATTGTTGTTCTTTTTTATGATTTTTATAACCACTGTTGGTTTTTCTCAACAGTATAAAAGTCACAAAGTTGTTCAAGGAGAAAATGTATATAGAATTGCAAAAAGATATAATACAACTCCAGAAGCAATTTATAAGATAAACCCAACTGCAAAAGAGGGTATTAAAGAAGGACAAATTCTAGCAATTCCAGTTGTTGACGATCAGGAATATCAGATTCATATTGTTGGGGAAGGAGATACAGTATTTAATTTATCCCAAAAATATAACACAACTCAAGAAGCTATTTATAATTTGAATCCAGATGCAGTAAACGGGATTAATCTAGGTCAAATTCTAAGAGTTGCTGTTTTAAAGAAAAAAGAGGATACCGAAACTTCAACTGAAGTAAGTGATCCTGTTTTAGATAGCATACAACCTTTAGAAGAGATAAAACAAATAATTAGATTTAAAACTCATAAGGTTAGAAGAAAAGAAACCTTATTCGGGATTGCTCAGAAATACGATATTACTATAGATGATATTAAAAAGCATAATAAGCGATTGTATTCAGAGCAAATTCGTAAAAGAGATAAACTAAGAATTCCTGTGTTTGCAGAACAAACTACGGTTTCTAGAGAAATTCCAAAAGATAGTTTAGGTTCTAGAGTTTCTACTACTACTAAATATATTGTTAAGCCCAAAGATACACGATATAGTATAGCAAGAAGACATGGTATTACCGTTGGTGAGCTAAATCAGCTAAATCCCGAAATGGATCCAAATTTTCCTATTGGAATGGAAATTTTAGTTCCTACTACGATATTTGTACCTTTAGGAGAGGTTATCGACGAGGATAAATTTGAATTGTATGAAGTAAAGCCTAAAGAAGGATTTTATAGTGTTCTAAGACGAGCACAAATTTCTTCGGATTCTCTGTTTAGTTTAAATCCTTATGCAAGGGATGGTCTAAAAATAGGAATGGTTTTAACATTACCTAAAAAAGATACTGCAGATTCATTAGCGATAGATTTTCCAGAGAAAAAAATTGTTCCATTGGAGAATATGTTGTCTAACTTTAAGGCTAAAAAGATTGCTATAATGCTACCTTTTGGACTGGATACCTTAGATCTGGAAGCAAGACAACAGACAGAGGATTTCTTGAAAACCAGAGATGCTAGAGGAACCAGAGTTGCCTTGGACTTTTATAAAGGGGTACAAATGGCCATAGATTCTGCTAAAACGAAAGGTCTAAGTATTGATGCAACAGTGTATGATACGCAAAGAAATAAGAATACTGTGCATATCAAACGATTGATTGATCAAAATAACTTCGATGAATTAGATGTTGTGATAGGTCCATTGTATCAAGCAAATGTAGAAGCGGTAGCTGCTGAGTTAAAAAAGTATGAAACACCTGTTATCTCTCCTATTTCCAATAGAGAATCAAAATTATACAGTAATTTCTTTCAAACTATTCCGACAGATGTAATGCTTCAGGATAAAATGATAAATTATGTAGCCAAAGATTCTACCGATAAGAATATTGTTATTATCGTGCAGCAAGGAAAGAAGAAAGGAGAACCAATGAAGCCTAAGCATCAAGAAATCAAGGACAAATTAGTAGCCAAGTTTCCAGATGCAAAAATAGCTAGAATAGAGGAAGGTAATTATGTGTATGAAGTGCATCTAAATAAAGCATTAGCTAAAAATAAACCAAATTGGGTTTTTATTGAATCTGATGATGTAGCTATGATTAGTAATGTTACAACTTTATTAAATGCAAAGGTAGAAAGTCATAAGGTTACATTATTCACAACAGATAAAAATAATGCTTTTGATGATGATAGTGTAAAGAATGAATATTTATCAAATTTACATTTACATTATCCTTCTATTGATAAGGAATATGATAATTACGATGAGACATCAATGACTCCTTTCGTAGCTAGGTATAAGAAAGAATTTGGAACTATTCCTAGTAAATATACCGTACGCGGTTTTGATATTACGTATGATATTTTGATGCGATTGGGATCTGCGGATGATTTATATCACGCAGCTACTTTTGAAGGAACTACGGAGTATGTTGAAAATAAATTTAATTATGCGAAAAAGCTTTTAGGAGGTTATTATAATAAGGCTTCTTACATCATTAAATTTGATGATGAATTAAAATTAACGGTTATCGAATAAAAATTATTTGATCAATAATTAATTTTCTAGAGGTTTTTAGAATCATTTTTTTTATTTTTAGATGCTATTTACAAAGTATTGTTAAAACGTAGATGATACTTTGCACCTAAACTTTGATTAAACTTACAGTTAATTTTAGTCGTGGTACGGAAATTGATATAGTGATTATGGCAATTTTGATAAATCAAAGTTTACACAAAATTTAGATAAATTGTTTCAATTGGGATAGATATAAGATTTTATATCTGAAAACAAATAAGAATCTATTTAAACATACATATGCAATACTTAGCCCCGTATTGTATTTTTGGGTGTTTTTGTGGAAAAATAACAACTTTAGCCGGGCATAATTATTGCAATTATGGGTAAATTTTTTACTATTCTCTTAGTTTTATTTTTTGCTAGTCATGGATATGTAGAGCGTTTTTCTTATGCGGAAAAAAGTAAGTTGGAATGGTCGGATTTTAGGGGAGAACCTAAAATGAACAGTAGTTTTGATGCTAGTGTAAATACCGGAATAACTTATCAATGGTCTATAAGTAAGGATTATGGAAAGATTGAATTAAAATATGAAGTGGACAGTTTCTGTTATCCATCATTATCATGGGTAAAGAGAGGGCAGTTGACTAAATACTTACTAGAGCATGAACAACTGCATTTTGATATTTCGGAGTTGCACGCCAGAATTATGCGCAAAAAATTAAAGGAATATAAGCCTGGAAAGAATGTTCGTAAAGATTTAAATAAAATGTACAAAAGAGTCGAGCGTATGAGGATTAATATGCAAGAACTCTATGATATCGAAACCGAACATTCTAAAAATAAAGTGAATCAAGAAAAATGGGAAAAGAAGGTTAAAAACCTAATGTGGTATTATAGAGCTTATTCTAAATAAATATCCGATGTTATCTCTTTAATGAATTCTCAAACTCAAAAAGACTTTTTAACTAAACTGGCGCATACCAAAATGCCTTTTGGTAAATATAAAGATCGATATCTCATTGATTTGCCAGAATACTATATCGTTTGGTATCATAATAAAGGATTCCCTAAAGGAACACTGGGAGCGCAAATGCAAACAGTTTATGAATTGAAGCTAAATGGACTCGAATACCTAGTCAGAAACATTCAAAAAATGTGATTTTTGAAATTACAATAAGACATAATAACTTAATTGGTTACAAAAAAAAGGGACATATTTATAAAAATACGTCCCTTTCTTTTGTTCTATAAAAATCTAAGTTTATGAAGCAGGTTCTGTTACCTTTTCAAAAATATCAACATCAACTTGGTTTCTAGTTAAATCTTCAAAAGTCTCTCGCTCACGAATCAAATGTGCTTTGTTATTATGCCAAAGTACTTCTGCAGGTCTAAAACGAGAATTATAATTACTAGCCATAGAGAAGCAATAAGCTCCTGCGTTTTTAAAGGCAATAACATCTCCTTCGGTAATTTCTGGAATTCTCCTATTTGTTGCAAAAGTATCTGTCTCACAGATGTAACCTACTACAGAGTAAAAACGCTCCCTTCCATCAGGGTTAGAGATATTTATGATTTCGTGATAAGAGTTATAAAACATCGGTCTGATTAAGTGATTAAAACCACTATCAATACCTGCAAAAACTGTTGAGGTTGTCTGCTTTACAACATTTACTTCAGCAAGAAAATAACCGGACTCACTTACCAAGAACTTACCAGGCTCAAATCCTAGTATTAATTCTTTTCCATATTCCTTACAGAAAGAATTAAAACGTTTGGTTAGTTTCTTACCAAACTCTTCTATATTAGTTTCGATATCACCTTCTTTGTAAGGTACTTTAAAACCACTTCCAAAATCTATAAAATCCAGATTTTTAAAGTGCTTAGCAGTTTCAAATAAGATCTCGCTAGCATAAAGAAAAACGTCAATATCTAAAATATCACTACCCGTATGCATGTGGATACCATTAATATTCATGCCAGTATTCTCTACAATTCTTAGGATATGAGGAATTTGATGTATCGAAATTCCAAATTTACTATCGATATGACCAACAGAAATTTTACTATTACCACCTGCCATTACATGCGGATTAATACGAATGCAAACAGGTACATCTGGATGTTTCGTTCCAAATTGTTCTAAAATGGATAAGTTATCGATGTTAATCTGAACTCCCATCGAAGAAACTTGTTCAATTTCCTCTAAAGACACTCCGTTTGGAGTAAATATGATGTTAGCAGGAGCTACACCAGCGGCAAGTCCAAGTTTTACTTCTTGAATTGATACTGTGTCTAATCCAGCGCCTAACGAATTCATTAACTTTAGTATCGCAATATTAGATAACGCTTTGACTGCATAGTTAAGTTTCAAATGTTTCACCTGTTTAAAAGCATTAGTAAGACGCTCATACTGTGAAACAATTTTTTCGGAGTCATACACATATACTGGACTCCCAAACTCTTTTGCGATTGCTAATAAATTTGTGTTTTCCATTTTACTTTAATTTGGCTTACGAAATTACCATTTTTACTAGAGATTATCTCTAGGCGGCGCGTAATTAGTATAAAATTATGTAAACCTAAAAAAAAACGATGCTAAATAACGAATTTTCGATTTTTGAACAGATATTATACACAAGCTAGTTGTTTATTTAGTATTTTTAAAAGAAAAAATGCTAGCACTCTTTCCTTTACAATTAGTCGTATATCCAGGAGAGCGTTTACCACTTCATATCTTCGAACAACGATATCAACAATTGATTGCAGATTGCGAAGAAGATGGAATTTCTTTTGGTGTACCCACTTTTATAGATAAAAAACTAGAATATGGTACTGAAGTAACATTACAAAAGGTAGAAAAAAGATACCCGAATGGAGCAAGTGATGTTGTTTGTACTGGTACAAGAGTTTTTAGGATTAAAAGTTTTTACCCTCAATTACCGGGTAAGTTATATGCTGGTGGTGAGGTAGAGTATATGGAGGATAATGAAAACGGAGTAGAAGAGTTACAAGAAGAATTATTAAAGAATATTGCAATCTTATATATAGAACTTACCATAGAAAAACCTCCAATTTTTAATATTCCATTTGTAAGTTATCAAGTAGCTCATAAAGTCGGTTTGGCGCTACATCAAGAATATCATTTATTAAAGCTCAGAAGCGAGTTTGAACGCCTTAATTATTTAATAGGACATCTTAAAGTTACAATTCCTGTTGTTAGAGAAATGAATAGAGCTAAAGAAGTCATTAAAATGAATGGGCATTTTAAGAATTTTGATCCATTGGATTTTGATGATTTTAAACTTTAAAGAAATCTAAATTCATTTTCGAAGAATTTTCGAGGCTATTTTTTGGGATAACATAATACCAGTTTCTATATAACTTTTTTTACTAGAAAAGATTGGCACAGTATCTTCACTTTTCCTATTTTTGGGACTCCTATAGAAAAGGTAAAAAATAAGACTATGAACTTACACGAATATCAGGGTAAAGAGATATTAAGTAGCTTTGGAGTGCGTATCCAGCGTGGTATTGTTGCACAAAATGCTAAAGAAGCAGTAGCTGCTGCAAAACAATTAACTGCTGAAACAGGTACTGGTTGGCACGTAATAAAAGCTCAAGTACACGCTGGAGGTAGAGGAAAAGGTGGAGGTGTAAAACTTGCTAAAAATCTTCAGGAAGTAGAAGAAATAGCAGGTCAAATCATCGGAATGAACTTAATTACACCTCAAACTTCTGCAGAAGGAAAAAAAGTACATCAAGTATTGATTGCAGAAGATGTGTATTATCCAGGTGATAGTGAACCAGATGAGTTTTACATGTCTGTATTACTAAATCGTACTACAGGAAGAAATATGATTATGTATTCTACCGAAGGTGGAATGGATATCGAAACTGTTGCAGAAGAAACTCCTCATTTAATATTTACAGAAGAAATAGATCCTGCTGTTGGATTATTGCCATTTCAGGCTAGACGTGTAGCTTTTAATCTTGGATTAAGCGGTGCTGCGTTTAAGGAAATGACAAAATTTGTGATGGCTTTGTATACTGCTTATGTAAAATCAGATTCTTCATTATTCGAAATTAATCCAGTATTAAAGACGAGTGATGATAAAATCATGGCGGTAGACGCAAAAGTAACTATCGATGATAATGCTTTATATCGTCACAAGAACTACGTAGACATGCGTGACATCCGCGAAGAGAATCCAATAGAAGTAGAAGCTAACGAAGTTGGTCTAAACTACGTGGATCTAGACGGTAATGTAGGTTGTATGGTAAATGGTGCAGGACTCGCAATGGCTACTATGGATTTGATCAAACAAGCTGGTGGAGAACCTGCTAATTTCTTAGACGTTGGAGGTACAGCAGATGCCAAGCGTGTAGAAGAAGCTTTTAGAATTATTCTTAAAGATCCTAATGTAAAAGCAATATTGATCAATATCTTTGGAGGAATTGTTCGTTGTGATAGAGTAGCACAAGGTGTAGTAGACGCTTATAAAAATATGGGTGACGCAATCAATGTTCCAATTATTGTTCGTTTACAAGGAACCAATGCAGATATCGCAAAAGAATTAATAGATAATAGTGGATTGGATGTACAGAGTGCTGTATTATTCCAAGAAGCAGCTGATAAAGTTCAGGCTGTATTAGCATAAATATTATACTAAATAGTTTACAATAAAAAGAAGCGATCCAATGTATTGGATCGCTTCTTTTTACTTTACAGAAACCTATGAATGATGACATAAGAAATATTGTAGCTAAACTAGATATGAAACCTCATCCTGAAGGAGGATTTTATAAAGAAACATATCGTAGTGATGGAGTAATTCCAAAAAATGCTTTAGAAGATAAATTTTCTGGAGCTCGTAACTATTGTACAGGGATTTATTTCTTATTAACATCAGAGAATTTTTCCGCTTTTCACCGTATACAACAAGATGAAATGTGGCATTTTTACGGAGGTAGTTCTCTATACGTACATGTTATTGATGCTAACGGATTATATACATGTCATGCTGTGGGAATGAATCTTGATGAAGGAGAGAAGCCTCAGTTAGTAGTTCCAGCAGGTTGTTGGTTTGCGTCTAGTGTGAAAGAAAATAATCATTATTCTTTTGTGGGTTGTACGGTTTCGCCAGGATTTGATTTCGAAGATTTTGAATTGGCCGAAAGAAACAAATTAATACAAGAATTTCCAGCTCATAAAGAAACTATTACCAAGTATACTAGAGCTTAAACTTTGTACTATCAATTTACTTAAATTAATGGTAAAGGAATGTAAAAACTATTGAAAGGCATTTTAATTATGTACTTTTAATAATTAATTTAAAAACAAAATAGACTTTTAATACTTGTATGATTATAGAAAAACATAAGTTAAGTGTTTTAAAGTCTTAAAAATATCAGAATAAAAGATATGATACCAGAAATAGAGAAATCATTAAATGATCAAGTGCGTTATGAAGCTACCGCTTCTGCTCAATATCTGTCTATGGCATGTTGGGCAGATGTAAATGGATATAATGGCATTGCGGACTTCTTTTATACGCAATCAGAAGAAGAGCGAGTACATATGACAAAATTGGTAAAGTTTATTAATGAGAGAAATGGACAAGCTGTAATTCCCGCTATAGAAAAACCAAGAGATGATTTTAAATCATTAAGAGAGTTATTCGAAATTTTTCTTGAAAGTGAAGAGTTTGTGACCGCGCAAATTAATAATGTTATCTTTCAATGCTTAGAGCATAAGGACTATAACGTACATAATTTTATGCAATGGTATGTGGCAGAACAATTAGAGGAAGAAGCTGTAGCAAGAACTCTTCTAGATAAATTAAAAATTATAGGAGAAGATAAGTCTGGACATTATTTGTTCGATAGAGATATCAATACTTTTCAAATTGGTGATAAGCAAGAAGAGTAGTAATATTACTGATTGTTAATAACTTAATAAACAAAAATTAAAGATTCTTTTCCTAAGAGTCTTTTTTTTATATTTTTGTACTTTATTTAGATTCAATAAAAATTAGTAAGTAGTGCAAAGTTCAGGAATTCCATCTTTATATTCGCCATGTGCCTCAATGAATTGTGAAGTAAGTTGTGGTGGTAAGAAGAAAAAATGTTGTAAGAAATATAAGAAGAAAGGAAAGACAAATTGTAAAAGGTGTCCTAAGCTATAACAGATAGTAATACGGAACAATAATCGCTACAAATACAAAAAACACATTAGTATTGATAAGCACGCTATTTGCGTGTTTTTTTGTATTATGAATTTTAAAAAGAAAGTTGTTCTTTTCATTGTTTCTAGGAGGCCTATTTCTTTAATCTTTAAGAATCGTTAAAAATTGAATTTAAAGGAATAGTTTTTAGTAATCTTTTTTAGATTTGTATAGCTCCCAATCTATAGAACTTGATACTATATTTAATAAAGATATTCATGATCAAGTATTTAGTTTTATTAGGTTTGTTTTTTTCGATATCAATAAACGGACAAGAAAGTCAGTTTAGTAAATTGATCGAAAGTTTTTCAGAACCTCAAAAGAATATTCCCCAAGATTTAGCTTTACAATATTTCGATTTCAAACCTACAGAGAGAGCAAGTAATCTCTTAACTGGAAATGTGGTTGTACGCACAAAATCATATATTATTGTATCTACAGTTTTAAAATGTAATATAGGAACCAATTGTGAACAATCATCTTTAACATCATTTACTCCAGAAGGAAAGCGTATAGCTACCATTGCATATGAAAGAGTTGTTGCCGACTGTTCTTTCAATGACGCTAGAACTTCTGTTTTTGTATCAGATGACTTATTAGTATTTAAAGAAACAAGAGAAAAGTTGGATTGTATTGGAGATGGAAAACAAGTTGGTCTCAAAGAGTGGTTAGAGTTTCAACCTATAAAAAAAGATGGTAGCTTTTCAAAGCCTTATACAGACATTAAGGCAATTGAAAGAGAGAATTACATATTTTCTCATCGCATATTTAAAAAAGAAGAGCTTGATTTTAAAACAGAAGAAGAATTAGCGATTATTAAAAACGAGATTTTTGCATCTCATGGATACATGTTTACCAAGAAGAAATGGCAAGACTATTTTGAGTCTAAATCTTGGTATATGCCTACAAATAAAGACGCAGCTGATAAACTTACCGACATAGAAAAAAGTAATGTAGCACTTATTCTAAGTATCAAACAATGAGGATTACTGGTATTATTGCCTCCTTATTATTGTCTGTTATATGTTATGGTCAGACCAAAACCATTCATGTATTTGTAGCTTTGTGTGATAATGCTAATCAGGGTATTGTGCCAGTTCCAGAACGTATAGGAAATGGACAGGACCCTAAACATAATTTATATTGGGGAGCAGGTTATGGTGTTAAGACTTTTTTTAAAGTAAAAACCAAGGATTGGACGTTAATTAAAAAAATAACAGCTAAGGATGCTAATATTTTAGAAAGATTATTATTCAAGCATGCTACAAAAGATGTCTATTTATTAGCGGATGCCTATGATGGTGCGAAAATAAAAACTACTATAGAAGATTTTCTAAAATCATCAAACGGCCAATTGCCATTAGAAATAGAAGAGAATAGTCGTACCTTACATTTTGGAGGAAATGCTGATCTTTTAGCATATGTCGGTCACGATGGCTTAATGGATTTTGATGTTTCAATCAATTATGAAAATTCATCTAGTAGTAGTAAAAAAGATGTAATCATCCTTGCCTGTTTTAGCAAGCCTTATTTTTCTCCTGAGATTAAAAAGGCAAAAGCAAATCCTATTTTGTGGACTACTCATTTAATGGCTCCCGAAGCATATACTCTAAAAGCTGCTATCGATGGATGGATTCTCGATGAATCTGGTAAGCAAATAGATGAACGAGCAGCGCAATCCTATCATAAATATCAGAAATGTGGTATACGAGGAGCGAGAAATTTGTTTACCACTGGTTTTTGATTTTGTATTCCACTAGAAACCATTTTTTTAGATTCCCTTTTTTCAGGGAGTAATTGGATTCTATTTTACTATATTTTTGATTAAAACCTAATAGTAGATGGATCATGTTTTTATGATTCCTCTTTTTTTTACCTATATTTCTATAATGAATATTGTTATTCAATACTCATTTTATATCTAAACAACAATGGCTGATAATCAAAAGTATATAAATGAATTGCTTCAGAAGCTAGCGATACTGTCCAGAAAGCAGGAAGAATTTCGAAGAGAAATACTGAATCTTAAACAGGAAATTCTAGATCTTAAAAATGCTGAAGATCGAGCAAAACAAATAGCTACATCCGATAGCAAAAACTTAAGTCAAGTACAACCGTTAGAAAGTCGACCTCAAAATATTTCTGAAAGTATAAAGGAAAAAAAGTCAGCACCTTTATCAGCACCACAACCTAAAAGTGTACTAAATCCGATTAGTAAACCTAAAGAAAAATCAAATTGGGAAAAATTTGTGGGAGAAAATCTCATTAGTAAGATCGGAGTTATTATTCTTATCATAGGTGTGGCTATAGGAGGCAAATATTCTATAGAGAATGATCTTATCAGTCCGCTTACACGAATTATATTAGGGTATTGTACAGGTATAGCTTTGATCGCTATTGGAATGAAACTCAAAAAAAAGTATGAAAACTTTAGTGCTGTTTTAGTAAGTGGTGCTATGACAATACTGTATTTTATAACGTTTTTGGCTTATAGTCTATATGATCTTATTCCACAATTGTTTGCGTTTGCCCTAATGGTATTATTCACAATTTTTACAGTATTCGCAGCTATACAATATAACAGACAAGTAATCGCCCATATTGGTTTGGTTGGTGCCTATGCAGTACCTTTTTTGCTAAGTGATGGATCAGGAAGGGTTGCCATTCTATTTAGTTACGTGACTATTATCAATATTGGAATCTTAATACTTTCTTTTAAAAAATATTGGAAGTCCCTTTATTATTCTTCCTTTTTACTTACTTGGTTGATATATTTTAGCTGGTATGCAGTGAAGTATGAAACCAGCCTTCATTTCGCATTAGCGTTTACATTCTTATTCGTTTTTTTTATCATCTTCTATCTCATATTCCTTTTGTATAAATTGAATAGAAAAGAAAAATTCGGTACTACAGATGTATTACTACAATTGGCTAATGCCTTTATTTTTTATGGAATAGGTTGTTCCATACTGAGTGATCATGAGGTTGGTAAAGAGTTATTAGGATTGTTTACGATTGGAAATGCGCTTATACATTTTGTAGTTAGTGTGATGATATACAGATTAAAATTAGCCGATCGAAATCTGTTTTATTTTGTTTCTGGTTTGGTACTTGTTTTCATTAGTATCGCTTTTCCTGTGCAGTTAGATGGAAATTGGGTGACTTTATTATGGGCAACAGAAGCGGTATTGCTTTTCTGGATAGGTAGAACTAAAAAAGTACCGATTTATGAAAAATTAGCATATCCTGTCATTGCTCTTACTTTTTTTAGTTTGTTACAAGATTGGTGGAGGTATTATGCAGAATATTCATATGATACTATTGAAATTGTAACGACACCTATTTTTAATATTTCTGTACTTACATCTTTATTGTGTGCAGCTTCTTTTGGGTACATACTTTTTCTGCATCGTAATGATTCATATCCTTTTCCATGGTTAAAATATAAAACTTGGTATCAGTTGATTTCTCTATGGGTTTCTGCAATGTTTTTATTTGTTGTGTATATGACATTTTTCCTAGAGATTATAGATTATTACGAGACTTTAGCATACGATAAACAAGATTTCATGGGAGTTTGGCTTATAAACTATACGCTAGCTTTTCTTTCTATCATATCATTTCTAAATATCACAAAGCTTAAAAATATGATCTTTGGTTACATTAATATTGCGCTTAACTTGTTTGCACTATTAATGTTTCTTACTTCTGGATTATACCTGCTTAGTGAACTAAGGGATGTTTATCTGGATCCATCATTACTGGAATCTGGAGAAGCGAGTTCGTTTCATATAGGAATTCGTTATATCTCATTAGTTTTCTGTGCCATACTAATGTGGGCTTTATATACATACGCTAGACAACGGTTCTTAAATACGTCATTGATAGTTTTGATAGATGTTGTTCTGCAAATCACTATCATTTGGATTTTGAGTAGCGAACTAATTCATTGGTTAGATATAGCTGGATATACATCTTCTGATAAATTAGGATTAAGTATACTTTGGGGGATATACTCTTTATTCCTTATAGTTATGGGGTTCTGGAAGAAAATAAAGCATATGCGTGTAATGGCATTTATATTATTCGGAATCACTCTTGTTAAACTATTCTTATACGATATCGCACATCTAAATACGATTTCTAAAACGATTGTCTTTGTATCCTTAGGGATTCTGTTGTTGATCATTTCTTTCTTATACAATAAATACAAACATATAATTACTGATGAGGTTAAAGATTAGTTTAGTTCTAGGTATATTAGTTTTCTCCTGTGTTCAGCTTTATGCGCAGATAGGTAAGTATAACTATAAACGAGAGTTGTTAGGAGTTTCTGAGGATTGGCATTCCATTATGATACAAGATGAAATGTATGCAAAGCTCTCTTCGAACCTTTCTGATATTAGAATTTATGGTATTACCGCTTCAAAAGATACTATTGAAGCTCCTTATATCTTGAAGAAGAATGAACCTAAAACTATTCATAAGAAAGTTGATTTTGAAATATTAAATACGGCTAGAACTGTCAATGGAACTTTTGTTACTTATAAAGTACCAATAGATCAGATGATTAACCAGATACGTTTAGATTTTGATCAAACTAATTTTGATACAAGATTATCGGTTGAAGGAAGTCAAGATTTAAAGTCTTGGTTTACTATAGTAGATGATTATCGTGTTTTATCAATAAATAATGAATTAACTTCTTATAGTTTTACCACTGTAAAGTTCTCGAATTCAAAATACCAATACTATAGGATATTGGTTAAAGGAGATGATGTTCCTAAAATTGCCGGTGCTCAGATAAATTTTAAAGAAACAAAGACGGGTGATTACAATGTGTACAGAAATAAGTCTTTAGAAATAAAAGAGGAGAAAGAAAATAAAACAACGGTAATTGATATTGCGCTAGACACTCCAGTACCTGTAAATAAGGTGAAAATAAAAGTGAATAATACTTTTGACTACTACAGACCTGTTAGACTGGAATATATTTCTGATAGCACAAAAATTGAAAATGGTTGGAGGTATCGTTACGGCAAGTTAACTTCTGGAGTAATTAATTCCATAGAAGAAAATGAATTTGATTTTAGAAGTGAGATTGGACAGCGATTCCGAATTACAATTAGTAATTATGATAATCAACCTTTGGATATTCAGGCTGTCGAGATATTAGGAGTAAGTCATGAATTGATTGCTCGATTTACTACTCCAGCAACATACTATCTTACTTATGGAAATAAATCTTCCAATATACCATCCTATGATCTCAAGTATATGACCGAAAAAATTCCTATTGATTTAAAAAGTTTAGGCTTGGGTGAAGAAAAAAGTATTCCAAAAATATCTGAAAAGAAGGTGGAGCCTCTCTTTACAAATAAGGCTTGGCTTTGGGGAATTATGTTGGTAATTATTCTCATATTGGGTAGTTTCACACTAATGATGATGAAAAAGAAGTAAAGGATTTTAGTAGCGGTTCAGGGAAGTTTTCAAAAAATATATTTTTTTTTAAAAAAATGTCCAAATACTTCTAATCATTTCGTCATAGCACCATATAAACCATAAATAAATAAAATTATGAAACAATTTGTGTTCCTTTTTAAAGGTGGAGATGAAGTTTGGGATTCCAAAACTGAAGAAGAACAAAATGCCCATATGGGGGAATGGATGGAGTGGATCGGAAAAATTTCTGAACAAGAAAAATATGCTGGAGGAGAGCGTTTATATCCTGCAGTAAAAACCATTCATCCTGGAGGTACAAAAGTAACTGATAGATTTCTTGTGGAAGCCAAAGAAATAATAGGAGGTTATATTGTAGTAAAGGCTGCATCGATGGAAGAAGCAACCGAAATGGCAAAAGGTTGTCCTGGGTTACAATGGGAATCCTCGGTAGAAGTAAGAGAAGTTTGGCCAGACGAAGCTTAAAATAGATATGATATGAAATGAGCCATAGCATTTTGGGGACACCCAGTAAAATCAACATTGGCGAATTCCATTAGACAATTGAAGAAAAATAAAACAAGAACAGATGAAAGAGTTTTTAATGCTTATAAGAGGAGGTCAAGAAGGATATCAATCTGCATCACCTAATGAGATGCAAAAAAATATGGAGCACTGGCAAAAATGGATGGCTGGACTTGCTAAAGAAGAAAGATTAGTAGGTGGGCAACCTTTAGTCAATAAAGGAAATACTTTAACAGGTAGTAAAAAAGCACTTACTGATCGCCCATTTGCTGAAGGAAAGGAATTGGTAGGTGGATATCTATTAATTAAAGCCGAATCCCTTGCCGAAGCTACAGAAATCGCAAAAGGATGTCCAAGTTTTGAGTATGATTGTAGTGTCGAAGTGCGCGAAATAGCTCCAGTTGGATAATATTCGTTGTTTTTTGAAATCGAAAGAAAACATACATGATACTTTAAACCATCTTTTCAGACAGGAGTCTGGAAAGATGGTTGCTGTTTTAGTAAAGATTTTTGGTATAGAGAATTTGGAAATTGCAGAAGATGTAGTGCAAGATGCCTTGGTAAGTGCTCTAGAGACTTGGAAGTTTAGAGGAATACCAGACAATCCAAAAGCTTGGTTATATAGGACTGCCCGAAATAAGGCTATTGATATTATTAGAAGAAAAAAGCATAGTAAAACTATTGATTTTTCTGATCCAGAAAGAAAGCTATTGACCTCTGAATTTACTCTAAGTAGTACGATGGATAATTTTTGGAAAGAGGAATATATAAAAGATGATTTCTTAGCAATGATGTATGCTTGTTGTCACCCAGATATTTCTCCAGAAAATCAAATTACTTTTATATTAAAATCTCTTTGCGGATTTAGTACCAAAGAAGTTGCAAAATCTTTTCTTACATCAGAAGATACCATTTCTAAGAGAATATATCGCACAAAAGAGCATTTTAGGAAACATCAAATACGTCCTGAGATTCCTTCATCCGAAGAGATTACCTCTAAAACCACAGTGGTGTTAAATACGATTTATCTAATATTTAATGAGGGGTATAATTCTACGCATCATGATCAATTAATCAGAAAAGATATCATCTCTCAGGCCCTATGGTTATGTAAGTCTTTGCTGGATACTGAACTCACACAATTACCCAAAGTTTATGCTTTAATGGCATTAATGCTTTTTCATACAGCACGATTAGATAGCCGACTTAGTGATCAAGGAGAATTGATTTTACTTTCTGATCAAGATAGAACCATATGGAATGAAGAGTTAATTGCGCAAGGAATCCGATATTTAAATCAATCTGCTTTTGGGGAATCTTTATCTACCTATCATTTAGAAGCAGCAATTGCTTATAAGCATTGTATAGCTGAGAACTATGAAACTACGGACTGGAAAGAAATATTAAAGTACTATGATCTTTTATTAAAGATTAAGAATGACCCAATTGTTTCTCTTAATCGATGCTTGGTTATCTTAGAATTGTATGGAGCAGAAGAAGCGCTAAATGCCATAAAATCCATTAAAGATCAGAAATTATTGGAAAAATATTACCTCTACCATGCAACTCTGGGAGATATTTATCAACAGTTGATACAACCAAATATCGCAGTCGGATATTATCAAAATGCAATGAAACTCACCCAATCTGCACCAGAAAAACAACTATTAAAGAGCAAAATAGGTAAAATGTTGAACTAAATATTTCTAAGAAAAATTATTGGCAATCTTTCATAGATTCATAATAACTTCTATATTCTTCGTAGGTAATTTTTTTTCTTCCTTTTTCTAGAGTAATTGTATTTTGGTTCGAAAAGTCAGAGTAGGGTAGTACTTTTTTCGGAAATCCGTCAATTACTATTTCAAAATAGCTGTTTTCCGAAATTTTACTAGTATTTATTTCTATAGTAAACTTTCCGTCGTAATCAGTAAATGCGTAGGCGCAAGAAGAGTCTGATATTTGTAGTTTTACCACGGCAATGGGTACAATAGATCCATCAGGTTTCTGAATCGTTCCTTCAATTTTTTGAAGTCCTCCAGAAACAGTAGGAGTATCAGGAGCTTGCGACAAAACTTGTGGTTGTTCTTCTGTTCTCGTGTTAGCCGCAAGATCTTCAATTGTCCAATTATCTAATTTTTTACCTTTCTTATATTCTCCTTTTACAATAACACCAGAAGCATCCTGTCTCCAATAATCTCCATGTTTTTTGCCGTTTTTATAATTGATCTTCTCTTTAGATCCTCCTTTTGAGACATTCCATAAACCTTCTTTTAAGCCTTTTTCGTAATATCCTTCTTCTGTAAAAGTGAAACCATTATCAGAATTATAATAATATCCATTTCTTACATTATCCTCATAATTTTCTATAGTAGACAGATCTAAAGTTCCTTTTTTTCTAAATATTAAAAAATGAACCCATTCTCCATGTTTTTTTCCTTTTTGATATTCTATTTTATGGATACCTATTAGTTTTTTGTCTTTAAATTCTCTTACGTAATATTTACCGTGAAGTTCGTTTTCCTCTTCAGGGTTTAATAAGTCATCATATTCTTTTTTTGTTAACTCGATATATCCACCTTCTACTGGTGTTTGAGCATTCATACCAGAATGAAATATTCCTGATAGTATGAGTAAGATTAGAATTTTTTTCATGATTAGTGCGTTCAATTATGTGATTTTCCCGTGATCACTAAAGTTAATTTTTTTTGCTGTTATTTCAAATAAACCCTATACATAAACTAGGATTCATTTTATTTAGAGATCAAAAACAATACCAATTTGTTACCTTTGAGTCGTCCTAAAATAGGTTGACAATTTTACAAGATTTTATTTAATCCCTTGAAGCTAGCTTCAAGGGGTTTTTTGTTATGTATAAAGTTAGGTGTTTTTAAGTTAAGACTCCAGTGTGGTCTTTTGTTATTATAAGTTTCTATAGATTGTTCAATTAATTTTGTTAGTTCTTTTCCATTATTGCAAATGTTAATCAAAAACTCACCTTTCAATATGCCATTGATTCGTTCAGCAATTGCATTTTGATAACAATCATATCCATCAGTCAT
>NZ_JBSWZK010000004.1:0-491400 GCF_054054605.1 Aquimarina sp. 433
CTTTTGATGAAAAGGGAAACAAAAGTCTAAATCAGCTTATAAGTCTTAAAACTTAGAGCCTTGTCATAGGTTACTTTTGTTTCCTTTCTCTTTCATAAATATCTAAAAAACAAATCTAAAGGAGCTTGTCGAAGTGCTGTCAAAATACAGCCCTCAAACATAATTCGAACACTGAGCGAAGTCGAAGTGTGAGCGAAGTCGAAGTATGAGTAATTCAAAAAGATATAACTCTCCATACTTTATAGAAAAATTATCATTTGATTAATGTGTTACGCAACGCATTTTATATACCTTGTTTTTAGAAAGCATAAAAGATCCGATATGAGCAAAAAACAAATGTTTACAGTACTAAGAGCGGCAGCGATATACAACCTACTATGGGGAGCTTGGGTGGTATTGTTTCCCGATCATTTTTTTGAATTGGTAGGTATGGAACTCCCCACCCATCCTATGATTTGGCAAGGTATGGGTATGGTGATTGGGGTGTATGGTCTGGGCTATTGGTGGGCAGCGCAAGATCCTACTACCCACTGGCCTATTGTAATGGTTGGATTTTTGGGTAAAATCTTTGGGCCGCTAGGATTTCTGTTTAACTATGTGACTGGAGAAGTACCTTTGGAATTTTTCTATACGCTGATTACTAATGATTTTATATGGTGGATCCCTTTCTTTTTAATCCTTAGAAAAACGCACCAACTGAAAAAAATTAAATGGATATAAATAGCTTTATGCAATAGAAAACCTATTATTTTATGCTTTTCTTTTTTTCATTGCCAACCCTTCGACAAGCTCAGGGTGACTAACGAAAAAAAAATAGTCTTATAAAATTTCTTGGTAAACATAACAGAACTAAAAAATAGTATGGTTAAATATGTATGGTAATGCAGCTTAAACAATTTTTTCTATATCTCCTCTCCGGTTTCTTTTTTATCGCGGGTATCAATCATTTCGTGTATCCTGACTTTTACTTACCGCTGATCCCTGAATATTTAGGATATCCAGAATTTATTAATTACAGTAGTGGTCTGGTAGAAGTCTTGCTAAGTATTGGGGTTTTATATAAAGGCACTCGTAGAATTTCTGCTTATCTAATCATTGCTTTATTGATCGCTTTTATTCCTTCTCATGTCTATTTTATCAAAATAGGTAGTTGTATTCCCGATGGTTTATGCGTTCCCAGTTGGGTTGCTTGGATACGACTCATAGTCATTCATCCGTTGTTTATGGTTTGGGCTTGGTGTGTGAGGGGATAATATGATCGAGTGTACCTGTCCTTTATTTTTATATAATTTTGGATGGTTGTTTTCTTTAGGAAAGAACTGGTTTGTGAGCAATTAATCTATATCCCCACGATCACTTCTTTTTTCTATGATGCTCCATTCGTGTTTACATTTTCTGCATTGATAATACTTTCGATAGATACGTTGATGTGGATGAGAAAGGTCTGCCCCCAAATCATTTTTCCCTACACGTTTTATAAAGTAGAATTTTGCTTTACATCGTGGGCATTGAAGCTTAAACAAAAAACTTATCAATATACCCACTAACGCTAGTGTAAATAGTAAAAATGGCCAATCAATTGTTTGCATGTTTTATATTTCTAATTGATAAACAATATTTTTACCAACTTTAGAATCCAGTTTATCATCATTATCTAACACAGAAATAAATCCCAATTTACATTGATGTTTAGGTTCGTCTAGCATATTCTCAAATTGTCTGAATTCATCACTGTTTCTATTACCCGGATACAATAACATGACTTTTTCTGCATTCCAAAAACGTGCATAGGTATACATCTGTCTTAAATCTGAAATGGAAGCTGTTGTATTCTCCGGTATTTTCCATTTGGTGTCAATAATAAAAGTTTTATTATCCTTGACAATAATAATATCAGGTTGTAAATAATTTGAATTTATAAATCTCTTTGTTTGTCGACCAGAAATCTTTAAGTCGGTATGATGATCTCGACAATATTTTTGTAACTGAACTAAGACATATTCTTCCCAAAGCTTATTCATATCAAATAGTAACGAAATCATTTTCTCTTTTCCATTTGATATATCCGGAGAATAATTTAGGATGATCAAACGTGCCAATTCTAAAGCATATCGATAGGGTTCTGCTTTACGAGTTAGTTTAATTTGATCTAATTGTTTCTTAGTCGCTTTGGTACTTGTAACCTCAGGAAAATCTAATAATACTCGTTGACAATGATCATACAAATAACTTCCTCTAGAAAAATTAGCAACTATATCTAGAGCTTTCTTCAATATTTGATGTAGTAAGTGATCTTTATCATAAACCTGATGCGTTGTATAAAATCGTTCTTTATTAATTTGATTTCGTTGAATATGTCCTGCAAATTCTAATTTACCTTTTAAGGTTTTTACGTTTGCTGTTTCTTTTCTGTATTGTTTGATTAATCCTCTATGCAGTAATTGCTGTAATTCTGATAGATATAACTCAAAATAAACTTCTAGCAAATTTAAGTGTGTTTTACTTACCAGAGCTGAGCCCGCTGATGACGCTTTTAATTTTCCACAAGCTTGTAGCATTTGTAGTAACACTCCTTTCCATTTACTATCTATATCGTTTTTATCAGCTTTAGGGTGAATTTCTATTATTAAACCATCTACCTGAATGACGCCAACGTATTGTTTGAACTTTATACCATTAACAATAACTTCAAAATATGAGAAACCGTGATATTCATTTAACTTTAACAATGCTTTGAGATGAGTATCCAAAAAACCCTGATCTCCAACACAAAGTCGTTGGTGCTCATAAACAGATATGCTCTTGTAGTTCCCCAATTTATTTTCTATGTTGTCATTTGTTTTGTCGTAATGTTTAGTAGCGAACCAATAGCACTTTCTATATTCTCCATATCGATATCTATCAAAGTATATTTTGTTGTACTAAAGTCTCGAGCATCAGGATATGCAAACTTGGCAAAATCGGTCTGTTTATCGGTTTCTACCTTCACAAAACCATCTCCCAACACCAAACCTATTTTGCCATAATCGCCGTAAAAGTATTCTTGTAATAACGGAATAACTTTATCCTTAAACACATTTGCTAAATCCCCTAAAGAAGTAATCCCCATAAAATAGGAATGTCCTATAGTATGATCTCGGTCGATAAGTACTTCTACTCTTTTATTTATAGTTTCTAGTACAGTTTTTATATCTATACCTTCAACTTCTCTTGGGGTAATCACTTCTGGATCAGGCATCATCTCCACGAAAGAAAAACGTCTACGTAAAGCAGTGTCTAAGGCCTCTACAGATCTATCTGCTGTATTCATAGTTCCTATAATATATAGGTTTTTTGGAACACCAAAAGGAGTTTTTGAATATGGTAACTTGATTCGTATTTCTTCTTTATTACCGATACGCTTATCTGGTTCTAACAATGTGATTAACTCACCAAAAATTTGTGAAACATTACCTCTATTTATTTCATCAATAACCAAAACGTAATTTTTATCTATTCCTCCTTTTACTTCTTCATATGGAGTTAATTTATAATTTTTGAATAAATAATTAAGGATCCCTTTTACATAAGAAGGATTATACATTCCTTCATCTGGTATATTCTTATATAATTTTAATAAATTCTGTATCGATGCAGGATACATAGGGTTCTTATTTTTTGATTCTTTTGGATTAATTTTAAAAGTTTTACCTCCCGTGTAGAAAACATCGAATATAATTGATCCTGTATCGACCGTGATCTTTTGTTTTTCTTCTAGATCATTTTTAAAGTTTCTTAATACTTCTTCAAAATTAGAATTACTTTTAGTATCTGCTATTTCACATAATTCTTTAAAAATACCAGGAACAATATCATAAGAAATTTTACCTTCTAAGGTATCTGGTTTTATCCCTTCTACAAAATCCTCATAGCTCATACTCTGATGAAAGGTGGTAAATACTATTTGACCTCCTTCAAATAATCTTTCATATTCCTTATTAATTTTAATTCGTTGTTCTTTTAAGGGTAGTGCTCCATCTATATTAAAATCAGAATTAACTATATTAACCGCCAGCTCTTTTGTTTTATATGTTTTTCCAGTTCCAGGTGGACCGTATAAAATTTGGTTAATAGTCTTTTCTTGATATATCATCTTATTCTCATTAATTTCAGTCAAATTCAAAGCTGAACTTCTGTTAGTCTTTAATTCTTTTACCTTTGGATAAAGTTTAATTAATTTATATATAGCATTTTTGCTTGTAGAAATTAATTCATCCCAATTAGTTATATCATCAACAAAATGACGTATTACTATATCCGAATTAAAAAAATCCCCACGATACCTTTCATAACTCTTTCTTAAGATAGGATCATCTTTTAGCCCTACAGTATCTATCTTTATATTATAATGGAAATCGTCATCTAAACCAACTGTTATTGCTAGCCATTTATCCTCCAAATCAGTCTTTGTTGGATATATCTTAGCCCACAAATATCCATCAAATTTACTTGCCTGACTTGTTGGTTTTTTCCATATTTTAACAACTCCATCTTTAAAAATGGAACCTGTAATAAGATTAGCCCATTCTTCTACTTTCTTATAAGCTTCAACTAAAATATCATAAGTCTCAGCAAATTCAGGAATTGATCTATTACAAGACTTCCCTTTATATTTATTTAATAGTTCAAATTCTTTTTTAGTAAAAAAATCCATAAGTAGGTTTTAAAATCATTAATTACTAATATTTACCTTTATCAGAATTTTTTCTAACCCTTGAGGGAGGTTTTATTAACCTTGAATTTATTATTGTTTCATATTCAGCATTCGTCAGTGACTTGTATCCTTTCTCGATAAACTTTCTTAATAATCTTAGATTCTTTTCTAATCTTTCATTAGCATAATTCCCTTTATCGTTTATAGGATTTTCAATACCTGCCAAAAACTTATAATAATTATCCCAACCTTCATTAGAAAATTGTATATATAGTTTTTCATTAAGTGGATCTGCAAGTAAATCATCTAATGTTTTTGGATTAGAAAACATTTGATCTAAAAAAGGCCAAGGTTCATGAGTATCATATTCTGCTGATCTTTCCTTTGAAGAGTTCGAGAAATCAAAAAAACCTTCTTTTAAGTATACATCAAAATTTTCTGGTTTTGTAATATTACTCTTAATTAATTCATCGGCTTGTTTCGATCGTATTATTCTATGATCTACTACTATTTTTTCTGTATACAAATGATATCCCGATAATCTTATACTAACTGACACATTACTTTCTATTGTTTTTTGAAACTTTGCAATCAGTATTTCTTTTAAGAAAGTGTTATCAAAAAGGTCATTTTCATATCGAATAATCCCAGTAGAAGTATATAGTTCTGGTCGTTCAGAACGTTTTTCGTTTTTATTAATATCATTTAACAACCAGTCTATAGTACCAATCGAACTATTTGATAAAATTTCCTGTTTAAAATCATCTAAAAAGGATTGTTTATTACCATCATAAACTTTTTTCATAATCTCATTAAAGAGAATGATTAGACTTTGACGATCTTCTGACTGCGTTATCACAGAAAGGCCATTAATGGTATTAAATACATCAAAAAACTGTTTTTTATCAGTGATATTTGATCTAAAAATGAATAACTTTAATTCATTTTCTGCACTTGATAGAGATTGTCTAGTTAAACTCTTAAACTGATCTAAGAAAGAATTTAAGGTATTATTTTCAAATGCTTTCTGAAAGTCACTGATTTTAAATAATGCACCTGCAATATTATTACGAATATAAATATTAGTATAACTTATTTTGGCTATACAATTCTGATTTTCATTATAATAATGTTTTGTTTTCTCTCCAAATAATTTGATCAATACGGCATCTATTAATTCAAAATCTGTTTCGTTAAAACCCTCATTTTTAGAAATAATTTCAGAAACTTTATCTTTAGCCTTCTGATCATATATGTAGATATCTGGTTTTCCGTATAGTCCCTCATACATGGAGTCAAGTTCGAGACCATCGATGTTTTTTAAAGTTAATAAAACATCCAATCGATTAAATATCAAACTTTGCAAAACTCTATACTTATAAGTGCAGAGTTTAAGAAGTATGTATTCCTTAAAAACAACATTTTCTTTACTTTCTAAGAAAAACGCATTGAATTTAAACTCATTAATAAATCTCTTAATATCTCTAAATGTTAGAAGAAAGTGCCTGTAGGTTATTTCGATAGATGAACTTAAAATATTAGAAGAATTCGATGAATTTTCTAAACTAATTTCCATATGTTCAAATTGAGGTTCTTCTGTTATAAATAAATTTTCAAATGCAATATCATATCGAAGAGTATCTAAGGTACTTTCAATAACTGGGAATGATTTTTTGACTTGTAAAATTAATTCTTCTTCGATTCTTTTTTCGTTAAACGGAAGAAGATCTATTTCTACATTAAAAATTTTGTCAATATAGTTTTGCTTATTTTTTCCTATCGTATTAGTAATATACTGACGATGATATCCTGCAATAAAAATGACATTATTAAAATCTGCTAAAGTTCTAATAAGTTTAAAAGATTGTAAAATTTCTTTTTCATCCAATCTATCCAAATCATCTAAAAGAACTATAATCTGTCTATTAATTTGGCAGATGCCTTTATTAATAACATTATAATATTCTTCTAATGTTTTATCTTTAAATAAAATACTTTTCCCGGAAGCGACAATTTTTTGTAGCACATCTGGTACATGCGCTACGACGGCATCTACATATTTATCTATAGTGCTTGAAAAATTACCTGAGTAAGGTGCCAATTGCTTCTTCAATTCAGCAAAAAAATTCTCAATAATTGCTGATTCACCCTTATTTTTCCATAAATGATACCAGAAAACTATAGTCTCTGGGTTACTTTCCTTTACTTTATATTCAAATCGCTTTAAAAAAGTAGATTTACCGTATCCCCATACCGCATTAACACCTATAGAGTAAGATTCCTTTGGGGTAAAACTTTTAATTGTAGTTATAAGATGATCGACAATATACTCGTTATCAATCACCTCATTTACTAAGGGAATATCTTCAATAAAGTGAATAGGATCATTCTTTATAGGAAGTTCCGAAGATTTACCCTCTTTATACCTTAAATAAAGAGCAATTCCATGAAGTAACAACACAAAGAATAAAACATCTAGATATTTTATAATGTCTTCTGGTGGTAAAAAAACAATAGTATCGTAACCGAATCTTAAAATACCATAAAAAGATCCAATTAACAACAAAGTTAAATTATGAATAGGATTGAAAATATATTTCTTTTCAATTATAAATACGTACCAAGTAATTACTATGAAACATAGGATAACATAACCTATCTTGAAAGAAAAATGATCAACGGTAAAAGAATTATCTAATTTAGAAAGAAAAACTTCTATTTTCGGCTTAAAGATTAAAAATAGCGCAATTGCCATAAAATAGATTATAACTAACCTTAGCTTTTTACTATTTAGTTTTTCTTTCATAAGCAATTTTAAATATTATGATACTTCTTAAAATTCTCAGCTTGTGAGAATATTTCTTCATAAACTTCGTCTCGTTCTACAGGTGGATACCCAAATTCATCTAATAATAAAATTAAACCAACTTTTAAAGCGGATTTTATATCCTCTCTTTTATTCCAATCTGGGAATTTTGCTTGACTATCTACCAAATTTTTGACTGCTTGTGCTAATTCGATTAATTTATCTTCAGGATACGTAAAATCATATTTATTACATAATTCTAGAAGAATATCATAAAATGCCTTTTCTTCAAAATCAATTCCGAGTTCTTCTCCTGCGTTGAATTCATCACGAACTTGCATAATCATTTCAGTTAATGCTTCAGCCATTTCTTCATACACTTCACTTCTTAAAATGTCATTTTCACTTCTATCATTATATTTTGCTACAAGAGAGTCCATTTTTTTTGTAAAATCAATTCCCTTTACCTTATTTACTTTTTTGATTTCTCCAATAGCTTTCGCTAATAGCTTTTGAAGTAGCTTAATTTTAGTATTGGGTAATTTTATCTTGTCTATTTTGGCTAAATAATCATCATCAAAAATGTCTTGTTCGGCTTCTGTGTTTTCACCAAGTTTAAATATTTCTTCTACACCATCACTTTGCAAAGCATCCTTAATCATATCGCGTACTTTAGCATTCATTTGTGCGGTGTCTGGTGCATCACCTTTGGTTAACTTAAACACAATAGAACGAACTGCTAAATAGAAATGCGTATAATCTCTTTCTTCTTGGGTTAGTTTTTCACTTCCTGCACAAATATCGTAAGCTGCTTTTAGTCTTTTGACTAGGCCCATAAAACGGGTTTCAGCTTCTTTGGTGACTTGTACAAATTCTGCTGCTTGGTTTAAAGTGTTTAACTGGTCTAATACTGAACCATTAAAATATTTACTATTATTAAACTTATGGAAGAATTTAGCTAGTAAATCTAAGTGATTACGAACCGCAATTAAGGATGATTCTATATCTTCAAAATTATCTTGATCGCCTTTTCCGTACTTAGCTAAGGCTAAATTCATTGCTTTTTTAATACCAATATAATCGACTACCAATCCTTTGTTTTTTCCTGCAAATTTTCGATTTACACGAGAAATAGTTTGTATTAAATTATGTTGCTGAATAGGTTTATAAATATAAATACTGTCTAAAAATGGCACATCAAAACCAGTAAGCCACATATCCACAACAATAGCTATTTTAAAGTTTGATTTTTCATTTTTAAACTGACGGTCTAATTCTTTACGATATTCTTTTGTCCCTAAAGCATCATATAACGCTTCTGGGTCATCTTTACCACGTGTCATGATCATTTTAACACGTTCCATTGGTTTTATGTGTCGTTTGTCTTTATCTGTTAATTCAGCTCCATCTTCAGCTTGTTTTATTTCTGCCCATTCTGGTCTCAATGCAATGACGTTTTTATAAAATTCATAAGCAATAGGTCTGCTTGGGCAAACAAACATAGCTTTACCTTTTACCGTAGCGCCTTCATTAATTCTATTTTCATAATGATCAACAAAGTCAACTGCTATTTTTTGTAGCACATCTGGGTCGCCCAAAATGGCATTCATATTTGCCGATTGCTTTTTGCTTTCTTCTACTTGATATTCATTGGCACCAGCTTCGGCAGCTTCTTCGTAGTATTTTTCAATTTTTTCTAGTTCACTGTTGTTTAAAATTACTTTTGCAGCTCTTCCTTCATACACAATTCTTACCGTAATTTCATCTTTTACAGATTCTGTCATTGTGTATGAATCTACTACTTTACCAAATACATCTAATGTTGCATCTATTGGTGTTCCTGTAAAACCTACAAAGGTGGCATTAGGTAAAGAATCGTGTAAGTATTTTGCAAAACCATAGGTTTTTTGAACACCTTTTTCGGTAACTTTTATTTTTTGGTCTAAATTCGTTTGACTTCTATGGGCTTCATCAGAAATACAAATGACATTGGTACGTTCTGTGAGTAATTCTAAATCTTCGGTAAACTTATGAATGGTTGTTAAAAACACGCCACCAGATTCGCAACCTTGTAATAATTCTCGTAAATGGTCTCGACTTTCTACACTTACAATGCCATTGTCGCCTACATAATTTTTGGCATTGGTAAATTGTGCTGAAAGTTGGTCGTCTAAATCGGTTCGGTCTGTGATGAGTACAATGGTTGGATTCTTAAAATATTCGCTTTTCATTAATAAGCGTGTTAAGAACAACATTGTAAAACTCTTTCCGCATCCTGTGGCACCAAAATAAGTTCCACCTTTACCGTTTCCTTCTGGCTTTTGAGCTAGTTTAATATTGTTATATAATGCTCTAGCCGCATAATACTGAGGATAACGACACACAATTTTCTCGTCTTTTTTGCTGCTATCGGGTAGGTAGATAAAATTGCGAATAATATCTCGCAACCGTTTTTTGTACAACATACCTTGTACCAAAGTAAACATAGAATCTATGCCATCTACGTCTTTGGCTAAACCAGCTATTCGTCTCCAAGCATAATAAAACTCATAAGGTGCAAAAAACGAACCTGCTTTATTATTTACACCATCACTTATCACACAAAACGTATTGTAAATAAACAGTTGTGGGATGTCTCTTTTGTAGCGAACCGTTAGTTGTTCATAGGCATTAAATATGGTAGCTTCCTCTCTAATGGCAGACTTAAACTCAAACACCACCAAAGGCAAACCATTTATGTATAAAATACCATCTGGAATACGTTTGTGGCTGCCTATAATTTCTAATTGATTTACAAACTTGTAGATATTATTATCTGCCTCAGAATAGTCTACCAAATTGATATACATATCCTTTTGGTTGGGGTTTTCTCTTTTGAGAATAAACCCATCTGAAAGCATACGCATAAAACGTTTGTTGCTTTCGTAAAGGTCAGAAGCAGGCAAGGTTTTTAATTGTAAAATAACACCTTCTATTTCTGTAGTTGTGATATTTTCTTTAGTATAGCTTAAATTTAAAAAAGCACGTAAATCGTCTTCCAATATCACTTCATCCTCAGCACGATTTAAGGTATTGCCTAAATGATGTGGATACCCTTCATTTGCCAAAACTTCGGCAAAAGCATTTTCTAATTGTGCTTCTGTGAATTTCCCCATAATTATAATTCACTTATGACCGTTAGATGTATCTTTTCTTCTGCGACACCTAAGGATTTTACTATTGCTTTTCTATTTATTATTTCAGTTTCACGGAAATATGAAACTACCCATTCTTCGTTACCATTAAGATATTCTGTTAATTTTCTGAAATAAGGGATATCTACTTCTGCTAAAGAATGTCCTAAAACGTAGACAGTTTCTATGTCATTGAGTTTTTCAAAAAACGAATGCTTTTGAGCTATAACATCTTCTGTTGGTTTAAATGATTCTTTAAAGTAACCACGCACTTCATCTTTTCCTCTTTCTATAGAATAATCATATTGATCTGCCATCCATTCTTCCCAACGCTCTCTTTCTTCTGGATCTTCGGGTGGTTGTTCTTCTTGCTTTTCAAATTCATCTGGGTCTATGCCGTGACCTAATATTAAAGCATTGCCTTCACCAGCTTTATTATGGATATGTTCAATATTTTCACGTGCTACACCGTAATAACGCTCCAATGTATCAGTGTAGTTAAATGTGAGAAAAAGTGATTCTCTATTAATGTTGGCTAATTGATTTTCTGATAACTCAGGATAATCTACATTATTGATAAATTCTTCAAATGCCTGTCGCATATTTATAGTAGCCTTTGCAACAATGTTTTGGATATATATTTGAATATTATAAAGGTCCCTATCTCTGTAATCATCACTACCGTAGTTCGGTGTATGTTCTGTATGGTTTTCTAATAATAAGTCACCATCCATTTGGGCTAAGGAAGCTTCAAATTCCCACCACATAGGGTCTTTTAGACTTTCTTCATCCTCTTCATCTAAATCGCCAAAACCGTAGTACTCCATAAATACCTCATAAATATCACTATAATGTTTTTTTAGAAATAGGCCAAATGAGGTGTACCACGTATCTAAGTTATGGTGTAAATCGAATCCGTTGCCTATGATGTAGAGCGTCTTATGATTTCTTTCTTTTTTCATATTAAATGGCGATTGGATTTCGTATTATATTTTCTACCACACCACGCATTAATATTGGGCAAAGTGGTTGTATTTTAGCTTTTAAATTTTCATTTAATTTTTTACGAGTTTCTAAGGTGTGATAAATAGTTACAATAGCCTCTTGAATTTTTATGTCTGGTATTGGAAGTTTAACTCTACACATATTATCATAATCAAAAAATTCGTGGGCACTTCCTTCGGACTTAAATCTTGCATACCTATCAAATTCACTTCTTTTGAAATACATTAAGAGGTATTCAGGTAATAGCTCTTCAGGTTTGCTAATTTCAAAAACTTGGTATGCAGAGGACACTGCACAATCTTCACCAGAACGATAGGCAATAGAAATTTTTTCACCATTTCTCGTAGTTGCTCGATTATATGCGAATTGACCTTTTTTGACAACTTTAGCTGAAAAAATATTTGCACCAATCTGTTTAGGTGTCATAAAATGCTTGTTATTACTAATTCCTTGAAATAGTTTAATTTGTCCATCTTTATTTCTTGCTTCGATAGGAATAATGTAATCTCCAAGTGTTTTGGGCTTTTCAGTTTTGATAAGATTTTCAATATAGGTATCGCAAATAAGTTGTAAATCTTCTAAACTTTTCTCATAACATTTTTGGTTGTTAAGCAATCCTTGGTATAGGTTTACGTATTTGCGTTGTTCTTCTATATCCCCTGGGATTGGGATTTCAATATCGCATAGTCTCTCATAGTCTAAATTTGCTCGCACACTACTATCACTAATGAACCAACCATACCTGTCAGATTCGGGTCTTTGAAACCACATCATCATAAATTCGGGAAGCAATTTGCTTTCATCATTTACCTCAATAACTGAATAAGCAGGTGAAATAATTGCAGGTTTATCTTCCGTGTAGAGAACAATCCTTATCGTTTCATCTCTTCCTGTTTGCATTCCAGAATAAGCAAACTGACCTTTCTTTATGACTTTATATTTTGACAAATCTGTATTGGTAACATTTGCCACAGAAGGCATAAAGTTTTTAGTAATGTTTATACCTAGCAGATTGTCAAAATATAAATCTTTATTACGGTTATCAACCAAATGTATATAATCGCCCAAACGTTTATAGCTCATACCCTAAAGTTTTAAAGGCGTTAATTAATTGGTCTTGGCTTTGTTTTTCTTCTTTTAAAAGCGCTTTAAAATCTTGTTGTATGCGTTTCATTTCGCTGTCGAAGTCAATACCGCTATCTGCATCTACAAACTCTATGTATTTACTAGGCACTAAAGAAAAATCACTAGTTTTTATTTCTTCAAATGAAGCCGAATAGCAAAATTCAGGTACATTTTTATATGTGTTTTGGAAATCTTCTTGTTGCCAGTTGTGGTAATTGTTGGCTATTTCTTCAATATGGTCTTTTGTAAGTTCAATAAACTTCTTTTCATAAACGCTTCCCCAACGTCTTAAATCCATGAATAGAACTTCGTTACGCTCTCTGTAGTTTTTAGTTTGCTTGTTTATTTGAGCAGTATGCTTTGTTTTATTCTTATTTAAAATCCAAAGTGTTACTGAAATGTCGGTATGATAAAATGTGTTTCTTGGTATAATTACAATTGCATCAACTAAATTATTTTCAATTAATTTTTTACGAATCTTGTATTCTTCTCCACCACCAGAAAGTGCGCCATTTGCCAGTATAAAACCAGCAACACCATTTTCAGATAGTTTAGACACCATATTCAGTATCCAACCGTAATTGGCATTTGATTTTGGTGGCACATCATAACCTTTCCAGCGAGGGTCGTTTGTTAGTTCATTTTCGCCTCTCCAATCTTTTTGATTAAAAGGTGGATTAGCCATTATGTAATCGGCTTTTAAATCTGGATGCAAATCTTGATGAAAAGTATCAGCATCTTTCTCACCTAAGTTTCCTGTAATTCCTCTAATGGCTAAATTCATTTTAGCCAGTTTATAGGTTGTTTTAGTATACTCTTGTCCGTAGATAGAAACCTCTTTTTTGTTTCCTTGATGGTTTTCGATAAATTTAATAGACTGCACAAACATTCCACCAGTACCACAAGCAGGGTCATAGATAATACCTTTGTAAGGTTCTATCATTTCTGCTATTAAGTTTACAATAGTTTTAGGTGTATAGAATTCTCCTTTTGTTTTTCCTTCTTTAATGGCGAATTTTTTTAAGAAATATTCATAAACACGACCGACAATATCAGTTTCTTTATCATCTAAGGTGTTTATCTTACTTATTTCATCAATTAATGATGCTAGTTTGGTTTTATCCAAACCTAAACGAGAAAAGTAATTATCTGGCAATGCCCCTTTAAGCGCAGGATTATTTTTTTCTATTTGGTGTAAAGCCGTATCAATTTTAAGTGCTAAATCGTCTTGTTTCGCATTGGCTTTTATGTAGTTCCAACGAGAGGTTTCGTTTAAGAAAAAGACATTTTTCATATTGTAGAAGTCTTTCATTTCTACATATTTTTCTTTGCCTTCTTTAATTAATTCCTCTCTGCGTTCTTCAAATTTATCACTTGCAAATTTTAAAAAGATTAAGCCTAGTACCACATGCTTATATTCACTGGGTTCAATCGAGCCTCTCAATTTATCGCATGATTGCCAAAGGCTTTCCTCTATAGATTTTGTTTTTACTACTTTCTTCGCCATACTCTATTTATAATTATCTGCTAAAAATAGAAAACCTAAGACGAATAGAAAATCTAATCTCGTTTATTATACGATTATGATAATTATTAAGAATTGGTGACATTACTTGGGACATTTAGACAAAAATTAAATTCTATCATTAAAAAGTTTATTATTTCCCCGAATATAAGCAATATTTATGAATCCTAAATTTTAAATATACCTGTTGTTGGGTATGTAATATCAAAACGATTTCACTTACTTTTAGGGTAACTAAAAAACCAACATTTTATGTATTTAAAAATAAACTCTCTTTCATTATTAAGTATTATTTGTTTGTTATACGTGTCTTTTAATGGTTATACCCAACAAATAGAATTAGAAATAGACTACAAAAAAAAAGGAAGAACACTAGAGACCAAAAAAGATATTGAAGATTTAGATCCTAATAAAGAATATGTGATTAAAATAACAGGTGTTAACACAGCCTTTATGGATGTGAAAATCAATGCTAAACCAAAAAAATTGGTTTCTTCAATTCCAGAACCGCTAAAACTAATTTTGCCAAGTATATCGGAGAGCATTACATTTGGTGACAGTACCGAAGGTTTTTTGGGTATAACTGGAGAAGATGAAAAAACAGATTATTTCTCTAAGATTCTGAATAAAGTAATAAATAAAAAAAACAAGCTAGATTGGCTAAAAGTTGAAACGCTTAAACTATACAAAGAATTACAAAACAACGATAGAGATGCCATCAACCAACAAATCGATACAATATTAGCACGTTGGAGTTCTGGTTTTACATCTGATAATTTAAAGATTGATCCCGATGATAAAAGCAACATCGTAAATCAACAAATCCTAAAAGAAGAAGTACTTTCGACTATTCACTA
This sequence comes from Aquimarina sp. 433, assembly GCF_054054605.1. Classification (NCBI taxonomy): domain Bacteria; kingdom Pseudomonadati; phylum Bacteroidota; class Flavobacteriia; order Flavobacteriales; family Flavobacteriaceae; genus Aquimarina; species Aquimarina sp. 433. The sequence continues at coordinate 15,185 of NZ_JBSWZK010000004.1, forward strand.
TATACAAGCAGCGAATACATTCTTTAATAACAAGCTTGCGAAAATTTTAGATCCTGAGGAACTGCATGAAAGTGAACTATTACTTTATAAAGCCCAAATGGAGATAATTGCCAACTCCTATAGTGCAAAAGAGTATCTTAACTACTGGCAATTGATTGTTAAAGCAAGTAATTATTCTAATTCCAAAACCTCTGAAAAGTATTTGGTTCCTGAGGGAGACATTCTGGAAGTTAACATTGCAATAGTGAACACCTTTACAAAAGATACACTGGTTAAAAAAACTATCGATTATTATAGCAAAGTAAATAAATGGAAATTAGGATTCTCTTCTGGTTTTGTTTTTAACAATATTACAGAAGACAAGTACTTTTTACAATCACGTGATGCGAACACCACTTCTATTATTAAAGAAGATCAGGATAATGTTGATGTTTCCATAGGTGCATTGGCCCATCTGCATTATAAATTTTCTAGCGCTACCAGCTTGGGACTTAATTTGGGAATAGCGGTATCTCCTTTTGATGGAGAAACCAGGTATTTATTCGGACCCAGTATTTTATTGGGTAAAAAGAATCAATTAGCAATCAGTACTGGTGCTGCCTTAGCGAGAATGAATGAGTTATCCGGAGCCGTATCAGAAGATGCACAAGGTCTTAATATCCCTGCCGGTCAAGAAATACCTACTTTTAAAAAAATACAATGGGGGTACTTTATAGGAATTACCTATAATATTTTGAATACCAAAAATTAGTGAATATAATTAAACAAAAAAACACCCCTAACCATTATTCCTAATGATTAGGGGTGTTTGGTAAATAGCGTAGGCTGTGCTTCGATCCTTCAACAGCACTTCGACTCCCGATAGCTATCGGGACAGTGTGACAGCTCAGTGTTCGGATTCCGAGGGCTGTACTTCGACACGCTCAGCATCCGAGTCGAAGCCCGGTTCTTCAGAGTTCGAGAACCTCACTCTTCGATGGAGACTGAGGCTCTCGAAGTTTCACTACGCTGCGTCCGAATTCTCATCGATTTCGTCTGGGGTATCGTCATCGGTGGAACTACCACCAGCAATAACGAAACGCTCTTTGAGTCTATTATGCAATGCCTCTGCTCCCGCTACTCCACTATTAGCCGCTACGCCAAACATTTTATACGCTAATAAGGATGTGGTATAGGCTTCGGATCCTGCTAGGATACGTGTGTCATTAACCTTTTCGGTTAACTGTGCTAATTCTAATGCCAGTACCTTAAGCTCATTATACAAATCATAATCCTTCTCCACTTCATCCACACTAATAAAATTAGGAAGGATATTCCCGTTTTGGCGCATACTATCCAAAGTATCTTCTACAAAGATCTTGTTACTACGATTGATCTTTGGAAGGGTTCTACGTTCCTCCTTTGTCAATCCTGTTAAAAATGGTAACAGCGTATTGATTTCCTCAATTCTGTTTTTTACTTCTGTGATCACGGCTGGATCTACGGTTACCGATAATCGGTTGTTTAATACATTACTCATACTTCATTTGTTTTAGTAATCTGGAGGTTTAAATTGATTAAATACTAATTGTCAATCTATAGACAACTAATGTATCACAGGCTCACCCTTCGGCTACGCTCAGGGTTCGGATTCCATTCGAGGGCTGTACTTCGACAGCACTTCGACAGGCTCAGTGTGACAGCTCACCCTTCGAGTGCCTCAGGGTTCGGATTCCGAGGGCTGAGGCTCTCGAAGCCCGATATACTTAGTATGACAACAATATCTAAAACTCAACATAAACACATCCAGATTGAGTTTAACATTCATTTGAGATGATGTATCGTCAATTACAATACCGATAATTTAAGAATTCATTGACTTTATTGATAATTTTGTGTTAAAAACAAAACTTAACTTATTAATTACTAACTTATTCTGTAAATCATTATATATTCTTCAATCAACAAAATTTCTACTGACAGGCTGACGTTTTGATAAATCACTATAATACAAAGGGTTAAAAACGTATTCTTTTTAGAAACCTACATTTTGAATATTTCATTAAACGCTTTCTCAGTAGATCGTTACTGACAGCTTTGATTTGGTTTTTGAAGAATATACTGGCGTTGTGACAGCTTACACTTCGGCTTCGCTCAGTGTTCGAATCAATTCGAGGGTTGAGGCTCTCGAAGCCCTATAAACTCACCCATCGAGTCTCCTCAGGGTTCAAATTACCTTCGAAGGCTGTAGTATATTCTTTTTTGCATTGCCCACCCTTCGACATGTGTCCGCCTTTGGAGGAGGCTCAGGGTGACTAACCAAAAAACGCTAGTCTGAAGAAAACAATACTAAAAATTTTGATCACTCCACTACATAAAATGAAACTATGTGTACTCACATAAACAATCATTTGATCAATAGTATTACTGCTATATTATATCCTACAACATTTTGCGAATTTTATGTTACGCTTGGCTCTCTTCATTTTTTACGTATTATTTTCTTAGGACGAGATTAAAAATGTGTTGAGGGCTTTACTTTGACTGCACTGAGGGTTTCGTTCTATCTCCGAGGGTTGAGGCTCTCGAAACCCGGTAAACACTACCATCGAGTCTCCTCAGTGTTCGAATCATTTCGTGGGTTGTAGTACGTTCTTTTTTGCATTACCACCCTTCGAGAGCCTCAGGGTTCGAACCTATCCAAGGCCTGTTACTTCGACACGTGTCCGCCTATGGAGGAAGCTCAGTATCCATCTCGAAGCCCTAAAAATATGTTCTGTTTAAATAACTTTTTATAGTTGATACATTCTTTTTTGCATTACCACCCTTCGAGAGCCTCAGGGTTCGAATCATTCCGAGGGCTGAGGCTCTCGAAGCCCGACAGACTAAGTGTGACAGCTCAGTATCCATCTCGAAGCCCAACAAAACTTCGACACGTATGCGCTTTGAAGTAATATTTTCTTAGGACGAGAGTAAGAACATTATTCGCGGTTTAATTTCGGATACCAGGCATCAAGAACGGAAAAAGATTCCTTTGATAGACACTTGTTTTTATAAGATAATAACCTGTACCTAAAATGATTAAACCCGTTTTATACAGTAGAAAATCTATTCCATCTTTGAGCTACTGCAAATACTACCGCTTCACTACTCTTTTTAATCTAACCATAGCGATGCAATGCTGAAATCAAGAAAAAGCCAGTATTTATTGCATCTCAAAGCTTCATTACGAAGTTCTATTGCATAAAGCGGGTTAAACAACTGATTATAACGAGTACTTGAAAAGCCTTTTTTATAATTTGAGACACTGAATAGATTTGTGATTGATATGAGTATTCCTATTTAATAGAATTTATTTTATAATGTCCTTTGTTATTTCCCATGACTTGTGCATCAAACTTCATTCGTTTGTCATATGAAACAATAGAGATCTTTTGAGAAGATTTGTCGGCGATAAACTTCCCTTCGATCAGCTGGGCAGAAAAATTGGTATGCTCAGCTTCTAGCGTATCAAAAGTAAGTTCTCCTAAACTAGCGCTTGTTACATACTTACACGTACTATCTTTTGGATTAGTTTCTACTATTTTGATCCATCCATGTGCTAAAAAAGGTGGTTGGTTTTCATCGATAACCTGATGAATAAATCCATAATACTTATCCCCTATTTCTGGTAAAGAAACAAACTCATCGATAGCATTTTTAGACTGTGGAGTAGTAAAAAAGGCTAAATAAAAAATAAAAATACAAGCTGCCAATACTCCAATACCTGCTATGGAAAATAAAGTCTTCCCTATCACAGAAAAATTCTTACCTGCATCCCAAACAGGATATTCCTTGATATAGGCTAATGCAGCATTTTTCATCTGTGGTGTCCAATGCTTTTTTGGTATTTCTTTTCTGTCTGTTGTCGTGTAGAATTCGATAATCGGACTTTTCTGGATATGTTGGATAAGTCCTGTATGTATTACCTTTTTATATAAGTTTACCTCCATCAATACTTGTGATTTATGATATGGAGATACGAATTGACTTTTTAATGTTTGATAATGTTCTAGGTGTTCTTGAATCGTAAAAATGGGCATAGCTTTGTGTGTTGTCAGTTGCTGAAATCAAAGTAACAATTTTCCTACATGAAAAACACCCCTGAAAACCACTGTTATGGTTGGAAGATTCCCTTATTTTTTTAAATTGAATTGCCGAATATTTTTTCTTTCAATATTTCTATTTAAACAATAAAGTAAAGTATCAATAGTCCTGATCAACATTTAAAAGGTTGTTAGATATAATGAATTCTACAAAATCATCTATAGTAATTCTCATTAATACATTAATTCTTGGAAGTAAAAACAGTATGCTTTAAGGATATAACAATCCCAAATTCCTATTGATACTGTGTATTCATTATCCAATTAAGTACCATCGTATCTGATAATAAGGATCCGATCACTCGATAACTGGAATTTTTTAGTGGATTTTCTGTGTCTAAGGTTTCAGACATTACACCGATTTCTGGTTGGTAATAATTTGCATGTATAAACTTGATTTTCTGATCTTTTACCACAATATATCCCGTATGATCATCTAGACCTACTAGATATAGTTCATCACCCTTTTGTAATACATAAGATTCAACTTTAGCGATAGAAGCGTTTGTAAAACGTTTTATATTATTGCCCGCTAATTTTTTGATGAATACTTCTGATGCAGATTGTGCCCATTTGTATCTTGGAATATTAAATCCCATATCTTCTAAAGTGGTCGTAATAAAATAACCACAAGCAATTTTTCCTTTTCCTGGTGTTTTGGTATGACCATTATAATCCCATGGTGTTCCATACCAAAAAGGAATTACTTTATCAATTAATGTATTGAAAATATAGGTTCGTGTTTCTGCGATAATCACTTCTTTCTCTTCTTCGGAAACTGCGCTGTTATAGGCACTTTGTTTTTCTTTTTGAATTCTTTCGATTTGCTGCTTTAATGCTATATAGTCATGCTGAATCGCAAAGCCTTGCATATTCCATAATAGAATGATTAAAAGAATGTATTGCTTCATAAGAAAGAAACTTTGATGATTTCAGAATATGTAACAAAGATTATTCCTTTTTACATAATAACTAATTATATGTTGAAGTTCGTATGTATAGAAGTCGAAATGATACGATGATTTTTTAAAAAGTTATATCATTGTAATTTCCTTTAATCTATTTAGTTCTTTTCTTTTTTTCATTGCCAAAAAAAGAAACAAAAAAAGTCTAGGCTTACAAAACGAACTTAAGAAAATACTACGGCATCACCAGCCACGGATGAAAAAAACTCACTACGTTCAAACAGTTTTTCATCCCAAACCCAAACGGCTGCCTTGATTTTTAAAATTCTTTTTGATAGGCCAGTATACAGCAATTATTATACTGAACAGAAATCACTAAGAATTGAAGTGGTTTAAACTTTTTTGATTTAAGTGAAAAATAGCAGTTTTGTGATCAGATGAAGTAATTTTTTAGTTGCATAGCAGCGCTACGGAAGTCAAAAATTGTGAAATATGGGTACAAAAAAGCATTTTTTTAGCAAATTGAAAAAAGTTTAAACCACTTCATTATTAAAATGAATACCTTTTTAGACTAAATGGATGTATTTATAATCCTTCGAAGGGAGATTTAGAAGGATGCAATTAAAAACATCAATCCTCTAACACCAAACGCAAGTACTTTTGGTCTGAGCATTCTTCGAAGACGGTAAACTCATTCATGGCGTTGCCATAATTTTGTATCACGATTTCATCTTCGTTATAACTACCTTGTACTTCTCTTTTGGGATTATCGGCTAATAATCCTTTGAAGGTGATATATCCATCTTGGATTTTATAGGTTCCTGCGTGTTCTCGTTTGCTAGTTTTTAGATGGTACTGGTCGCCCGTTAATTTGATTTCTAATCCACAAGAAGCCTTTGTTTCTAAAACATAGGTTCTATTATACAACTGATAACTATCATAATAGCGCAGTAATTGTTTGGATGTTTGTATAGTCGCCTTTTCATCACAATCATCTTCTCCTTTCTCAAAAGATTCTATGTTTTTAGTTTCTACTCTCACTTTAATATCATAAAATCCATTATACGGATTAGTATCCATTATCAGAATCTTATCCACTTTAGTAAATTCTCCAGTACATTGAACGTCCCATTCACCCCAAAAGGAATGTATTTCGAATTCGTCTAAAATCTGCACCAATGTATTCTCTTCCTGAACAAATAAAGACAGGGTTTTAGAATTCATAGGATTCGGTCTGGAAGCTCCAATATAATACAATGTAACTCCAAAAGCTCTTTTCCCTTCAGCAACTATATAGTTAGCAGTATCAATTCCTATTTCCCGAAGCTCAATAGCATCTGAGTACCAGCTTTCTTTTTCGTAAAACTGTTGTTTGATCTTCGCTGTTTCGGAATCTACTACCAATACATAACTATTTAACGTAAAAACTTCCCAATCATACTCCTGACTCGCTACAGTAGGAATCACCACAATTGTACTACTGGCATCATAAGGCATTACCTTTTGCACCACAAACTCCTCATACACCTGTTTGGGTTGCACTCCCAATTGGTTTAGAATTTTAGCAATAAATGGAGTTGGTTGAAAAATATCTTCAGATTGATCAGAAGTTTCATTAGTTTCTACAGGTTCTTCTCTACTTTCTACAGCGTCTTCTACTTTTTCCTGAATACGCTCTACAGCATCCTCTACTTTAGTGCCATCTTCTAGAATAGTAACACCTTCTTGTTTCGTTTCCGTAGGTTTGGAATTGCAGGAAATAAGAAGAATAAGTGTAAATAAGGTAAATAGATTTTTCAATGGAATGTGTTTGTTTTTTTGAAATACAGATGAATAGTTCTTATAATTTGATTTATTAAAATATGATTATAACTTTTAGCCATTACATAGCTAATTGTTCTAGAACTTCATTTTTTAGATAAGGTTTTAATTCTTCGAAAGTGAAAAATATTTCGGGGTAAGGCTCCCAATTAATATTTATATAGTCAAATCCAACAGTATAAAAAAATCGCAAACCTTCTTTTCCTTTTTCTTTTGTAAATAGAAATTCTAACGTTTTAAAAACATCAACAGTTATTTCCGCTGTATTAATTATTGTGATATAGTCCTTATATGCTGTCTCTGTTAACTCCTGTTGCCAATCTTCCTTGTCAAATTCAATAGTCTTTTGAAGTATTTCATTACACTTTTCAGAAAAAGATAATATTTTACTTTCTTCGAATATCTGATTTATAGTCATGACTTGATCAGTTTTCAAGTTGAAACTCACATAATCACTTGTAGTAGTGATATTCCCTGCAAAATATTCGGCAAATATATGTACTCCAACAAATGACTTATTCTGATAAATAATGTTTTGATCATAAGTTATTAAACCTTTAATCATTCCTTCTTTATCACATTGCTCTCTTTTAGATGCGATGTGTTTGGTCAAAATTTCATCTATCGATAAAACACCTGAATCTGCATCGAACATTTCTTTTATGTCATTTAATAAATAATTATTTATAGACTTGTATTTACTAACATTATTTAAATTAATATAACTATAATTAGCTTGAGTATTTCCTTTACAAACTATAGAATCCTTTATAATTGAAATTTCATTAGAACTTTTTTGCCCATATGCTAAGGATATAAAAAAGAAAAAAAGGCAAAACATTAAGCTATTGAAGATGAATCTGTGTAACCAATACTCATATATAGTAAATAATGTATGTGATAAATTTGTAGATATCATTTTATAATTCCCAAACCCGATAAATCAGTATACAAAATATTTTCCGTTTACAATGATCTTGTTGTCGTGTTATTTACTCAGAAACAATGCCTTTGAATGTTAATAAATCTTTTTTTATTGTAAACTCAACTTTCTCTGAAGAGTTACTACTGTCTAAAGTAACATAATAAATAATTATACTATGAAGGACAGAATTATTATCGTCTACTTCTGTTTCAAAGTATGTATAATGATCTGTTACATCCAACGTTTCATCTTCTTGACTACTTATAAATCTTTTTTCGTCTGAGAAATAATGTTTAAAAAAAGAACGATGAAGTATTCCTGATTTTAACCAACTATTATCATAATCTAAAATATTAGAAATCTTATATGCGGTAAAAAAATCTCCTCCATCATTAGAATAGAATTCATAATTTTTAGAAAAATATTGATCCTTGTTTTTATTTATCTCAAAATAAGAACCTTTTTCTGAGTAAAAAGGTTCATTTTCAAAAACCACTTTTGATGAATCTATGTATTTCTTTAATATTAGAGTCTCTCTATCTTTTTCTTCTGTATTATGGAAACTATCAGGTCTAAAAAAGTTATAATCAAAATTGATATCTAATAAATCAACACTCGATTTATCTTGGAAATATGTACCACAATTACCAGTTGGATTTACTCTTTGTAAGTTTTTAGCACTAATAGTTTTAACTTTCGTAAAAACCTCTATCAATTTATCTTTTTCATTCTCTGTTAATACTCCAGACAAGGTCGAATCTTGAATTGCTTTAATGATTACAGAAAGTGATGAATTCTTTTGTTTTTGTACAACAAATTGATTGAAAATTTTGTTTTCTCTCTTTTCTACAATTAAAGTATCTAAACAGCCTTTTTTGATTACTGAACTTAATGGAACATCTTGAACTGTTCTTTTTATAATCACATTTCTTTTTTGACTTGATAAATTCAAAACAAACAAAGTGAGCCAAAAGATAAAATACTCCTTCAAAAGTTAATTTTTAAATATCTCTTCTAATCGATAAGTTTCTTCTTCATCAACCATCCATGTATCTCGATCTTTCCATTCACCACTACAGAATAGATCCCCATACTTGTCAGACAACTTAAGATTTTGAATATCTAAAAACATGCAATTATACTTTTCTATCTCCTCAACAGAATTTCCATCCGAAAGCTCTCCTTTTTCAATCGCATGTAATAATAGATATTTCTGGTTGGGAGAAAAATCTGAAATATCACTTTTCTCGTAACTTAACTCTTTAGGTATACTAACATTAATAATGACTCCATTCTCAAGTTTTTTTACTTGAATCTTCTTCCAACGATTTTCTACTTTATCTGAGAAATAAAGAACCCTGTCACTTAGCTTAAAAACTAAAGTATCATTTTTTATGGTGTGTATGATAGTATCTATTTTTTTATAGCTACTTATAGTATCAATTCTGATATCCTTAGATGTTTTATCATCAATAGAAGAAAGATTTTTACTCTTTTTTTCTTTACAAGAGAAAAAACATATTAATAGAAGAAAAAAAAATCTATAATAATTCATAATATAAATTATCCGAAAAATTTGATTTCAATTTTAAATACTACATTTACATTTTATAACTATAAAAAGGTGAATTTGACTTCTTAGATATTTCGTTATATTTTTCTTTTTTAAAAATTCTTATTGCATCCAGTATCAAATCATTTCCTTTAGAAATATTACATTTCTTAAATGTTGTTGCCTTTAAAAAGTCTAAAACAATGATATGTTTATTATTATGGTCCGAATAGAAAAGATTAGTATGTTCAAGTCTTTCTTCATACCATACATTAGTTTCTTTTAGATCAAATTTATCATTAAAGTATTGTTGATTTGAAAAAATAAGACATTCACGAAAATTTAAACTTATTAGATTCTTTTGTTGAGAGATGTTAAACTTATATTTATTAAATAATAGTAATGAGTCTTTAGCCTTCTCATCTATGGAAATGATATCATTAAATATTGATTTAGCAATCTGAATACTTGAAGAATTATTTTCTTTATTTTCTAAAATATTCTCTTTTTTTGTGTTAGCTGTAACCTCTACAACTACATTTTTATCTTCAGTTTTAGCATTTTTACAACTAAAAATTATAGCAATAATAATCCAGAAATAAATGCATTTTAGTAATTGAGATGAACCTTTAATAATCATTTTAAAACTTCAACATCTGCTCGTTTAATATATCCGCCTGAAATGATCTTTCCATCGTAATACACTTTAACCCAGTTCTCATTAACATCTTCCATATAGGCAATATCTCCCTTTACTAAGAAGGCCTTTCTTTTAGATGTTTCTGACATTTCATTATGAAAAAAAGTTTTACCTACTGTTATCTTTACTTTTTTTGATTTTTCATCTATACCATATCCACTTATATAGTCTAAATTTTCTTTTTTCAATGTTGTTTTTAACATGTTGAAAATTTCTATTGGCAATGATGAAATTAATCTAAAGCTAACGTACTTGTCCTTTTCATCGTAAACAAAGCCATCATCCAAAACTTCTGTTACATCAAAATATCTTTGACATTCAATACTTCTTTCAATATTGGTTTTATCATATGTTTTTTGTCCTTTTTTAGATCTAACTAACATGGAACCCGATTTTTGTAAAGTATTTAAAAACTCATCCTTGTTTTTAGAAAAATCATCATTAAAAGTATCTAAAAAGCCTATATAATACTGATCTATTTGCACATTACTTTTACTCCCATTCACCAAAATTATATCAAGGACTTCATTACCACTAATGATCTTATAATATTTATGCTTATTATAATCTTTAAAATCAGATTCATGTTCTAGATATTCGGAATAGCTTTCCCAAATACCTTGAAAATCGTCTAATGAATGTTTCGATTTATTTTGATGTACAGGCTCAATAATTACTTCCTCAGCAATGCTTTCGGAAATCACCTCTTCTTTTTTTACACTATCGCTCTGTTTGCAGGCGAAAAAAAGAAATAACACAGAGAAGATTAAGATCTTCGTTTTATTTATGTTTTTCATCATTTTTTTATTTATCCAGAACTTCATAGGCTTTCTTAGTATACCTCTTTCTATGAGTTAATCCATTATCGCCACCGTTTACATCATAAGTAACGGATGTGATCGCGGCATTATTATTTCCTTGATCTGCTTTACTATTTGTCCCATCCTGAACGTGAGTCCATATTATCATAGATGCCTTAATAGCGACCTCTACATCCGTTTTTAAAAGAGAAATATCATCACCCATAAAATCTTTGGTATCCTCCGGATATAATTCTTTCCATTTTTCATCTAAAGCCTTATACTTATCCTTTCCTGTTAAATGTATAAAACCAACACCAAAATAATCAGAACCATCTTCGGTAGATTTCTTACCATTTTCCATTCTACATCCATATACATAATCAAAAAGAGTCTTACTTTCAATATAAGACGACTTTATGCTATAATCTTCTTTAAAGGCATCATAGTCCCAAGACGCTACGTATTTTCCTTTTAAAAGAACTCTTGTTACTTCAATAGGGTCATCAACATCTCTCTTATGACCATAGTTTTTCTGATAATTTGTTGTGGGATTAGAATATTCGCATTCTAGTGTTGCATCATAACCTTCAATTAAATCATGATATTTAAATGTGTATTTACCAGATTTGGTTGGATGAGAAACTAAAACTTTTCTCAAAAAAGTATCATAAATATTTTTTGCTTTATATCCATAATTTTCTTGCAAAGCTCTTAGTTCACCTGTTTCAGTACCAATCTGTCCAAGAAAATGAGACATCCTGTCCAAATTATGTATTTCGAATTCATCACTATTATTATTAATTGCTTTTGCGACTTCTTCTCTCCTTGTTTTTTTTGATTTTGGAAATATTTCCAATAATTGCTCTGGAGTAATAGGAAATTTAGGACCTCCTTTTAATTCAAACCATTGTCCATCCGTATCTAACCATCTGTTCGTAATTTTTTCTCCTCTTATTTCTCCTTCTTCTGTATCTCCGAGATATTGAATATTTAATTCAGTTTGTCCTTCTAAAGTATGTGCATCAGCTAAAATGTATAATAATGTCTTTTTACCTGTTGCTTCACTTAATGATTTTATCCAACCATCTTTTTTTTCTTCATTACTGCTATCAATTGCTATTTTAAAAATAGCCTGATCGGCAAAATCATCTTTATTTAAATAATCAGTCTCGCACATACCTCCTATAGTAGTCTTTACCATAGTATTGTAATTACCCTGATCATCTTTAAGCATTATATTCTCATCTTGCTCTTCGATCCCCTTTTCCTTTCCTTGACGGACATTAATCGACATAGTCCTACCTTGAAGCAACTCAGTTTCTACTATTACATAGATTTCTTTTCCAATATTACCTTGATCAACTTTTTTAAAAGTTATCTTCTTTTTCTTTTCTTTTGCTGCAACAAGTATAGGTAGAGTAATTTCTTGTCCTATATTAAGACTGTTTTGATTTGCAGTAGTAATTGTTGCATCACTTTCTATAATAGCTGCAACTGTTGTACCTTTCTTATTAGCTATTTTACTTAATGTATCACCAGATTGCACAGTGTATATTTCATTATCTTGAGCACCTGTTTCACTTTCCACTTCAATCTCTTCTATAGTAGCTTCCGCAAAATAGGCTTTTGTCACTTTTGGTCTTATTATTTTAAGAGAGGGGACTGATTTAAATATATTAGGAAAATCCTTGAATGTTAGCGTTGGCATATTCTATTTCTTTTGAGTGATAATCTCTAATTTAATTTTTTGAGTATCTGAGGTGATTGTTAGATCTTCAATAATATCATTTGTTAGCACTTCTCCATTGTACTTAAAGTCATTTTGATTATCATCAAGATCTATATCAACATCTTTACCTACACCATTTTTAGTTTTCAATACAAGATAAACAGCAGTTCCTGACTGTAATTCATCATCTGGTATCCTATTTCCATCCATATCGGTATAATACATATCCTCTATTTCAGGTTCAACATTCTCCTCCCTCTCCGTAATCGGAGCAGCTTCAGCAAAAGGATTGCTGGGATTCCAGTTTTTTTCGAAAACCTGTCCACGTACTCTCTGAATACCTGGCGATAGCAATAGTTCCATTTTTAAGGGATCATTGCCTTCCGCATTAAATTTTTCCTCTAATTGTACGCAGTGGCAATTACCAAACTCAAAATCAAATAGCTTACTAAACCCATCCCTCTTGTAAAAGCGAACATAACCGTTGTACATGGTATGGGTAGAAAACATCCAATCATAAAATAATTCATCATTTTTGGTAGACTCTACAAGTAAATGGATTTTACCATTTTGAATAGTCGTTTGTGGGCGTCCATTAGCATCTACCAACTGTTGATACAAAAATGCGCTGTTTAGTACATTTCGTTCTTCGTCATTAATAAAAAGTTTCGCCTGAAAGGCCATAGCGTGACAATTTGAAATTTGGAGCAGTAAAATATCAAAAATATGTGGAAGGAGCTACACGCAAACAAATTATTTCGATATAGGTGTTATTTCCCGTGATAAACTGTAGATAAGTGCAGTCCTAAAAGGGTATGTAAGAATAAAATATTAACTAGCTTTTGATCGGATGACACTAGTTAGTACCTTGGCCCAATGAATAGCATCTCCTAAAGTATCGAATCCCCTGATCTTGTTGCGCATAAACAACTTTTCTAATAACACATTCATTAACCCTTTGGGAGTATAACTTACAATACCATAGGCACGAAGTTTATAGTCACTTCTGTAAAACTTAATCCAATCACTAGGCTTTACGGCATAAGAATGTACTCTGTTGGTAATATATACAATTTCTCCGCCATCGTGATCATATAGATTGGTAAGGTGTTCTACAAGAATTTTGGCATGATCATCCCAGGTAAAAACAACATCTTCATTGATTTCGCCAACCACATATCCATCGAATAAATAAAAATTTCCAAAGGAATAATTTAACTCCTGGATGGCTTCGCGAAAAAATACGGTGTCTTTAAGGTATTGCATAGTGTAAAAATAATACATCTATGATCTGGGTGAAGAAAAATACATATGAAAGGTACACATATTTCGGTTAATAAACAAAAAGTGTAGACGAATGGTATTGTATGAGGTATAAGCGGGTTACAATATAAGCATAGCTTTCGGACGATACTTTTATATCTATCAGTTTCTGGAGGAGTTCCAATATACCTACTTACCTTTCGAGTAATACTTCGGCTGCACTTCGACACCTGTCCGCCCATGGAGGAAGCTCTGTGTGACACCTCAGGGTTCAAATCAATCCGAAGGCTGTACTTCGACACCTGTCTGCCTATGGAGGAAGCTCAGCATCCGTCTCGAAGCCCAATAAGCTCAGTGTAAAAGCTCGGTATTTGTCTTGAAGACTAATAAGTACAAAACAAAAAAACCGCTCCTATTGAAGAGCGGTTTTTGACAAATCTTGGGGTATATCTCTAGGATTAATTCTTAAGTAATTTCATTGTCTTCGTTTCACCATCTTCAGTGATGATCTTTACAAAATACAATCCTTTATATCCTTTTAGCTCAACATCAAAACGATCAGTTTCTTTTTGATGGTCCGCATAGATAACATCCCCAGCCATATTCCTGATCACTATCCCTACATTGGTATAAGTATCATTTAACTGAATTGCTACTTCTCCTTGTGTTGGATTAGGGTATGCACTAAAATCAATCGTCTTGATTTCTTCTACAGGTCTAGCATCTTCTTTATCATCTTGCTTGCCACCAAAATTGCCTATCGTAAACTGTTCTCCTCCCATGGGCTGGAATTCTTCATCTGTTTGTAAAATATTGTAATTAAGATAGGTTCCTTCTTTTAACTCTACCTCTGGTTTTACGAGTAGTTTAAGACTAAAGGTTTCATAAGGTTCTGCCCTTACATTATATATCATTGCCTTGGGTTCATATACTCTATAAATATTCCTATCCACACGCTCAATTCCTTCCATCTTAGCTTCCCCTAACAATTCATTTAGTTTTTCATCTGGCATTAAATAAAAAGCTCCTATTTTTTCAAAAGGGATTCCTGTTTTGTTTTCCGTAACAGCTAACTGAAGATTGATAGCTCTCACTCTTTTATCTATATTTCTGATAAATACTGCAGGTGCTACATTGTTGAACGCATTTATATCATAGACACTAACATTTTTCCATGCAATATTGTTATTGTTTTTAGTGTTTTGCCATACAGAGGCTACTTCAACTCCAATTGGATCGGTAGCAGATTCTATTCTTGCTAGTAAACAAAAGTGGTGTACATCATTTACAAAGTCTGCTGGATTTGGTGGATACCAAGGAATTTTTACAATAATCTCATCATCTGGAGAAGTAGGAATAGCAACGTCACCAATAAAATCACCGTGCAGAATATTACTTCCTCCTACCATTTGATAGTAATTGTTCCAATGTACTGGCCAAGATAATCCTGTAGAAGCTTTACTAAAATAGAGCTTAAGCACTCCATCATCGATATTAGAGCAGTTTTTTCTATTGATCCTTACATACACCCAATTAGGACTTAAGAGTTTGTATTCCGGATTTTCATGGGTTAATATACCATCATCATCGTTTCGCACCCAAATATCTGGGCTTAGATACATTGTTCCGGAAGATGGTTCGGTTCCGTCATCTGCCACGGTATCTCGGATATACATATCAGAGGTATCCACCGCCAATACTGCCTGATGCGCATTTAATCTACCATATCCTAGCTCTTGAGAATGCCCTGGCTCTGTTGCGTTCCAGTTATAATCATAACCTCCAACCTTATCAGCAGTACATTTTAGAATATCTTCAATCTCCTGATTACTCAATGTAGGATCTACAGATAACATTAAAGCAGCTACTCCTGAAACCGCAGGAGCAGCAAAGGAAGTTCCATCGCTATTAGCATATACATTTCCATTCTGAGTACTTCTAATTCCCACTCCAGGAGCAGCAAGATCTAGATTAGGTCCAAACTGAGAGAAACCTGCTTTAGCATCTGTATTGGTAGTTGCTGCAACAGAAAACACATTAACATTTGAAGCTGGATAAGATATTGCGCCTCCACCAGAATTACCTGCTGCACATACAATAAATACGCCTGCATTGTATGCATTTTGTAATGCTGTATTAATCGCAGGAGAGCTACCAACAGTCAAACTCAACTGTATGATATCTGCTCCATTATCCATTGCGTATATGATCGCATCATCTAAAATAGCAGCATTTGGTGCAAAATCTCCAACACCTTCTAACATCAATCTTGCTCCGACACCGTTATTACCTCCAGCGATACCAGCAATACCAGTATTGTTATTGGTTTTAGCACCAACTACTCCAGCTACATGAGTTCCATGCCAAAAAGGCCCTCTAGAATCATTATCATTATTTTGAAAATCCCAACCTTTCCAATCATCTACGAAACCATTACCATCATCATCAATTCCATTTCCTGTGGTAGGATCATTAGGATTAGCCCATGCATCTTCTCCAGGATTAAGGTATACGTTTTGGTATCCATCGGTTCCTAATCCTAAATCTTCATGAGTCCAATCGGTTCCACTATCTAATATCCCTACAATGACATTACTGTTTCCTGTGGTAATATCCCAAGCATCCTCGGCATCAATATCGGCATCACTCACCTGCTCCAATCCCCATTGCATACCAAAAAGCGGATCATTTGGTGTTAAGATATACGATCCCATAGTATTTGTGAAGATTTGCTGAGCATCTACCTCTCGGGCCATTTTATCATACGTGTCCAGAATTTTACCTCTGGTAATGATTTTAAAGTCATAAAAACCAAGTCTGTTACTTCTCATCAGTTTCATCCCGTAGGTTTCTTCTAATCGTTGGATTGCTCTTTGAGAAGGTGCTTTTTGAAACTGAATCGTGATCTCATCGCTTAGTGCAAACTTCTGCCCCGTTTGTTCGTCTACCAATTTCCAACCCTCTTTTTCCTCAGAGAACTGTTGTTGATTGATTGTTCTTGTTTTTTGTGCCCAAGCCATTGTCGTAAACAATAGCAGCATACACCATACAATAGTTGTTTTTGATTTCATCTGTAATATATTTTTAAAGTTGATATCGTAAACTTACAAGACACTATACGTGAAGACAATAGGTGTTTTACCCTTTACAAACAGGGATTTGTCCCTTATTGATTATGGTTAAGCAGCAAGTAATTCGTTTTTTAATGAACGATTTAAAAGAATAACACACAAACCCCTCATAAACAAGTTTCTACAAAAGAAACAAACAGTCAACTCCCTGAAAACAGGGTGTTTTTTTCACGGAAAAGAGTGTTTGGCGACTTCTATTACGAAGATATATTTGTACCATAATTAAAACCAATCGATTAATTAACACTTATATAAAAATCATGAAAAAAACCATTTTAAATTTCGCATTAATTATCGCTGTTTTGTTTGCAGCTTCTTGTAAAAATGAAACTAAATCTGAAGCTACTGATACTGCAGATAAGACTGAAGAAGTAGCGACTGAAGAAAAATCTGAAGAAAAAAGCAGTGAAGCAAAATCAACATCATCTGATGGTGTTCCTAGTTTTAGCGACCAAAAGGTTCAGGAATATGTAGATTCTTATGAAGCTTATATCGAAGAATACAAAAAAGCAGTAGAAAGTAAAGATATGACGGCTTTCGCTTCTTTAGGGCAAAAAGGTCAGGAGTTAGGAACAAAAGCTCAGGAAGTTATGGGTAACCTTTCTGGAGATGATGTAAAAAAGCTAAATGATTATATGACAGCTAAGTCGGCTGAGTTACAGGAGCTTTCTAAAAAGCTAATGCAGTAATCATTTAGGACCTATTAAGTTTAGTTATCATAATTGATAGGGGTTATTGAGCAAATCCTGTTCTGTTTAGAACGGGATTTGTTGGTCTTAGCATACACAATGTTCCACATACTAATACTAAAAAATCAATATGTTACTTCTACATAAATTCCGAAAAGTTTTTAAGCAACAAATTGCATCTATTGGTTTGGCCTTGACTTCAGAGAGTGAAGATGAACTGATTGCAAAAAACCATGAAAAACATTTACATCTAAAAACCTACTTGCTAAACTTAGGAGGTTCAGGTCAATTAGCAATTGCTGAACTACAAATCATTAAGGGAAATATTGAAAAAGCACTAAAAGAGAACCCTTTTGAAAGTCAGGAAAATTTGCTTACCTCAAAAACTATAGGAAACTACACCTTATACACAGAAAAGGAAGTCCCTAAACAAGAAATAAACTTGGTCTATATGCAAAGTTTAGATACCAAGATATATAAGGATGATGAATATATTATTATAAAGCAAAAAGGAAATTACGACCTTATTCGTAAAAATCCGGTTTTTATCGATTTCTTAAGAGGTAAAATAACGATCGATGAATTGTTTACCCTAATTGCTTCGATGCAAATTCCAAACGGGTTATATCTTCAAAAACCACATGGATTTGGAAATCCTGAGAAAATAAAAAAATGGAAAAAGATAGGAACAGTCATTACGATACTAACAGCAATTACACTTATCCTGGTTCGTATACTAAAATATATGCAAATACATTAGATATATCTTATCAAGGAAGTTTTTGATATTTTTGAGCGCAACCTTCTATACAGGAATAATATAGAAACAATCTTCCTTCCTTTATTTCAAAACTTATACCGATGAAATTTTCGCAATCTGCGATAATAGTGCTTTCATCCAATGAGTAACTAACAGTATTTTCTCCGTCAGAATCGATAGCTAATGTACATATATCACCATTGGTAACGTTTAGCACTCCTTCTTCAAGAAACTCTAATTCCTGATCACTTGAGATTGGCTGAAATGTACCACTTCCATCACCAGGATCGACTAATTGCTCTATCAATCTCCATTTTCCTAACAAATCAGGATTATCGATGTTTGCATCATCATCATTGCTACAAGCCAGTAGCATTAAAAATGGGATTACCAGGAGAAAGAAACGCTTTTTCATAAATTTATCTTTTATGTATTCGTTTTGTAGATACAAGAACAAATAAATGGTTGCTTCATAAATACCTTAATAATAGGTTTAGATTCTTTATTTACAGAGTATCATTTTCTATCACCAACCCGGTATACAAACTTTAATCCACTCCAATCATTATCTATCGCTGCTACTTTTATATCTACCAGTCCTTGTTGTAAAACGTAGATTCTTATCATATCTCTCTTCAAATCCGTAACTATAGAAGAAGTTCTCTTTGGCCAACTTACCCAAAGCATTCCTGTCTTTTTCAATCCAACTTTATATTTTGGTATGATCTCTTCTAATTCTTTCTGAGTTTTGCAAAACACATGAATAAAGTCAAGCTCTTGTTCTACAACCTTTTTATGGATCTGAAGATCATTAGGCATATCAGAAAACAATTTCCAATAATGATCTGGTGCATTATACAATAATACACTTGTTCCCGACTTAATTCCCAATTTTTTAGCCAAAGGTGTTCCTGAATACCCTGCAGACATAATCACTCATTTATTACACGAAGTATGCTAAAGTTATAAAAAAACGAATAGAGCAAGATTACGAATTATCAAATTCTCAATAAATAGCTTTTAGATTAGTAAAAAGTTAACAATTTATCATCTAAAAGCATTGTTTACCAACGCAAAGTTTTTTACTTTCGGCGTCAATTTGATTGCTAATTCTATTAATTTATAATTTATGAAAAATACTGCGCTAACTGAAACTCACATGGCATTAGGAGCCAAAATGGTGCCATTTGCTGGTTATAATATGCCCGTATCGTATGAAGGAGTAAATGTAGAACACGAAACGGTTAGAAATGGTGTAGGTGTTTTTGATGTTTCTCATATGGGTGAGTTTCTTATTACTGGTCCAAATGCTTTGGAACTCATACAAAAAGTAACTTCTAACGATGCTTCTAAATTAGTAGATGGAAAAGCACAATATAGTTGTTTACCAAACGATAAAGGAGGAATTGTAGATGATTTAATCGTATATCGTTTAGAAGAAGAAAAATATTTATTAGTAGTAAATGCATCAAATATCCAAAAGGATTGGGATTGGATACAAAGTCATAACACGATGAATGCAGAAATGCGTGATTTATCAGAAGACTATTCTTTACTTGCCATACAAGGACCAAAGGCAGCACAGGCTATGCAATCCCTTACTTCTGTAGATTTAGAAGCATTAAAGTTTTATACATTTCAGGTAGCTGATTTTGCAGGTATCGAACACGTGATTATCTCTGCAACAGGTTATACAGGAAGTGGTGGATTTGAAATCTATTGTAAAAATTCTGAAGTACAACAAATATGGGATAAAGTATTCGAAGCAGGAGCGGATTTTGATATCAAACCAATTGGTCTGGCAGCAAGAGATACACTACGCTTAGAAATGGGATATTGCCTATACGGAAATGATATTAATGATGAGACCTCTCCTATCGAGGCTGGTTTAGGATGGATTACTAAGTTCTCTAAAGATTTTATTAATTCTGAAGAACTAGCTAAAGAGAAAGAACGTGGTGCAGAAAGAAAACTAGTAGGTTTTGAGCTAGATGAAAGAGGAATTCCGAGACACGATTATGATATTGTAGATGGTAATGGAAATGCAATAGGTATTGTAACCTCTGGTACCATGTCTCCTTCCTTAGGGAAAGGAATTGGTTTAGGATATGTTCCAACAGTATTTGCTTCGCCAGGAAGTAAAATTAATATTCAGGTTCGTAAAAAAGCGATTCCTGCAACTGTAGTAAAATTACCTTTTTATAAAGGATAAGTTCTTTATAACAATAATAAACCGTAAGTTAAGTTTCAGGATTACAGATACTAATACATAGTGATCTCTGAAACTTAACTTTTTTAGCACCCCAATATTGAAAAAAATTTTAATCATAGGAGCCAGTGGTTTTATAGGAAATTCCTTGTATAAGGAGCTAAATTCCTATTTTGACACCTATGGAACGTATCATACGGATAATGCTTTCTATGAAAAGAATCAGAAATTTTTTCAGTATGATATGGAACTAGAGGATATCTCTATCCTATTAGATAACTTAAAACCCAATATTATTGTTTCTGCGCTAAGAGGTAATTTCAATTCTCAGATAGATGCACATTACCGTATTATTAGTTGGTTACAAAGAAATACGGCTAGACTAATCTTTATCTCTAGCGCTAATGTATTTGATACTTTTAGTAATTATCCGTCTTATGAACATGATAAAACTTTAAGCGAAAGTATATTTGGTAAGTTTAAAATTAAAATAGAAAATGCACTATTGCGATTACCTACTGATAAATATGTAATTGCGAGGGTACCTATGGTATTCGGTGCTAATACACCGCGTGTACAAGAAATTAAAACTTTACATGATCTTAAAGCGTCTATAGAAGTTTTCCCAAATGTAATTATTAATGCCACATCGATTTCTAAATTAACCCAACAATTACACTACATTATTAACAGAGATAAAAAAGGAATCTTTCATTTGGGAAGTACTGATCTTATTTATCATTTAGATCTTATTACTGAAATATGTGATACTTTGCAATTAGAAGATCCTATGTTTAAACAAGTTTTTGATTCTAATAATGATAGGTACCTAGCGGTATTGCCAAAGGATAACATACTTCCAAAAAACCTACAAATCACTACTAAAGAAGTTATTGAATCTGTAATCATTAAATAATATACCTTCTTAACAAAATTATAATTCTAAGGTAAATTCGTAATTGGTATGTATCTTTGTATTATGAACTTAGAAGGGAAAAAGATTATATTATTTGATGGTGTTTGCAATTTATGTAATGGTGCTGTCAATTTTATAATAAAACGTGATAAAAACGATGTGTTTCGATATGCTTCGCTGCAAAGTGATATAGGAAAACAACTAGCAGCAGAACGAGGTGTAGACACTTCTAAATTAGATACTATCTTATTAATAGAGCAAAACACATATTATCATAAATCAACAGCTGCTCTACAAATTGCAAAGCAGCTGTCTGGTGGTTATCCGTTACTTTCTGTTTTTTTAATCTTTCCTAAGCTTTTAAGAGATTGGGTTTATGACATTATTTCAAAAAACAGATACAAATGGTTTGGTAAAAGAGATAATTGTGTAATCCCAACTCCGGAGCTTAAAGCCCTTTTCATTGACTAAATTGGTTATAGGTTATCCAACTTATACGATTGTTTTTGTGTTAGTGTGTTCAATTTTACTTGTCTCTTTTTCCAGTTTATTCATATTGTCTATATGTACAAATCCTAAACAGCATATGGCAAAACATATGAGGATTACCGGTAATAACAATTGTTTCATCCTATCTATTTTATTTTGGGTAAAATAATTTGGGAGCAAAAAAAAGACCATCTTTTAATTACGGTTTAAAAGTAATTATCAATCATGACCTAAGTAGTAGGTATTTTAGAATTCGTTGGGTTTCAATTAGAATTCGTTTGATATTGAAAATTTATAGCAGTGCAAAGACCAAATATTCCCATTATTTAACTAAAAAACTGCCTTGCCAAGATTAGGCAAGACAGTCTTTAGGTGGTTATCCGTTACTTTTGTTGTTTTCCCCTCTATTCCACTAATTCTGGAATAATGGCTCCCTCTTGTTTATTGGTTTGTAACGTATCTTGAGCTGATGTTCATTTTTTATCCAGCTGCTCAATAGCTGTTACCTCAGTATTATCATTGGTATCTAACTGATGTTTTTGTCTTAACTGATTATATTTTTTATCTAACTTATTTACATTATCTATATGTACAATACTTAAACAGATCACTGCAAAAGATATTAAAGCTAAGGGTAGAAAAAGCCGTTTCATATTGAGTTAATTTAAGGTTTATTTTATGTGCGGTTCAAAAGTATGTTTATATCTGAAGCAAATTAAGGGGACTTTAGCTAGAAATCATATAGGGGTTTTCCCCCTTTTTCATTATGGGTATATAATATCAAACTCTATACCAACTATGTAAGCCATTATATAGTTAGAAGCTAAAATTCAGTTTCTAAACATATTAAACAAAAAAAATAGGCTTTGTAACAAGCCTATTTGAATTATATATTAGTTAAACTAATTATTACATAAAATTATTTTAATGTAATTATCTACTATCTTTCGAATCGAAAAGTAAATCCGTCTACTAAAGATTCTTCGACGGTAAAAAAGCTATTTTCTAAGGTAAGTCTTCCTAGATTTACATTGTTCACAATTAAATCATCGGCATCTGCAGGAGCGGATATACTATAAGTATACGTTCCAGAAGGTAAAATGGTATTAAAAGATGCATCGGATATCGTATTTGTAATAGTTACCATACCTGAAGCTTCGTCAAAATCCCATTCGATTGTACCTTTATCTATATCTTCATCAACTCCGGCAAAACCACCAGTAACCTTTACTAAACTCCATTCTCCTTCTATTGTAGATTGTACAACTGCGTTACCATCATCATCATTACTACAACTCATCATAAGAATTGACAGTAAAATAAAATAAAATCGTCTCATAAACTTGTGTGATTTTCTAATTTACTATTTAGATGCTTTCATTATAAAAAGGTTGCGTAGATCACACAAAACAACATTAGAGTGATGTAGCAATGATTTCTATTTCATCTAACAATGCTTCAAAATCTTCCTCTGTAGTCAATGGATTCATTATAGAAGTTCTAAGATAACGTTGTTCATTAATCATCGTTTGTACAATATAAAATTTACCAGATTTCAATAGTGCTTCTCGTATTTTGGAATTGTTTGCATTTAAATCGGAATCTGAAAACTTTAGATATCTAAAATTCAAAATATTGGCTTCAGGTTCCATTAACAGTTCGAATCCATCGCGATTACGTATGATCTGAGCAAATAATTTTCCCTGGTCATATAATCGATTGATGTTTTTCTCGAATACATCCTCTCCATACATCTTAATAATAGAATAGGCTTTTAAAGACATCATTAATTTGGTGCATTCAAAAGTTCTTTTCCCAGAATTATACCATTCTCTAGATTGTTGGGAGTCCCATAAATACTGAGCCCGTTGTTCGAAAGTTTTATACGATTCTTCTCCTTGTTTAAACAATAATGCTGTATTTAAAGAAGGAGTCAATAACATTTTATGGAAATCTATGACCACAGAATCTGCTTGATCTATTCCTTTAGCCAAGTGTTTATATTTTTCAGAAAAAACAACACCAGCACCATGAGCTCCATCTACATGAAACCATAAATTGTGATTTTTAGCAATCTCTGCTAACGTTGCTAAATCATCATATGAACCTGTTGCTGTAGAAGAAGCGCACCCAACAATAGCAATGACAACTAAGCCATCTTGCTCAGCTTTTTCTAAGTATTCTTCTATTACGTTTACATCTATCTGAAAAGAGGAATTCGTTGGTACTTTTATAATCCCTTTCGCACCAAAACCTAATATTCTTGCTGCTCTATCAATACAATAATGTGCTTCTTCAGAAACTAAAACAGCTAGATTTTCTTGGTGTCCTTCTTCCCAAACCAATCCAGGAGCTTTTGCTTTTCTGGCAGCCAATAAGGCTGTTAAATTAGCCAATGTTCCTCCAGAAGTAAGGAAACCAGCAGCTTCTGTTCCATATCCAATTTTATCAGAAACAAAATCAGTTACAATCCTTTCTAAAGCATTCGAGGCCATTCCCATTTCATAAACTCCAGTACCATTACTAAGAAGATCTGTTACTAATCCCGATAAACTACTTATTACGGATGGAACAGCAACCTGATGCCCCATATAACGAGGGTGATGCACGTGTATGGATCTATCTAAGATTTCTTTGTAAAAATCCATCATATTAGAACCGTAAGACAAATCATTTTTCCAATAAGACAGTTCCTCTTCTGGATTTCGATATTTGATGACTGGTGCGTCCTTATCAGATTGTACTTGCTCTAGGTGATCTGCAAGCATATCTACCAACTGATGTCCTATTTCTCTAAAATCCGAAGGATCATATATTTTTTTCAATGATTCTTCTAAAAAAATAGTTTCCTTCATTCTTTTGTGTATTACTCAATTTTTTAATAAAGGTATAACTACCAATAATATTATTGAGAAAAAGCATCAAATTTTAGAAAAAGTATAACAAATTCTAGGATTAACCTTATCCTTCGTAATGATCATCCCAATCTTTTACCTTAGGATCCCCAAGTTTTCCTACGCTTTTTGCTACCATCATAGATACAGCTGCATCCCCAGTTACATTTACTGTAGTTCTGCACATATCCAAAGGACGATCCACAGCAAAAATTAGTGCTAATCCTGCTTCAGGAATACCCGCCTGTGCTAGCACAATAACTAGCATTACCATTCCTGCACCAGGAACTGCGGCAGAACCAATAGATGCTAAGGTTGCTGTTGCAACAATCCCTAACTGTGCTCCTAAAGTAAGATCCATTCCAAAAGCTTGAGCAATAAAAACTGCTGCTACTGCTTGGTATAAACTTGTACCATCCATATTAATAGTAGCTCCTATAGGTAACACAAAACTGGTCACTTCTTTTTCTACCCCAAGATGTTCTTCTACTCTTTCCATAGTTACTGGTAAGGTAGCTGCACTAGAACTAGTAGAAAAAGCTAATAACTGTGCTGGAGAAATTCCATTGATAAAAAAGGAAGGGCTTTTCTTAGTGAAAAACCATACAATCAAAATATAAACTCCTATCATTAAAGCAAGACCGATAAGTACAGAAACTCCATACATTCCCAATGCCGCAAATAAATCTGCACTCGGAGATTCAACCACCAATGCCGCTAACAATGCAAAAACACCATAAGGAGCTGCTAGCATAATAAGGTCAATGAGTTTTAGTATAACATCATTAAAACCATCAAAAAAGTCTTTTACAGGTTTTGCCTTTTCTTCAGGAATTAGAATTAATCCTATACCAAAAAATATAGCGAAGAATATTACTTGTAACATATTTCTATTGTTACTCGCTGCACTAAATATATTACTAGGCACCAGATCTACAAGAGCTTGTAACGGTCCTGCATTCTTTTGTTTCTCTGCATCTGCAATCTTACTATCTGCTGCGCCTTTATAACTTGCGATAAGTTCACTTCTTGTTTCTTCAGTGATTGCAGCTCCTGGTTTTACGATATTCACTACAATCAAACCAATACTTACTGCTATCACAGTCGTAATGATATAGGTTATAATCGTACGCCCACCCATTTTGGAAAGCTTAGAAATATCTTTTAAATCTGAAACTCCTTTAATTAAAGACGCCAAGATTAAGGGCACCGCAATCAATTTAAGAGAATTGATAAAAATGGTTCCAAAAGGTTTAATCCAATCTGCTGTAAAACCTTTTCCCCAAGAAAACTGAGTCATTAAAAATCCGAATAATACTCCAGCAATCATTCCTAAAAGGATTTGCCAGTGCAAAGCAAGTTTCTTCATGTGAATTATCTAATTTTTTGAATACAAAAAGTCGAAGATATAAATTAAAAACAAAAAAACGGTAACCTTGTTAAGATTACCGTAACATTAACTATATTTTTAAGTGCTTATTTTTTAATCGTACGATTCATTAGCCAGTAATCAACAATTACCAAAGCTGCCATTGCCTCAACGATAGGAACGGCGCGTGGCACTACACAAGGATCATGTCTACCTTTTCCTTGCATATTAACTATGTTCCCTTCTTTATCAATAGTCTCTTGGTCTTGCATAATAGTAGCTACTGGTTTAAACGCTACATTAAAATAGATATCCATTCCATTAGAAATTCCACCTTGAATTCCACCAGAAAGATTAGTTTTTGTAGTACCATCCGTATTGAAAAGATCATTATGCATACTTCCTTTCAGCTCTGCTCCGGCAAAACCACTACCATATTCAAACCCTTTTACTGCATTAATGGAAAGCATTGCTTTACCTAGTTCTGCATGGAGTTTATCAAAAGCTGGTTCTCCCAATCCAACAGGAACTCCAGAAATAACACAACTTACTAATCCTCCTACGGTATCTCCTTCCTTTCGTATTTGTTTGATATACTGTTCCATCTCCTGCGCTTTTTCAGCATCAGGGCATCGAACGATATTACTTTCTACTAATGAAAAATCTAGTTCTGTATGCGGTTTCTCTAGTTTAATCGATCCCACACCACTCACATAAGCATTAAAACTAATACCAGAAAGGACTTGCTTTGCTATAGCTCCTGCTACTACTCTACTAGCAGTTTCTCTCGCCGATGATCGTCCTCCTCCTCTATAATCTCTTATACCATACTTTTGATCATAGGTATAATCTGCATGTGATGGTCTATAAGAATCTTTAATGTGCGAATAGTCTTTTGATTTTTGATTTGCATTTTTAATCACAAACCCGATTGGTGTTCCTGTGGTAACACCTTCAAAAATACCAGAATAGAATTCTACGGTATCAGGCTCCTTTCGTTGAGTAACAATTGTAGATTGTCCTGGTTTTCTACGATCTAATTCTGCTTGTATCGCATCAAGATCGAGTTGTACTCCAGAAGGACATCCATCGATGACTCCTCCTATTGCTGGTCCGTGAGATTCTCCAAAAGTGGTTACCTTAAATAGATTCCCAAATGTATTTCCTGCCATTCAAAAACAATTTTCAACAAATGTACTTGTTAATCTTCAAAAATGCGATAGTAATTTGATAGAAAACCCATCAATATTTTTCGAAAATTGTTACTATTTCATATTTCAAACTTATTTTTTGAACAATACTTATTTCTACCTTATTTATACCTTTAACCAATTCATTGTTCGAATGGCTTTCATAAAACTTTGCATCTGTGGTAATGTTCCAATACTAATCCTAGCCCAAGTAGGATAATGTTTTCCTCCACTAGGAAAAATTGCAATTCCAAAGGTTTTTAATTCTTCTTTGAGACGTTTTACATCCTTTACTTCTATCAACATAAAGTTTGTATCACTTTTTACATACTGAAGTCCTAAATCATCTAAACTATCTTCCATATATTTTTTTACTTCAGAATTCTTCTTTTGATACTCATTCACATATGAAGGATCTTCCAAAGCTGTAATCGCGGCTACTACTCCAGGATTGCTAATTAATCCATCAAAATTATAAAACTCATGATTCAATTTGGCTATCGTTTCTGATAAGCCCATAGCATACCCTACTCTTAAACCTGCCAAGCCATAGGCTTTAGAAAATGTTCTAATAATTAAAACATTATATTTTTCTTGTAATAATTTAATCGTATCAGGTTTCTTTTTGGGGTCCATAAGTTCTACATAGGCTTCATCTATAGCCACCGTACAATTAGATGATGCTACTTCTTTACAAAAAGATAGTAAATCATTCGCTGATAAAGCTTTACCAGTAGGATTATTAGGATTACAGATATATACCAATCTGGTAGCCTTCGTAATCGCACTTTTGGTTGTTTTTAAATCAATATCCATAGCATCTGTTAACAATATTCTTTTGGCTTTATGATCAAAAATCCTATCAGCAAAAGCTGCTGTAACATTAAAAGTGGTTGCAGGTACTATAATACTATCTTGCTGTTGCCCAAAAGCTCGAGTAAGCATGCATAAAATTTCGAAAGAACCATGTCCCAAAATCACTTGGTCTTCATTTATACCATTCTGTTTAGCTATTTTTCTTCTTAACTCATCTGTAGCATATGAATTAAAAGAAGCATATCTATTGACTCTCGATGTATGCTCTGTTATTGCCTTAGTTACCTGTTGTGAAGGTCCGTAAGGATTCTCATTAGAGAATAAGCGTATGGGTTCTTTTTCTTCTAGGGTTCTAAAATCATTTTTTTCCAATAAAGAAGCTCCATAGGTAATCGGAGCTATAGAACTAGCCACAGCTAATGTGCTTCCTAATTGTAAAAATTTTCTTCTATTATGTCTATACGTTTCCATAAATAAGGTTTTCTACAAATTTGGTAGATATACTGCTATTTTCATTCCTAAATCATGATATTGGCACACTAAAACATGATAATAGAATAATTTAAACGCATCATTCTTAATTAAAATTTGACTAATTTTCCACCGGAAAACTAATTTGAATTAATGAAAGTTTGCATAGCCGAAAAACCAAGTGTTGCGAGAGAAATTGCTACTGTTTTAGGAGCTACCACAAAGCGCGATGGATATTATGAAGGTAATGGGTATGCTGTCACGTATACTTTTGGTCATTTATGCACGCTATATGAACCTAATGACTACAAACCTCATTGGAAAAGTTGGGATCTTAATAATCTACCAATGCTCCCTGAAAAATTCAAAACCAAAGTTGTAGATAATCAGGGAATTCAAAAACAGTTTGGTATTGTAAAATCATTATTCGAAAAAGCAACTGTTGTAATTAATTGCGGTGATGCTGGCCAAGAAGGAGAATTGATACAACGATGGGTAATCGATCAAGCTGGTTATACTGGTGAAGTTCAACGATTATGGATTTCTTCTCTTACTACAGAAGCTATCAAAGAAGGTTTTACCAATTTAAAACCTTCTACACAATATGATAATTTGTATTATGCAGGTTTTTCTAGAGCTATTGGAGATTGGTTATTAGGAATGAATGCTACCAGATTGTATACCGTAAAACATGGAGGGTACAAACAAGTTTTGTCTATTGGAAGAGTACAAACTCCTAGTCTAGCCATGGTAGTCCATAGATTTAAGGAAATTCAAAACTTTATACCACAACGATATTGGGAATTACAAACCTTATACAGAGATACCTTATTTAGTTATGAAGAAGGTCGTTTTCTTAAAAAAGAAGACGGCGAAATATTAGCTAATAAAGTAAAACAAAGTGATTTTGAGATTA
This sequence comes from Aquimarina sp. 433, assembly GCF_054054605.1. NCBI lineage: Bacteria > Pseudomonadati > Bacteroidota > Flavobacteriia > Flavobacteriales > Flavobacteriaceae > Aquimarina > Aquimarina sp. 433. The sequence continues at coordinate 44,857 of NZ_JBSWZK010000004.1, forward strand.
TTTCTATTACCAAAAAGAATGGTAAAGAGTATGCTCCAAAATTGTTTGACCTAACTGGTTTACAAGTATACTGTAATACCAAATTTGGTTTTTCTGCAGATGAAACACTTAAAATTGTTCAACGGTTATATGAATTAAAAGTAGTTACTTATCCTAGAGTAGACACCACCTTTTTACCAAATGACATCTACCCAAAAGTTCCGGGTATTTTACAAAAACTAACAGACTACAATGCTCTAACTACTCCAATTCTTGGGAAAAAGATCAAAAAATCTACCAAAGTCTTTAACGATAAAAAGGTCACTGATCACCACGCTATCATACCTACCGGAGAGCAAACCAAATTACAAATCAATCAGAAAAAAGTGTATGATATCATTACACGACGTTTTATTGCTGTATTTTATGACGATTGTAAAGTAGCCAATACAACAGTTATTGGTAAAGCTGATACCGTATCTTTTAAAACGACTGGAAAGGTAATTTTAGAAAAAGGTTGGCGTATTGTATTTGAAACACCAGAAAGTGATAGTAAAAAAGAATCTGGAATACTCCCTGAATTTGTAAAAGGTGAAAAAGGTCCTCATGAACCTTCTTTTCTAGAAAAAGAAACCAAACCTCCCAGACAATTTACAGAGGCTACTTTATTAAGAGCTATGGAAACAGCAGGAAAACAGGTGGATGATGAAGAAATGAGAGAACTCATGAAGGAAAATGGAATCGGAAGACCTTCTACTAGAGCTAACATTATTGAAACCTTATTCAAAAGAAAATATATAGAACGTAATAAAAAACAGATTTTACCAACTACCACAGGTATACAATTGATAGATACGATACAAAATAAACTATTAATATCTGCTGAATTAACTGGTCGATGGGAAAAGCAACTCAAAGAGATAGAAAAAGGTACATTTCATGCTGGTGCTTTTATTAAAAACATGAAGCAAATGGTAGATCATTTAGTATATGAAGTACGAACTGAAAAAACTAGAGCTAACATATCGTATACCACTTCCGAAAAAACAGAAAAAGCAACTAAAAAAGTTACTAAATCATCTATTTTACAGGAGAAATGTCCTAAATGTGGCAAAGGAACGCTATTGAAAGGAAAATCCGCTTACGGATGTAGTGCATATAAAGAAGGTTGTGATTTTCAATTACCCTTTGTTTTTACAGGTAAAAAAATCTCTGAAAAACAATATATACGATTACTCAAAAAAGGTTGTACAGTAAATTTAAAAGGCTTCAAAACAGAAGAGAAAACAGTAGAAGGTTTAGTACGTTTTGATGAAGATCATCAATTGGTTTTAGAAACTAAAAAAATCGCAACACAACCTCAAACTGTACCCGATAAGATCTCATGCCCTAAATGCAAGAAAGGTCATATACTAAAAGGAAAAACAGCTTACGGCTGTAGTGAATTCAATAATGGTTGTAATTTTCAATGTTCTTTCGAAATCATAAGAAATAAAGCAGGTAATCAAAAGTTATCAAAAGAATTGGTATACGATATTATACAGAGTCATGTTTCGTAAAAACACTCCTTAAAATCAAATAAAATCTACCTATTTAATTCTTGCTAATACAGCTATAAATGGCTATTTTAGAGTGATTTTATAACAGAATTGTTAAATAGCTGAATTACAATAATCAGCAATACAAAATTTCATAAAAGATATCAGTAGCAATGGTGGATTTTACTAATATCGAATACTTAAAATCAGGTAATAAATACCAACAAGACACCTATAACGTACTTCGGAATTTGGAAATTTTTAAACAGCTAAAATCTTACGATCCTATTCTAACAGGTACCATTCCTATTGATATTTATACTGATAATAGTGATTTAGATATTATTTGTGAATGTCGTGATCATGAAGAATTTACAAATACAGTATTTACATTATTCTCTGACCAAGAGGATTTTCGAATAGCCACAAATAATCATCGTATTTCTCCATACACGGTAGCCAATTTTAGCTATTCCTCGTTTTCTATTGAAATTTTTGGACAAAATATTCCTACTCAAGAACAAAAGGCATATAAGCATATGATGATAGAGTATGAAATTTTGAAGAAAATGAGCCCTACTTTTAAGGAGAATATTAGAATGCTAAAGAGAAAAGGAATAAAAACAGAACCAGCCTTTGCAGAATTATTGCGGATATCTGGAGATCCTTATGAAGAACTATTAAATTTTAGAATATAAGTTATAAAGAGATATCATGGTACATTACGCATTATTCATCAAAAAACTTTCATATTCGAATGTTCTCAAAAAAGCAAGAACTATAATACTATTATTTCTAGTTTTTACAATGGCTTGGAGCTGTAAAGGTGAGAATACAAATACATTATCTCATACAGATCATAAAACGAATATCTTAAAAGAAGAGCAAGCCATCTTAAATACTTTAAATAATGAAACCAAAGCTGCATTTCGTAGAGACTATAAAGCTTGGCAAGACTACTGGATTCAGGATTCTTCAATAACAAAAGTATATCTTGATTTTACAACAAAAAAATTCTCCAAATCAGTAGGATGGGAAGAAATTAGTCGGTTTGTAAAAACATTTATGGATGAACATCCAGAACCTGAACCTGTTCCAAAACTATTAGACAAAATTAATGTTCGCCTTTATGGGTCTGGTGCTTGGGTTACCTTTGAACAGCAAGACTCTCTACGTGGATTGAAACGAGAAACAAGATTAATGGAAAAGGTAGATGGTCACTGGAAAATCGCAGGAATGCAAACTACCATATACGGGTTACCAATATCTAACGAATAATAGTACTTATAGAAAATATAATTTATTAAACATACATCAAATAAAATAATATATGCTTTACACGATTATCGGAGCAGGAATTGGAGGATTAACCACTGCATTAGCTTTTGAAAGAAACGATATTGATTATCAGATTTTTGAACAAACACCTGAATTACTAGAGGTGGGAGCAGGAATTTGGTTAGCTCCTAACGCCTTACAAGTGTTAGACCACTTAGATGTATTAGGAGAGGTACAGCAAAAAGGAAATACTATTAATAGAATTACTTTAGGAAAAGCTGATTTAACTCCACTTTCAGATAATTACCAAAACAACATAAAAGATATTTTTGGATATACTACTGTTGCAATTCATAGAGCAAAGCTCCAAAAACTATTATTTGATAAGATCCCAAAAAGCAAAATACACCTTGGCAAAGGTTTTCATCGTTATGAAGAACTTTCTAATGACAAAATAAAAGTGTTGTTTGAAGACGGGTCAAGTGTAGAAACGGACTATTTAATTGGCGGAGATGGTATACATTCTAAAGTAAGAAAGCAGCTTTTTCCAGGTAGCAAAACTAGATATTCTGGACAAACCTGTTGGCGTGGAATTGCAGATATATCATTGGATGAAGAATTTCATCATAGAGGAATAGAACTTTGGGGAAACCAAATACGTTTTGGAATCTCCAGAATATCAGAAAACAATGTATATTGGTTTGCCGTAGCGATAGATAAACAAAATGAAAAAGATGAAGCTGATACCAAGAAGAAGCTTCTTACAATGTTTAATGACTTCCATCCTATTGTAAGCAACTTAATCTCCTCTACTTCACGGGAGCATATAATTCGTAATGATATAAGCGATATAAAACCTTTAGAAATTTGGCATAAAAACAATATCCTTTTAATAGGAGATGCTGGTCATGCGACCACACCAAATATGGGACAAGGAGGTGCACAGGCTATTGAAGATGCTTATTACCTAAGTGAACTCATCAGTAAAAATACGAATAAGAACATTTTCGAAATATTTGAACAAAAACGAAGAAAAAAAGTAAATCAAATTGTAAAACAATCTTGGAATACTGGAAGAATAGCACATTGGAGATATGGAAAAGGGCTTAGAAATTTCTTTTTAAAGAATGCTCCCAAAAAAATGATCGAAAAACAGATGCTAGAAATGTATCGAATCGATAAAACCGTATCAATCCCTTAATAGGTTTTGTATAAATTAGTGACTAAAACTCCTTTATTTGTGCCTAATGGAATCGTTAGCAAATTTGTTACGTTTTTTGCTTTAAAATTAAAAGGAGGCGCTAAAACGTCTACACCACTCTTCTTTTTTAAACGGATACCTTGACCAGATATAATATCTATATTAGGTTCAAAACTTCCGTTTGGAAGGTGCTCTGTAATAATTACGTATTTATATGCAGATAGTTTTGCAAGTGTGCTTTCAATTTCGGCATTAGATATATGTTGAAATACCTGACGAATTATTGCGCAATCTGCTACAGGTAACTCATCCTTTGCGATGTCTAAACAATAAAAAGTCAAGTGATCAGGTTTAAACTTTTCTTTATTTCGAAGGATTAAACTATCTACAATATCCACAGCAAAATATTCTTTTGTATACTGCACCAGTTCTTTACCAACATTAAAATCTCCACAACCAAAATCACAAACGGTAATTGGACTTTTAAAAGATGCTAAAAACTGAGATATCTTCTCTACATATGGCTTTTTGATATTTGGATGATGAGATCCCTCACCAGAATAGAAATCCGAACCGTTCGAACCCCACAAATTCATATCGTAAATTTGTTCCATCGCGTCCTTTGTAGGCCATGGTTTCTTTACTTTCTTAGAATAATCTCTCTTTATACTCAATACCTAATAAGTTTTTCAACTTCAAACCTACAAAATAAATGATTTAAAAAAATTTAGATTTCAGAAAACAATTTAATCTGTACTTTTAACAATCAATAAACACGTTTGCATCTTGGATCCATCAGTTTTAAAATTTATTCATAAACTTGGAGATTTTACCGAAGAAGAATCTTTTTTAATAGCACAAGAAGTACTCCATAAAACATATAAAAAGAATGATCTTCTATTGAGAGTTGGAGAAGTTTGTTCTTCATTATGTTATATTATTTCTGGTAGTTTTTACCACTTTAAAATGGATACTGACCTAAATGAAAACGTTATGGACTTAGGAGTAGAACATGATTGGATCATAAATCATCAAAGTTTTACCTCTAGGAAACCATCCGAATATGATATCAAAGCCTATGAGGATAGTTCTATTTTGGAACTTACGATAGATTCGATTCATAAGTTAATTGGAGTTTCTCAATCTTTCCTAAAAATGGGCGTTGTCCTACAAGATGCAACAGCACGAATGACCATATTAAACGACAATAATACTCCTGATCTAAAATACAAATACCTCCTTAAAAATAAACCTCAAATTATCCAGAAATTTCCTCAAAAAATTATAGCTTCTTATCTGAACATTACTCCCGAAACTTTAAGTCGAGTACGAAAACGGTTAAAGTAATTTCTTGATTTGGATCAAGTGATCCAATGAACTAAACCTAAGATCTTTGATGTTTTAATGTAATCTAAAACATATGAAACATCACATGTATAAAAGTACGGGTTCTGCCCTGATTTTAGGAGCGCTATTAATAATAGTAACCATGGTATTACATCCTTCAGGAGGTACGATCGAATATATTATTAAAATTTCTAGTTCTATTCAAAACACTCATGCACTAGCAATTTTTAGTTTACCCATACTGCTATTTGGATTTTATGGACTTACTAACGCGCTTATGGATACATACAGGTTGTCAATTCTAGCTTTTTTAGTAATTACTTTTGGACTTATTGCAGCAATGTTTGCAGCACTCTTTAATGGACTTACATTGCCTTACTTTCTAAACAAATATGCTGATAATCTGGACCAGAATATAGAATCCTTAAATATGATTAAAAACTATGGATTTGCTATTAATATTCCTCTGGATTATATCTTTATCGTAGCATGTTGTTTTGCAATTTTCCTTTATTCCATTGCCAATATTTCAGAACAAAAACATCCAAAATGGATCAGCTATTTAGGGATTTTTATTATCACTTTCTCTATTATTGGCGGATTCACAGATTTTGTATTTACAAATTTAATGGGTTTTAGAATATTTACTTTTAGTATAGCTGCTTGGGTATTATCGAATGGGATTGTATTAGTAAAGTATTCTTCGAGAAAATGAAAATCTTAATATTTGGAGCTTCAGGTACTGGTAAAACTACATTGGCAAAAGAAATTGCTGAACGTATAGATTTTGTTCATTTAGATTCTGATGACTTCTATTGGAAAAAAACAACACCTCCTTACAAGAAAAAAAATCCCTTACCAGAGCGAAACAAAAAACTAAGAGCTGCTTTTGACCTTTATAAAAACGTAATTATCAGTGGTTCTTTAGTAAGTTGGGGAAAACAATGGGAATCACTATTTGATCTCGCAGTTTTTATATATCTAAACAATGAAGAACGAATGAATAGATTGATCCAAAGAGAACAAGAAAGATATGGAACTCTGCTATTACACGATAAAAGCACTCAAGAACATTCAAAAGCTTTTTTATCTTGGGCCAATCAATATGAGAATCCTAATTTTCACGGTAGAACTCTCAAAATCCATCTGCAATGGATAGAGAGATTAAATTGTAAGGTTATAAAAATTCGGGGAGAAACTACATTAGAAGAAAAAATAAAAAAGATCACCTCAGAAATTAATCAGGAATATCTTTAGGTACTTTAATCTTCTATACAGTTGATGATTGTGAAAGAGATTCTCTATATTTTAAAGCTGTAGTATTAGTGATTTTTTTGAAAGAAGCATTAAATGATGAGATACTGTTAAATCCACTTTCATATGCAATTGCAGCAATTTTAAAATTTTTGTAAGCTGGCATACCCAATAATTTCTTTGCTTCCTCTACTCGATATCTAGCGATAAATTGAGAATAATTCTCATTTTTATGTTGATTAATAATCTGTGATAATTGTTTAGATGTTATTCCGATTCTATCACTAAGCTTAGTTAAGGTAATTTCTGGATCCAAATACAATTTCTCTTCCTTCATCAGATATATCAGCTTATCGAGATAGACTGTTGCATTTTGGTCAGAAATGGTAGAGCCCGTATATTTTTTTGGTTCTATTTTAAATAAAGACACATTTTTTAGCCCCCATATAGCTAAAGTTATAATTACAATTGAAAATAAAAATGCTGTACTTAAATAAGGTACCCATTGAAAAAAAACTCCAATTTGCACGAGTGACATCAGCATCGTAAGTAATGTCAAAAAAAACAGCCAAGTATATGTCTTTTTTTCTTTAACAATCAACCGTTCTTTACTCCTTAACAAGTAATACAAAGTACAAACTCCATATCCTAAAATATGTAGTAATAATCCAATAAAGATCATTCTGGAAAGTTGAGAACCATCATTTGGAATTAGCCAACAAAATCCTACGAAAAATAGCAGCGGAATATAATGTACTTGTAGTATCTTACGTTCCCCATTTTTATTGTTTGCACTTAAGTTTTTAACATATAACCATAAAGAAGGGCCTATAGCTAACAACATACCCAAAAAAACATTTCTAATAATAGGATCGATAGGGAAATAGTTATAAAATAAGGATTTTCCTATCCTTAAACTAAATGCCAAAAGATATATAGCTAAAAAAATATTTGCACTTTTTTGCTGTTCTTTACTGCTGATCATAAAGGCACCAAAAAACAGCGCTATTATTAGGCCAACACTACCTAATAATAATTCGATATGTTTAAAAATCTCAGGATTCATATAAAAGCAAAGAAAATAATTTTCCTATTGCTTTACTACTAATAATACGATAAAGAATTAAATAAATTTAGACTTTTATAGAAACTAATCATTAACACCTATAAACACGGGATTCAAAATATATACCATAGTAACAAAGACATTATAACTCCAGTTATAGCAATCAGTGTTGTCATTACGGTCCACGAACGAAATGTTTGTTTTTCGGTCATTCCAAGATATTGACCCACTAACCAAAAGCCACTATCATTTACATGTGATAACATAGTTGCTCCCGATGCTATAGAAATTACAAATAATGCTATCTGTGCAGCACTAAAATTACCAGCCATAATGATTGGAGAAGTAATTCCAGCTGCAGCGATCATTGCTGTAGTTGCGGAACCTTGCAAAACTCTTATTAATGCTGCTACAATAAAAGCAAATAATAACGGATGAATATATGAGCTCTGTAATGATGAAGCTAACAATTCTCCAGCCTTTGTATCTACCAATATTTGTTTAAATGCGCCTCCAGCACCTGTAAGCAGTATGATAGCACCTGCAGGTTTAAAAGACTTCATAGAAATTTTTAATAAATCATCTCTAGTAACACCTCGTTTAATCCCTAAGAAATACCAAGCAATTAAATTTGCCATAATTAGTGCTGTAAAAGGATGTCCTAATAATGTTATCGTATATAGTATTGCTTTCGGGAACTGACTTTGATCAAACCAATCTCCCAACAAGACTGTTTTTAGTACAATAAATACTATCGGGAACATAATAATTCCAATAATACCAATTGGATTTGGAGGATTATCAATAGTAGTGTTAGTAACCTCTGTATTTGGAATATCTAGTTTAATTTTTTTTGAAAGATATTTACCTAACATGGGACCACTAATAATAGCAGCAGGAATTCCTGTTAAAAATCCAAAAACGATAACCCAACCTAAATTAGCGCCTAATATATCAGCAACTGCTACTGGTCCTGGTGTTGGGGGAATAAAACTATGAGTAATTGCTAAACCAGCTAATAGAGGAATTGCATATAACAATAATGATTTTTTGGTTTTTCTTGCAATTGCATACACAATAGGTATAAGGATAATAAAAGCTACATCAAAAAATACGGGGATTGCAATAATAAATCCCGTAATCATCAAAGCCCATGAAGCATTTTTTTCTCCAGCTAATTTTAGTATATAATTTGCTAATCCTTGTGCGCCACCCGAATGTTCAAGTAAACCTCCAAACAATGCACCTAATCCTACTACGGTAGCCACAAACCCCAGCGTACCTCCCATTCCGTTTTTTATACTATTGAGAACATCTTCTGCTGGTAATCCCGCTAAAATTCCAACAATAATACAAACAATAAGCAAAGCAATAAATGCTTGCATACGAAGTTTTAAGATCATAAAAAGTAAAGCAGCAATTCCAATTCCTACTGCTATTAATAATTGATAGTCCATAGGTTAGCTTTTCCAGTTAGTATGAAAATATTGATCCAGAGGTTTATCAACTCTTTGATAAGTATGTGCCCCAAAATAATCTCGTTGTGCCTGTATAATATTCGCTGATGATTGAACGGATGTATAGCTATAAAAATAGTTAATCGCTGATGACAATACAGGAAGTGGATATCCAGATTTTAAACCAGCACTTACTACTTCAGAAAGAGCGGTTATATTAGATTTTAAAGTTTGAACAATGGACGGAAAAAGCAGTAAAGAAGATTGATCATTTAAAAGAAATAATTCCGAAATCTTTTCCATTAAGGTACTTCGTATAATACATCCATTGGTCCATATTCTGGCTATTTCCGAAAGATTTAATTCCCATTGATACGTAGTCGAAGCTTCCTGCATCAACTCGAAACCAATATGATGATTAATAATACTTGTAGCGATAAAAGCCTTTTCTAAATTATTGATAAAAGTTTTCTCATCTAAGTCGCATTGACTTTTATCTAATTTATAAATTTCTGAGGCTTCTACTCTTTTAGATTTGATTCCAGAAACATTACGAGCCATCACAGATTCTGAGATCGTTGGTAAAGAAACTCCTAGCTCCAATGCCGCAACGGTAGACCATCCGCCAGTTCCTTTTTGCCCTGCTTTATCCAAAATCTTATCTATTAAAAAATCCTCATTTTCTTTTTTTAATAAAAGATCTGCCGTTATTTCGAGTAAATAGCTCTGCGCACCATTTTGAATCCAATTCTTAAATATATTGGAGATTTCAATAGGAGTTTTAGAAAGATAAAATCTTAATAAATGATAAGTCTCCGCTAAAAGTTGCATTTCGGCATACTCAATACCATTATGCACCATCTTTACAAAATGTCCAGATCCATCTGGTCCTATATACGTACAACAACTGCGATCGCTTTTATCTTTTGCAGCAATAGCTTCTAAAAACTTGCCAGATCTTTCATAGGCCACTTTAGCGCCTCCAGGCATGATAGAAGGTCCTTTTAACGCACCTTCTTCGCCTCCAGATATTCCAGTACCTAAGAAATGAATGTTACTTTGAATCAATTTTTCACTTCTTTCTAAGGTAGCCTTATAATGAGAATTTCCTCCATCTATGATACAGTCACCATTTGATAATAATGGAATTAATGCTTCTATTACTAAATCAATGGGTTTACCAGCATTGACCATTACCATGATCGTTCTAGGTTTTTCTATTGAGTTTACGAATTTTTCTAAATCATCAAAACCTAAAACGGTATCACTTTCGGATTGGTCTTCTACAAACCTCTTTGCTACATCTACTTCGATCCCGTCGACATGTCTATTATAAACAGAGATTCTAAAATTATTAGATAAAAGATTTTTAGCCAGGCTATTACCCATAACTCCCAACCCTATCAATCCTATTTCTGATTTTCTTGTATTCAACTTGGATTTAATTTCATTTATGATTTGATCAACACTTTTATCAATATTAATGGCAATGCCTCCTTTTGGCTTTTCCAGAGTTTCGAACTGCGAAATCAACATTTCTTTCTTGAAAAAGTGATTCTTTCTTGCCCCCAATCTATTCGTAATTAGCTCAAAACTTCCATCTAAAAAAATCCATTTTATATAATTTGGATCTACACCTTGCAAGGTACTTCTATAGGATTCTTTTAGAGCAGAACACGCCAATACGGCTCCTTCCTTTGTATTCCATTCAGAAATTGCATCTGCTAATTTTTGCAGCCAAGGCGCTCTATCTGTATCATTCAACGGGAAACCATCAGACATTTTTCGAATATTCTCCTTGGGATGAAAATCATCTGCATCATAAAACGGAATCCCTAAGTTTTCTGCTAAAGCTTTTCCAACTGTAGTTTTACCACTTCCGGAAACTCCAAATACAATATAGACTATAGCATTCTGCATAAAAGATAATTATTCTATGGTAAATTCTAAAACATTACTTTCATCTGAAGCATCCTTTGCTACCCAAAGTTTGAAATCACCAGGTTCCGTAATCCATGTTTTGTCAGGCCCATAAAAAGCTAGATCATCGGTAGAAAATGTAAAAGATACTTCTTTGGATTCTCCTGAGCCCAATGCTATTTTCTGAAACCTAAGTAGTTCTTTTACAGGTCTTGTGATACTACCTACCATATCACGGAAATATAGTTGTACAGTTTCTTTGGTGATTCTGTTTCCTTCGTTCTTTACGGTTACTTTTACCGTGATTGTATCTCCTATTTTTGGAGTATTATTAGAAATAGAAATATCAGAATAGGTAAAAAGATTATAACTCAATCCATATCCAAAAGGATATTCTGGTAAAAATCCAGCATCCAAATAATGAGAGGTATTTCCTAATGAGCTTTGCCAAGCACCGATAGGAATAGAATCCATTTGTACAAACTCATCGGGTATTACAGGTCTTCCTGTATTTTTATGATTGTAATGAATCGGTATTTGCCCTACTTCTTTTGGCCAGGTAACAGGTAATTTCCCTGAAGGAGAGACTACTCCTGTTATAATATTTTTTAAAGCTGGTCCTCCCATTGTTCCTGGGTGCCATGCCATAAGAATCGCATCTACTTTGTCTTTTACATTTTCTAAGGTTATTGGTCTTCCTGCCATTAATATTAATACAATTGGCTTTCCTGTTTTATGTAGCTCATGTATTAATGCTTCTTGTGCTCCTGGCAGATTGATTTTTGCTCTACTATGTGCTTCCCCAGATAGAATAGCTTCTTCTCCCGCGAAAAACAAGATCACATCAGATGATTTTGCTATAGAAACTGCCTTTTGAAAATTTTTGGTGGATCTATCTCTACTATACGATAATCCATTAGTATACGCTATTGTGTATTGATTATCATTTTCAAAAGCGTTTAAAGGAGTAATAGTATGCTCTTTTTCTCCGTCAAATGTCCATGTCCCCAACTGTTCATGAGGAGCATCCGCCAAAGGACCTATAATTGCAATTTTTTGTTTAGAACTTATGGGTAATACCTGATTATTGTTCTTTAACAATACAGTACTTTCTTCTGCTGCTTTTTGTGCAGATTCTAAATGCTTTTTAGCATATAAAACCGTATCATTTGGATCAAAATATGGATTATCAAACAATCCTAATCTAAATTTAATTCGAAGAATGTTTTTTACAATTACATCTAATTCTTTTTCAGAAAATTTCCCTTCATGTATTAACTCCTTAAGATGATCTTGATAAGCAGTACTGGTCATCTCCATATCTAGCATTGCATTTATTGCTTTTTCTGCTGCTTCTTTCTGATCTTTGGCAAATCCATGATTCACCATTTCTTTAATAGAGTTCCAATCACTTACTACAAAACCGTCGAATCCCCATTGTTCTCTTAAAATATCTTTTAAGACATAAGAATTTGCGGAAGCTGGGATTCCGTTGAGATCATTGAAGCTTGTCATAAAAGTGGCAGAACCAGCATCTACTGCAGATTTAAAAGGTTTTAAATAAACATTATGCAACAAATTATCATTGATATTGGCTGTATTATAGTCTCTTCCTCCTTCTGCAGCTCCATATCCAATAAAATGTTTGGCACAAGCTGCCATACTTGTCAGAGATGATAAATCATCTCCTTGAAACCCTTTTATATAAGCTTTTGCCATTTCACTTGTTAAATATGGATCTTCTCCGGCAGACTCTGCTATTCTACCCCATCTCGGATCTCTTGAAATATCTAACATAGGTGCAAAAGTCCATCTTATGCCATAAGTGCTAGCTTCCATGGCGGCAATTCTTGAACCTTCCTGAACCAGATTAGGATTAAACGAAGCCGCCTGCCCTAGCGGAACGGGGAAAATTGTTTTGAAACCATGAATTACATCTCGTGCAAAAATTAATGGTATCTTACTAGGGCTTTCTTCTACGGCTATTCGTTGTAATTCTTTTGCATCTTCTTTATTCATGATATTCAGAAAAGAACCTATTTGTCCTTTTCGAACGGCATCTTTTAAATCCTTTGGTAATTCTTTAACTCTACTGGATTTCCCTCTTTGCGCAGTTTGACCTATTTTCTCTCCCAGTGACATTTTAGATACAATACTGTCTATTTTAGCCTCAATCGGATCCTCTGTTTCACTATTTCCCTCTGTATTAGATACTTCAGAATTACAAGATGACAGCAAAAAGATCATGCTAAAAATCATCACTCGATAAACATAAATTTTCCTTGAAAAAATGAGCATAATGTACTTGTATTAGTGTAAAGAAATCTAAATCATTTCAGTAAGAATACTGTTAAGATTTGGTTGACGAATTTATAGATACTTTGTGATAAGAAAAAAGCAAAACAAACCAATTGATCCAATGTTAAGAAAGTATATAGAAGTATTATCCGCAATGAAATAGTGTCTTTTTTAATGAATTGATCAAAAAAGTATCGATTCATTATGTTTTTAGTTGTTTACAACTTTTTGATAATAATATCTGTTTAATGTTTTGGTAATAATGACTTAAAATGTTCAAGAACAGATAACAATATGCTCATAATCGGTTAATTATTTTTTAACCATTTCATAGTTTATTTGTAGTAGTAAGTCATTTTTATGAAAAAACGTACTGTAGACCTCGTTGTTATCTCTGACGTTCATCTAGGAACTTTTGGATGTCAGGCAAAAGAATTACTGAACTACCTAAATAGTATTAAACCTAAGGTATTAATTCTTAATGGAGACATTGTAGATATTTGGCAATTTAGAAAACGATACTTCCCTAAACCTCATCTAAAAATTTTAAAGAAAATTATCACCCTAGCTTCTAAGGGCACAGAAGTAGTATACATTACTGGCAACCATGATGAAATGTTGCGAAAATTTAGTGATACTACTATGGGTAACTTTAAATTGGTAGACAAATTAGTATTGGAACTAGATGGTAAGAAAGCTTGGTTTTTTCATGGAGACATTTTTGATGCTTCTATTCAAAATGCAAAATGGTTAGCAAAATTAGGAGGATGGGGATATGACATGCTTATATTATTAAACCAATGTATCAATTGGTTTTTGATACGCCTGGGAAAAGAAAAATTTTCTCTCTCCAAAAAAATAAAAAACAGTGTAAAAAAAGCGGTCAAGTATATCAATGATTTTGAAGAAGTAGCAGCAGAATTGGCTATCCAAAATAAATATTCATATGTGGTTTGTGGGCATATTCATCAACCTCAAATGAGAACCTATAAAGATAAGAACGGATCATGCCTATATTTAAATTCTGGAGATTGGATAGAAAATCTTACCTCACTTGAATATCACGATAAAGAATGGAAACTCGTTCATTACCAACAACTACAATTAGAGACCTATATCGAAGAATCAAATGAAAAGATTGATAATGTTACTATTGATCTGGAAGGATTACAACCTTCATTTTTCTTGAATTCATTCCTTGAAAAAAAGTACTAACCATAATTATAGAATTCGCACAATTTCTTAATTACATAACTAAACTTAAAACTTATGAAAACTCTTAAAACCGCACTGCTATATTCAGTGCTAACTCTTTTTGTATCCTGTCAGTACTTAGATGATTATTCTGGTAGTCCTATTTCTGTTCCTCCTCAATTAGTCTTGGAAGAAAATATACAATATGAATTACCATTCGAAGTATTAACAACCACTCAAGAAGATGTAGAAATTAGGAATGGAGGTTATGGTTCTGCTGCAACGGCACATCCCAGAAGAAAGGGAGAATTTTATGCTATTACCGATAGAGGACCAAATACTGATTTTCTTGATGGAAAAAAGTTTCCAGTTTCAGACTACACTCCAAGAATTGGATTATTTTCTGTCACGAATGATGGTGAAATCGTTTTAAAAAAAGAAATTCTTCTAAAAGATCCTAATGGCAACCCAATTTCTGGAATTCCGAATCCTGAAGGTAAAGGTGCTACCGGTGAAATCCCTTATGACATTGATGGAAATCAATTATCTTTTGATGATTTTGGTTTAGATGCTGAAGGTTTAGTAGCACTACATGATGGCAGTTTTTGGGTATCTGATGAATATGGTCCTCATATTGTTCATTATTCTGCTAATGGAGTTGAATTAGAACGTATTTCTCCATACGGTATAAATGAAGGTAACGGAGGTAGAAAAATACCTGCTGTATTTGCAAAACGTAGACCTAATAGAGGAATGGAAGGATTAGGAATCACTCCTGATCAAAGAACATTAGCAGGGATTATGCAATCTACTATGTATAATCCAGAACGTATACAAACAGATCTTACTAGAATTTTACTATTTGATTTACGAACCGGAAAAACCAAACAATATCTATATAGACAAGAGAATACGAATTTATCGAATTCAGAAATCGTTGGATTATCATCTACAGAATTTCTTGTTATCGAAAGAGATGGTAAATTTTCTGGTGAAGGACCTGTACAAAAACATTTGTATAAAATCGATATTTCTGGTGCTACAGATGTAAGTTCGGCAAATGATGAAGATGAATTTGGTTTATTACTTAATGGGAAAACACTAGAAGAATCTACCTGGTCCGAAATCGAGAATGCTGGAATTGTTCCTGTAACCAAAACATTGGTTGCTGATTTGGTTCAAAAGACTGGATATCCACATGATAAATTAGAAGGTATCTGGCTTATTGATAACCACACATTAGGCTGTATAAATGATGATGATTTTGCAGTTACAGATGAAGATGATAATGGTATCATAGAACAAAAAATCCTTCCTGGAGAAACTCCAACTATAGATGCCAGCTCTCTATACATGATTAAACTTGATACTCCTCTAAATAATTAACAAATTAAACCAACTGTTTATATCAGAATTAAGTTTTTTATAGACTTAATTACAACCAATAAAGCGGAATTGAAAACTTATTATTTCAATTCCGCTTTTCCTACTAATTAGTCTAAAAAATGATATTGTTCTTACGAATTAAGAACTATTATCACCCGTGAAACTCCCATACAATTATTTCACTTTTTTTGCTGGCATTTTTCTGCCTCCTTGATTCAAGGTTAAACTTTCTACTTTTCCTTCTTTATCTTTATTAAATGTAATTTCTGCTGGTACAACTTTTAGAAAAAATTTAGTTTCTGATTCTGCAAAAATTTCAAATGTAGGTTGTCCTGTTGCGGTAGCGAATATTGAATTTCCTTCTACCGTAATATCAATCAAGAAATTAGGTTGTAATTCATAAGTGCCGATATATGTTTTTAAAACATTTAAACCTACAGAAATTTCTTTTCTTCCCGCAGGAGGAGCTTTATCGATACCTTTACCTAATGAACTTTCATCTGATGTTTTAAAAATAGTTTGTCTTTTACCATCTTTAGTCATCGAAAAATTATAAGAAATGGTACCATCATCGAAAATAAAAGATCCGTCTTTCATTGGATAAATTTGAAATTCTTGTGTTGGTCCTCCTTCTCTAAGGCTAAATAGCTTACCATCTTTTAACTGAATATGGCGTATAACACCTCCATCAAACTCATAAGCACCTACCCACTTTTTCAACTCTGTTTCCGGTAATGAAATAGCATCTTTTTTATCAGGTATAGGTTTTCCTATTACCGTAGCTGCAACTTTGGTAGTAATCTCTCCTACATTTTTGCAGTTACAATTGGTAAGCCCTATAACATATACATTTTCTTCTTCTAAAAAGATTCCGTTTGTCGTGTAACCAAAAATACCTCCACTATGTGCATATCCTTTAGCTCCTTGTATATTTGTTTTTCCCCAACCATATCCGTAATTAATATCATCTCCATTATTAAGTTTAGAACCATAAATCGCTTTTTCTAAACTCGTTCTTTTGATCAATGTATTAGCACTGATAGCATTTTGCCATTTTAATAGATCATCTACTGTGGACATTAAAGATCCAGCAGCATATGGTAAGGTTAAACTAAGATAATCTGCATTTAAATAAGAACCTTTGTCTTGTTTGTACCCTGAAGCTCTATTCTTTATTACTTGACTCATTTTACCGTAGTAAGAATCTTTCATACCAACTTTATCAAAAATGTTTTTCTCTATAAAATTTTCATAGGTATCTTTTGTAATTACCTCTATGATGTGTCCTAATAAAATATATCCCGAATTATTGTATCTAAACTCTTCTCCTGGATTAAAATCCATAGGTTCATTTTTAAACACATCGATCAATTCTGTTGGTGTCATATCTTGTCTGGTCAATTCCATAAAATTCGCCATTCCAGTATAACTTTTAATTCCTGAAGTATGATTTAATAGATGATGAATGGTTATTTTTTTTCCTTTGGTTGGATAATCGGGTATGTACTTTGTAATCTCATCCTCGATTTTCAGTTTCCCTTGCTCCTCTAGCATCAGAATAGCAACGGCAGTAAACTGCTTTGTAATAGAACCTATTTCGAATACATTTTCAGGTTTTAGAGGAACATCCAATTCTAGATTTGCTTTTCCAAAAGCTTTACGATATACAACTTTCCCATCTTTGGCTGCCAAAATAGAAATACCTGGTTCTTCTACAGAATACATAGAAGAAACGATATCATCTAACTGCTTTTCTAAGTTCTGAGCATTAATGGAATATGTAAGCAGTAGACATAATCCCAAAGTTGATAGAATTTTAATTTTTCTGAATGATTTCATGTGATTGATACTTTGATTGATTGTGGTTGTTTTATTATTGTTATATATATGACGCTTAAATAAAAAATTAGTTACCGAAATATTTAAAAAAAATCAACCCTAAAAGCAAGATGCCTTTAAGGTTGATCAAACTAACTAACCAGAATTAAACGATATTTTACAATTCTATTTCTACTTCAACTTTACAATCTTCAAATTCTACACATCCACCCCACTTCTCGCATGAAAATCCAAATAAACTTTCTCCTTCTTGTTTAGAAGTCGCACGACATTTTACTTTTATCTTGATCTTTAACTTTCTTGTTTCTAATAAACCATCTAATCTATCTCCATACTTAAATTGATCATTTATAGCCAATTTAGCTTCTAAAATATCCGTTTGATCAGAAACCAACTGTGCTGTATAAATACCATCTCCTTTCTCTGCGTCGAAGCCTTCTCCATCATCTACAAAACTTTTTCCATCAACATCATAAGAATCTAAAGCTTTGTAATCACTATCAAAACGTACCACTTCCACTGTTTCGATTTTTCTTTCTGCCAAAATAGAATCCGTGTTTATTAAGAATGCTACTGATTCTTCTAATAATTGTCTTTGCTCTCTTAATTCTTGTGCTTCTAATACAGCTGGATCAATAACTTCTTCATCCTTAGTACAACCAATAATTACAGTTATACTTAGAAATACTAACAAATTGTTTAAAATTAAATTTTTCATTGTCTTAAGTTTTTAGGTTTTATACCACTATATCAACAACAAAAAATATTGTTACCCTTTAAACACAAAAAAGTTTTTGTACATGTGCATTCAATAGCACATGTACAAAAACTTTTAACTAATTAAATTAGGATAAGAAGCTTATCCATTTACAAAGATCTTACTCCTCTTCTTCTCCTATAAAACCAGGAGCTGCAGGAACACTATCATCTATTTCTACTTCTTCTACCGTTTGAATAGAATCTCTAAGTGCTTTAAATCTTTCTAACTGCTCTTCTTCTCCTGTAAAATATGGAAATACATCCATAATCGGAGATTCTGCAATTGCAGGGATAGTGTAATCTCCCATTGTTCCTTTCATAACACTATTGGTATTATCAAACGCCTCTTTTACATCATTGGCTTGTACTAATAAGTACATATTTGTTTTTCTTTCTTTACCACTTTCTTCATCATAAGCAATCAAAGAAACTTTAGATTTAAACCAACGATCCGAATTTTCAAAAGGGTGTATTTCTGCAAAATTCGCAACCTTAATATTGGTGATAATGAATTCTTCACTTACATAGGCCGACATCTCTTCATTGATTCTTGTT
Organism: Aquimarina sp. 433; assembly: GCF_054054605.1. Classification (NCBI taxonomy): domain Bacteria; kingdom Pseudomonadati; phylum Bacteroidota; class Flavobacteriia; order Flavobacteriales; family Flavobacteriaceae; genus Aquimarina; species Aquimarina sp. 433. Next base: position 63,928 of record NZ_JBSWZK010000004.1, read on the forward strand.
TCTGCCTCAGTGTAGGATACTGCATCCACCAAATAAGGTTCTGTAGTAACCTTCTGTACACCAGAATCATTTATCTTTCTATACTTTACTTTACATTCATACCAAGTAGCACTCATATATTTCGTTTTTTTAGGATGCCAAATATATATCTTAAAAAAAGTTCTTTATATGATTTTTAGGATTAGATATTCACAATTTTAAAACATACTGTCTATAAGCATTTTACAAGATAAATTTTAAACCAGTGCATTTCTTAAAATACTAATAGGATGCTTGGCTACTCGCTTTGTTCCGTCCTTGATTTGATGTCTACAACTCGTTCCAACCGCTGCAATTACTGTAGTTTCAGGAGCTTTTCGAATGGCGGGAAATAAGGTTTGTTCTCCAATCTGCATACTTACATCATAATGTTCTTTCTCATATCCAAATGATCCTGCCATACCACAACAACCTGACGGTATGATCGTTACTTTAAAATTTTTAGGAAGATTTAAGTATACAAACGTTGTTTGAATATTGGATAATGCTTTCTGATGACAATGACCATGAAGTTTTATTGTTTTTTCCTCTCTACTAAATTGATCTGAAGTTATATTTCCTAACTCAATTTCAGATTTTAGAAATTCATCAATTAGAAATACTTGGTTAGAAAGCTGTTTTGCCTCTTCCTTTTTATCTGCCAATTTTAAATATTCATCTCTAAAGGTTAATATAGCAGAAGGCTCTAATCCAATCAAAGGTGATTTTTCGGAAATTATGTTGCTAAAAATATCGATGTTTTCATTAGCCAATTCCTTTGCCTGTTCTAACAATCCTTTAGAAATAAATGTTCTTCCACTTTCTTTGTGATTAGTAATTAATACTTCATACCCCAGACTGGTTAGTAGTTCTATAGCATCAATTCCTATATCAGTATCTAACTGATTTGTAAATTCATCTACAAAAAAGTAAACTGTTTTGATAGGATTTTGAGGTTGCAAGGTGGCTAAATTCTCCTGACACCACTTTTTCAAAGATTTACGACTTAACTGCGGTAGTTCTCTTTTTTTGGCAACTCCTAAAGTTGATTTGAGAATTCCAGAGGTTAGTTTATTTTTGAAAAAGAAATTTGTGACTCCAGGCGCAATTCTTCCCAAATCATTTAATCGGTTATTATATGCGAACAATTTTGTTCGTAAAGAAACACCGTTAGCCTTTTGATACTGATACTCAAACTCTGCTTTTAACGAAGCTACATCTACATTAGAAGGACATTCTGAAGAACATCCTTTACAGCTAATACATAAATCAAAGACTTCTTTCAACTCTTTTGTATCAAACTTATTAGCTTTTTTATTATTAGTTAATACCTCTCTTAATGCATTGGCTCTTCCTCTTGTAGTATCCTTTTCATTTTTGGTAGCTCTATAACTAGGACACATTGTGCCGCCAGCTTCTACGGATTTTCTACAATCACCACTTCCATTACATTTTTCTGCAGCACGAAGGATTCCTAAAGAATCCGTAAAATCTAATAAGGTTTCTATTTCTGGTTCTTTTCTATCAATCTCATAGCGCAACTGTTCATCCATAGGAAAAGCATCCACAATTTTTCCTGGATTAAAAATATGGTTGGGATCAAACACTTTCTTAATTCTCTTTAGTATTTCATAATTTCCTTCCCCTATCATAAAAGGAATATATCCAGCTCTAACGATTCCATCCCCATGTTCTCCACTCATAGATCCTTTATACTTTTTCACCAAGGTTGCTACATCATCTGTAATCTTTTTAAAAAGTACCACATCTGTCTTTTTTTTAAGATCTAAAATTGGTCGTAAATGTAATTCTCCTGCTCCTGCATGTGCATAGTATACAGCTTGTTGATCATATTTCTTCATCAACTCTGTAAACTCCGAAATATAATTAGCTAAATCAGGTAAGGCAACAGCTGTGTCTTCTATGCAAGCTACTGCTTTTTTATCACCCACGATATTTCCTAATAATCCTAATCCTGCTTTTCTTAATTCTAAAGCCTGATGTATTTCATTTCCAGATAAAATAGGATTTGCATATGATAATTTAGAAGCTTTAATGGTTTCTAAAAGTGCTGATTTTTGCTTTTCTAGGATATATAAATCATTTGCTCTTAATTCTAAAAGTAAGATAGCTTCTGGATCATCTTCTATAAAGAAGCGGTTTTTAAGCTGCTCTACATTATTCTTTGTACAATCCAAAATGGTTTTATCCATCATTTCGCAAGTAAATAATGGATGTTCCATTACCGGAGCTACCGCTAATAAACAGTCTTTTATCGAATGAAAGTGCGAAGCAATCATTAAAGATTCCTTCGGCGGTAATACATCTAATTGTAAGGTAATCTGTGTAGTAAAAGCTAATGTTCCCTCACTACCAGCCAACAAATCGCACATATTAAAATCCTTAAGACCTTCAGAAAAAACATTGGTTTTAATCAATTCATCAATTGCATACCCAGTATTACGCCTATGAATATCAGATTTTGGAAAATTTTCCTCTATATGTTTCTGCACCTCAGATGATGACAATTCTTTATATAATTCCCTATAAATAGTACCTTCTAAGGTGTTTTCTTTAGTTTTATGAAGAAACTCCTCTTTGGAGATATCGGAGAAAGTAACCTCGCTCCCATCGGATAATAATGTTTGCAGTTCTAATACCTTATCTCTCGTTACCCCATACTGAATAGAAGTAGTTCCGCTACTGTTATTTCCAACCATACCACCAATCATACAACGATTAGAAGTTGATGTATTTGGCCCGAAAAACAAACCATAAGGTTGTAAAAATCGATTGAGGTCATCTCTAATGACCCCTGGTTGTACAGTAACTGTCTTCTTTACTTCATCTACTGCTATTATTTCTGTAAAATACTTGGAAACGTCTACTACGATTCCGTCTCCCACACATTGACCTGCCAAAGAGGTTCCTGCAGTTCTTGGAATTAAACCACAGTTATTTTTATTAGCAAAAGCTATAATCTTTTTTAAATCACTAATGTTTTTTGGAAAAGCAACTGCGGTTGGAATTCTCCTATATACAGAAGCATCTGTGGCATATAATGATTTCGTAAGCGTATCAAATGCTAAGTCTCCTTCTAATTGAGTTTTTAAGGCATTTAGATCTTTTTCTGGTATCATATACTTTGTCCCTTTACCAATGAATCTAGTGTGATTTGTCTTTTAAAATTTGTATCGAAACAAATAAAACTATCGGTGCCTGCTACCCCATCGATTTGATGTACTTGCTCATACAAGATATTTCTAAGATGATGATTATCATAAGCAAAGATCAAAATAAAAAGAGCATAATTACCAGAAACATAATTACATTCTAATATCTCCGGAATTTTAGCAAGATCATCTACTACAGACCTGGCATATCTAGCTTCTTTGAGTCGAATACCAACATATGACTTTGTTTTATAGCCAATTCGTTTTTCATCAATAACAAATTCGGCTTTATCAATAACCCCATTTTCTTTTAATTTTCTAATTCTTTGATGCACTAGAGAATTAGAAATTTTTAATTCTTCAGCAATTTGTGAAAATGGTTTTCTAGCGTCTTTACGTATTTGTAATAAAATCTGCTGATCTATGTAATCAAAATGATTCATAAACAATTGAATTTTAAAAGATCTATACTTAAACAAAGAATCCTCTATGCAAGCAAAATCAATTTGACATAAAAAAAATCAATAAACAGTTAAATAAGTTTACATCATCAATAATACTAGTCAAATGTAGTATTTTTACATCAAAAACAAACAGATAAAAATGAATTCTACACTTTTTTTCTCAGCACTATGGAAACAGTATGCTGATAAAACACCTTCTGCTCATAAAGTTAAATCATTATTAGAAAAAGAAAATGAAACTGTATATAATGATCATATTGCTATTAGAACTTTTGATGACCCCAGAACAAACATAGAGGTAATTGCCAAACCTTTTTTATCAATGGGATATAAAGAAATGGGAGAGTATCATTTTGAAGCTAAAAAGCTATATGCAAAACATTATGAAAACCTAGAAGATCCAGACGCTCCAAAGATTTTTATAAGTCAATTACTAACCGCTCATTTTTCTGAAGAACTACAATCGAACGTAAAAAATATTTTAGATGCTTGTGAGCAAACTGTTTTTGATAAAGACGATCTTGTATTAAAAGGAAGAGTATGGGAAACTCCTTCTTACGAAATATATCAATCTTTACAAGAAGAATCTGAATATGCCGCTTGGATGTATGTTAATGGATTTTGCTCTAACCATTTCACGGTAGATGTAAATAAGCTTAAAAACTTTGAGAATCTTCATCTTTTAAATGATTTTTTGAAAGACAATGGTTTTGCAATGAATACATCTGGTGGTGAAATCAAAGGTACTCCTGAGCAGTTTTTAGAACAATCTAGTATTCTAGCGGATAAAATCGAAATGGAGTTTGTAGAAGGAATCAGAGAAATAACCTCTTGTTATTATGAGTTCGCATTTAGATATACACAAGATAATGGAAAATTATTTACTGGTTTTATTGCCAATTCTGCAGATAAAATATTTGAAAGTACTGATATGAAACTTCAAAAAACACAATAAAATCAGGTATTTACGTTTGTACCCATATGAAATTAACAAAATCTTAGGTAATGTTGCTACATTAAAAATTGGCATCTAGCGTTATACTTAGGAAAATTAACAAAAAACAAATTCATAATGACGAAGCGTATATTAATCACATTCATTGTTGTAGTGGCTTCTATCTTATCAGCAAAAGCACAGGACATTCCAGAACATGCAATTGGTTTACGATTAAGCGAAAGTGATGGTTTTTGGGCTGAAGCCTCCTATCAAGCACGATTAAGTTCAGATACTAGAATCGAATTAGATCTTGGTGTACAAGGAAGAAATCGATACAATGCCTTAAAACTTACAGGAATGTATCATTGGGTATTTAACATCGATGGAGGTTTAAATTGGTATGTAGGACCAGGAATCGGTGGTGGTCTCGTAGATTTTGATAATGATTTGGATAACCGAGATGATCTGGAACCTTTTGGTTTTGTTACCGGTGATGTTGGAATTGAATATCATTTTGATTTCCCATTACAAATTTCACTTGATTTCAGACCTGAGATTTATTTCGATGATTATAATGATGATGATATCATATTTAATTTAGGACTGAGTGCACGGTATAAGTTCTAGAAATTAATACACTTAGAAAATGAATAACCCTTGGGCAATTATACCCAAGGGTTATTTTTTTTATTTTAAAATGTTAACCTTTTAATTCTAATGTATACAAAAGATAAATTTCAAAAAAACCTTATAATCATGAAAAAATTATTTTTTGTTGCATTCTTAATCCTAACTACCTTTTCAACACACGCACAGGATATCCCGAAAAATGCTATCGGTATTCGATTATCAGAAGGTGTAGTTGGCGATGAAGGATTCGGTCCTGAAATCACTTATCAAAGACAATTATTTGGTGAGCACAATAGAATCGACTTAAATCTAAGCTGGAGAACAAATTCTTTTATCAACACCTACAGAGGAGGTGGATATTTTCACTGGAGTTATAATATCTGGGATAACCTAAACTGGTTTGCAGGTCCTGGGATTGGAGCCGGATATATAGACTTCAAAACTAGTTTTTTTGGTATAGGAATATCTAGTAATAGAGATAGTGAATTCTTTCCATATGTAGGTGCCGATTTTGGAGTAGATTATCGTTTCGATTTTCCTTTGCAAGTAGCTTTTAGTATACGTCCAACTTATGACATTCATAATATCGAAAATGCTGCAGGAGTAAATGACGTAGATAACTTTGGAGTAAATATTGGTATTGCCGCTAGATATACTTTTTAATAATAAAAGATCAATTGATTTGATTTTTGTTTAGTTGTAAAGCACTATTGTCATTGACAATGGTGCTTTGTTATACAGTTGCCAATGCATTCTCATATAACTCCACATATATAGGAACGATATTATCAATATCGAACTTTAGCGCCTGCTGGAATGCACCTTCTTTAAACTTTGCTAGAGTATTATCATCTTTAAGAATACGAATAGCATTGGTAGACATTTCTTGTATATTACCAACATCACTTAAATAACCAGACACACCATCTTTATTTACCTCTGGAATTCCACCAGCATTACTAGATATAACTGGCACTTTATTAACCATTGCTTCTAAAGCGGCTAATCCAAAGCTTTCTCTTTCTGAAGGAAGTAAAAATAAATCCGAAAAACACAAAATTTTATCTATCTCATTACTATTCCCTAAAAAGATAACTTTGTCCTTAATACCAAGATCCTTGCACTTCTTTTCAGCAGATTCACGTTCGGGACCATCTCCTACCATTAATAATTTAGCAGGAATTTCTTTCTGAACATTATAGAATATATCTACAATATCCATTATTCTTTTAACGGGTCTAAAATTACTGATATGTGTTACTATTCTTTCTTCAGGTGTTGCCATTAATTCTCTTTGGCATTCGGTAAAATCAGCTTTACGAATGCTTGCATCGATAAAGTTAGGAACTACCTCAATCTTTTTCTTAATGTCAAAGAGTCTTAAAGTATCTTCTTTTAAACTAGCTGAAACTGAAGTTACTATATCACTATTATTAATACTAAAAGTTACCGCTGGTTTGTAAAAAGGATGATTTCCCACAAGTGTAATATCAGTACCATGAAGGGTAGTTACCATAGGAATATGTATTCCTTCTTCTTCTAAAATCTCTTTAGCCATGTAGCCTGCATACGCATGTGGAATTGCATAGTGTACATGTAATAATTCTATATTGTACTTTTTAACTGTATTAACCAGTTTACTAGAAAGTGCTAATTCATAAGGTTGATAATGAAAGAGCGGATATTCTGGAACAGTTACTTCATGAAAATGAATATTGGGATTTAATAATTCCAATCTGACTGGCTGCTTATAGGTAACAAAGTGTACTTGATGGTTTAACTTTGCAAGTGCAATTCCTAATTCAGTGGCAACTACTCCACTACCACCAAATGTTGGGTAACAAACAATAGCAATATTCATCTATGTATTCTATTTTTAAAGTAGGTTAGATGGAATTCGCCAATGATTGTAGAATCGAATTAGTGATCTATATTTATGGCGCATTTCACAAATACAATTTTCTTTACGTTGCACAATGTACAAGAAAATTAGTATTGCTTATTGTTAAAAGAGTTGTAAAATCTTATTCGATACGATTTAATATTAATTCTTCTGAACTTATTTTATTGACTTTAAACTTCTTCTCTTGATCAGTCTTATAATCAAAGACAATCAATAATTGTGTATCAGAATCATACTTCCAAACATCTTGATTTCTGAAGTCATTAGAAAAATACAGTCTGTTATCATTTCCGCATCGTCTTGGAAGGTTTTTTGAAGTAAAAATCTTAATTCTTCTTTTACCAGTGTATTTACCTATGAAAAAACTAACACCATGTCCTTTATAATTAATAATCTTATTTAACTTATTTAGATAAATATCTGGAAAATGTTCATTTGATTTTTTCATACTCCAATCACCCAAAAAATCATTAGTTGTTATTGGATTTTGTTGGGCTAAAGCGCTATTCGAAATATATAGAAAAAGTACTATGAAGAGTTTTTTTAGCATAATATGATCTGTTTATCAATAATCAACAAACAGTATGCCCAAATAAAGAATAAAAAAGCAGATCATAAGCCGGATTCTGTAACTCACCTAAATGAGATCCTTATCATTTATCTAGTTCTAAAATTACTTTTAGAATCCAACCGCCTACCCTCCAACATTGGGCGTGCAACCCTTAAGCGCTGGTATACATGGCGTTGCACCGCATAGAGTTTACCTGATTTCACTACAGCATTACCTGTACATTCTTTCTGCTGCACTTGTCCTCGTCTCTCGACGGACGGGCGTTACCCGCTATGCTGCACTATGGTGTCCGGACTTTCCTCCTTGTTCCAAACTAAGTTCGGCACACGGCGATAAGGTGATCTGCTTGCCGCAAATATACTATAAAATATGGCTTTTTAAAGTTCATACTTACCTATTAATAAACCCCTGATATCCAGCTAATAAAAAAGATTAATTTTCTTAAAATTTTCATAAAACAATGATTTTCCTTACTTTTATTTACTTGTTATTTAAACCTTTACGACTCTCCCAAGTCTAATAACAAAAACTAACCTGCCTTATGAAAGTGAACTTGCTTTTTATATTAGCCTGCGCTATATTTTTATTTTCCTGCAGTAGCGATAACAACACCTCTCAAAGTGAGGAGAATGAGGAACCAAACAAGCCCAATATACTTTTAATTATTGCAGATGATATGGGACTTGACGCTACTCCAGGTTACTCCATTGGAGACATAAAACCTACTACTCCTAATCTTCAAAACATGATCGATACGGGTATTCGATTTACCAATTTTTGGTCATATCCAGTATGTACACCGACTAGAGCTAGTATACTTACAGGAAAATATGGATTTAGAACTGGTGTTTTGAAAGTAGATGATGATTTATCTCCTTCTGAAACCTCCCTTCATCAGTATTTAACTAATCAATCTACTGGATATAATAGTGGTATCGTAGGAAAATGGCATCTTGGTACTGGAGCATCAGAACCTGGTAATTTTGGAATTTCATATTACGCTGGATTATTATCTGGAGGAGTTAGAAGTTATGAAGATTGGAGTCTAAATGAAAATGGAGTAAATACAACCTCCACAGAATATGTTACTACCAAGCTAACAGATCTTGCTATAAATTGGATTGATGATCAAGAATCTCCTTGGTTCTTGTGGTTAGCATATAATGCACCACATACTCCTTTTCACCTTCCTCCATCGGACTTGCACTCTCAAGGTGATCTTCCTAATGATGAAGCAACTATTGATGCCAACCCTTTGGCATATTACCTAGCTTCAATTGAGGCTATGGATGCCGAAATTGGAAGGCTACTCAATTCTCTATCGGAAACAGAAAGAGATAATACTATAATTATTTTTATTGGAGATAATGGGTCTCCTAGTAAAGTAGCACAAGAATATAATAGAAGAAGAGTAAAAGGTTCATTATATCAAGGAGGTATTAATGTTCCAATGATTATTTCAGGAAAAAATGTAACTAGAACTAATTCGATAGATGAATCACTTTTGGGCACAACAGATTTATTTGCAACTATAGCTAATCTCGCAGGAGTAAATAGTTCTTCTATCCATGACAGTAAAAGCTTTTCTTCACTATTAACTACCCCTTCAACTAATTCAATTCGAGAGTATGTGTATTCTGAAGTAGGCAATGATACCAATGATGATGAATACACCATAAGAAATGCCTCTCATAAGTACATCCTATTTGCAGATGGTAGTGAAGCTTTATACCATTTACAAAACGATGCTTTGGAAAACACTAATTTATTAAATGACAACCAGCTACCACTTTCGACAGAAGACGAAGCACAATTAAATTTATTAAAAGAAGCAATTATAAACATAAAACAATAAAATAACACCCTATGAAAAATAACATACCCTTTTTCTTCCTTATCGTTCTCCTACTGTTCTTAAGCTGTTCATCTGACGATAGTAATAATACAAATAATGATAACACAGATAATCCTCCTGTAAACTCAAGTGCTGATATATCTTCTATCGTATCAATGTTTGATAATATAGATGGAGTATCCTATGTCATCGAAGACGATTTTATAGAATTTACCACTAATGGTGTACCCAATCATACGAGCCCATATTGGGGTGAAAGTCATCCTATGTACGAAACGTATAACGGAACAAACCCTGATTTTAATTTAAATCCGAACTTGATAGGTTCTCAAAATATTGTGTTCAGAATACCTAGAAGACCCGAAGAAGCAGAAGTAAAAGAAGCTACAAGATTGGGACCGATAGGAATTTCTGTTAATGGAGTTGTTTTTTTCAATCAATATGCGGGACCAGATAATCAACCTTTAACAGATGAGATCAATTCCTTTGATCAATTCGCAGGTCATCCAACTGGAGGTAGCCTTTATCATTATCATATTGAACCTTTATTTTTAACCAATACCTTAGGAAGATCATCTTTTTTAGGATTATTAGCGGACGGATTCCCTGTATATGGACCAGAGGAAAATAACGTGATGGTTACTAGTGATGATTTAGATGAATATCACGGACATACACATACTACCACAGATTTTCCAGACGAAATATATCATTATCATATTACCTTAGACGATCCATATATTAATGGAAATGGATATTTTGGAACTCCTGGAAATATTAGTCAGTAGATGAATAAATTTCTTTTTTATTTAGTATTATTTATATCATTTGGCTGTAGTAAGGAGAAAAAATCTGATCTCGATGTAACCTATAATTCTAGAGATTTTTTATTACAAAATGGCGTTTTACAATATAAGGGCACTCCTTTTTCAGGAATTATAACTTCTTCGGATTCTGTCTATAAAATCACTACTAAGATTTCTTATTTAGCAGGTAAAAAACATGGAGAAGAAATAAAAACATATGACAATACTACACTAGCAGAAAAAAGATTTTATCAGCATGGAAAGAAAACGGATACTCATAAAGGATGGTGGAAAAACGGTCAATTAAAATTTCAATATGAATTTAACAATCAAGGTGAATATCATGGTAAAGTAGCCGAATGGTATCAAAACGGCCAGCAGTCTAAAGTATTTCACTTTATAAATGGTAAAGAAGATGGTTCCCAGAAAATGTGGTCATCCAATGGAAAAATCAGAGCAAACTACGTTGCCAAAAATGGAGAACGTTATGGGCTTATAGGATTAAAAAAATGTTATACCGTTAGTACCAATGATGAAACCTACAAATAAGTTATTTTTTACCGTTATTTTCGTTGTTTTAACGGCATTTTCCTGTAATACAGATATTGAAAAACAAAGCCTCCCTTTTTTTAATTCCGCTGTATTTACTCCAGAGTGGATTGCTGTTGGATCACCTGAATATACTAGAATTCATAAAATTGCTCCTTTTAAACTGACAAATCAGGATGGAGATATAATTACTAACGAAACCTATAATGGAAAGATATATGTTGCAGATTTCTTTTTTGCAACTTGTCCTGGAATATGCCCTAAATTAGAAAAGAACATGTCAGTGTTACAAGAGAAATATTTGCATGACGATTCCATTAAATTATTATCTCATACAGTGATGCCCACAAGAGATTCTGTCGAAGTTCTGAAAGAATATGCTATCAAAAATGATATTGTATCTGGTAAATGGAATTTAGTTACTGGAGATAAAGAAATGATTTATGATTTAGCTAGAACCTCCTATTTCGCAGACGAAGATTTTGTAAAAACCAAGGACGAAAACGCATTCATTCATACTGAGAACTTTATTTTGGTAGATCCAAAAGGAAGAATAAGAGGTGTTTATAATGGAACGATCTCCTTAGAAATAAAAAGACTAATAAGACATATCGAAATGCTTAAAAAGGAAAGCGATCTATAGATATTTTAAGAATGATAAAACTCATTTGGATGTTACAAACTCGACGTTGTTAATAACTACCGAGTAAAAAAAAGTATCTTCAATATCCTATTTCCAATCTATTTTTAACTTTGTAGCGATGGAACATTTTATAGTATCAGCTCGTAAATATAGACCCCAAACGTTTAAGGATGTTGTGGGTCAACAGGCTATTACCAATACGTTGCTGAATGCTATAGAGAATAATCATCTTGCACAAGCTTTATTGTTTACGGGTCCGCGAGGTGTTGGTAAAACTTCATGTGCCAGAATATTAGCGAAAACTATCAATCAACAAGGACATGAAAATCCTGATGAAGATTTCGCTTTTAATATTTTTGAGCTAGATGCTGCATCCAATAACTCAGTGGATGATATTCGTAATCTCATCGATCAAGTTAGAATACCTCCTCAGGTAGGAACTTATAAAGTTTATATTATCGATGAGGTTCATATGCTTTCTCAGGCTGCTTTTAATGCTTTTCTTAAGACGTTAGAAGAACCTCCTAAGCATGCTATTTTTATATTAGCTACCACCGAAAAGCATAAAATCATTCCTACCATCCTTTCCAGGTGTCAGATTTTTGATTTTAAAAGAATTACGGTTACTGATGCAAAGCTACATTTGATGCAGGTTGCGGAACAAGAAGGTATTGTCGCCGATGAAGATGCTCTGCAGATTATAGCACAAAAAGCGGATGGTGCTATGCGAGATGCATTATCAATATTTGATCGAGTTGTTAGTTTTAGTGGTAAAAATCTAACCCGTCAAGCGGTTACTGAGAACCTGAATGTTTTAGATTATGAAACTTATTTTAGAACTACAGATCTAATTTTAGAAAATAACATTCCGCAGTTATTACTAGAATTTAATGAAATTCTATCCAAAGGTTTTGATGGACATCATTTTATTGCGGGACTAGCTTCGCACTTTAGAGATCTCTTAGTTTGTAAAAATCAAGCAACTATTAATTTGTTAGAAGTTGGAGAGCAAACCAAGGCTAAATATCTAGAGCAATCACAGAAGTCTCCTCACCCATTTCTTATTAGAGGGATTGAACTGGCAAATGATTGTGATCTGAAATATAAAACGAGTCGAAATCAACGATTACTCGTTGAACTTTGCCTAATGCAACTTGCCTCTGTACTTACTAAAGACGGAGAAAAAAAAAATGACCAACCTTACATAATCCCTCCTAGTTATTTTAAGGAAAAAGGCATTCAACCTGTAAAAATCTCACAGGAACAAAAACAAAAAGCAGATGATAAGCAATCTTTAACTAATGTAGATCATACTCCTGCTCCAACAATTACAAAGGAAGTAGCCGAAATACCTATTGCTAATACTTCAAATAACACTACAACGGACAATGCGGTTGCAGAACCAAAAGAAGTTACTAGTCATACTACATCCCAAAGTAAACCTCTAGTAAAACCAAGACAAAGAGGAACTTCTGGTTTATCTCTAAGCAGTATAAAGAAGAAAAAGGAACACGAAGAGAAAAAAGTAGATACCATTGTTGATCCTAAAAATCTACCTAGCGACGATTTTACAGAAGCTCAAATGCAAAAATGTTGGGAAGAATACGGTAAAATGCAAGATAAAAAAGGAGAGCGTATCATTGGATCTATGTTTGCGATGAATATACCCACATTGAATGACGGTAAGATTTATTTAGAACTACCAAACCATTCCATGAAAGCCGATATGGAAAGTGCGCTACCTGGATTGTTTCAGTTTCTATATAAAAAACTAAATAATTATAGTATTGCTCTTGATATCCATGTAAACGAAGAAGCTTCAAAAAAATATGCTTTCACTCCACAGGATAAATATGCCAAACTTCGAGAAAAGAATCCTCTTATCGATAAATTAAGATCTGATTTTGATTTAGATATCTAAAATATCCCTTTTCAAATTTATATTCGTAATTAAAAAATTGGGTATCTTTAATACACTAACCTAAATAATTTTAATTATGAAAAAACATCTTTTATTCCTTTTGGTAATTCCATTCTTTATGGTGGCCTGCACTGACAAAAAAGCTCAGGAAGAAGAAGCAAAAAAAACAGAAGAATTAAATAATGAAATTGAAGCTGTAGCTACTGAAATTGATAAAGATTTTGAATCTTTAGAAAAAGAAGCAGAAGAATTAGAAAATGCTTTAAACGAATTAGATAACCTATAAAAAAACACAATGAAATTTTCAAAATATATATTTATCGCATTATTAGTTGGATGCATCGGAATTACCAATGCTCAAAAAGCTGAAAAACCTGCTAAAGACCTGAAAGAAAAGAAAATGCAGAAGAAAGAGGAAATGAAAGAAAAGCGCAAAGAGATGAAGGAGAAACGGAAGGAGATGAAAGAAGAAATGAAGGAGAAAAAGCAAGAAATTAAAGAGGCTAAAAAAGAACTGAAAGAAGGTAGAAAAGAAATTTTAGGCGAGCATCGCGAAAAAATGAAGGGAATGACAGCTGAAGAAAAAAAAGCATATTTAGCAGAACACCCTGAGCTTAAAGAAAAAATGGATGCTTATAAAGAAGCGACTAAAGAACAAAGAAAAGAATTAAAAGAGAAACGTGCTTCGTTTAAGAATGAAAAAGCCAATGCGGTACAAACAAGAATTGAAAACAAGAAAGATCGTTTATCTAATCTTGAAGATCGCAAAGTAAAAGGTGTGGATAAAATTCAAAAAACAAAAGATCGTTTGCTTGCTAAAAAAGAAGCGGGAAAGATTACAGAAGAAGAATATACTGCTAAAATGGAAAAAGTAGCAAAAGCCGAAGAACGATTAAAAAAGTATGAAGAGAAAATGGAAAAAGTTAAATCTGGTATCACAAAAGGAGAAGAAAAACTTGTAAAGCTTACTTCAGAAAAAGAAAAGAATTAATACTTTTTAATACAATCAAAAGCCTGAATGAATAATATTCAGGCTTTTAATTACTTCTCTATTTTAAAGCAGTATCTTAGTCCTCTGAAAAGAAAAATGTATAGTAAAAAAGAAATAGCATGCTTGGATTAAAGCTTCCTACAGATCCACGATGGGTAAACATCGTAGAAAAGAACATTGAAGAAATACTCACTGATCACGCTTATTGTGAGCAAAAAGCAACATCTACGGCAATATCTCTTATCGTTAGTTTTCCTGAATATACAGAACTAGTTCAGGAAATGACTAAATTGGTAAAAGAAGAAATTAGCCATTTTAAAATGGTTCATGATAAAATTATTGCTAGAGGATGGACTTTAGGTAGAGATAGAAAAGATGATTATGTAATACAGTTGGTTACTTTTTTTCCAAAAGGAGGCAGCAGAACCACTCAATTAGTACACCGATTGCTATATGCAGCGCTTATAGAAGCAAGAAGTTGTGAACGCTTTAAACTCTTATCCGAAGAATTAGAAGATCAAGAACTCGCAAAGTTTTATAGAGATCTTATGGTAAGTGAAGCAAATCACTATACTATGTTTTTAAATTTTGCTCGACAATATGGTGATCGCAAGGAAGTGGATCAAAAATGGCAAGATTTATTAGAATTCGAAGCAGAGATCATGCAATCTTTAAGCAAAAAAGAAACTATTCACGGATAAAGATAATTCACTTAAATACACAGAAATATCGTTATTTCTGTGTATTTAATTCAACCCATATTATTATAAAGGAATAAAAGCGGATACCTTATAGAACTCATCTGATGTTCCTGCATCTGTATTTAATGTTGCTCCCGCAGATATCCTAAAAGCAATTCCTTTATCGAATTTCAGTTTAATAGAACCTCCTAACCATTGATAAACCAACAAAGGATCTCCATCTTCTTGTCTTGTGATACCGAACGACTCGTAGAAAGCTCCCAAAACAACTCGCTTACTTACATTAATTCCTGGTGCCATCCAATTCAATAAATAATCTTTGGTGATGATGTCATCATCTTCGCGAATAGATTTATAATAAGCTATATACCCCTCGAAATCCAGAAACCTTTTTTGGTAATTCACATAGATACTTGGCACAACACCTTCTGCAATCTTAGTTCCTGTACTATTAGAAGAGAACTTTCCGCTAGTAATTCCGAAAGAAGGATTAATATATAATGATTTATCAAATAGTTTGAAACCCAATCCTACAGATGTTTCTAACAATAAATCACTTCCTGATTCTAAGTTCCCAAACGCAGGATTTGTCCAAAAAATAGTGTAAAATGTAATATCATAATTTTTACTAGTTTCAAAATTCCCGAAGAAAATTGGATAAAATCCAGCAACACTATTATGAATAATTTTTGTTGCGAAAGTTGTTTTATTTTCACTCTCTAATTCTTGAGCTTGTAATATATGAGTAGCAAATAGCAGTACTAAAAACTTTAGTATAAGGTTTTTCATGATTAATGTGTATTTTGATTATAAAAATTGATTAATTAGAACAGCGATTTCTTCATGCTGTTCTTCTAAGTGTAGATGATGTCCTCCTGGCAACCAATGCAACTGTTTCTTTTTGAATCTTTGAAGTCTTTTATGAAACAATCCTTCGGCGAAGAGTCCTTGTTCTCCCAGTAATATTAATACTTCGGAGCTAATTTTGTCAATAAACAGCTGTGCTTGATGCTCTGTCATTTTATAGATTTCCGGTAAGGCTATACGAGCATCATATCGCCACCGATATCCATTAGATATTTTTTGCAAGGAGCGTTCTATCAAAGAAGCAGAAGATCGATATGAGATATTTCCAAAATTACTCTTCATCCTATCTTTAATAGCTTCTTCTTTTGTAGCAAATTGTGGAACATCAATTGAAGAAAACCCATACAATTTGGTTTTCTTAGCCATCTTTCGTTGTTTAATAGATTTTCTAAAATTGTCTACTACATTACTATCTTCCAAAACAAATGGGGCTCCAAGACCATCAACAAATATTAGTTTATCTACAAGCTCAGGCATCGCTCCAGCCATAATACTAGCGATACCTGTACCCATGGAATGAGCAAGAATTGAAATCTTTTCCCATCCTAATATATCGATAACACCAAGTAAATCCTTTGCATAATCCCACAAGAAATATGAGCTATTTTCAGGTCTATGATCTGATAAGCCATGTCCAGCAATGTCAATGGCAATAAAATATTTATCCTTTGAAATTAATGGCGCGATACTATCAAAAGTATTCGCATTATCTAACCAACCATGAATTCCTAAAATCGGAGGGTTATTAGAATTACCCCAAGCCTTCGCCTTAAGTGTTAAGTCTCCTAAGTCAAATGTTAATTCCATAATTAAATCACCGAAGAATTAATATGCTCTTCTTTTAAAAGCTGCAATGCTCTATTTTTTAATTCAATTACATTGAATTTGCCATTTGGTGTTTTAGGTATCGATTTAATAATTTTAAGATACTCTGGAACCTTATAAATCTCTAGGCCTTCTTTACATTGAATTAAGATATCATTTTCAGAAACTAAGGAACCTTCTTCCAACACGACAAAAGCAAAAAGCGCTTCTCCATAATCTTCATGAGGGACTCCAGTTACTACTGCCGAATGAACACCTGAGATTGTATTTAGATAATCTTCAACCTCTTTTGGACTCACTTTAATCCCTCTAGAGTTGATCATGTGATCCATTCTGCCCTTAAAATAGAGGTATCCGTTCTCATCAATGCAACAGTAATCTCCAGTGTATAATATTCTTTCGCCAGGATATATTCCTGGTTTTAGTTTTTCTGATGTTTTCTCTGGTTTTTTCCAATAACCTTGCATTACGGTTGCTCCTCTTATTACCAATTGCCCTACGGTATTTGGTGTAAGAATTCTATTCCCTTTTTCATCTACAACCCATAACTCAGTATTAGGAATTGCAATTCCTACACTATTTGGTTTTGTATCAATCTCTTTAGGAGGTAAATACGTGCATCTTTTGCACTCGGTAAGTCCATACATAGAGAATATATCTGCCTTGATAAATAGTTTTTTGATCATCTGAATATTACTAGGCAACAACGCTGCTCCTGTATTTGTTACTGTTCTAACACTCGAAAGATCAAAGTTGTATTTCTTACTTTGTTCGTGTAATAGCATAATCATAGTAGGAACTGCAGGCAAAATAGTTGCCTTCTCTTTTTCTATAGTTTTTAATAAAAATATAGGCCAAGAAGATTCTTTCTCTAAAAGCAAGGTTGCTCCTTTAGAAATACACATGATCATCTGATATAGACCGTAATCAAAAGATAATGGTAGTGCACATAACACTTTGTCATGTTTTTGATAATTAAGATAACTATTTAAAGAATTTGTAGCAGCGATCATATTTTCATGTGATAGCATTACACCTTTAGGTTCTCCTGTAGAACCAGAAGTATATATAATGGCCGCTAGATCGATACTTATTAAACCTGAAGGCTTTAATGTCGAATGATGATTCTTTAACGTATCGAAATAATCCACGAACAAATCTTCTTTGAGTTGATCATCTCTATCCACTACGATAACTTTTGTAAGTTTAGATTTCGCTATGATATTTTTGTGTAATAAAATGGTGTCTTTTGCTGAAATAAAAACTATAGCACCAGAATTATCAAGAATATATTCTAACTTGTTTGATTTCAATTCTGTTCCTACTGGAATAACAATAGCTCCAACTTTAAGAACTGCCCAGAATGAAATAACCGCTTCGATCGTATTTCCTAACTGTAGTACAATTCTATCTCCCCTTTTTACCCCAACACTTTGAAGATAAATTGCTAATGAATCTGATTGACGTTCTACATCAGAAAAAGTATATATGTTTTTCCCGGTGACTACAGCTGCCTTGTTAGGAAACAGACGTACTGATTCTTCCAAGAAATTTTGCATTTTTGGTATCATTGTTTTGTAAGATTTGTGATTTTATATAAAGAAAGAAGATTAATCAAGGCTTCTAATATCTAATCATACTAAAAGCCTTAATTGTTCTCTATATATAAATAATTAATAATATAAGATAGTCTATGAAAAGGCGTTAATTGTATCTTCTTTTAAATAGCAGACACAGGTATTTTCATTTCATTCAATACATATTCAAATATTGATTTTAGCGTATTAAAATGCTTGGCTTCTATGGTATCTGCATTCACTTCAAACCCCTGAATATTATCTTCTAAAAAAGTCAGAAAAAACATAGATGACAATGAGTCTATACCTAGATCATTTTTAAGATGAGCATCCATAACAATTTGATCTTTTGTAATATTAGGTATACTATCTATAAGTCCATTTTTTATAGTATCTAAAATTATGTCTGTATTCATTTTTAGCTAGTTTAAAATTAATTCATCGTGATGCTGAACATCCACCATTATTTGTTTACTCATAATATCCGAAGTAGTATCGCTTTCTCTAATCAAATATGATTTATCTTGATACATGAGTACTTCTGAGGGAAAACCATGACTATGAAAAAGTCCTGGAGAAGAACTTGGGCCATATGCCCCAGAAAATGCTACCAAAAGAACATCTGAAACTTTTGCCTCTTTTAATTCCATATTTCTACCAATGATATCATCTGGGCTACACAAAGGTCCTGATACTTGATATACCTTATTTGTACTGTCCTTTGACGCTGAAATATTTTGCATTGGAAAATTTCTTTTCACGACACGTCCGGAACCTGCTGCTGCAGAATGGCAGTTCGTACCACCATCCGTAACTAAAAATGTTTTTCCATGATTTACTTTTATATTATTTACAGTAACAGCCAGATAGCCTGCTGTTCCCGCTATAAATCTTCCAGATTCCATAATAATGCGTGTATCTGGATATTTTTGATTGAATTTAGAGAATAAGGGAACCATTAATGCCTTAAATTCTTCAATATCTAGTTCCTTCTGGTTATTAAAATACGGAACACCCATTCCTCCACCCACGTCAACCATAGTAAATTTACAGTTATACATCTGCACAATTTTATCATATAATCCTAGGATGTATTTTGTGTTTTCGTATACTGAAGAAGCTTCTAAAATATTAGTTCCATTATACACGTGAATTCCTTTCACATTTACATTTGGAGTGTTCAAATACTCTCGAAAGTTTTGTATGGCATGTTGTTCTTCAATTCCGAAGTGTGTAGGTCTTCCTCCCATTTTCCATGGTGATCCTTCGGCAGAAAAGTCTGGATTTATCCGAATAGCTACATTAGCTACTACTCCTAAATCTTTTGCAAAATTTGAAACCCTTTCCAATTCGATTTCAGATTCTACAACAATAGCAAATATATTTAATGATATTGCTCTTTTAAGCTCATAGTCTTTCTTACAAGGGCCTAAATAGATAATATCTTCTGGCGTAGCACCTGCTTTTAGTGCTATTTCCATTTCGGTAATCGAGCACACCTCAGTACATGCTCCGTTATTTCTTAATAATCGAACAAGTGAAACATTCGGATTTACTTTTAATGCATAAAATACATCTACAAAGTTTGGTAACGCATTTATGAGATTTTTATAATTTTTCACTAATTGATCTCCATCATAAATATAAGATGGAGTACCATATTCTTTGGCAATAGATGTTATTGCTGAATTATTTATTTTCATGTGTGTGTGTTTATTGCTAGAATAGAAAATTCTTCTACTTTAATGAGCCCTATCGTTTTTAAGCGATTCTATTCTAAACAATTAAAGTTATGCAAGACTCTAGTAGAAATCGTATTAGTCTAGTCCTGCTCTAGTATTAGTTTGATATTATGAATTACAATTACTTCTATACAAAGCTTTGTAATTACAAATAGATTTAAGAAAATGACTATTTATCGGAATTAAACATATCATATTCTATAAGCCATTCTCCTTTTTCTTTTTTCCATAGAATTACATAAGACCCTTCGAATATGGGTTTATTTTCTGTATCTACATATCCTAACATATGACATCGTTGAAAAGCAACATCCATTCCTCCGAAAAACTGTAACTCATCCTGAAAAAATTCTACTTTATCTACAGATTTAACGCTTGTTGCAAATTCTTTTTCTATTTGTGATCTTCCAATTCTTGGTTTTACTCCTGGTTTCATAAATACAGCTCCAGAAGTAGTGTATTCTTCAGAGATACCTTTTGGATCTTTATTTCTCCACTTTGTTTCGAATCGTCGATCTGCGATATCAATAAGTTTTGCTTCTTTTAAAAGGTCCTTTTTGGTTACTGTTTCATCTCCAAAATAGCTTACTACAGATTCTTTGTATTCGATCTTAACTACTTCAGATATATCATTTTTTGCAAATGAATAGATTACTGTAGTCAATACTCCAAGTAGCATGAGAATAAATCCCCGTTTTAAATGAATTGAGTTCATGATTTTAAATGGTTTTAAGAGTTATTAATTGTGTTTTTATACAACTCGAAATTAGTATAGGGTCTGCTACTTTGGTATAAATTTTCTAACACTAATTCTACTTTATTTTAATTATGAATCCCTTAGAACGACATATTAACCTCAAAAGAAATATGTATTAATCACAATTAAATTCATTTTACGGTGTTAATATGACATAATTTTAACATTTGTTTAATTAAATAACCAACTTAATTCAATGTCACTTACATCATTAAACGCTTTGATCCCAAAGGATCAAAAACAATCTAATCATTATTGCAAGAAAGAAATCATTGTTCAGGGAACCTGTTTCTACAAAAAAATATTCCATGTAAAAAATGGGATTGTAAAAATCAGCAGCATCACTAAAAATGGAGAAGAAACTATCCCTTTATTACTAACTTCTGGTCAATATTTTGGTGCTAAACCTATGATTGATAGCTTTCCTTTTTATTATATCTGTGAAGCACAAAAGAACAATACAGAAATACAAGAGTTTGATATTATGATTTTACAAAATCTATTACATGATAAAATATCAGAGAATATTGGTTTTTTGAAAATCTTAGGAGATCAATACATAGAACTAGAAAGAAGAATTAAAACGCTGTATCTAAGAAATACGGAACAAAGAATTCTTAATGTATTGATGGAGTTTAAAGATAAGTTTGATCATAAATTAGATCATCAGGAGAATATTATTATTAATATGCCTTTAAATCAAGAAGAAATGTCTAATTACTTAAGAGTAACACGAGTAACCATTAATAAAATCATGAATAAACTAAAAAGTAAACTACTCATTAAATCGGATCAAAATACATTAACGCTGACCAAAAAATTCTTTGAGTATTACGGAACATTTTAATATTAATAAAAAAGCTCACCATGTAATTGGTGAGCTTCAAAATATTTTATTGGAAAGAGCTTATTTTATAACCTGTAACCTACTGATAATTGAATATTGCGACTCGTACCGTCTATATTTAGTCCAGCATCTTCGTCAAAAACATTTGCCAATCCTAAAGCATACCTAAGATCAACAAAAAAATTATCCGTGATATTAGCACCAACACCAATCACTCCAGCAAAATCAAAGGTGCCAAAATCTGTAGTGTCTGCTTGGTTATCTTCCCACTCCCATATTTTAATACCAGCTTGTGGTCCCAATTGAACATTAAAAACATCTGTTATGTTGTATTTTAATAAAATAGGTAGTTGTAAATAATTTACTCTAAGATCTCTATCTTTATTACCTTGTCCAGAATATTGAAGCTCTGGTTGTATTCTTAATTTGTTGGTTAACCTATAATCTGCAAGAAAACCAACTACTACTCCGATTCTACTTTGATCCAAATCACCAGTAATATTATCAGAACTTATAGAACTTAGATTAGCTCCAATTCTAATTCCATACTTCGATTCTTGGGCATTTATCGTAATACAAGTAATTAATAATACAAAAATTAAAAGTATTTTTTTATTCATAGCATAAGTATTTATTAATATTTGGTATATGTACAATTTATAACAAAAAAAGCAATTTTTAAATTAATGATGTTTTTTTAATATAAAAAATAAGGCATAAAAATAGATAAAATACCAATAAACTTGTTGTTCTACACTTTATTTACCCTCTAATTTTTCACTATAAAGATATTTAATAATACCGTCAGAAAGCCCAATTTTAGGCACATATATTTCTTGAGCACCACTCCATTTCATTGCGGACAAATAAATTCTAGTTGCCGGAAGAATCACATCCGCTCTATCTTGATTAAGATTCAATTGCCAGATTCTTTCTTCATAAGACAATGACTTTAATAAATCATAATATGAACTTAAATACAAAAAGGAAAGGGGTTTTCCATTACTTTTTCCACTATTCTTAAAAATATTATTAATATTTCCTCCAGAACCTATAAGGGATAGCCGAGTGTATCCAGCAGTGATCTTTTTAATCCAATTCTCAACTTCGCTCCAAGTATCCTCAGAAACTACATTATTAAGTAATCTAACAGTTCCTAATTTAAAAGACCTGGAATCAATAGTCTTACCATTATGGTATAATGTAAATTCTGTACTTCCTCCTCCTACATCTACATAAAGATAGGTTGCATCAGAATTTACTAAATCATGGAGATCCGTCATAGCAATTATCGCAGCTTCATTAGAGCCATCGATAATATCAATATGTATTCCCGTATTTTCCTTAATAAGATCTACGACTTCTTTACCATTATTAGCTTCTCGCATGGCTGAAGTAGCACAAGCCTTATAACGCACAACTTTATGAGTTTTCATTAAAAGTTGATAAGCCTGCATAGCATCTAACATCCTACCAATATTTTCTTCTGAAATTTTTCCATTTAAAAAAACATCAGCTCCTAATCGAATAGGAACTCTTACAAGGCTAGTTTTTTTAAATCGTGTCTTTTTTCCTTCTTCTTCGTGGACACTACTAATCAACAATCTCACCGCATTTGAACCAATATCAATGGCTCCATATTTTTCTATAGTCAACAAAATATTTAATTTCCTAATTTTTTTAAATAATAGTCATAAGTGGCAATTTGGGATCTTACCTTTTCTTTATCATTTCGAATATACCTATTATCTTGATTTTCTGAAAGCTTTCTTCCTTTTACATTATCACTCCAACAGATATCAAAGGTATCAATTAATTCTTCTTTGATATCTTTATCATAAATAGGACAACTTATTTCGACCCTTCTGTCTAAGTTTCTTCTCATCCAATCTGCAGAAGAAATATATACCTTAGAATCTCCTCCATTTTCAAAAATCAATAGTCTAGGATGTTCTAGGAATTTATCCACAACACTGATAGCTTCGATATTTTCGCTCATTCCTTCGATTCCAGGTATCAAGCAACAAATACCTCTTACGATCAAATTGATTTTTACACCAGCTCTACTCGCTTCATAAAGTTTATCGATCATCCTATAATCGCTAAGACTATTCAACTTCAATCTAATTCCTGAAGGTTTGCCTGCTTTACTGTTCTTAATCTCATTATCAATTAATTTCGTTAAAGCACTTCGTGTATAGTGAGGAGACACTAATAAATGTTTATATCTACTTACCTTATAATTAATATCAAAGAACTTAAATACCTTATTGGTTTCTTTCAGGATTGCCTCATTGGTAGTAAATAAAGTATAATCTGTATATATCTTTGCTGTGGACTCATTAAAGTTACCAGTACTTATAAAGCCATATCTTTTTAACTTTCCTTCTTCTTCTCTTTCTATTACACATGCTTTACAATGTACTTTTAGACCAGAAACTCCAAAAATTAGATTAACACCTTCTCGCTGCATTTGTTCTGCATATCTAATATTAGCCTGCTCGTCGAATCGTGCTTGCAATTCTATTTGTACCGTTACATTTTTACCATTTTTTGCTGCATTGATGAGAGAACTTGCAATATGAGAAATCCTTGCCAATCTATAAATCGTGATTTTAATCGTCTTTACCTTTGGATCGATTGCTGCTTCACGCAAAAACTTTACGGTATATGAAAAAGTATGATACGGTGTATACTGTAAAAAGTCTTTTTTCGCAATTTTATCGAGTAAGCTTCCCTGTAGACTTAGTCCAGGAATAGTAAGTGGTACTAATTTCTGATAGACAAGACTTTTCTTTCCTAAATCTGGAAAATTCATATAATCCCGACGGTTATGATATCTACCGCCAGGTATAATACTATCGGTATTATCCACTCCCATCTTTTCCATTAAGAAGTTGAGTGTATCCTTATCTATTGTTTTATCGTATACAAATCTTACAGGTTCTCCATCTCTTCTCGATTTTACGCTACTCGAAATTTTCTCAATAAAACTCTTACTAAAATCATTATCAAAATCTAACTGTGCGTCTCTTGTAATTTTAATCATATGAGCAGAAGCACTGATATAATTAAAAATACTAAAGTTAATTTGCATACAATACCGTATCAAATCATCCAGAATTATGATATATTTTTTACCATCTTTTTCTGGAAGTACTACGAAACGGTCCATATTTTTAGGAATCTCTATAAGTGCATAGATTTTCTCTTTGGTTTTTTGTTGTAAGATTTTAGATATGGTACCTTCTTTCGGCACTGTATCCTTCAAAACCAATTTTACTGCTAAGTAAGCCACACTATCCTTAAGATGAGGAAACTTATCTAAATCATTTAAAATATAAGTTACTAAAGCAGGACTTACCTTGTCTACAAAATACCTACGTATAAAATTATCTTGCTCTGGAGTAACTTGATTTTCATTTATGATAAAGATGTTATGATCTTTTAATCTTTCACTAATCGTATTAATCGTTTTTAAACTTTCTGACTGTTGCTTAATTACTATTTTAGTTATTTGTTCTAAA
This sequence comes from Aquimarina sp. 433, assembly GCF_054054605.1. NCBI lineage: Bacteria > Pseudomonadati > Bacteroidota > Flavobacteriia > Flavobacteriales > Flavobacteriaceae > Aquimarina > Aquimarina sp. 433. Next base: position 89,232 of record NZ_JBSWZK010000004.1, read on the forward strand.
AGTTCACTGGCAGTCATTCCTTTTAATACATTTTTACCATCAGTACCAGAGAGATCAATCCTTTTGATAGCAGCATATCTTACTTTGAAGAATTCATCCAAGTTATTTGAGAATATTCCGATAAAACGAAGTCTTTCTAACAATGGAACACTATCATCCGATGCTTCCTGTAATACTCTTGCATTAAATTGTAACCAGCTTAATTCTCTATTTATATATCTATTTACTTGATTTTCCTCCATTTATCGTAAATCTTTGGGAAATAAGGTTAGTATGTTTTTTCCTACGCTAATATCCGCCCAATTATCGATATCAAATTGAATACCCACCACACCTGCAGTCGGCAAATTATCTATCATTTGATCTCCATAAAGATTAGCAATTGAAGTAAAGGCATGATTATGACCAAAAATTACCAATGTATCAATGTGGTTCTCACAATTTTTTATCACTTCTATAACCTGATGGCCATTAAAGTCATAAAGCTTGGGTTCTAAATTAAAAATATCCTCCTCAATATCTAGGTGACCAAGAATAATCTCGGCTGTTGTTCTTGCTCTTACGGCATCACTGCTAATTACCCTGTCAATAGGTTTCATAAGGCTTTTAAGCTCTTTACCTATTGATTCAGCATCTTTTAAACCTCTTTTATTCAAAGGTCTTTTATGATCTTCCAAATCAAATTCCCAAGAAGATTTTGCATGTCTAATAATGTATAACGTTTTCATGATTGAATCAAAAAATTATATCCGCCTAAATTTACATATACGCAAGTTTAAGAATAAGCATTTACAATTCTACATATATTATCATAAAAATATTTTTTGTTAAAAAAAGCGGTAAACAAATTATAGGAAAAACTCGATTTATTCTGCTACTCTAAAATGATCTATTTGCGAAAAACTCCCTTAAAACAATGAAAATGAGCAGACTAATAAGTTGCATTTAATCGATAAAACCACATTTTATATCGAAAAGATCAGTTTTTACTTACATAATAAGTTGTTAAAATTTAACTTTACCTACGGTTTCCCCTTATAATGAAGATGTTTACCCTTAGTAATTAAACACAATTTAGTATCAAGTTTTAAGTTAAATATAACAGGGATTAAAAAAGGAAAAGTGGAAAAAATTGGACTTTCAAAAATACTAGACTTAAAATTACAATGCGCTTTTGCTGCTTTTGTAATATTAAACTGTTCAACAATTTTTGGGCAGGTAGAAGTTCCTTTAGAAAAAAGAACGGAATTTACTATTAAAGGAGATTTCAAATTCGTATCCAACACCATACTTGGTAAAGTAAGTAATGATGATGGAACAGATCCTTTCAACCCAAACAAAAGTTATAATAATGGTGGTCTGAATAATCAGTTCAGAATGGGATTCATTGATATTGATAATGACGACACTACCTTTAATTCTAGTAGTGCTGATCTAGATATCCCTTCCGGTTGCGCTTCTATTAAACATGTTGGTTTATATTGGACTGCATCTTATGCCGATAAAGAAAGAACACATGATATTACTTCCATTAAAATAAAATATCCTGGAAGCAATACCTACACTAATTTGACTGGTGCACAAATCATTCATGATTATTATAATGATGAAAAGTCATTATTTAAACAATACTCATGCTACAAGGATATAACAGATCAAGTAACGAGTTTACAAGATCCTATGGGTACTTATACGGTTGCTAATATTCCCGCTACTACATCAGAGGTAAATGATGATGAAACCTTAGGTAATGGTCTTGCTGGTGGTTGGACTATGGTTGTTATTTACGAAGATAACTCCAAACCAAGAAAACGTTTTTATGTATATGACGGTTTTGTAAATATTGATTCTAAAGCAAAACCAGTAGAATTTTCATTCGATAACTTCCAAACTATTCCAGAAGGAGCTGTACATGGTAAGATAGGAGTTATCTCTTATGAAGGTGATAAAGGTATCAGAGGTGATCGTTTTCAGGTTTTATCTAATGAAACTAATAAGTATAAAGGAATTACGGATAATACCAATCCTATGAACAATTTCTTTAATGCTAACATTACGGAAAATGGTCGAAATATTACATCCAGAGTTCCTGCTAGTCAAAATACTCTAGGATATGATGCTGACCTATTTGAAATTAAAAATCCAAGAAACAGTATTATTGGTAACAATCAAACCAAATCAAGTTTTAGGTTGCTTACCTATAATGATGGTTATTCCGTTATGGCAGTTGCTTTTAGCGTAGAAATTTATGAGCCTGCAATTCAAATCGTTAAGAGATCCAGATATTCGGATGGTAGTTTTGTATTTCCTAATGACGTAATTGCACCTGATCAAGAAATTGTTTATAGTCTAACTATTCATAACGATGGAAACGATGACGCTAAGAATACGATTATAAAGGATATTCTTCCTGAACACGTTGTCTTTTCTAAAGAATCTGTAGTTCTTCCTTCTAAAAGAATTAAAGTTTCTTATGATGAACCTACACGAACACTAAGCTTTTCTGTACCTAATAAAATGGTAAAAATGGATAGCGAACCTTTTGAAATCAGATATGCAATACAGGTAAATAGTACTTGTGAGCTTTTGAATGAAACTGGAGAAGTTCTTGTGCAAGATCAACCAGTAATAGCTGAGTTCAATGGGTCTCTTAATGAAACTAAAAAATATACTAAAGGATATAACCACATTAATAAATGTAATCTTCCTGACTATTACCAAATAAAACTAGCAGTGGATATGAGCGGACTAAATTGTCCTAACTTTAACGCTAATTTTGCTGCAAGAACAAAGAATCTAGAGAAAAATATCGTCGAAGTTAATACTGCAAACAAATCTGAGAATACCGAAAGTACAGGTCTGAATGATAACGATATCGTAAACTCTAATCAAGATCCTTCATCTCAATTGAGTTCGGATATGAAGCTTGATAAAACAATTAATGATCTTATTAAGTTAAATGAAATTTACTTCGAGTTTGACAAATGGGATATTACAGAAAAGGCAGAAGTAGAGCTAAATAAGGTAGTAAAATTAATGAAAGAGGATTATCCCAGTATGATCATTAAAATTGAAACTCACTCTGATAGTAGAGGAAATCACGATTATAACTTAGATTTATCTCAGAAAAGAGCGGAATCCATTTATAAATACCTAGTTGATCAGGAAATTTCCAAAAACAGAATACTTTCTTATCAAGGTTTTGGTGAGACAAGGCCAGTAAACGACTGTCTTGATGGACAAGATTGTGAAGAAGAAGAGTATCGTAAAAACAGAAGATCAAATTTTGTTATTATGGACTAACACCCTAACAAAATTACGCTGCAACAAAATACCGTTTTTCTTGATTATTTATGTTTTAAGGAGATAATCTTTCGATTTTCCACTCGTCATTGTTATCCTCAGATTCAAAACGTATTCTATCATGTAAACGATTTGGTCTACCCTGCCAGAACTCAAAAGAAAATGGTTTTATACAGTAACCACCCCAAAAGTCTGGTTTTGGGATGATTGTATCTTTATATTTTTCTTCTAAATTTGCTAGTGTTTTTTCGAGAACTTCTCTATTCGAAATCACATTACTTTGTTCAGAAGCCCAAGCTCCAAGTTGGCTACCGCGAGGCCTAGATTGAAAATATTCATTGCTTTTCTCATTCGATATTTTAGCAACTTCTCCTTTAATTATAACCTGTCTTTCCAGATTAGGCCAAAAAAATGAAATACAAACCTTATTATTAGCAGCAATAGCTTTTCCTTTTTCGGATTCATAGTTTGTATAAAACACAAAACCTTTTTCGTCATAGTGCTTTAACAAAACTATTCTTGCTTTCGGAAAACCGTCTAATCCATTGGTGGTAATGGTCATTGCATTAGCTTCTTCTACTCCTCCAGCCTCTTCAACTTCTTTAAACCAAGTAGAAAACAATACAAAAGGAGACTTCTCTAGTGTGTCTTCCTCTAAAGTTTTCTTATCGTATGATTTTCTATAATCTGTAAGATCTCTATTCATTTAACAGTATTCGCAATAATTAATACTGTAAAAGTAAAACAATTTGATTTTAAAAATGCATGAGAAATTTATAAATAAACACTAAATAATTAGCTACCTTTTTAACAATGTTGTGTGATATAAAGAATTAGCTCCATCTATTTGATAGCGTACTATATATAATCCATTAGCAAGATTTGAAATATTTATTGATGCTACATTATTTTCTAATTTTTCTACCAATTGCCCAGTACTGGAATAAATAGACGCAGATTTTATTTTTACATTGTTAGGTAATTCAAAAGTAATAATATCTCTAGCAGGGTTTGGATACAAGAAAATTCCATCATTAGGTTTACTAGTCACTTCATCTATAGAAAGTGTTTGATCATTCATTAAAGCCTGTAAACTTTTATACAAATTCAATCTCCCTCCAGTCGTTGTAATATCTTGTATAGAAGTATTTGGATCTACATTATCCAAAATATAACCTCGTACTTTTCTAGCTGCTTCTTCAGGATCATTAATAGCTAATTCTGCAAAAGAAGTATTTGGTGCAGAATATAATAAAGCAATAGCACCTGTTACGTGTGGAGTTGCACCAGAAGTACCTCCAAATCCTCCATAACCACTTCCAGAAGTGATCGTAAACGCGTTTTCTCCATGAGCACCTAAATCGATCGTAGTTTTACCATAACCTGCAAACTGTACTTTCTCATCATTCTGATTCATATTAGTTACAGTTATTAAAAAATCACTTGGACAAGCTGTTGGCAAATCTCCAACTACATCAATGTCTTGATCATCATTAATAGTTGCACCCGCATTTAATATTCCATTTTCACCAAGTGTATCGTATAATTCACACCATAGTGGAGCATCTCCTGGTTGGCCAAAGTCCACTCCCCAAGAGGCGTTAGTAGCTACAACAAAAGCACCTTTGGCTCCATTAGTTTCATTGTATAATTTTCTGTTATCTAATGCATAAGAGTATGCTCTAATAACCTCTTCTTCTACTCCTGTTCCTCCATCAATAGCCATTACCTTTACATCCCAATTCACACCAGCTACTCCAATACCATTATTCCCTTTTGCACCAATTATACCACTTACGGGAGTTCCATGTCCTAAATCACCAACATTATCGTCATTAGTTGCTGTATTCCATCCTTTTACATCATCAATATATCCATTACCATCATCATCAATACCATTGTCTGCAATTTCCTGTGTATTCATCCAAATATTGTCTTTCATATCTGGATGATCAAACTGAATTCCATCATCAATGACTGCTACTACAATTTCATGTCCATTTGCAGTAGTTCCACCAGTAGTTATATCCCAAGCTTCTTCTGCATCTATATCCTTATCGTTTGCTTGAAAATATTGCCATTGTCTATCAAATTCAGCATCATTAGGAGTAGTAGCTCTTTTAGTAATAATATGATTGACCTGAACTATTTGAGTGTTTCTATTTTTTGAAACATTATTTAAAATAGCTTTCATAGGTGTTTTGTTTTCATCAAAACTAAACTTCCAAATGTTTAATGATTTAGACACCAAAACAGGATTACTCAACTGACTACTAGACCTTTTAAAATCCTGAACAAACTTTTTACCAGAGTATTCTTCGTTTAACTTAACAAGAATTTCTCCTGGAACGTATTTAGCTGTTTGCGCTTTAATCGTAAAGGTTGAATAAAAAAATAGGCAACAAATTAAGATGATATTGGTTTTCATAAATTAGATTTTTTTGAGATTTGTTCATAAGATCACACAAAACTGCAGATCTATTACTGAAACAAACTCATTTATAAAAACCCTAATTTTTATTTAATATTTAAAAACTTTTCCGTCATCTCCTATCTCAACATTTTCAAAAACGGTTTGGGCTTCCTCCTTGAAAAGCTCAATATTGCCATATCTAGTAGAATAATGTCCTAAAATCAAGTTTTTAACGTTTGCTTTTTTAGCGATGGTAGCAGCTTCTATTGCAGTACTATGGCCTGTTTTCTCACATAAATGTTTATGGCTTTCCAAAAATGTAGATTCATGATATAAGGTAGTTACATCCTGAATTAAGGATATCTTTTCTTCATCATATTTTGTATCGCTGCAAAATGCATAACTCTTTGCTGGAGCAGGATCATCTGTTAATTCAGAGTTTGGAATTATACGACCATCATCTAATATTACATCTTTCCCCTTTTTGATGGATTTATAATACACCTTATCGATATCGTAATTAAGCACCTTACTCATAAGCAATTTTCGATCTCCTAATTTTTCCTGAAACAAAAAACCATTACAATAAATGCGATGTTGTAAAGGTATCGTACTTACAATCACTTTATCGTCTTCGAATACAATTTGAGAATCTTCGCTAGTTAGTTCATGAAAAAGCAAGGGATAATCTGTCCAAGAATTTGAAAGTTTTAGTTGTAATGTAATCGCTTCTTTTATTCCTTCAGGGCCATATATATGAAGAGGGTTTTCTCTATTCAACATTCTAAAGGTAGATACTAAACCTACTAATCCATAAAAATGATCTCCATGAAGGTGAGAAATAAAAATATGATTAATCCTAGAAAACTTTATCTTATTCCGTCTTAATTCTACTTGCGTGCCTTCTCCACAATCAATAAGAAAAATGTGATTATTAATTTCTAATACCTGAGATGTAGGATTCGTAAATGTTCTTGGAGTAGCCGAATAACAGCCTAAAATGGTAACTTTCAATTTATTTTATATCTTAATTTTTAAAAAGTTGAAGATAACTTAATCTTATAGATATATCAATATTAACGCCCAAAAGAATCAAATGTAGTAAGCAATTCCATATATCTGTTCGCGGACATTTTTCGGTATCCTGTTGCACCGAGCACCTGGCCTTCTTGATCAATAACAAGAATGACAGGAAATACCATTTTTTTATTATACTGGTTTGCCAAAGAAAAGTTTTTTTCCTGTTGTTCTTCTGATAGACGGTTTTTTTTTCGTTTTGGAAAATCTGCTTTTACCCAAACAAATTTTTCGTCGGCAAACTTTTTAAAATCAGTATTCGAAAAAACTTTTCTCTCTAATTTAATACAAGGTGGACACCAATCAGAACCAGTAAAAAGTAAAACAATATTTTGATTTTTTTCTTTTGCTAATGCTTTAGCTTCTTCAAAATCATATTTCCAGTCTTGTGCAATTACAGTTGTCGAAAGCAACAAAATAAACACAAGAATAAATGGGGCTATTTTATTCATGATAAATAAGACGTTAGAAATTAACTTTGATTACAAAAAATATCAAAGATTTTTAAAAATCCAGATCACGCTCGATTTCTTCCATTTCAATTAAGTCCAAAGCTTCTATCAAAGTTGGAACAATAGTGATCTCTTTTGGCGATTCATCGTAAGATACCTGATCTGTTACTATAACAAATGAACGTTTATTTGCTTTGTGCTTATTTGAGACCCTAAGAAACTCATTGATATCATCAACTGATAGGTTTTTTAAAGAGAATAAGTTAGCAACAATATTATCATTTTTCATTGACTCGTATTTAGTCTCAATGGCTTTCACGAAATCAACAACTGTTGCTTTTTCTTGTGTAATAATGGTTGTAGAACCTTCTTTATTGAATATCATACTATTATTGTTTTATTTTTGAAGCTAAAAGATAAATAACCGCCATTCTCACTGCTACTCCGTTCTGAACCTGATCTAGTATAATGGCTTGTTTAGAATCAGCAACATCACTCGTGATCTCTACACCACGATTGATAGGTCCCGGATGCATTATTACAATCTCCTTATCGAGGTTATCCAACAACCTCTTATTTACTCCAAACTGTTGAGTATATTCCCTTGTGGAAGGGAAATAGCTAATTTCCATTCGTTCATTCTGAACACGTAGCATATTTGCTACATCACACCATTCTAAAGCCTTTATAAGATCCGTTTCTACCGTAACACCGAGTTTTTCTATATGTTTTGGTATTAACGTTTTAGGACCACATACTTTTACCTCTGCTCCTTGAAGCTTAAGCGCAAAAATATTAGACAATGCTACTCTAGAATGTAAAATATCTCCAACTATAACAATTTTTTTTCCTTTTACTTCTCCTAACTTTTCACGGATGGAATAGGAATCCAATAATGCTTGAGTAGGATGCTCATGAGCTCCATCTCCTGCATTTACAATACTTGCATTCACATGCTTAGACAGAAAAACACCAGCACCTGGATTAGGATGTCTCATCACTACCATATCCACCTTCATAGACAAAATATTATTAACTGTATCTATGAGTGTTTCTCCTTTTTTAACGGAGGAAGATGCCGCAGAAAAATTAATAACATCTGCAGATAATCTTTTTTCAGCTAGTTCAAATGATAATCTAGTTCTTGTACTATTTTCAAAAAAAAGATTAGCGATAGTTATATCTCTAAGCGAAGGAACTTTTTTAATAGGTCTATTTATGACTTCTTTAAAATGATCCGCTGTTTCAAAAATGAGGTTAATATCTTCATTGGTAAGATATTTAATTCCTAGTAAGTGATTTACACTTAATTCGCTCATTCTGTATTTAAATTTAATTTTTATCTACTTACAAGATAAACTGCATCTTCTCCTTCATTTTCTATCCAGTTTACCTTTACTTTTTCCTGATTAATCGAATCTACCTGTCTGCCTCTATAATTTGGCTGTATGGGTAAATGTCTGCTAAAACGTCTATCGATTAATGTTAACAATTCTATTTCTAATGGTCTACCAAATGATTGGACAGCTGTTAATGCAGCTCTTATACTTCTTCCTGTGTATAATACATCATCAATGAAAACAACTCTTTTGTCTTCAACGACAAAATTAATATCTGTTTTATTAGCTTCTAAAGGTTTTTCTCCTCGTCTAAAATCATCTCTATAAAAAGTTATATCTAGATACCCTAAATTCAAATTATGGAGTTGATATTCTTCAACAAGAATTTTCTGTAACCTCTTTGCTAAGTAAGTACCTCTCGGTTGTATTCCTATTAAGACTGTATTGTCGAAATCTGTATGATTTTCTATCAATTGACAAGCCAAACGGTGCAGAATAATATCTATCTCTTTTGCACTAAGTAGTAATTTTTGACTCATAATTTCCAAATAGACATTTGGAATACAAATGTAATCAAATTTTAGGATTATTCAATCTTAGATTTCGGATAAAAATAAGCTCTTGTATTTCAAAAACTAATGTTACTTATAAAAGAATTTTATTGTCAGAATGGAATAAAAATTTGTCATTCTTTTATTTCTATCCAAGATCCTCCTAAAGGTTTAGGTTTAAATGGTGCCGCTGTAGGAGTAGGATAAAAATTCTTATACGGATCGTCATAATCATAAATCTTTCCAGATTCTTTATCAATATTATAGGTAATAGCATATTGATCACCAATTTGTATCCTATAATGATCCTTATGTTCTCTAATAGTAATATGCCTTTGTGTTTCAGAATCTAGATAATATTGAGGATCATTTCTATTATTAAGCTGAAAAACTTTAGAGACCATCTTTTTTTTAGCTTCTGTATGTTGATATAAAAAAACTTTACTAAAATGGTCTACAGATTGTTCCTTCTTTTGATTGTATACAATACTTCCGCTGGAACCAGAGACATGATCCATAGAAACATATATGGTTTTTTCTAAATGATACTTTGTATTCATTGGAAAATAACGAATCGGAGAATGCTCTTGAATATCAACTTTTACCGTCAAATCATTATACCATACAGAAATAGTAACTTTATCATTTTTTAAAACTGATTCTGGATCATCTGTTATATCGGTTAAAGCGATGTATACTATTTTTTCTCTCCCCAGCTGCCTGGTTTGACTTACAATCTTCTTAAATTCCTGTAACTCTTCTTCTGTATGCATATGCTGACAATGTAATGAATGTATAAACAAGTTACTTATTACTAATAAAAACAAACCCCTCATTACTACTATAATCTTATGACATCTAAATTCTATAAATTATTAGATTTTTACTACACCGATATCAGTGAATACATAGCACCTACTTTCAGTGTAAAAAAAAGACCGCTCTTTTGGAGCGGTCTTTTAATTTATAAAGAATAAAGAGACTAGTTACCTCCTTTTTCCATTTTAGCTTTAAGATCTGCTAATGCATCGATATCACCAAGAGTGGTTTTCTCTGAATTACTAGCGGCAGCTTTCTTAGCAGCTTGTTTAACGATCTTAGCTTCTTCTTCTTTAAATAAAGCTGTATGAGAAGCTACCACTCTTTTGAATTCTTTATTGAATTCAATGATTTGGAATTCTGCTTCTTCACCTTTAGCTAACTTCTTACCATCTTCTTTCTCTAAGTGACGAGACGGCACGAATGCAACGATATCCTCATTAAACTCGATAGTAGCTCCTTTGTCTACAATCTCCGTAATGGCATGTGTATGCTTAGTTCCCACTGCGAACTCTGTTTCATACTTATCCCAAGGATTATCTTCAGTTTGTTTGTGTCCAAGACTTAACTTACGTCCTTCTACATCTAATTCAAGAACAATAACATCCAACTTATCACCTACATTGGTGAAATCTGATGGGTGCTTGATTTTCTTCGTCCAAGAAAGGTCAGAGATATAAATTAATCCATCAATACCTTCTTCTAATTCTACGAATACTCCAAAGTTCGTAAAGTTACGAACAATACCAGTATGCTTAGAACCTACAGGGTATTTAGATGTAATATCAGTCCATGGATCTGGAGTTAATTGCTTAACACCTAGAGACATTTTACGCTCTTCTCTATCTAAAGTTAAGATTACAGCTTCTACTTCATCACCAACTTTTACGAAATCCTGTGCTGATCTTAAGTGAGTAGACCAAGACATTTCAGAAACGTGGATTAATCCTTCAACTCCTTCTTCAACTTCGATAAACGCACCATAATCAGCGATTACAACTACTTTACCTTTAACCTTATCTCCAACTTTCAACTCATTATCAAGAGCTTCCCAAGGATGCGCTTTCAATTGCTTAAGACCTAATTGGATACGAGTCTTAGCCTCATCAAAGTCTAAGATTACAACGTTTAATTTCTGATCAAGTTCAACGATCTCATTTGGATGATTGATTCTAGACCAAGAAAGATCAGTAATATGGATAAGTCCGTCAACTCCTCCAAGATCAACGAATACACCGTAAGAAGTAACATTCTTAACAGTACCTTCTAATACTTGACCTTTTTCTAACTGACCGATAATTTCTTTCTTCTGCTCTTCGATATCTGCTTCGATAAGCGCTTTGTGAGATACTACAACGTTTTTAAACTCGTGGTTGATTTTAACAACTTTAAATTCCATTGTTTTACCTACATATGCATCATAATCACGGATTGGTTTTACATCAATCTGAGAACCTGGTAAGAACGCCTCGATTCCGAATACGTCTACGATCATTCCTCCTTTAGTTCTACACTTAACAAATCCATTTACGATTTCACCAGTATCATGAGCGTTATTTACTCTATCCCAAGCCTTAATTACTCTAGCTTTACGGTGAGATAAAATTAACTGACCTGTAGCGTCTTCACGTACATCAATTAAAACCTCTACCTTATCACCTACTTTAAGATCTGGGTTGTAACGAAATTCATTTAATGAAATTACACCTTCACTCTTTGCATTAATATCAATGATAGCGTCACGATCTGTAATATTAATTACTGTTCCCTCTACTACCTCATCGTTTAAGGTGTCTACAAAATTTTCTGCAACTAGCTTTTCAAACTCTTCTAATTTTGAATCTGCGATTGGGTCGATACCTTCCTCATAGTTATGCCAGTTAAAATCTTTTAAAAATTGCTCAGGGTTTTCTTGTTGAGGAGAAGCTGCAGGAGCTGCTTTTGGAGCCTCTACTTCCTGAACATCTGTGTTTTTTGTTTCTTCAGACATTGAAGATAAAATTTGTATCCTGTATTTATTTGAGAATCAATACGAAAACTTATACAGAAGTGTTAAATTAAATTATTTTTATCCTTTTCTATTCTCTTACTCGTTAAAAAGGGCTGCAAAAATACAATTTAATTTATTAGAAAGCAAAGTATTACGTATTAATAAAATAAAGAAAGTTCTATAACTAGACTTACACCTTTCGTGTACTATTAATTATATTTTTTAATTTCTAAAACAGCGTTTTCAAATCCATCTACAGGTTGATAAAGATTCGTTCTAACTCTATTATGCAAAAGAATTGTCATCGAATCAAAAAATTCACTTGTGGATAAAATATTTTCATCTTTAACCTGAAATATTAATGTTGTATCCTCACTAATTGGTTCGGACAAAGTCCCTTGATATTCTCCTTGATCTAATCTAATCCAATCAATAGATATATTTAATTCATTCAATAAACTTGTTTCTATCGGGTCATTTTCGTCACTTTGTGTTAAGAGAGCGGCATATATTTGATATTGTCTTTCTACATTACAGATATACTCTGTGGATATTATCTCGTTTGTTTCTAGACTACCATTGGCATTAGTATCCAAACCCGACTCTATTTTTATCCCTCCATTTTCACAATTAATACCTGCTGGTTCTCCTATTGTTTCTATTAGACTATTTAAACCATTTTGTCCAGAAATTCCATCCTCACCATCGGAACAACTATTTAAACAAATCATTATGAAAAGAAATATATTTATTTTTAAAACACTGAAATTTTTACACATATTCATTTTAATTTATTCTTTGAAACGATATAACTATACCTAAAACCTTTAATACTTTATGATTTCAAATTCACTTCTTCGGTTGATCTGATGATCTTCCTCCGAACAATTCTTTGCATTACAATCAATTAAGGGAATAGACTCTCCGAAACCTTCAAACTTCATTCTTCTCGCATTTACATAACCAACTAAGGCAAGATAATTACGTGTTGATTCTGCTCTCTTTTCGGAAAGTACCTGATTATATGAATCTGTACCCCTACTATCTGTATGTGAAGAAATTTTAATATAAACACTTTTATATTTCTCTAACTTTAAGGCAAACTCATCTAGTACCTTTTTAGAATCTGCTCTTATATTCCACTTGTCATAATCAAAATAAATCGGTGGAAGATCAAAATATAGTTTTCCATTTTTTTCTATCACTGGAGGGCCTACCTTATCGTTCAATAAGGTGTTACGTAATTTTTCTCCTGTTAAGTTTTCCTTGTTGGTAACTATGTCTTTGTTAGGAGCAGTTGTATTATTTTCATCATTACTATTTTCCTCTGCTACAGAAACTATTTCTTTATCCAGATAAATCACATAAACTTCATTCTCTTTTTCCTTTACTATAATTGATTTTGTTTTGCTCTTGTAGCCTTTTGCAGTAGCTGTGAAATCATATTTACCAGGAAATAAGGATATGGTAAAAAATTCTTGTTTGTCTAGCTTACCTTCGTGCAATTGATTTTCTAAATTCGAAACAGATATATCCGCATTGGGTATATAGGAATCTGAAGCAAAATCTTTAACCGTGAATCTAGCTTTATATTCCTTAAGAAATATTTCTCCTATCTGAGAAAAAGAATAGATATCATCATCTGTTTTATTTTTTCTATTTGAAGCAAAAAAACCATCTGTTTCATTATAATATGTAAGAGAAAAATCATCGTACCTAGAATTAATAGGTGCTCCAAGGTTAACAGGTTTTATGAAAACATTATTTTTTCTTTCTGATACAAAGAGATCCATCATCCCTAAACCTAAATGACCATTAGAAGAAAAAAACAAATGGCCATCTTTAGATATAAACGGAAACTGTTCTCTATTATCAGTATTGATAGTGGCACCAAGATTTACAGGCTCATCATACGTGCCATCTTGATTAACAAGCACTCTATAGATATCAAAATCACCATATCCACCAGGCATGTTAGACGAAAAATATAATATCTTACCATCCGAGGAAAGTGATGGATGTTCTACAGAATAGTTTGTATTATTAAAAGGAAGCTTTTCTGGAGTTTGCCAAATACCATCTATCTTGGTTGATTTATATAAGAATATTGAGTTATTTCCTATACTATCGTATTTCTTTTTGCCTTTTTCAGAATTACTTTTAGAAAAGTAAATGGTGTTGCCGTCTTTGGTAAAACAAAAATTACCTTCATGCAATTTAGAGTTAATCTCTCCCGAAATTTTTTCTATATCAGTTGTTGGTATATTTTTCTCATTCACCTGAACCTTATAAATATCTAAAAACGGACGATGAGTCCATTTATAGCTTTTATCCATAAAACCATTAGAATTCCTATCAGAGCTGAAATAAATGGCACTATCTACCTTAACTGCAGCAAACTCTGATGCATTGGAATTAATTTTTAGAGGACTAATGGTATAGTCGTCATCTTTTAGTTTAAAGGCCTCAATAACAGCTACGGCACTTTCTCTATGTAATTCTTCTGATTTGTTTTTCTTATACAAAGCCAGAAACTCAACTGCTTTTTCATATTTTCCTAAAGCAGAAAGTACTTGATACATTTTAAAATTATACGAATTATCGTAACTCTTATCTTTTGCATAAAACTTTCCAGAAGTCAAGATTTTAAGATACCGATATGCCTTTTGAAACTGAAAAGTATTATAATATGAGGTAGATATCTTTTCTAATATATCTTTTCTATACCCTTCTCTATTGAGTTCTTCCTCATATTGCAGCGCTGCATTGATATAGTCTCCTGTTTCAAAAAAACGATCTGCTCTACTCTTTCTTTGGGAAAAAATAGTTTGTCCGATCAATAGGACGAATACAAATAGTAACTTAGTTTTCATATTTTAATAAAATCTTGGAGATGTATATTTATTGCTAAGATTGAGTAAATCGATATTATAAAGAAGAATAATTTCATGACTTCCGTTATTATACCCACTTAATTCACTAGTACTAAAATCATATGCATATCCCACTTTTAAATTTCTGGTAATATTAAATCCCGCCAGCGCAATAAAAGCATCTTCATAGCGGTAAGAAACTCCTAGTTCGAATTTATTATAGATTAAGGAATTTAAAGAAATATCAAAGGTTAATGGTGAATCCAAAACCTGTTTGATTACTAAAGACGGTTTTAGTTTTACCTCATCAACCAAATCAAAAACAAAACCAGTAACCCCATATAAATGGGTTTTTGATCTAGATACACCTACTCCATCTATATCAACGTCATTAGGTAGTAAATTTGGCGATGAAATTCCGGCATAAAAGTTATTAGAAAACAAGAATAGGCCTGCTCCCAGATTAAGTTGCAAAGAAGAGTTGTTATCGGAAAATGCAGGATCATCGGACACATCAGATCCTATGGCATTAAACTGAAAACTTGTAATACCAGCTTTTAAACCATATGATAACTTAAATTTATCAGAAATACGAGTGATATATGCAAAATCAACATTAAAATAATTATTATTGGTACGAATCGCTTCTCCAATTCTATCATTTACATAGTTTACGCTCAACTCTATCTTTTCGTTTAACGGGATATTACCAAAAACATTTGCTGTTTCGGGTGAACCTTCTATTCCAGTCCACTGTTTTCTATATAAAAGACCGGTAGAAATAAGCCCTCTTTGATTCGTTACATAAGCTGGATTTACCGTACTCATGTTATACATATACTGGGAATATTGTGGATCCTGCTGTGCATACATCACCGAGCAGAAAACAAGTGCTATACTTAAAATTAATCGTGATCTCATGAACTATTTATCTGCTTAGGTAAAAACTTCCTTGAATTGGAAAATTATTTTCAAAATTGGGAGTAAAAATATAGAAATAGGTTCCAGAAGGAAGATCATCTCCTAATCGCAAAGAAACGTTACTTTCTCCTCTAAATTCTTCTGTATCTCTATTCCCTTCATATACTAAAGCTCCGTATCTGTTGTATATTTTTAAATCAAAATCTGGAAATGCAATTGGAATATTAAATTGATCCTCTATAAACAGATCAAAAGTGTCATTTTGGTTATTTCCATCTGGAGATACTCCATCCTGAAAATCCAACGCACATAATTCTCCATTAGAAAACCGTTCTCCCATATCTAGGATATTTATTTGTACCATTACTCGTTCTGATTCACAATTATCAGCATCAACCGTAGCTATATAAAAAACCTGATTATCGAAGAGTAAAGGGTTATCAATAATTGGCATATCACTTTCTAGACTAGCATACCAATTATAATTGAGTACATCGACCTCTATATCATCTAGCCTTTTAGCATCCAGAATACAAAACTCTTGATCAGGTACATTTGGTTCTGGTAAATCAATTATTTGTACTTCCACATTTAATGAAGATTGATCACAAGGAGCAGAATTAGGAATAACATATCTAAAATTGTATATCATATTAACCTCATTATCTGGATTAGGAAGTAGATCAAATTCCACCACACCTTCGGGAGTTAGCGCACCGGTATTTTCAATATCCTCAAAACTTCCAATTCTAGGAGTATCATTGTCTAGCAGTGTAAATAGATTCACACGACCGTCTATTTCACAAAAAGAAGCACTACGATCATTTCCTATTTCTACAGGCTCTACTATTTCTATAGTTACTGTAGCTTGATCTTGACCAGTACATCCAGCATTACCACCTACGGTGTAAACATAATTTCCAGGACCCAAGATTGGTAACGTAAGATCTGTAGCATCAAAAACTCCTAAATGATCTGGTGAGGTATATCCGAAAGGACCTGTCCATATTCCTGTTGGATCAGGATTTCCTTCCAATAGATTAAAAAGAGTAACGGTCAAATTATCTGAACATACGGTAACAGCAGTTCCACTTCCAGCACCTGCATCAGCTTCTTTATATATTGTAAATTCAAGTGTAGCTTCATCTACACATCCTGAAGGATTCATTGTCGTATGTGTAAATGCATAAGAAATAGGATCCACTATATCTACAGGAACTATAAAAATATCATCGACTATAACATTCATATCATCTGTCCAAACTCCTTCTGCTATTTCTCTCCCATCTGAGTTGAGTAAACTGCGTAAACTAAATTGATCATTAGAACTTTGACAAATATTTAGACCTACTGTATCCTGTCCTGCGTAATCATAAGGCAAAATCTCAATCGTGACAATAGTAGAAATCGAAGCGCAAGGATTACTATCTATGCTAATAGGATTACATACGTCATCCGAAAATAAAAATGTAACGTCGCAGCTCTGTCTGGGAATCACATCATATCGAAATCTATAAGTTCCTGGATTTGCATTAGCAATATTAATTGGTCCAAGATGTTGCTCATCTTCAGGTAGATCATTTAGATTATTTTCTAAATTCAGGTCTCCATTTGAAGGCACTCCTCCAACAAAGGTCCAAAAGGCAAAATCATCAGCAATTGAACCATCCATATATTCATATCCAGGTTCAAATTCAAGTAGATCAAAAAGATTAATTTGATCTGGAGAAGAATTAGGACAAATTTCTTCCACTGAATTCTCAGGAGCAAATGGCCTTAATTCTTCATAAATCACGAAGGTAACCGTTTCTTCGTCATTTGGACAAATAGGAGATCTACTGTTGATTTTATAGGTATAACTAAAATTCACACAACTAAAACCAGGAACATAGTCTGGAGAAGCTCTAAAAACGTCGTAAACCTCTTTTAAATTAATTGTTGAATCTGTGGCACTTGTAATTTGACCAGTATTATCATCATCTTCCCAACTTCCTCCTGTATCTTCTCTTGTTAAAAATCTATCTTCAAAAAGATTAATATTCTCATCCCACAAATCAATATCACTTTCACAAATCGTAAATGATGATCCGTAACCAGCTGTCACCGGTCTTACTACTGTTATTTGGACATCAACAAAATCCGTTACACAAGTATCTACATTTAAAACAGTATATCTAAAACTAAAATCTTCACTATCTACAGGAAAACCTCCGTTATCGTCTATAGTAGTGGCAAAATTTGCACCTTGTAATATATAAGGATTTGCTGGTTGAGGACCTGTGTAGGTCCACTCACCATTTAAATGAGGAAGTGCAAAACCTTCTCTAGATTCCAGGGTATCAAATAGATTGATATCAACTTCGATACCAGGTTGGCAAATATCATCATTATCACATACTGGAAAGAATCCCGTAGTAGCAGCAATCCCAGCGTAAGGCCCAAGCTTTAGATTAACTCTAACTCTATACCCACTTGGACAATTGGGGTTTATAAGATCAAAAAAATAATCCCCAGAGGCATCTCTTAATTGCCACAATCTTAAAATACCAGAAGACTCTATGCCCTCTTCCCCTTCTTCTATTCCAGTTGATTCCCAAGAATCACCAGATTCGGGAACAATACCTGTTTCATTATATAAATTAATTATTCCATCGGGGTTACCATCATTATCAAAGTCAATGGTTTCCATATCACAAACAGTTATTGTCTGTGTAGTGTTACATTGAGCAAATAGTTTTTTTGTGACCCCAAAAAACAGAAATACAATCAAAAAGTGTTTTACGTAATATTTTTTCAAGATGAATTGGTTTAAGTGTAAGTATCATTTCATCACATTTTGTTACTATCAAAAGTGAAATAAAATTGATTAATATTCTAAAAGTATGTAAATATTAAAAAAAGTGATTTAAAAACACTATGATTTATATTAAGATTGATGCCTTTTTTAGTAACGAAATTTTCCCCTTCATCAAATAAGAGAGAAAAAAGGTACATAAAAGAATATACCAAACAAGATTTTCATAAATGAATTAATCATTTACGAAGTATCAAATCAATTATTCTAAAAGTTCGTTTAAAACTTATCGTAGCATCACTATGATAATTTGGAAGTAAAACACATTAAAATCAGTTAGTGTCTATCTTTTAAAACCTCAACAATATCATTTAATTTATATCCTTTTGCTTGTAACAAAATTAAATAATGAAAAAGTAGATCTGCGCTTTCATCTAAAAACAATTTTTCATTATCATCTTTAGCTTCAATAACAACTTCTACAGCTTCTTCTCCTACTTTTTGAGCAACCTTATTGATCCCTTTTCTAAATAAAGATGCTACATAAGATTTTGAATCATCTTGATTTTCCTTTCTGTTTTGAATAACATTTTCTAACTCGGTTAAAAAGCCAAAAGTCTGTGTATTATTTTGAGCCCAACAGGTATCATCACCTTTATGACAAGTCGGACCTACAGGATCCACTGTTATTAATAATGTGTCTTTGTCACAATCATTTTTTATATCTATCAGATTTAAAAAGTTGCCACTTTCTTCTCCTTTTGTCCATAATCGTTTTTTAGTTCTACTAAAAAAAGTAACCTTTTTTGTGTCAACTGTCTTCTGATAAGCTTCTTCATTCATGTACCCTAACATTAGTACATTTTTCGTTAAAGCATCTTGTATAATTGCTGGCACTAATCCATCATTATTTTTATCGAAATTTATTTCCATCATTAAGTTTTATAACTTCACAATTGAAGTGAAATATATTGATTGTATGTTATTTTGGTATAAGCTCTCCCGAATGTAAAAGCATAATGTAATTATAATCTAACGGGAATGTCATTCTTTTTTAATTCTTTCTTTAGATCTTCTATTTCTATTTCCTTGAAATGAAAGACACTAGCAGCCAATGCTGCATCTGATTTACCTTCCTTAAAAGTATCCACAAAATGCTTAATATTTCCTGCTCCTCCAGAAGCAATAATAGGTATATTAAGTTCTGTAGATAATCTTGCTAATGCTTCATTTGCGAAACCATCTTTAGTACCATCATTATCCATTGACGTAAACAAGATTTCTCCAGCTCCTCTTTCTTCCACTTCCTTTGCCCAATCAAAAAGATTTAATTCCGTAGGTACTTTTCCTCCAACCAAATGTACTTTCCATTCTCCATCTATTTGTTTAGCGTCTATCGCTACAGTGATACACTGACTTCCAAATTTACCGGCTAATTCATTAATCAATTGTGGATTTTTTACTGCAGAAGAATTCACTGAAACTTTATCTGCTCCATTTTTTAGCAATATATCAACATCTTCCACGGAAGAAATCCCTCCTCCTACAGTAAATGGAATATTTACTTTTTCTGCTACTTTCAGCACTAAATTTGCTAATGTTTTTCTTCTCTCTTCTGTTGCAGAAATATCTAAAAATACTAATTCATCTGCTCCTGCTTTAGAATAGATATCTGCTAATTCTACCGGATCACCTGCATCTCTTAAATCTACAAAGTTCACTCCTTTTACAGTACGCCCGTTTTTAATATCTAAACAAGGTATGATTCGTTTTGTAAGCATTACTTATCGTTGTTTTTTATATTTAAGTCCATACCGTCGTAAAAACCTAAATCTTTGTTTTTTAATTGTTTTGTCCAAAATGCAATTTGCCCAGTATGATATGATAAATGCTCTGTCACATGAATAGCAATACCAATTCCAGAAAAATTAAAACCTTGCACTTCTCTTTTTCTTTGATACTCTGCGGTTGAACAAGTATTGATGATCTTTTTAGCTTTAGTAATTGTAGCAGTTAATTTGGTTAACAATTCCGATTTGGACAATCCATCGGTAATACTAAATTCTGCATCTCGATCTCTATTATCTTCTAAATTCCCTAAAGACGAGATTGCGTATTGTGTAATATTACCACATAAATGTAAAATCAAATTACCAATACTATTCGAAGATTCATTAAACCGTTTCCATATATCCTCTTCAGAAAGTTGATCAAAGCTAATGGTAATCATTCGGACACTTTCATCTAATCTGTAGATGATTTGTTCTTTAAAATCCTGAATTATCTCTGAATCCATTGTTAGTTTATTTGAAGAATATAGTTTTCTAATTGTTTTAAGCTAATTCTGTTCTCATATATTGCTTTTCCGATGATGGTTCCTTCACATCCAATCTCTGCCAATTTAGGTAATTCATCAAACGCCGAAATTCCACCAGAGGCAATTAATTTTATATGCTCGGAATTATCCAAGATCTTTTTATAAAGATCAAATGAAGGTCCTTGTAACATACCATCCTTACTAATATCAGTACATATTACATAAGAAACTCCTTCTTTTTGGTATTCTTGAATAAATGGAATTAGTTCTTTATCGCTTTCTTCCAACCAACCACTCACTGCAATTTTCTCATGATGAGCATCTGCTCCAAGAATTATCTTATCATTACCAAACTTAGATAACCAAGATTTAAAAGTTTCAGGATTCTTCACTGCAATACTTCCACCTGTAATTTGGTTTGCACCACTTTCAAAAGCAATCTTAAGATCTTCGTCCGTTTTTAGTCCACCACCAAAATCAATTTTAAGACTTGTTTTAGATGCTATTTGTTCCAAAACTTTGTGATTGACTATATGCTTCGATTTAGCACCATCCAAATCTACCAAATGTAAATACTGAATTCCATGTGCTTCAAACTCTTTAGCTACTTCTAGCGGATTTTCATTATATATTTTCTTGGTATCATAATCTCCCTTAGAAAGTCTGACACATTTTCCTTCTATAATATCTATTGCTGGTATTATTCTCATTTTTTTCTTTGGTAAATAGTTATTCTTTATTAGTTGTTGGTTTAAATTTATAGCTTTAAAAAATTCTCTAAAATTTTCTCTCCAACAGTACTGCTCTTTTCAGGATGAAACTGAGTTCCGTAGAAATTATCCTTTTGCAATGCTGTACTATAGGTTATTCCATAGGTAGACTCTGCTATTGTAGTTTCAGTAACAGGAGCATAATAACTATGTACTAAATAAATATATTCGTTTTCGGATATATCATT
Source organism: Aquimarina sp. 433 (assembly GCF_054054605.1). Taxonomy (NCBI): domain Bacteria; kingdom Pseudomonadati; phylum Bacteroidota; class Flavobacteriia; order Flavobacteriales; family Flavobacteriaceae; genus Aquimarina; species Aquimarina sp. 433. The sequence goes on from NZ_JBSWZK010000004.1 coordinate 111,040, forward strand.
AAAAAGTGGAGATTTTAGAGATGTTATTTGATTCCATCCTATCTGGGGGACTTTTACATCCTTCTGAAATCTAATCACATTTGTATCAAAAATGCCCAAACCTTTGGTGTCACCTTCTTCCGTATAATTACACATCAATTGCATTCCTAAACAAATCCCTAAAACTGGTTGTTTTAATTCTGGAATTAGTTTTTCCAAACCAGAAGCACGAAGTTTTTGCATAGCACTGCTTGCTTCTCCCACGCCTGGAAAAATAACTTTATCAGCCGCTTTAATCTCCTCTGGATCATCACTCAGAATGGCATCATATCCTAATCGCTGAATTGCAAACTTAATGGACTGAATATTACCGGCTCCGTAATTTATAATTATTATTTTCATTTATATTGTCATTCCAGCATAGGCTGGAATCTTTTTTTAATTTAAACCTTCTACTTTACTGTGGATTCCAGCCTGCGCTGGAATGACAAAAGCATTAGTTATAACATTCCTTTCGTACTTGGTAGAATCATTTTTTCAGGATCTCGCTTTACTGCCACTTTAATTGCTTTGGCAAAAGCTTTAAAAATAGCTTCAATTTTATGATGTTCATTGGTTCCTTCTGCCTTTACATTCAAATTGGCTTTTGCTCCATCGGTAAAAGACTTAAAAAAGTGATAAAACATTTCTGTTGGCATCTTACCAATCATTTCTCTCTTAAATTCTGCATCCCAAACGAGCCAGTTACGTCCTCCAAAATCTATTGCTACTTGAGCCAAGCAATCATCCATTGGCAAACAAAAACCATATCTTTCTATACCCAATTTATTGTTTAGAGCCTTACTAAAAACTTCTCCCAAAGCAATTGCTGTATCTTCAATGGTATGATGTTCATCAACTTCTAAATCTCCTTTTACTTTAATCTCCAGATCCATTTGTCCATGACGCGAGATTTGATCCAACATATGATCAAAAAACTCCAGTCCTGTTGAAATATCACTTTTCCCAGTTCCATCCAGATTTAGCTTAATATAAATATCAGTCTCATTCGTTTTTCTACTTATTTCCGCTACTCTTTCATTTAGTTTTAAAAACTCATAAATCTCTTTCCAATCTGTTGATGTTAGCGCAATACTTTCTAAAATAGTCTTCTTATCTGTTTCTATTTCATCTGCGCCAAGTTCTGGATCTTCAGATAAGAAAATTCCTTTAGATCCCAAGTTTTTAGCTAATTCCATATCGGTGATACGATCACCCAATACATAAGAGTTTTCTAGATCATACTTTTCTTTATCAAAGTATGCTTTTAACAAACCTGTTCTTGGTTTACGCGTATCTGCATTTTCATGAGGAAATGTCTTATCGATATGAATTGCACTAAATACAACTCCTTCCTTCTCGAATGCTGATAATACTTTATTATGTGCCGGCCAAAAAGTATCTTCTGGAAAGGAATCCGTTCCTAATCCATCCTGATTAGTGACCATTACCAATTCATAATCTAATTCACTGGCTATTTTAGCCATGTATTGAAAAACTTTTGGGTAAAACTCTAGTTTCTCCAAACTATCTAATTGATAATCTACTGGTGGTTCCAAAACAAGTGTTCCATCACGATCTATAAATAATACTTTCTTTTTCATTTTTTTGTCATTCCAGTAAAGGCTGGAATCTATTTTTAATTAAACATTTTGTTATTTATGGATTCCAGATCAAGTCCGGAATGACAATTACAAACTCTTTAATGCTTCTATTAATTTTTGGTTTTCTATTGTCGTACCCACTGTAAATCGTAAGGTATTTTCACAAAGTGGTTGTGTTGTTCGATTTCGGATCACAATTCCTTTTTCTAAAAGTTGGTTATATCTGCTATTAGCATCATCTACTTTTACCAAGACAAAATTAGCATCTGACTTATAGATCTTCTCAATAAAGCTAATTTCCTCTAAGGCAACCATTATCTTTTCTCGTTCTTGCAAAATATTGTCTACCTCTCTTTCTACAGATGCTACATCCTCTACTCTTTCTAATGCCTTTCGCTGTGTTAGTTCATTTACATTATATGGTGGTTTAATTTTATTTAAAACCCCTATAACTTCTTTAGAAGCATAACACAATCCAAGTCTAATACCCGCCATTCCATATGCTTTAGATAATGTTTGTGTAATAATAAGATTAGGACATTCTTTGATTTTACCAATCCATGTTTCTTGAGATGAAAAATCAATATAAGCTTCATCAATGACAACCAACCCATTAAAGTTTTCTAAAATATCCACTATACTCTTTTCTGAAAAAGAATTACCCGTAGGATTATTTGGTGAACATAAGAATATCATTTTTGTTTGGTGATCAACTGTATCTAAAATCTTAGCTACATTAGGCTCAAAATTATCATTTAGAAGAACTTTTCTGTTTTCTATATCATTGGTGTTTGCTAATACATTATACATCCCATAAGTTGGTGGTAATGTAATGATATTATCTACTTTTGGTTCACAAAACGCTCTAAACAAAAGATCCAAAACTTCGTCACTCCCATTTCCTAATAAAATACAATCAGTTGATATGTTTTTTTGCTCACTTAATACAGCTTTAAGACTTCTTTGTTGTGGATCAGGATATCTGTTTACCCCATTTTCATAAGGGTTTTCGTTTGCATCCAAAAAAATCATTTCCGAACCATCTGAAACATATTCATCACGAGCAGATGAATATGGCTGTAAATCTTTTACATTTTCGCGAACTAATTGGTCTATATTGAATTTTATCGTTTTCATTATTTATTGTGCTTCTTTATTTATTGAAATAACTTAAAGAGAAATACAAATGCAATTGTTATTATTATAATTAGAATGCCGAAAGCTATAGACAAAAGGATCAATACTGCTATAAACTTTAAGAACTTTAAAAAAATTTGTCCAATACTATAATCACCTAAATTTTTATAGGTATAAGAGTAATAAAAGATGACAACTAAAGAACTTACCATGTATATGTAAGGTGAAGTAATTAATCCAAGTAAAAAGAAGAGCGTTCCTGAAAATAATGCTAATCCTAATAAATAGGAGTTAATTACTAAATGTTCTCCATAATTATATTTTTTCTTTCCAAATACTAAGAATGATAATAAGGCATAAAAAGGAATCATTAGAAAGGCAATAAAGTTAAAATATTTAAGCATAAAGTTTTGAGTTCCTTTATTTATCTCATGTTGCTCTTGTTTGTATTGTAAAAACTGTTCCTGATAAGCCGCCGATTCTTTATCTAATTCAGGTTGTGTAATAGAAAATATTGTTTCATACATTGCCTCATTTTGCGCGGATAACATTAATTCGATATATTTCTCAGAAAAGAAGTTAAACGTAAATGTTGCAACTGCAGTACCAATTACCAGAAACGCAAATGGATTCATATACTTCTTTCTTGTTCCTGAAATATATTCTGAAATAACCTTTTGTGGAGAAGTAACTATACCAATCAATGTTCTAATAAAGAGATTGTCTAGCCCTAGAACATTACTGAAAAAATCACTTTTTAATCCTTTAAAAGTAATTCGTTCTCTTATCACTTTTGCGCCACAAGATTGACAGTAATCTGAATTTTCAGATATGAGATATGAACAATTTCTACAACTCACTAATTTCCAATTTTAGTTTATATTCTTTATAAAATTATTATCTAACCATTTTTCAAACTCTGTAATCGCAAGGTCACTGCATTTTTATGCGCTTGTAAACCTTCTGCTTCTGCCATAATTTCGATAGCATTTCCAATATTCTTTATGCCTTCTTTAGATAATTTCTGAAAGGTCATAGATTTCATAAAACTATCTAGATTTACACCACTATATTGTTTAGCATATCCGTTTGTAGGTAATGTATGGTTAGTTCCGGAAGCATAGTCTCCTGCACTCTCCGGAGTATAATTACCGATAAAAACAGAACCAGCGTTGGAGATATTATCTATGTAATATGCTTCATCGTTTACACATACAATAAAATGCTCAGGACCATATTCATTAATCAATTCTAAAGCTTCCTTATCATTAGCAACATAAATCAATTTAGAATTTGCTATGGCAGCTTCAGCAATTTCTTTTCTTGGTAATACATCACATTGTTTTGCTACTTCTAACTCTACATGCTCTATCAAATCTTTGGAGGTAGATACTAAAATCACCTGACTATCTTTTCCATGTTCTGCCTGACTTAATAAGTCTGAAGCTACAAAAGAAGGATCTGCTGTATCATCTGCAACTACTAACAATTCGCTAGGACCTGCTGGCATATCTATTGCTACACCGAACTTAGTCGCTAACTGTTTAGCAACGGTTACAAATTGGTTTCCAGGACCAAAAATCTTATATACCTGAGGAATCGTTTCTGTCCCAAAAGTCATTCCTGCTATTGCTTGAATTCCTCCTACTTTAAAAATCTTAGTAACTCCACAAAGATCAGCTGTATACAAAATAGCGGGGTTTATTTTTCCTTCTTTATCAGGAGGCGAACACAGCACAATTTCTTTACATCCTGCAATAGTAGCTGGAACTGCTAACATTAAAATTGTAGAAAATAATGGAGCTGTTCCGCCTGGAATATAAAGACCAACCTTTTGAATAGGTCTTTTCTCTTGCCAACAATTAACACCATTTGCAGTTTCAATATAAACCTTATCCGTTTTTTGTGCTGCGTGGAAAGCTTCAATATTAGATTTGGCAATAAGAATAGCATCTTTAAGATCAGATGAGACACTGTTCTTAGCTGTTTCTATTTCTTCCTTACTAACTAAAGTAGTACTAAGAGAAACCTTATCAAACTTCTCTGTATATTTATTAATAGCAAGATCCCCATCTTCCTTTACCTCATTAAAAACATCTAAAACAACGTCCTCAATATCTGCTACCGTTTGAGTTGGTCGTTTTAAAATTTCCGACCACGTACTTTTTTCTGGATTATATATTTTATTCAAAACAATCAATACTTTTTGATCTCTATTAGTAAGAGATATTAATCATTATAATTCTTTCTGAAAATGATATGCAATTTTCTTATACCCTTGATTCTCCCAAAAATTATGTGCTTTTTCGTTACCTAAATAACAATTTAACTCAGAAGCGATGCACCCTTTAGATTTGGCATAATCAAAAATCCAATTCATCAAAAGCTCACCTATTCCCTTTCCTTGATATTCTGGAAGAATAAATACATTATCTGGCTCTACATGTCTCCCAATATAATATTTGGTAAGAAACCACAACCCAGAAATACCAATTAAAGTTTTATCATCATATACACCAACACACTCGTACCCTTGAAGAATCATTTCTGCTAACCTATTTGACAAGATTTCTCTACCGATATTAGGATTGAGTTGTTCTAAAAAAGGAACAATGATTGGGATATTTTCTTTAGGTATAAGAGTGATTGATATCATAATACCATTTTTTCAATTGGACATACCAGAATCCCTTCAGCTCCTTCTGATTTTAATTCATCCAAGATATCCCAAAACTTATTTTTCTCTACCACAGTGTGTATAGAACTCCAACCTTTTTCTGCCAGCGGTAATACTGTAGGACTTCGCATACCTGGTAAAATATCCACAATACGATCGATTTTATCATTTGGAGCATTTAGCAAAACATATTTAGAAGCTCTTGCTTTAAGTACTGCTTGTATTCTGAATTGTAACTTAGCTAATATCTCTTTGCTTTCTTCACTAATCTTAGGAGAAACCGCTAAAACTGCTTCAGAAGTAAGCATAACCTCTACTTCTTTTAGATTATTCTTGAATAGTGTGCTTCCGCTAGACACTATATCACAAATTGCATCAGCTAGACCGATATTCGGCGCTATCTCTACCGAACCTGAAATCTGGTGGAGATCAGCAGAAACACCTTTCTCCTTTAAATATTCAATGACAGTATTGGGATAAGAAGTAGCAATTCTTTTTCCTTCCAAATCCTGAATAGAATTATACTCCATATCCTTTGGAACCGCAAGTGATACTTTGCACTTAGAAAAATTTAATCTCTCCGCAATATCAATATCCTTTCCTTTCTCTACCAATACATTTTCACCGATAATAGCAATATCCACTACTCCATCTCTTAAATATTGTGGAATATCTCCGTTTCTAAGAAACATAACTTCCATAGGGAAATTTCTAGTGGCTGCCTTCAATTGGTCTTTTCCATTATCTATGGAAATTCCACAATCTTTAAGGATCTGAACCGAATCTTGGTTTAATCTTCCACTTTTTTGAATAGCAATTCTAATTTTTGACATGTTTTTGTTGTTGTGTTTGGTCAGTTCAAAACAAGTTTAAACAAAAAACCCGTTTGACTTTGCTCAAACGGGTTACTATATATGATTCACTTTTACACATATCAACTTACCACGCTTGGGCGGAAATGTAAGAATGATGATGATGTAAAAGTATGTTTTTCATTTTTTCTAAATCTGCAGCGAATTTATAAAAAAAAAGTTTTACTCAAAATGTATTTCAGCTTAATTTTTTGCAATTCATCTTTTTTTGATGCATAAATCATTCTGCTTTAACAGATTAATTAAAACATTTCATAAATTTAAAAGAGTAATACTAATCATCAACCTATGAGAAATTTAATTTCCTTTTTAATTTTTATCCTATTTGCATTACTGGCCATGTGGTGGTACTATTCCTGCCCTATCTGTTTAGGAGATAGAGATAGTAATTCCACCATTGTCAAACAAATAGATCCTGAAGCAGAAGCCAAAGCAAAAAAAGCGTACGAAGACAGTATTGCTTTAGCTAATGGATTATATGCATTAGATATCGATAACAACGATATCTTCAGGTATCCTGCCAATCTTCAAATTAACAATTCTAATCTCGATGTATTCATTCCGGAAAAACTAAAAGGTTTTGAATCTAAAATAGCTGATTATATAGGACAACACCAAGATCAGGAATTAATTATATACGGTTATGAAACTTCTGCCGAAAAAGAAGCTGATAGCCTTACAGGTATTTCCAGAGCTAATTTTATTAAGAATATTTTGATTGATGCAGGAATTAATGGTGATCGCCTTGTTTCTAAAGCAAAATTACAAGAATACTCTTATGATGAAAATGGAAAATATAATGGTGGAATTCTTTTAAACTTCCATACACTAGATACATCTAGATTAGAAGAAGTAGAAAAAGGTATTGCCAATAAAACATTGTATTCAGATTTTGGGTCAAAAGAATTCAAACCGGATGCAACCCTTGCCAATTATGCGCTCGAGTTAAAAAGTTATCTTACCAAATACCCAGCTAAAAAAGTGTTGATCACTGGACATACAGACGATATTGGTGATAACAAATCCAATCAGTACTTTGGGTTAAAAAGAGCTGAAAATGTTAAAAAGTACTTCATCTCTCAAGGGATCTCTGCAGAAAAGCTTTCTTCTAAATCCAAAGGAGAAACAGACCCTATCGTTCCTAATGATAGCGAAGAAAACAGAGCAAAAAATAGAAGAATAGAAATAACTGTAAACTAAATACCAACGATAACAATGTTAGATTTTTTAAACGAAGCAAACTGGTGGTGCCTATTACTATTATTATTAATCGCTTTCCTTTTAGGATGGTTATTATCTAGGTGGTCACTTAAAAATAAATACCAAGCAGAATTAGACAAATGTCTAAAGGAAAAGGAAAAACTTAGAAATGGAAGTTATAAAAAAGCTAATACTACATTCTCTCAACCAATTCCTGTAGAAGCGCCTAAAGCAATTGAAACAACAGATATAAAGGTTGAAACGGAAGCTGTTGAAAAACCAAAATTAAATTTCGAAAGTTTCGGTAAAGCTGATGAAACTCAAAAAGATGATCTGAAAAGAATAAGTGGCGTTGGTCCTTTTATAGAGAAAAAACTAAATAGTATTGGAATATTTACTTTTGATCAAATCAGTAGGTTTACCAAAGAAGATATCGAAACAGTTACCGAACTGATTCAGTTCTTCCCTGGTCGAATAGAACGGGATGATTGGACCGATCAAGCAGAAAAACTAAAAAATCAGAAGTAATATAAATTACCTCTAATCAATATTTGCCTTTAAGCGATGAACGCTTAAAGGCTTTTTTTTGAAATAAAGAATAATAAAAAGTGTTAGATTTACGTGATCTAATTAACTCTCTATTATATGTCATTATCTACCTTAGATTGGATTATCATTATTTCATTCTTTATTGTTTTTGCTATCATTGGTATTGCTGTTTCCAAAAAATCAGGTAAAAGTGCTAGCGAATTTTTCTTATCCGGACGTAACATGCCTTGGTGGTTATTAGGTATTTCTATGGTAGCTACCACATTTTCTGCGGATACTCCAAATTTGGTAACAGACATTGTTAGACAAAATGGAATTTCAGGAAACTGGGTTTGGTGGGCATTTTTACTTACTGGAATGCTAACTGTATTCGTATATGCTAAATTATGGAGAAGATCAGAAGTACTAACCGATTTGGAATTTTACGAAATTAGATATAGCGGAAAAGCTGCCGCCTTTCTAAGAGGTTTTAGAGCTATTTATCTAGGTGTCTTTTTTAATATCATGATCATGGCATCTGTGTGTCTTGCAGCTATAAAAATCGGCGGTATTTTATTTGGATTGGCGCCTTGGGAATGTGTCTTATATGCTTCTATCATCACTGTAATTTACAGTGCATTAGGAGGGCTAAGAGGTGTGATTTTTACAGATTTTCTTCAATTTATTGTGGCAATGATAGGATCAATTGCAGCAGCTTATTATCTTATTAACCTTCCTGAAGTTGGAGGATTATCTAATTTGTTAGCACATGAAAATGTAAGTCCTCAGCTTAATTTTTTACCCGATTTTAATGACTCCAATTCTCTTATAACACTATTGATAATACCATTAGCTGTGCAATGGTGGAGCGTTTGGTATCCTGGTGCAGAACCTGGTGGTGGTGGTTATATAGCGCAAAGAATGCTCTCTGCCAAGGATGAAAAAAATGCTGTCGGTGCTACCCTGCTATTTAATATTGCACACTATGCCTTGCGTCCATGGCCATGGATCCTAATTGCTTTAATTTCATTAGTAATTTTTCCAGAATTAACCTCCATACAACAAGCTTTTCCTAATGTAGACTCTGGAATCATTGGACACGACCTTGCATATCCAGCAATGTTAACCAAATTACCAGCTGGTTTATTAGGGCTAGTTGTAGCTTCGTTAATTGCTGCTTTTATGAGTACTATTTCCACCCATCTTAACTGGGGATCTTCATATATCGCTATTGATTTTTACAAACGCTTTATGAACCCCAATGCCAGTGAAAAAAAGCTAGTTAATGTTGGACGTGTAAGTACCATAGGCCTTATGTTATTTGCAGCATTAATTGCATTGGCTCTAGAAAGCGCATTAAGTACTTTTAAAATACTATTGCAAATTGGCGCTGGAACAGGCTTAATTTTTATTCTAAGATGGTTTTGGTGGCGTATAAATGCCTATAGCGAAATAACTGGGATGATCGTTTCATTTATTATTGCACTTTGGTTTGAATTTATCCATGAGCATATATTTGGTTCTCGTTTAGAAGGATATCAAGAATTAGTAATCGGAGTAATTTTAACAACAATAAGTTGGGTAGCTGCTACTTTACTAACCAAACCCACTGAAAATGAAACACTGATTAAATTTTATAATAAAGTAAAACCTTTCGGTACTGGATGGAATGGTTTTAAACAAAAAGTAAGAACAGATAATATTGAGTTAGATGATAGTTCGGATAAATTTACAATTGATCTAGCGTCTATGTTATTAGGTGTATTGCTTGTATATTGCTCGCTATTTGGCACTGGATATCTTATTTATGGTAATCTCATAGGTGCCCTGATATTATTTACTATTACAGCTGTAGCAGTAATTGTTCTTTTAAAAATAAGAAGGAAAGATTATAGTTCTAAATAATAAAGTGCTTCCACATATTTATTAGAAGACTCTTCTGCGTCTTTTTTAGACGTGATTTCTTTTACTACACCCGCTATTTTCATTTGTCTTTCTGGAAGTTTTTTGAATTCCTTAGAATGCGCAATGATACAACTTGTAGAGGAATTGATATCTGATATTTCATAAACATTGTAGGTATCTATGATAGGAATCATACTAAAAGTTGTTACTTTTCCAGCTACAATGGGAACCATTATAAAACCATTAAAATTTGATTTGGAAGCAATCTTTTTGGGTATTCCCGTGATGATCACATTTGATGATAACTCGATCGACTCCATCTCTTTAGCATCGATAACTTCCCTGGCTTTATGTGAATTATAAATCAATTGTAATTCATCTGACAAATACGATATTACTCTGTTTCTATCAGAAACTTCTAATTTAGAAGTCGCTACATCCAGAAATAAAATCATTTTTTGTTTATCATTAAACAAGCCAGAAACCTTACCCAATTCGGCAGTAGAGATCACACCATCCTCTGCTTTCGTTAGTATATTGTAAAATCTTCCTCCGTTATCTAAGGATTTAATTGCTTCTTCAAAATTATCAAATGGAACTATCTTTCTCATTAAATCAACAAATTACAGATGAAGAAAGTTATATAACAACTTTCCAATAAATTCTCCAAAACAGTATAGCAAACCTACAACTATTAAAGACACATATAAAAACGTAAACAATCGTTTCTTTTTGCCATTCTTTTCATTTTCTAAAGAAAGAAAACCAGCAAAACTCAATAAAGCAAAAAACATATAGTTCATAGTATAATCTTGTTTTATTTATAAGTATCTAAATGATCCAAAATGTTACAAAATTAAAAACCCATCTTACACTTAGTTGAAAGATGGGTTTAAAAAGTTTGCAGTTACCTAACCGCAATAAATTCTGTTATGTTTTACTGGTTTCCAAGAATTAAAGGCATACCATCCTTCCCAGATCCTACTACAACAACTTTCGCATTAGGAGATTTTGCTAATTGTAATGTAGCTTCGATTCCTTTTTCCTTTAGAATTTTATCTGTTAAAGAAGCACTAAGAATCTGGTTGGCTACAGCTTTACCTTCTGCATCAATCTTTTGTCTCTCCGCCTCTTTTTTAGCTTTCTCTAATCTAAACTCATACTCCAACGCTTCTTGCTCTTGTTTCAGCTTTCTTTCTATCGCTTCTTTAATGGTTGGAGGTAAAGTAACATCACGTACTAAAACTTCATTTAACTGAATATACTGATCTCCAACAATCTTTTTAGTTTCTTCGAAAATTTCTTTTTGAATCGCATCTCTTTTACTGGAGTATAACTGTTCTGGTGTGTATCTACCTACTACACTACGTGCTGCAGAACGAATTGTTGGAAGTAATACTCGCTGTACATATTCCTCTCCTTTCTGCTGATGTAACAAACCTAACTTCCCATAATCTGGTTGAAACCAAGCAGAAGCATCTAATTTAATCTCTAGACCATTAGAAGATAAAACTTGCATTTTTTCAAATACTTCTTGTTGTCTAACTTCATATACTATTACTTTATTCCATGGCGCTACTAGATGAAATCCCTCTCCTAGTGGTGGTGCATCTGTTACTACTCCGCCTCCAAATGTTTTATAAAGAACTCCAGCCTCTCCAGATCCGATAGTAACTGTTGACTTCGACACAAACACAATAGTTAATACAATGATGATTAGAATAGGTAATCCTATTTTAGGTAATTTTTCCATGATAATTTTTTAGTTTTTTAATAATTAAATAAGCCCATTATATTTTCTCATAAACCACTCGATACTTAATAGCGCTATGAGTATTGCTAAGAGATATTTCCAATCTATTAAAGATACGATATTTTCCTTGCTCTTCTGAACCGCTTTATACCTTTCATCTGCCATAAGATCTTGTATCAAAATATCATCTTGATTCATAAAATAAGCCTTTCCATTCGTATTAGTCGCTACTTCAGTAAGTTTTGTTACATCTGCATTTAATAATTGTTGTTCGACATTATAATCCAAAATACTAAAACTACCTGAACGGCTAATATTTTCTCCAATAACCGATACCGTATAATCATAATTCCCCGAAGACAAACTACTTAAATCCACTTCATATGAATTATTCTTTAGTAACATAGGAATTGTTTGCGATTGCTCTGTATCTTTATTTTTTAGACTGATACTAAGATTGCCTCTATTGTCAAATTCATAGTTCTTGGTAAAATATTCCGCCTTTATTTTTATACTGGAATTTCCATAATAAAAAGATTCTGCAATCGTATTAAGTCTACTTTTTTTCTTGTTAGAAGCAAGATATTGAATTAGTTTACCCAAGAATTCATCAAAAGTTTCAAAACTCTTTGTATCCAAATAAGATTGTGCTCTCCATCTCCAAATACCTTCTCCAAACAAAACTGCTTCTCTGGTACCATTATCTTCTACAGTTGCCAGTAAGGGTTCTTCAGTACTGATATTACTTATATTTCTATGAAGTATCACATCATAAGAAGAATTCATGGCAATCTCTCCAAATGTTCCTATTAATGGTGGATAACCACCGAAACCAATATCATCTAATAAAAAAGTTCCGTAATTATTATTGAATCTTGGAAGATAATACTCCGTTTGCCTTGTAATTTCCTGCTTGTATAAATTTTGAGCTTTGTTTAAAAACACCCAATCTGTTTTAGAGCCCGTAATAGTAAAGTGATTTTTCTTAGCATCTGTTATCTTCTTATAAACACCGCTAAATCTTGTATTAGGTTGATATAAGATTATTAACTGATAATCTTCTATATCTCGAACTTCTGCTGGCTTTAGGATCGTTATACTTCTTCTCTCGTTACTTTCTATACTCTTTTTTATAGCTCCAAGATCTGGATGTGTCATATCACTAACCAAAAGAATATTTGTTTTTTGATCAATTACCTCTACTGCAAAATCTTTGTTATTATTAATAACATTCTTTTCATTTTCTAACGGCACCAATCTTGCGGTATATTGCAAAACTCCAGCTTTAGAAGCTCCTAACGTTAAATTTATAATTTCCGAATTATTATCTTTAGAAAAAGAAACTGGCTGAGAATAAATTGTATTCTGACCTGATTTTATTTCAAATTTTGTTGATACATCATCTATACCTGAGTAAGTAAGAATTACTTCAACTGGGAATCTATTCTTCAAATAAGAATATCGATTTACGTTTAATTGTTGAATTTTAGTATCTACAACTTTTGCCGTATCTCCAACAATTACTGGAAAAACCTGTTGTTTATAAGTTTTACTACTGAATTGGTAATCTGCTCCATATGTTTGATTACCATCGGTCACCAAAACTGTTGGTGCATTGGAGTTTTTATAAATCTGATCTAAATTTCCAAGAGCATTCGAAATATTTGTTTGTTTTTTATCGAAATTCAAATTCAATGTATCTTCTAAACGATCTGAAAAAGTATAATACTTTATACTAAACCTATCTTGAAGTTCTTCCGAATTTTGAAATTTATCAACAAGTTCAATAACCGGTTTATTTTGACTCAAATGTTTTATAGAGGATGAATTATCTACCGCAATGATCAAAGAAGGTTTTTCGATATAGCTCGATTTTTTGCGAAACGTAGGGTTGATTAATAAAATCAACAGTGTAAACACACTTAAAAAACGTAATAAAGCAAAAAACAGATGCTTTTTTGTTCTGTTTTTTGCTTTATAAATATACTGAAATATAGAAATAATTAGTGCAATTATTCCTGCTGCGATAATCAATCCTATATTATGTATCTGCATTCTTTTTTGTTACAATCTTAAAATTTAAGATTTCATATTTCAAAACGAAAATTAATCAGATTTAATTTAAAAGATCTTAAACTTATTAAAAAACTGAAGATTTAGGTTAACATACCACCATCTACATTTAGTACTTGACCCGTAACATATGCACTTAAATCACTAGCTAAAAATAGACAAGCATTTGCAATATCTTCTGGAGAGCCACCTCTTTTTAGTGGGATTGCTTTTCTCCATTCATCTACCACCTTATCATCTAACTTTCCAGTCATTTCCGTTTCGATAAATCCAGGAGCAATTACATTACTTCTAATATTTCTAGATCCTAATTCTAACGCTACCGATTTCGAAAATCCAATGATACCTGCCTTAGAAGCAGCATAATTAGCCTGACCTGCATTTCCTTTAACTCCAACAACAGAACTCATATTAATAATACTTCCTTTACGTTGTTTAAGCATTGTACGCTGAACCGCTTTGGTCATATTAAAAACACTTTTTAGATTTATTTCGATTACTTTATCGAAATCCTCCTCGCTCATCCTCATCAATAAGTTATCCTTTGTAATCCCAGCATTATTAACTAACACATCAATACTTCCGAAGTTTTCTAATACATCTTTAACCAAACTTTCTGATTGTTCAAAACTTGCAGCATTACTCTGATAAGCCTTTGCTTTAACTCCTAAATCGTTTAATTCTTTTTCTAATTCTGTTGCAGCATCTACTGAAGAACTAAATGTAAATGCAACGTTAGCACCATTTTTTGCAAAAACCTGTGCAATTCCTTTGCCAATACCACGTGTAGCACCTGTGATAATAGCAGTTTTACCTTGTAAGAGATTCATTCGCTCTGTAATATTTTTTTGGTATCACATATCATATCGCTATAATATGCCTGATTTGTGTTTTCAAATATAAGAATAACTCTCAGGCATACAATAATAAAAACATTGATTTATACAGGGTTTTGAGCATATAATATGATCTCTAAAACACATTAAAGCTCCAATACTTTACTTCATTCTATTTAGAGTACTGAATATCTTGGGGTTAACAAACTTCATTATGCAGCTGCTTAAATAAAATAAAAAACCTTGATCTTTCATAGATCAAGGTTTTAAAAAAATCATATTTGAACTTATAATCAATGATGCGCAACTGCTTCTGATCGATAAGAAGATAAATCCTTCTGAAACGCATTATAAGTTTTCATTACTCCAAAAATCTCATCTCCTACCTCTTTTGATAATCGACCGGCATCTTTTAGCAAATCTGTGGTATTCATTAACGTTTGTGATAACTTGCGACCGTTATGGTCTAATTCTAAATACTGTTGATGCATATCTGGAGTGCATGGCTCGCAACGGTAAGAGTGTAAATCAGAAAGCATAGCGGAAAGCTCTTCTTTCATTCTGCTCAACCTGAGGGTATGCTTTTGACGATTTGGAGAGAGTGTTAAAGTAATGTCATTTTCCATAATGGTTTGGTTTTAAAAGTGAGTGTTTTAAATTTACCAATAAATATGAAAAGATCAAAAAAATCCAGCATTACAGCTTTATGTTTTATGTTTTTGTTAAACATTTAAACAAATTGCAAATAAATTATTATTAAATCTCTAAAAAAATATAAAAATGATAATTTAATTAAGGGAAAATCCCCTTAATTAAATCAAAAAGTCATCTATTTAATAAGACAATGAATTCTAACAAAATATATAATTGGGGTATTTTAGGCTGTGGTAAAATAGCCCATAAATTTGCTCAAGATCTACAAAGTATTCCTAATGCAAAATTACAAGCCGTAGCCAGCAGAAATATAGAAAAAGCAAAAGATTTTGGAGATACTTATCAAACACCAACCCACTATGGAAGTTATATTGAACTTGCCAAGGATACCAAAATTGACATCATATATATTGCCACTCCGCATGTATTTCATTACGAAAACACTATGATGTGTCTTAATGAAAAAAAAGCGGTTCTATGTGAAAAACCTTTCGCGATGAATAAAGCTCAAGTCTCTGAAATGATACAAATGGCTAAAACGCAAAATACATTTCTGATGGAAGCACTTTGGACATACTTTTTACCACATTATGAATTTGTTTTGCAAACTTTAAAAGGGAATCAGCTAGGTAAAATTAAGTCTCTGAAAGCTGATTTTGGATTTGCTAGCACGTTTGATCCTAATAACCGAATATTTAGAAAAGAACTAGGAGGTGGCAGTTTATTAGATGTTGGGATATACCCATTGTTCGCAGCTTTAAGCATGATTGGAGTTCCAGAAAAAATCAAAGCTTCTGCCAATTTTGGAGAAACTGGGATAGATGAAGATTGCAATATGACGCTTCATTACAAAAACAATGTATCCGCTGATCTATTTTCTTCTGTTATTCAAAAAACTGAAACAAAAGCTTTTATCCAACTAGAGCATGGAAGTATTATAATAAATAGTCGTTTTCACGAACCATCTTCTGTCACCATTATTAAAAATGGAAATTCCAAACTGTACGAATTTCCAGTAGTAACTAATGGATATAGTTATGAGGCGATTCACGTACATAATATGTTAGAAAGAGGAAATATAGAAAGTACAGTAATGTCTTTTGAAAAAAGCCTACACCTTATCGAATTACTAGATAAAATTAGAAAAGAAATCAAACTGGAATACTAACCATTCGATTTTTACAAAAAACCACAAAACATTGTAATTATTTTACTTTTTGTAAAGTTTATTTTACATTTAGTAAAAAAAAATCATACTTTTGAAATATTAATCAAAAATCGAACAAGATGAAATATTTATTATCAAACAAGTTTAAAAAACCAGGATGGTTACTCTTCATTATTGGAAGTATTGCGGGAATTTATCTTCAACCACAGGGATTCGAATCAGATCAAATGAGGACTTCTGTTATTTCCTTATTTCATTATGATTCTTTTGAAAAAGAAAAGAATGGTATTATAAGAATCATAGAAAATGACATTTTAGACGAACTTATTATCGCTTTTATTATCATAGGAGGATTGCTGATTAGTTTTTCTAAAGAAAAGATAGAAGATGAATTTATTGCAAAAACAAGACTAGACTCTCTAGCTTGGTCGATTATTGTAAACTATTCTTTGCTCCTATTGTTAACTATCTTTATTTATGACATGAAGTATTTTCATGTATTAATTTATAACATGTTTACTCCACTGCTTATTTTTATTGTTAGGTTTCACTACGTTATCTATAAAAACAATAGATCATGAAAAATAAAATCAAAATTGAGCGAGCTATTCATGATTTCACTCAAGCTGATTTAGCTGAAAAAATTGGAGTAAGTAGACAAACCATAAATGCTATGGAAAAGAACAAGTGTGTACCTTCTACTGTTTTAGCGCTAAAAATAGCGAAGCTATTTGAAAAACCAGTAGAAGAAATATTCTTTTTAGACAGTGATGATTAAAAAAAGCGCTCTGAGTTTCAGAGCGCTTTTCCATTTGTGTGAAAAAAAAGAGTGTTTATTTAGCTCCCCACTCTGCAAGGGAATCTTTATTTAGTTTTACGTAATCCGCATTATTTGCTTTCTCTGCTAATTGTAACGAAGTTTTAGCAGCTTTTATTGCCCCAGCCTTATCTCCGCTCTTGGCTAATATTAAAGAATGTTGTCTGTGATACCAGAAAGCATCCGCTCTTCCAGCTACTGCTTTTTCAATATGTGTTTTTGCTTTTGCAATGTCTCCTGTTTCTTTATAAAAGACAGCCGCTTGATAATGATCATTAGCAGAAGGACCTGCCATAATCTTTTCTATACTCTCTGTAGCTTTTTTCTTTGTAGGAACTTCTAACTTTATAGCCGCTTCAGTATTCTCCCATAAAATATTAATTAAAGCACTATCCATCGTAAAATCACTTAACATGATAGTAAATGTTTCTACGTTCATAGGAATCTTAGTCGCTTTTACTTTTACAGTAGCAGCTACTTTACTATCATCCCATTGGCGCGGTGTACCCCAGTTATTAGCATCACTATAAAAGATAACTTCCCAGCTGTCTTTTCCTGGTTTGGTGAAAATAGCGTAAGTACCTTTTTTAAGGTCTGCTCCTTCCACTTTTACATCATCACTAAAAGTTACCTGTGTATTCTTATTGGCACCTGTTCTCCATAATTTATCAAAAGGAACTAAGTTTCCAAAAATAGTACGCCCTTTCATGCTAGGACGAGAATATTCGATAGCTACATCAGTTAACCCAACAACTTGCTCAATTTTTGATAAAGGACTTGGCTGTGGAGTTTCTACCTGCGCTTTTACACCTAATGATAATAAAGCCACAGAAACAAATAAGACGATCTTTTTCATTGTAATTGTATTTAATTTTATTCCGTTAATTAGTATTATTGGTAACGAAAATAATAATTACACATACATTAAGAGTTAACAAAAACTTAAAATAAGGAGTGTTATATTTGCCATCATTTTCAATTGTATGATGCGTAAATATATAGCAGAGATTATAGGAACTTTCACCATGATATTTTGTGGTACGGGAGCAATGACTATTAATGAAGTAACTGGTGGTGATGTAACTCACGTAGGAATTGCTATCACCTGGGGATTGATTGTGATGGCTATGATTTATTCCTTTGGTGACATTTCTGGGGCTCATTTTAATCCTGCGGTTACTGTCGCATTTGCCTTTGCAAAAAAATTTAGTTGGAAAGAAGTCCCTAAATATATTCTAGCGCAATGTATTGGCGCTATCGCTGCCAGTAGTATTTTATTATTTTTATTCCCTGAAAGTGAGTTTCTTGGTGGTACTCTACCATCTTTTGAAGCATATAAAGCATTTGTTTTAGAATTACTCCTTACCTATTTCTTAATGTTAGTCATTATAAATGTATCTACTGGTTCTAAAGAAGTTGGTATGATGGCGGGTATTGCTATTGGTGGTGTTGTACTTTTAGAAGCTATGTTTGCAGGTCCCATGACGAATGCTTCTATGAATCCAGCTAGATCACTCGGACCAGCACTTTTATCAGGACATTGGGAACACCAATGGCTGTATATGACAGCACCAATAATAGGCGCTATTTTAGCTGTTCTAACTTGCAGATTAACAAAAGCTGATAATTGCTGCAACGACTGTTAACCTGATATATCTAAAATCCGGTCGTTTTAAAATTAACTTTATTTAACATATCTTTATTGCTTATTAATTTTTATGCAATTACAAACTACAGATTTTTGTACGATAGAGTTATATGAAAAGTTTGCTATTATAACCGTTAATAATGGAATTACGTTTACTTTGGAAAAAGCTAATATCATTAGAAAGGAACTACGTAGTTTTTATAAAGACAAAAAGTTTGTTTTAATCTCAAACAGACTCAACAATCACGAAGTATCTATTGATGTATACAAACAAGGTCAACTATCAAATATGAAAGGCCTTGCTATTGTTTCAAAAGAAAAAACAGATCGTGATAAAGCTCTTGAAGAGCAAAAACTGTTCGATAAATCATTTGTGTTTTTTGATTGTTTAGAAGAAGCTAAATCTTGGGCTATTTCTTATTTTTAATTTTGTTTAACTTTTTTAGTTAAAGAATTAAACAAAATCATTGTACCTTTATCCTAATAAAAAGGTATACAATGAAAATTTATACATTACAGACGAAACAGAATCTTCCGATCTCCTTGCAAGAAGCCTGGGATTTCTTATCTGATCCGAATAATCTAAAGACCATTACACCCGATTATATGGGTTTTGAAATCTTATCCGGAGCTGATAGAAAAATGTATGCGGGACAAATCATACAATATATAGTAACACCTATCGCAGGAATCAAAACCAAATGGGTCACAGAAATCACACATGCTATTGATAAGGAATACTTTGTGGACGAACAACGATTTGGCCCCTATGCTTTATGGCATCATAAACATTTTATTAAAGAAATTCCTGGAGGTGTAGAAATGGAAGATATTATTGATTATAAAGTCCCTTTTGGCATTTTAGGTCAATTGGTACATCCCTTTTTGGTTAAGCCAAAACTAAAAGAGATATTCGAGTATCGTGAGCAAAAGTTAATTGAACTTTTTGGAACCTTCAAGCATAACACAAAACAAGAAACAGCAACAGTTTAAGAATAAAAAATAATATGAGAAAAAATATTTTACTAATTGGTGGAAGTCACGGAATTGGTTTTGAAATTGCATTAAAGCTTTATAAAGATCATAATATATATATTGCATCTAGAACCTCTCAAAATTTAGGGAATTTAGAGGTGACACATATTCCATATGATGCTTCTACCGATGAAATTGATACTTCTTTACTTCCAGAACAATTAGATGGTTTTGTATACTGTCCAGGTAGTATCAACCTAAAACCTTTTAAAATGCTAAGTCTAGAGGCTTTTCAAGAAGATATGCAGATTAATTTTATGTTTTTAATAAAAATCATGCATGCTATTGTTCCTCATCTAAAAAAATCCGAGCAAGCAAGTATTATCTTTTTCAGTACCGTGGCGGTAAAAGTAGGTATGCCATTCCATACAAGCGTAGCAGCTGCCAAAGGAGCTATAGAAGGTTTTGCTAAAGCGCTAGCTGCCGAATATGCTCCGAAACTAAGAGTTAATGTTATTGCTCCTTCTCTAACCGATACGCCTTTAGCCGAAAGGTTATTAGGAAATGAAAAGAAAAGAGAGAAAATGGATCAACGCCACCCACTTAAAAGAGTTGGAGAAGCCGAAGATATTGCCAATATTGCTAAGTTCTTATTAAGCGATGATAGCAGCTGGATCACAGGACAAATCTTAGGTGTAGATGGAGGTATGTCTACTTTAAACGTTAATTAAAATGTCTAAAAAAGTAAACATTTTCTGGTTCAGGAGAGATCTTAGGCTTGATGATAATATTGGTTTCCTTGAAGCACTTAAAGACGAAAATCCTGTACTGCCCGTATTCATTTTTGATGACGAAATATTGGACAAACTTCCAGAAAACGATGCGAGGGTATCTTTTATATTCGAAACTTTGCAAAATATGAGAAAAGAGTTACAAGAAAATAATGATAGCTCCATTGCTTTTTTTCACGGGAAGCCTTTAGATATATTTAAAGCATTAATCAAGGATTACAAGATAGAAAAAGTATACACCAACCGAGATTATGAACCTTATGCGAAAGAAAGAGATGAAAGTATTAAAAAGTTATTAGACGATAATTCTATTAAGTTTAAGACATTTAAAGATCAAGTGATTTTTGAAATAGATGAAATTGTAAAATCCGATGGTGATCCCTATGTCGTATATACGCCTTACAAAAATAAGTGGAAAGAAGAATTTGATGAGTCAAAATTAAAAATCCATTATACCAGTCAGCATATTGATAATCTTATCAAAAACACCCGACTGCCTAATTTATCATTATCTGATATGGGATTTAATAAATCCAACATCACAGTTCCTGATTATACTGTTACGCCTACACTAATTGAAAACTATGAGGATACACGGAATTTCCCTGCTAAAGAAGATGGCACATCAAGACTAGGTCCACATTTGCGATTTGGTACGGTTAGTATTCGCAAAATGGTAAAAAAAGCTATAGCAGAAAAGAATGAGGTTTTTTGGTCTGAATTAATCTGGAGAGAATTTTTTATGCAAATTCTATGGCATTTTCCACATACAAAGGATAAGGCGTTTAGACCTAAATACGACCGAATCGAATGGCGAAATAATGAAGAAGAATTTGAGAAGTGGAAAAAAGGTGAAACAGGATATCCATTGGTAGATGCAGGTATGCGACAATTAAATGAGACCGGCTACATGCATAATAGAGTACGAATGCTTGTTGCTAGCTTTTTATGTAAACATCTTCTTATAGACTGGCGTTGGGGTGAAGCATATTTTGCAGAAAAATTATTGGATTACGACATGTCAGCCAACATTGGAAATTGGCAATGGGCTGCTGGGTCTGGAGTAGATGCTGCTCCTTATTTCCGAATTTTTAACCCAACAACACAAGTAACCAAATTCGATAAAAAACTAGAGTATATCAATACATGGGTACCAGATATTAATGAACTTACATATCCTAAACCCATGGTAGATCACAAAATGGCTAGAGAACGCTGCTTAAAAGTATATAAAGAAGCAGTTGCCTGATAACCAAATTATAACATTTCTTTAAAAATGCAGATAGCTATTTTTTGTAATTTAAGGGTCACAAATTATTAAAATTAAAACCAATGAATACACAAGAAGTAGCTAATCGTCTGGTAGAACTTTGCCGTCAAGGTGAGAATATGCAGGCATTAAAGGAATTATACGCAGATAATATTATTAGTAAAGAAATGCCTGGAGCTCCAAACCCAGTGATACAAGGTAAAGATGCTGTAACCAAAAAAAGTCAGGAATGGTATGCTACCGTAGAAGAATTTCATGGCGGAGAAATTTCTGATCCAGTGGTTGCGGACAATCATTTCTCTTGCAGAATGAAAATGGACTGTACTTTTAAAGGTCAAGGAAGGATGCAAATGGAAGAATTAGCTGTATATAGTGTAGATAATGGAAAAATAGTAGAAGAACAGTTTTTCTATTCAATGCCTTCGTAATAGATCTATATTTTCTGTAAAATCTAAAAAAAAACAAGTTTCACTTCTGATGAAGCTTGTTTTTTTATTAAAATTTATTCCAAATCTTAATCAGATTATTTTTTTAGAATTCTTTTTACCACGATCTTATCTAATGTAACATGATACATCCCTTCTTGTAAACCTCCAAGATCGATCACGTTTTGAAAACCATTATTGAGTATGGTTTTAAAAACGGTTTTACCAGTAATATCGCTAATTTCAACCAACGTATTTTTAGTGATTCCATGTACTGTAATAAGATTATCGACCGGATTTGGAGTCAAAATAACTTTAGAAGAATCCAAAGGTGCAATATCCGAAACAGACAATATGTTTGATTCTATATTTATCATTATAGGCTCCATAGTACTCCAGGGACGATCGGTCCAAGACCACACTAAAGAACCATGCCATTCATTTTCTTTTAAGACAACTCCTAAGTGCTCTGCTTCTACTCCAAAAGTGTTCTCAGGATAATATTCTGCAATAACAGCTTTTTTGTCTACTTTTTCAACATCATAAAAATTATGAAATGGAGAACCATTCTCTCCTGCCCAATTGTAATAATGAATATTGTAAAAATCTAGGTAACCCCCAGATTCGCCTCCAATTTCTTCAAGTTTTTGATCCGTATAATAATTTTGATACCCCAAATCAATATCTTCTACGTTTGTAAGAAAACCTAATGCTCCATTTGTTATCATAACATTAGGTTCTACTCTTCTAATCGTTGCAGATGCTTTATTAATAAATTTTTGAATATCTACAATTGAAACTTTCTCTATAAATCCCGGCCAATGAGACCCGAACTCAGTAGTCATACCTTCTGCTTCATTAAAAATTTCCCAAGCATACAAACCAGGATGATCTCCAACAGCCTGAACCAAGGGAATCAAGGCATTAGTAAGATATGCTTCCATATTCTCATCCTCAGTGAGCACTTTTTTATTAGCAACAGCGTCGACATTCCACTGATCTTTTAACATATCAAATGACCAAAGACATATTTGTACTTGTACCCCTTTAGAAGATGCCAGATCCAGTATTTTTATAACATCCTCATGAAAAAAAGCTGGGCTATTTGTTACTTTTTGATCCATATCATAAACTGGATTCGTCGAACCATTTGTATGATACCACCAGCGCAAAACATTACCACCAGCATTAACTACCTTATCCATAACCAAACTAAAAGCATCTAAATCTGGATGGTATTCTGTTCCATATTCTGGATCTACTCCTATATCCCTACCAAATGAAACCCAAGCGATATTTATACCATTTACGAACTCCGAAACATTAGCATTAGATTGCTGTTCATAATTATTATTGATTGTAGTAGTAGACTCCTCTGGAAAATCAAAAAAATCCTTTGGATTTAAAATTTCAGGACTCTGTTTAATAGCTTCAATGACATCTTCTTTGTAATTCTCATGATTATGCCAAGGTTTTTTAGAGCGTTGTGAGAAAAGTTGGCACGTGAGTAATGTGACCATTAACGTGATAATAGTTTTCATGTAAGTTGATTATTTTGTTAGTGTAATTCCCAACGAAAAAAAACAACAATAATTATACGTTCTTCTTGAAATAACAATTCCTTAAAAAAAAGTGGTTTTTTAAAAAATCTAAAACAATAATTGCTTCACCTTAGCTAAAGCAGGATTACGATTATCTTCTTTCCATATTACAGACAACTCAGCTCTTTGAGAAATCCTTGGAATTTCTAAAAATTTCACTTTCAAATCAAAACCATATTGTAGAGAAGTAGGTACAATAGCCACTCCAAGACCACTTTCTACTAATTTAAAAATAGTTTGTGCATGAACAGATTTATGGGATACAATTGGTGTAAAACCCTGATCTTCGCAAATACTCATTATTTTATCATAATAAATAGAACTATAATCTGAAGAAAATAAAACAAAATGCTCCTTAGATACTTGAGCCACACTAGTAAAGTTTTCTTGATTCAAAAAATGATTTTTTGGCAGCACCAATGAAAAAGTATCGGTTTGCACCTGCTTAATACTAACTCCATCTGGAACTCTCGCTAATCTTACAAAACCGACATCCAATTGATCACTTAATATTCCATTTACCTGATCATAATTAGACATTTCTTCTAAACTAAACTGAATCTTAGGAAATTCTTTATTAACATTTATTAGAAGATTAGGAATAACAGTTTGCATGGCGGAGCCCAAAAACCCAATTCGTATCTCCCCTTCACTACCCTTATCTATTAAAGCTGTTTGCTTTACAGTAAAATCAATATGATTAAAAATGTAAGATATTTCTTTTTTCAAATACATTCCTGCAGCGGTCAAACTTACGTTACGTTTATTCCTAATAAAAAGTTCAGCTCCGATAATCTCTTCCATTTGCTTTATTTGTCTGCTTAACCCAGGCTGAGAAATAAACAGGCGCTCTGCAGCTTTTCGAAAATGTAATTCTTCAGCCACTGCTAAAAAATAAGTAAAATGTCGAAGTTCTAATTGATAACTCATAGTTATTAATTATTGATTAAATTAGTATTTATAAGTATTAAAAATACATATTATCTTTATGTACACAAATAAAGAATCGTACAAAATGTCTAAAATATCATCACACTTCCACTTTGGAGAAGACTATTTAACTGCTGGAAAAGCAATAAAAATAGCTAGAAAAGAACTAAAAGGGGTAATTTCTAATGATGCGAGAGAAAAAATAAAAAGGAGCAGACACATCGTAGAAAACATTGTTGAAACGGGAAAGCCTGTGTATGGGATCAATACAGGATTTGGACCGCTTTGTACTACGATGATTTCTAAAGAAGAAACTAAGATATTACAAACCAATATACTACAGAGTCATAGCGTGGGCGTTGGAGATCCAATTGATCAGGAAATTAGCAAACTCATGCTAATCCTGAAATTACAATCCTTAGCCAAAGGGTATTCTGGAATTGCAGAAAAAACTTTAGATCGTATTTTATGGCATCTTGATAATGATGCTATTCCGATAGTACCTTCGCAGGGATCTGTAGGAGCTTCTGGAGACCTAGCTCCCCTTTCTCATTTATTTTTACCTCTAATTGGTTTAGGAAAAGTAATCTATAAGGGTACAGAAATTAGCACATCAAAGTTATTTGAGCTTACAGGTTTACAAGCTATCGAATTAGGACCAAAAGAAGGGTTAGCTTTGATTAACGGAACGCAATTTATTGCTGCTCATGCCGTTAAAGTTATTGAAAAACTACATAATTGTCTTTCTCAAGCGGATATTATCGGAGCAATGATGATAGAAGGATTGCAAGGTTCTGTTAAACCTTTCTATAATGAATTACACGCTTTAAGACCATTCAAAGGTACCATTCATGTTGCCTCCAGAGTAAAATCTTTATTAAAAGGTTCTGAAATTATGGAAGATCATATTGATTGTGACCGTGTTCAAGATCCCTATTCTTTGCGATGTATTCCTCAGGTACATGGAGCTTCTCGAAACGCTTGGCTTCATCTTAAAGAATTATTGGAGATAGAATTAAATTCTGTAACTGATAATCCCATTATTATCAATGAAGAATTAACTATAAGTGGCGGGAGCTTTCACGGACAACCTTTAGCTATGGCAATAGATTACGCTTGTATTGCTGCATCCGAAATAGGAAATATCTCAGACAGACGTATATATCTCGCTTTAGAAGGAAATTCTCCTGGCGTTCCAAAGCTATTAATGGAAGACACAGGTATTAATTCTGGATATATGATTTTGCAATACACAACAGCGGCTTTAGCAAGTGAAAACAAAGGATTATGTTTCCCTTCTAGCGCAGATAGTATTCCAACCTCTTTAGGTCAAGAAGATCACGTAAGTATGGGATCTATTGGAGGAAGGAAAGCTATGCGAGTGATTGATAACGTAGAAAAGATACTAGCAATAGAACTTTTAACCGCTGCACAAGCATTCGAATACCGAAAACCGATGAAATCTGGTCCTATCTTAGATGAAATCCATAAAATGGTGCGTACCAAAGTTTCTTTTGCAGAAAAAGATCGGGTTTTCTCAGATGATATAGGAAAAGGAATTGATATTATTAGAAACAATAGTCTCATAAACCTAGCAAATGAAGTAACCGAAAAGAAGAACTTATCCTTAGAAACCAAGTTTTCTTCCTCATTTGAAACATATTAATTATGGAAAAATATACACTTATTGGGCCTATTTCCCAAGTATTACCGATGGATAATATTCCACTAAAAGGTGCTCTAAAAAATGAAGAACTTCGTGTAATTGAAAATGCAGGAATTCTAATAGAAGATGAGTTAATTCATTCCGTTGGCGATTATCAAGCAATCAAGGAGATTGCACTTAAATTGAATGCCAAGATCATTGAATTACACACAGATTATGTTTGCATGCCTGGTATTATAGATGCGCACACGCATATCTGCTTTTCAGGTTCCAGAGCTAATGATTATGCTATGCGAAACTCGGGAAAGACCTATTTAGAAATCGCACGAGCTGGTGGAGGTATCTGGGATACAGTCACTAAAACAAGAGCCGCAAATCAAGAAGAATTATGCCATTCGGTTATAAAAAGAGCGAATTGCTTGCTTAAAAACGGGGTTACTACCGTAGAAGTTAAAAGCGGATATGGACTTTCCATATCAGAAGAATTGAAAATGCTTAGAGCAATCAATCAAGCGAATTCAAATTCGGAATCCGATCTTATCCCAACTTGTTTGGCAGCACATATGTTACCAAAAGATTATGATGGTGATCATCATACTTACCTCGCCGAAATTGCCGAAAAACTATTTCCAATTCTAAAAACTGAAAACCTAAGTAATCGAATTGATGCATTTATAGAACAAAGCGCTTTTTCTTACGAACATATAGAACCTTATTTTCATAAAGCAAAGGAAATGGGATTTGATATCACTGTGCATGCAGATCAGTTTACAACTAGCGGTAGTGAAATAGCCATAAAATTTGACGCTATTAGTGCCGATCATTTAGAAGCCAGCACAGAAAAGGAAATAGAAAAATTAGCAACAAGCAATACTATTGCAGTGGCATTACCAGGAGCATCCATAGGTTTAGGGTGTGACTTTACTCCTGCCAGAAAAATTTTGGATCAAGGAGGCGCTTTAGCAATAGCGAGTGATTGGAACCCTGGCTCTGCACCTATGGGTGATTTACTAACACAAGCTTGCATTTTAGGAACCTTTCAAAAACTTAGCAATGCAGAAGTTTTAGCCGGCATAACTTGCAGAGCTGCTGCTGCACTTAAACTAAATGATCGAGGTAGTTTAGCACCAAAAATGCTTGCAGATTTTTGTCTATTTCCGTCTCATCATTATAACGAAATATTATATCATCAAGGTAAACTCACTCCTTCACAAGTATGGAAAAGAGGTGAAACTGTGTATTCTAAATAACCAATCGATCAAAAAATCTAGTAATTAAAAGTCAATTACAATTCATTATCATGACTACATTCAAAGAGCAAATAAAAACAGGTATCCCACAAACTCTTCCTAAAAAAAAGGAATTTGACACAACCATAAGCAGAGCTCCAAAAAGGAAACAAATATTATCAATTGATGAAAAGAAACTAGCACTTAAAAATGCTCTGAGATACTTTCCTTCAGAATGGCATGAAGAATTAGCTCCAGAGTTTCTTGAAGAACTAAATGAATATGGCAGAATTTATATGTACCGATTTATGCCCGATTATGATATGTATGCCAGACCTATACATGAATATCCAGCAAACAATTTACAAGCTGCTGGAATCATGCTCATGATACAAAACAATTTAGATCCTGCAGTTGCTCAACACCCTTATGAACTTATTACCTACGGAGGTAATGGTGCAGTATTTCAAAACTGGGCACAGTATTTACTAACGATGCATTATTTAGCCACAATGACTAAGGAACAAACATTGCACATGTATTCTGGTCATCCAATGGGACTATTTCCTTCATCTAAAGACGCTCCAAGAGTTGTTGTTACCAATGGAATGATGATTCCAAATTACTCCAAACCAGATGATTGGGAAAAATTCAATGCCCTTGGAGTTACACAATATGGACAAATGACTGCTGGCAGTTATATGTATATTGGTCCTCAAGGAATTGTGCACGGCACCACAATCACAGTAATGAATGCTTTTAGAAAAACTCTCAAACCAGGAGAAACTTCTGAAGGAAAAATTTTCTTAACTGCTGGATTAGGTGGAATGAGCGGAGCACAACCAAAAGCTGGTAATATCGCCAAATGTATCACCGTATGTGCAGAAGTAAATCCTGCCGCTGCACAAAAAAGATATGAGCAAGGTTGGGTAGACGAAATTATAGACAATTTAGATCAATTAGTAAATCGTGTTAGAGAAGCAATTTCTAATACCGAAGTTGTTTCTATAGCCTATAAAGGAAATGTGGTTGACATATGGGAACGATTTTATGAGGAAAATATTTATGTCCACTTAGGGTCCGATCAGACATCATTGCATAATCCATGGTCTGGAGGATATTATCCTGTAGATATGAGCTATGAACAATCTAATGAAATGATTGCCAACAATCCTGATGGTTTCAAGGTAAAAGTTCAGGAATCTCTAAAAAGACATGCTTTAGCAATAAATAAGCATACAGCCAAGGGAACTTATTTCTTTGATTATGGAAATGCATTTTTATTAGAAGCATCAAGAGCTGGTGCGGATGTAATGAGTACTAACGGAGTGGATTTTAAATACCCTTCATACGTCCAAGATATTTTGGGTCCTATGTGTTTTGACTATGGATTTGGACCCTTTAGATGGGTTTGTACATCTGGTAAGTCAGAGGATCTGGACAAAACGGATCAAATAGCCATTGCCATAATGCAAAAAATAAAAGCAGAAGCACCAGAAGAAATCCAACAACAAATGCAAGACAACATTACATGGATTGAGGAAGCAAAACAAAATAAGCTTGTTGTAGGCTCTCAAGCAAGAATTTTATACGCTGATGCCGAAGGAAGAATAAAAATCGCTGAGGCGTTTAATAAAGCTATTAAATCAGGTGATATATCTGCTCCTATTGTTTTAGGAAGAGATCATCATGACGTTAGCGGTACAGATTCTCCATATAGAGAAACGAGCAATATTTATGATGGTAGTAAATTTACCGCTGATATGGCTATCCATAATGTCATTGGTGATAGTTTTAGAGGTGCCACTTGGATATCCATTCATAATGGAGGTGGTGTTGGTTGGGGCGAAGTAATCAATGGTGGATTTGGACTTTTACTCGATGGATCTAACGAAGCTTCAATCAAATTAAAAAACATGCTCTTTTATGACGTGAATAATGGTATATCCAGAAGAAGTTGGGCAAGAAATGAAGAGGCCATTTTTGCCATAAAAAGAGAAATGAAACGTACACCAACACTTAAAGTAACTATTCCTAATAAATTAAATACTAATATTTTAGACAAAATATTTTAAAGCTTACATTCAAAATAATTATAATCAAATAGATCTCAATAATTTTATAAAAATGACTAGTTACGAAAAGACCTCTGATAATATATGGAAAGGAAGAACATCTGACAAGGAACTATACCTGCATGAAAAGGTGCAATGCATCGATCTTGAAAAAGAGGAATTAACTAGAAATCAAAATATTGGATTCTCCATATTAGGATATGAATGTGAAGAAGGAGTTAAAAGAAACCAAGGGCGTATAGGTACAGCAGCTGCTCCTGATATTATTAGAAAAATGATGGGGTCTTTATCAAATCATTTTCAAGATGATGTCAATATCATAGATATTGGCAATGTAAAATGTGTTGATGATGATTTAGAAAAAACCCAAAGTTTTACTTCAAATAAAATAAAACAAGTAATTGAAAAAGAATACTTTAATGTAGTTTTAGGAGGCGGTCATGATTTAGGATATGCGCATTATAATGGTCTTAAAAAACATCTCCCAACTGCCACTATCGGAATTATCAATTTGGATGCTCATTTTGATTTAAGAGTCCCTAACGGAAAAGGAAATTCCGGTACTCCATTCTACCAAATAGCAAAAGAGAACGATCATTTCAAATACTTATGCTTAGGCATTCAGGAAGAAGCAAACAATAGGATTTTATTTGAAACCGCTCGTGAATTAGGTGTAAACTTCATCAAAAACACAGAATTTACTATGAGCCATATAGATCATATAGACAAAACCCTCACCAATTTCATTAATACTGTTGATTATGTGTACCTCTCTATAGATTTAGATGGCTTTTCTTCTGCATATGCTCCTGGTGTGAGTGCTCCTTCTCCATTTGGATTCTCTCCTTCTATAGCATTACACACTATCGAAAAGATTTGTAATTCTAAAAAACTTATTAGCGCTGACATTGTAGAACTTAATCCAGCTCATGATGTTGATAATTGTACCGCTAGATTAGCAGCAAGGTTAATTTATTATATCATGAAGTATATTTCTACTTTATAACATGATTCGCAATTCCTTTTCTTTATCTTTACTATTAAGAATCGGAATTACTTAAATGGAATTAACAGCTAAAACACTTATTTATATTCATGCTTTCTTTGGTAGTATTGGATTATTATCTGGATTTATAAGTTTGGTTGGAAAAAAAGGAAGATTTTACCATAAGAAAGGTGGTGTAGTTTTTTCTATAAGTATGCTTATAAGTTCATTGATTGCTATACCAATCACATTGCTACCAAATCATAAAAACTTATTATTACACCTACTTTCTATTTTTACTATCTATTTGGTTGTTTCTGGAAATCGTGTACTTAAGTTTAAAAGAAATCATACCCTAGGTAATACGGACATTATTATTACTTCAGTAATGGGTATTGTTTTTCTGGGAATGATTGCTGTGGGAGTGTATTATCAAATAAATGCGATACCTAAGAGCGCTTTATTTTTCTTTTTTGGAGGATTTGGCATTATGGCTACCATAAGAGACATAAAACTCTACAAAACCTTTAAAACAAATCCTACAGCTTATTTATCCAATCATCTTGGTAAAATGTCTGGAGCTTTTGGAGCAGCCGTAACAGCATTCCTTCTTGCCGCCTTAGACTCAAGCACTCTGTGGGTCTGGATAACCCCATCTGTAATTACTTTACTTTTTGTTACCTTTTGGAGAAGAAAAATCTCAAAGACCTAATGTTGTAACAACATTTCTAGTAAATCGTCTGATTACTAAATCTTTTCCTGTATGGCTTTTCAAAATATTATCGAACGTACGTTGCGTTATTTCGTAGCATTTTTCATTTTCGTATATGGAGCTGCAAAACCTTTACAATTTCAAAACAACAATGGATTTCCAGATAAACTTGTAAGTGAACTTACAGGAATGGAACTTATGTGGTCTTTTTTTGGATACACTCAAACACTACCTATAATTATTGGATTATTACAAGTAACAGGAGCTATATTTCTATTATTTTATAGAACAAAAATCATTGGTATTTTACTACTAATTCCAATTATGACTAATATCGTATTATTTGATATTTTTTACGAAGTAAAGACCGGTGCTACGGTTAATGCAATTGTATTTCTTGTAATTCTTTTCGTCCTTTTAATTTTTGAAAAGAATAGGATTTCCAAAGTAATACAGATAATTAGTTCCAAAAAAGAAAAGGATCCAAAGCGAATCCCTCTATTTATGATTAGTGCAGTATTTGCTGCTACCTTATTTTTTGTGTATACGTATCTTCAAAACACCATATAAATTGCTGCTATAAAACCTAAAAAGCTCTTCTTGGTAAATCTCTGTAGGTAACCGTTAAACCCTGATATTGTCCTTGCCAACCATTATCATCATCTACCCAGCCGAAATGACTTCGAGGACCATTTACAAACTCATCCACATCGTTAATTTGGGTTCTTCCGCCTTGTACTCCAAAACATCCTGTATTATTAGCTCCTACCCAAGAAGTAGGTGTTATTGCCAACATGGTGTGTTGTAAAACTCCACCATGATCCCAAAACCCAATTACAGAGTTTTCACGAACTTGAACTTCTCCACCAACTCTAGCTGGCAAACCCATATCAGGAAAAAAGAATCGTTCTGCTTCTACAGAAGAGATATTCTGTAACGGATCTGGATAATCTCCTGTAAAATTTCCATTAGCTATTAGCCATCTGTAGACGAAAGTATGGCATATTTCAGAATCAGGACTCATTCCTAACTCTGGAACATATGTGCCTAAAAAAATCCCCATTGTTGTTTATTTAAAAGGTTCTAAAAGTTATTATGATTGAAATAAATATGAAAATAACATATTTAAATTCACCTTTAAAAATACAAAAAAACCTCCAATTTTTGTAAAGCAGCAGGTAATTAAAAAAGGGAGAAAAATCATATCTCTAAAAACTTAAATATTAAGAGGACGTATATATAAATACTTTTGTATCTTAGAACAATACATTAATTCTCTTAACGATATACACATCGATCATCTTGAAGATTTTTTTAAAACGGCACTAAAAATTTCTTTCTTTCAATGAAAGTTAGGATGATTAATTATGTTCTATGGAAGCTATTAATTTTTATCAAATATCAGTTTTTCTACTACAAGGGTTTGTTGTTTCGTCATTGGTATTGATATTGTTCCATTTTCGCAAAGTCACTGGTAATGGTTTACTTTTTACCGCACTTGGGATGTTTCAATTCATACAGGTATTCACCGCGACTACTATGTATTTCGAGATATATGATGGTATTACAGTTTCTCCTGGCTCTTCTGTACTATTCTCTGTTACTCTATTTTCAGTTTTAATATTTTACATAAAGGAAGATGCATTACTGACCAGAAGACTTATTTATGCCTTAGTCATTGCTAATTTGATGATCGTAATTTTATTACTGTTATTCAGCATCAACCTACAAGACTCTAAGATACATCAGATGTCTTTTAAAATGATCTCTGATTTTTTTAACACAAACATCTTTTTGTTGATTTATGGTACGGTATTATTATTTGTCGATTCTATATTACTCATTTTCATATATGAATATATCTCTAAATATATCGAAAATCTATTCTTTCGCATATTCTTAACGATGCTTACCATCCTCACTTTCGATGCGATTCTCTTTAGCGTTGTAGGCTTTTGGAACAATAGTAATATGATATCTTTTTTAATATCTGGTTTAGCTTCTAAAATTACTATGAGTTTTTATTATGGGATTATTTTTACTGTGTATTTAAAATACATACAAAAAGAAATCAACGAAAATACCTATGCCACTTTTAAAGATGTATATCATTCTCTAACCTACCGTCAAAAATTTGAAGAAGCTGAAAAAGTTATTCAACTCAGTGAAAATAGATATCAAACACTGACTGATATTTCTCCAGTAGGTATTTTTATGACAAAGGCTAATGGAAAAACTACTTTTGTAAACGAAAAATGGTGCCAGATTTCTGGAATTTCTCAGCAAGAAGCGATGAATGATGGGTGGTTAAAAGCGGTTCACCCAGAAGATCGAAAAAAACTAAAGCAAGGATGGTATCAAGACTCTAAGAAAAAAGATTCTTCTCATGCAGAATATCGTTTTTTACGTCCTGATGGAACAATAAAATGGGTATTGGGTCAAGCAATTCCAGAATATAATGAAAAAGGAGAAGTGATCGGCTATGTTGGAACTACTACAGATATCACAGATTTAAAACTCTATGAAATAGAACTTAACAAACTAAAAGATAAAGCCGAAGAAAGTGATCGATTAAAATCTGCATTCCTTGCCAATATGAGTCATGAAATCCGTACTCCAATGAATGGGATATTAGGATTTGCCGAGTTATTAAAAGAACCCGTACTTACTGGTGATGAGCAACAACTATACATTAGTTTAATCGAAGAGAGTGGTGCTCGAATGCTAAATATTATTAGAGATATTATTGATATTTCTAAAATTGAATCTGGACAGGTAAAAGTATTCTTATCTGATTTAAATGTAAATGAACAAGTAGGTTATTTATATAATTTCTTTAAACCCGAAGCAGACAGAAAAGATCTGGAACTTTCCTTCAAAAATGGACTGCCTGATAGTGATTCTATTATTAAAACGGATAAAGAAAAGTTTAACGCAATACTTACAAATCTTGTCAAAAATGCACTTAAATACACTCCTGAAGGCTCTATTACCTTTGGTTATGAATTAGAGGATGATTTTTTACAGTTTTATGTAAAAGATACTGGTATGGGAATAGCTAAGGATAGACAAAAAGCCATTTTTGAACGTTTTGTACAAGCGGATATTGAAAATAATTATGCTATTGAAGGAGCTGGTATCGGTTTATCCATTGCTAAAGCATACAGCGAAATGTTGGGTGGTAGTATATGGCTGGATAGTACAAAGGATATCGGAAGTATATTTTATTTTACTATTCCTTACCGGAAGGAATAGTAAAATAAAGAAATGATTTATTAATTATTCTGTCGGAATTCTTTCATCTACAAATTTTAAAGGCATATTGTCCATAAGATCTATCATATTTAAGATATCTCTTATCGTTTGCTCCTCTTCCATTTGCTCTTCTACAAACCATTGCAGAAAGTTTTCTGTTCCAAAATCTAGAACACTTCTACATTTAGCAACTATTTTGTATATAGACTTGGTAACACTAATTTCCTGCTCTAAGGCAGATTCGAATACTTCTTTTAAAGAGCTATATTCATGAGCATTTGATAGATTGGCTACTTCTGGAGAGTACGCAGCACCTCCAGCATCGTTGATAAACCTAAAAATTTTCATCATATGCTCTCTTTCTTCTTCAGATTGTTTGTAGAAAAAATCAGCACTTTTTAGCAAACCCTTTTGATCACACCAAGAGGCCATCGCTAAATATACAGATGATGCATGTTGCTCTTTTGCAATTTGAGCATTAAGCAAATCCATTACTTCTAAATTGATACTGATCTGTTGTCTTGCTATATTTTCCATCTTTCTGTGTGATTTGTCAATTAATTTTTATTTAAAATTAAACAAAAAAAGAAAGAGAAAATAATACCTATATCAATTTATAAGAAGTCTAAATATAAGTAAGATTAGGCGGTAACAAGAACATCTTGCAATTCTATCATCGTAAAAGTTCCATGAATTAGCTCCACAAAATCTAACACCTGAAGTGTATCTAATAATAATACATGTTGTTTATCACAAAACGACAGAAGAGTGGTATCATTCTGATTAAGCATATATTCTATATGTTCTTTGGTAGATAATTGTTTTGCTTTGTATCGAAGACTCAATAGTTGACAAAAGGATACTTTTATTAATTTATGACCAAAATCAATATAAAAACAACGCTCTTCAGCAGACTGATAAGAAGTGTAATATTTTGAGGCAAATAGTAATTCCATATTCCAGGAACAAAATTAATTGTTATTTAGATCTATTCCAAATATAAATAACAATTTTATAACTTTTCATTATTTAAATAATATCATTCTTGATTCTCAAACATCAATGAAACAAATTCTGCTACACAGGCGGGCTTTCTAACACCTTCGATTTCGACAGAACAATCCCAAGTAATCTTTAATCCTTTCTTAGTATATGGCTCTATCTCTGCAATACTGCTATGCAATCGCAATCTACTATCAACAATAACAGGATGTGGGAATCTAACTTTATTTAAACCATAGTTTACACCCATTTCTAAACTTTCAACAATCACAAGATCCATTAGCATCTTGGATAAAAGTGAAATCGACAAAAAACCATGAGCAATTGGTTTTTTAAACGGTGACTCCTTTTCAATACGATCTAAATCAACATGTAACCATTGATAATCTTGAGTTGCGTCTGCAAAAGAATTAATCATTTCCTGAGTAACAGTAACCCATTCTCCTATTGGCAACTTCTCTCCTTTGTGAGTTTTAAATTCTTCAAAATTTTTACAAATAAGCTGTTCCATATATTTACGTATAGATTCATTTACCTAGAAATGCCTCCATCTATGGTCAAACAAATTCCTGACACATAAGAAGCTTCATCAGAAGCCAAATATAAATATCCATATGCAATATCCATTGGTGTTGCAGCTTTTTGTAACGGTATTTGTGATTTTATTCCATCAATATGCTCTTTGGGGATTTGATCAGTCATTTCTGTTAGCGTAAAACCTGGCGCTAAAGCATTCGCCGTAATACCATATTTTCCAAGCTCCATAGTCCATGTTTTAGACATAGCAATAACGCCTGCTTTAGTTGCCGAATAATTTGTCTGTCCAAAATTTCCTCTTAGCCCTACATTCGATGCTGCAGAAACTATTCTACCGTAGCCAGCTTCTTTCATATACTTAGAAATAACCTGAGTACAGAGAAAAACTCCTTTAAGATTTACATCTATAACGGCATCCCATTCGGCTTCGCTCATTTTATGTAATGTACGATCTTTCGTAATTCCTGCATTATTAATTAATATATCTATTTTTCCATATTTCTGATATATCCTTTCTGCTTCTATTTCAATTGCATTTTTATCAGTTACAGAAATATTTGTAAACTCGGCTACTTGACCTTGATCAGCTATTGTACTTGCTACATCCTTACCTTCCTCCAAAAGATCCCAAATAATTACTTTAGCACCTTCGCTTGCAAATAAGGTAGAAATTGCTTTTCCAATTCCTCTGGCTCCGCCTGTAATAACAGCTACTTTATTTTTTAATCTCATCTCGTTAATAATTATATCGATATCATTAAGAACACTGAATCACTACTTTCCCTTTTACTTTTCGATTCATCATCTCCACTAAGGCCTTAGCAGCATCCTTTAGCTCATATACCTTATGAATATGAGGCTTCAATTTTCCTGCTTCTAGCCATTTCATTAATTGTATCGTATTATCCATATTCATTTTAGGATTCTTCATCGCAAAACTGCCCCAAAAAACACCCACAACTGAACATCCTTTTAACAAAGGTAAATTCAGTGGGATTTTAGGAATTGAGCCAGCTGCAAAACCTACCACCAAGTAATGCCCTTCCCAAGCCATAGAACGTAATGCTAGTTCAGAATAGTCTCCTCCCACCGGATCATATACAACATCTACTCCTTTGCCATCAGTTAACTCTTTCGCTTTAGATTTAAGATCTTCTGTGGTATAATTAATAACCTCATCGGCACCATACTCCTTACATAGCTTTAATTTATCCTCAGAAGAAGCAGCTGCAATTACTTTAGCTCCCATTAGTTTCCCTAATTCAATGGCAGCAAGACCTACACCTCCTGAAGCTCCAAGAATTAACAATGTATCTCCTTCGTTTAGATTCGCTCGGTCTTTTAATGCATGGTAAGATGTCCCATATGCAATCATAAATGAAGAGGCTATTTCAAAAGACATTTTTTGAGGTTTTTTAAAACACATATTTGCTGGCATTGCTACTTCCTCCGCATATCCACCTTTCATTACAAATCCAAAAACCTCATCATTAACCTCTAAATGTTTCACTTCACTGCCCACTTCTTTAATTATTCCCGCAACATCACTTCCTGGAACAAATGGTAACTCTGGTTTAAACTGATACAATCCTTGAATAATCAAGGTGTCGGGAAAATTAACTCCACAAGATTTTATCCGAATAAGAACTTCATCTTTCTTTAATTTCGGACTTTCTACATCCTCAAAAACTAAATCAGAAGGAGGTCCATAATTTTTGCACACAATAGCCTTCATAATTATTCCTCTATAACTTTTAGGACTAGTTTCCCCATTTTGTCTCCAGAAAAAAGGCGCAAAAAAGTATCATGAAAATTTTCAATTCCTTCATACACATCTTCTTTACTTTTTAGTTTTCCTTGTGCTAGCCAACCTCCCATTTCTTTAGCTGCCTTCCCATAATCCTTTGCATAATCCATGACAACCATTCCTTGCATAGTTGCTCTATTCACCAACAAAGACAAATAATTTTTGGGGCCTTTTACATCATTCATATTATTATATTGAGAAATTGCTCCGCAAATTACTATTCTTGCATGCATTCTAAGTCTTGATAAAGCCGCATCTAAAATTTCACCTCCTACATTATCAAAATAAACATCAATTCCTTTTGGACATTCTCTTTTGATTGCATCATAAATTTCTTCAGATTTATAATCTATAGCTCCATCAAAACCTAGTACCTCTTTTATGTATTTACATTTTTCAGTCCCTCCAGCTATACCAATTACACGACATCCTTTAATCTTAGCGATTTGCCCAACAATACTGCCAACAGCTCCTGCAGCTCCAGAAACTAAAACGGTATCTCCTTCTTTAATCTTACCAACTTCGAGAATGCCAAAATATGCTGTCATTCCAGGCATACCTAGCGTTCCTATATACATTGGCAAAGGCGCTAAGCTTGGATCTACAGGATACCAATTTTCGCCATTCGTTACCGTGTACTGTTGAACACCTCCTGTACCCTTCAAAAAATCACCTTCTTTAAACTTTGGATGATTATTTGACTTTATCACTTTACCTATAGATCCAGCTCTCATTACATCATCTAATTCTACCGGTTCTATGTATGATTTTCCTTCTCGCATCCAACCTCGCATTGCAGGATCCAATGATATATAATGATGTTGTATTAGAACTTCACCTTCTTTTGGTTCTGGAATCACATTATTTTGTAATTCCCAAGTATTTTCATCTGGTAATCCTTCTGGTCTATTTTTTAAGATGATTTGTTTATTCATGTGTATTGTTTTATTTCTCTATTAGTTTAGTTCTTTTGTGTATTAATAGTTTATCTTAAAATTTGTCTACAAAGATGTTCCTCCATCCAATATTATAGTTTGTCCTGTTATGAACTTTGTAGCATCAGATGCTAACCACACTACTGCTTCTGCTATTTCTTCTGCCTGACCATATCGCTTCATAGGAATTACACTTTTAAGCATATCATCCATATCTGGTCTTACAGATAATAATTTATTAAGTAGTGCAGATTCTGTATATCCGGGACATACTGCATTGATTCTAATGTTTTTCGTAGCGTATTCTAATGCAGCTGACTTTGTCATTCCTACTACGGCAAACTTACTAGCACTATATGACAGGTTTTTTAATGATGCTTTTAGACCAGCCAGAGAAGCTATATTTACAATATTTCCATGACCTTGTTTCATCATTTGCTGTAGTGCTAATTTCATACAATAAAACACTCCTGTTTGATTGACGGCAATCACATTATCCCAGTCTTGCAATGTATATTCTGCTGTTTTAGACATATTTCTAGGACCAATTCCCGCATTATTTACCATTACATCCAACTGCCCGAATTGATCAACTGTTTTCGCAATAAGAGTTTCTACCTCTTCATAACTTGCCACATTCGCTGGAATCACTGAAGCCTTTCCTCCTTCTTCCCGTATTTGATCCGCTGTACGCTTTGCTTTTCCTTCCTTTATATCCGATACTACAACTGTTGCTTTGTGTTTTGCGAAATGTTTTGCCGTAGCAGCTCCAATCCCAGAACCTGCTCCTGTTACGATAACTATTTTATTTTGTACTTGCATATTCGTTTACTTTTGATGAGGTTGTTTCCTAATGATTTGCACATAAAATAAGACGAGAGTCTAATAAGGATCTTCTTCTCATTTCCATCGGATACGCCTTGTGACTAATCATTCCCATAAATTCTTCTTTACTTTCATATTGTACAATTAGTATTTTGTCCCATTCTAAAGTATCTGCAGGTCCAATTAATTCATAGATTGGTTTTCCGTTGTAAACTATTTCAGCGTTTGTTGCTTTAAAAAAAGGAAGTGCCGCTTTCATATATTCTGCATAACCTTCTTCTCCAGTTATTCCCTGCTCTTCTATAATATCTTTAAATTTCAATAGATTAATCATTTGAAAAGATCCTTCGATAGGTAATTTCAAAAAATCACTTAATTGTTTTTCAGTTATACTAGTATAGGTTTTCATAAAGTTGATTTTACAATCTTATTTCTTTTAATCCTTCATACTTATTATAAATTTCGCCGTAATGTTCTTTTATATTATTTAAAATAAAATCATATGGTACATCTTCAAAATGCCCATAATCCTCTAAATACTCCATAAAAGTACCTCCTTCATTATCAAACTCTTGAAACATCGAATCTTCTTCTCCATTAAATTCTAGTGGTGCTACATTACATTTTTCGCACAACTCTTTATTAAATGCTGGAGAAGCCTTTAACCATTTTCCATTAAGAAAGACATTAATCATTCCATGCGGTGTTAATTCATTCGTACCAATTTTTTCAATCAATCGCTCCACACCTATGTGGTTTTTCACCTTTGCTAAGTGTATTCTTGCAGGAATTCCAAGACCTCGTAATCCTGCGATTAATATGATCGATTTATCTAAACAATGCCCACTATTTCTTTTTACTAATGCACTTGCCTTATACGCTTCTTTTTTTAAACGGATATGATAAGGATCATAACGCCACCCATCTCTAACTTTCAGATATAAACCAACCGCTTTTTCCTTTTGTGTTAGCTCTTCATTATCAAACTCCTGTATCATATTTTTAATATCAGCACTTTGATGATCGTAATAGTATGTTTCCTCTAAATAATTCATTTTTTCCAGTATTAGTCAATCTTTTTTGTTTGGATTGCCCTCCATGCCAACGAACATAACAAAGCCGATGCCTGATCCAATTGGGCAAAACGCGGGTCTGTTGTTAATCCTTTATCATACCTGTAGTAAATTTGCTGAGCAATCACTGCAATTTTAAAAAGTCCGAAAGCATAATAAAAAATCAAATTATTCACAGCATTTCCACTTTTTTCTGCATATTTCTGAACAATTTCACTTCTAGTTGGATTACCTTCCATTATGGTAGGTGAAGGAATTCCTTTTTTTACAAATTCATGATCACTCTGCATTGTCCAATATCCTAAAGATGTGCCTAAATCCATTAAAGGATCTCCTAGCGTTGCCATTTCCCAATCCAAAACAGCATTTACCTCATTCCAGTTCTCATCTTTAAAAACAATATTGTCGTATTTAAAATCATTATGAACTAAGCTGTATGTATACTCTTTTGGTTGATGTGTCTCCATCCATTCCATTACTTTTTGCGCTTCTGGAACATCTTGAGTCTTTGCTACCACATATTGCTTACTCCAATTAGATACCTGACGCTCCACATATCCCTCTGGCCTACCAAGATCTTCTAACCCTGCTTTATTATAATCTATCGCATGTAATTGAACAAAAGTATCTAACCAAGATTCTGCTATTTTCTTAAAACTTGTATCATTAATATTTCTCTTTTTTGCTTCTTGAATGCTTAGAATAATTCCTTCCACTTTTTCCATCACATAAAACTGACATCCCAAAATACTTTCATCATCAGTATAAGCATGCATCTTGGGAACTTTTGGAAACGCCTTATAAATACCGGACTGAACTCTAAATTCTCGTCCCATATCGTGTCCTCGTTTTATGGCACCAAATGGAGGACGTCTTAACACATACTCCTCATCTTCTATTGCTATTAAATATGTAAGATTGGAGTAGCCATGAGTATATTGCGTAACCTTCCATGGACTCTTTATACTCTGTATAAGGTCATTTTTTTGTAGAAATGATTTTAATGCTTCTTCACTAAGTTCTTCTCCTTTACGAACATCTTGCATGATAGTAATCTTTAAAAAGCGTTGATTTTATATATTACTCAGCGTATTTTTTTATAATACTTTTTCCTAATTGGTACATATGTACTTCATCTGGTCCATCTGCTAACCTTAGCATTCTTGCAGCAACAAAAAAATGTGCTAATGGAGTATCTGGACCCACACCTTTTCCACCATGAATTTGCATGGCTCTATCAATTACTTTCAATGCCATTTTAGGAGCTACTACTTTAATCATAGCAATTAAATCTTTGGATGATTTATTCCCAAATTTATCCATCTTATCAGCTGCAGAAAGTGTCAATAATCTAGCTTGCTCAATATCACATTGTGATTTTGCAATTTCTTGTCTAATATTGCTATAATCTTTAAATGTTTTTCCGAAAGCTATACGTTCTGAAGCTCGTTTTGACATTAGCTCTAAAGATCTCTGAGCCATTCCGATAAGACGCATGCAATGATGAATACGTCCAGGGCCTAGTCTTCCTTGTGCTATTTCAAAACCTCTTCCTTCTCCCAGAATCAAATTTTCTTTGGGAACACGAACATTTTCTAGTAAGATCTCTGCATGCCCTTCTGGTGAATCATAAAAGCCGAAAACCGATAAAGGTCTAATTATTTTTAATCCAGGTGTATTCATAGGTACTAAGACCATACTTTGTTGTTGATGCCTTGGAGCTTGTGGATCTGTTTTACCCATTACAATAGCTATTTTGCAATTAGGGTTCATTCCGCCAGAAGACCACCATTTTCTACCATTGATTACATAGTCATTTCCATCACTCACTATGGATGTTTCGATATTTGTTGCATCCGAAGAAGCGACTTGAGGTTCTGTCATTAAAAAAGCAGAACGAATATCACCATTTAACAAAGGCGTTAACCATTGTTTTTGCTGATCTTTTGATCCATACTTTGCCAAAACTTCCATATTCCCCGTATCTGGCGCACTGCAATTAAAGATTTCTGAAGACCATAAAATGCGCCCCATAATTTCTGCTAGAGGAGCATACTCCAGATTTGTTAATCCAGGACTTAGATCTCCATACGCTTTGGGTAGAAATAAATTCCATAAACCTTCCTCCTTGGCTTTCTGTTTTAATGATTCCATACCAGGCCATGGTTTCCAAAGATTATCAGGATGATACAGAAATTCATTAACCTCCTTTTCTACAGGCAGAATATGCGCATCAAAAAACGAAGTAAGTCTCTCTTGAAGATTTATAATTTTTTCTGAGTAATCGAAATTCATATATATAATTATTATTTCAACATCTATGTTTCAAGATTAACCTGCTATCATATAACCTCCGTCCGCGGTATACACTCCTCCTGTCATATAAGCTCCAGCATCTGAAGCTAGTAAACAAACAATCCCTGCCATTTCGTCTGGCATTCCCATACGAGATGAAGGCAATGATTTTTCTATTTTATTAAGTAATTTTTCATTTTGCCAAAGAGCAGCACTGAATTTAGTTTTGATAAGTCCTGGACAAATTACGTTCGCTCTGATACCATATTGTCCCCATTCTTTAGCTTGATTCTTGGTTAACATTAGTAAAGCCGCTTTACTCGTACTGTATAAACCTAAACCAGCTCCTGGATGCAAAGCTTCTACAGAGGCTATATTAATTACACTACCACCTCCTCTTTCTTTCATAGAAGACAATACCAGATTAGATAATAGCCAAGGTGCTTTTACATTTACATCCATAATCTTGTCAAAAACTTCCTCTTCGGCTTCTTCAATTGGAGCATAAATAGGATTAATAGCTGCATTGTTCACCAAAATATCCACTCCGCCATAATGTTCTATGGTTTTTTCTATTAGCTCTTTACGCTGATCTGCTTTACCAATGTGACAAGCAACTCCAATCGCTTCTAAACCATTGTTATTGAACTCTTCTGCGACATTATCAACCGCTTCCTGATTTCTACTACTTATAACCACTTTGGCTCCATATTCTGCCAATCCTTGAGCGATTGATTTTCCAATTCCTTTGCTAGAACCAGTTATGATAGCTACTTTTCCTTTTAAATTGAATGATTGTTGTATACTCTTCATTAGGTGTTTAATGAATTAATAATTTTTAAATTGTGGGATAAATTAATGTAAGATCTCTTTTTCAGTTGCTACTGTAAGTACTTCTTCATTCGTTAGAATTTCTGCTAATCCAGTAGTCTT
This sequence comes from Aquimarina sp. 433, assembly GCF_054054605.1. NCBI lineage: Bacteria > Pseudomonadati > Bacteroidota > Flavobacteriia > Flavobacteriales > Flavobacteriaceae > Aquimarina > Aquimarina sp. 433. Next base: position 155,251 of record NZ_JBSWZK010000004.1, read on the forward strand.
TGGCAACTCGTATTTATAATAAAACCGCATTGCATGAATTTTACTTTCATAAAACTCTTCTGAATATTTTAAAGCGCCAGAAACCAATTTGCTCTTAGCAAAAGTTGCTGTTTCTAGCCAAACCCAAGCTAGGGTGATATTACTTAAAAATTCCATAAAAGGAGAAGCATCAGATAAAAATCTTTCGTAATCGCCTTTTTTAGCAAAACCGACTAAAAATCCAATTACTTTTTGAGCTAATTGAAGTTTACCTCCAAGGGTATTTGCATATTTTCTTAGATCTTCGAACTTAGATGCATTTTCTATAGTTAGCATTACTTCCTTAGTAAGTAATTCTAAAGCCTTTCCATTTTCCATTAAAAGCTTTCTACCTAGTAAATCTTGAGATTGTATACCTGTAGTACCTTCGTAAATTGGAAATATTCTTATATCTCTATGATATTGCTGCAATATAAAATCTGCGCAAAACCCATATCCACCTAATACCTGTAGACCATTAGAAACAGCTTGTGCTCCCATCTCTGAAGGATATGTTTTTACCATCGGAATGATCAATTCTAACAATAAGCTATATTTTTCTTTTTCTAAAGGATCTGTAACAGTCTCTTTAAGATCATAATATTTTGAAGCTAACAATACCAAGCTTAGTGAACCTTCTGCAATTACTTTTTGCAATAAAAGCATTCTACGAACATCAGGGTGATTGATAATTAACGTCTGGCCTTGTTCAGGATCTTTTTTTCCGGTACTTGCTAGCTTTCTTCCTTGCGGACGTTCTTTTGCATATTGTAATGAGGCATGATAAGCTGCTGTAGCAATTGCCGCTGCACCTCTTCCTACAGCGATTCTTGCACCGTTCATCATCAAAAACATATATTTCAGTCCTTGATGCGCTTCACCAACCAACCAGCCTTTACAATCATCTGCATCGCCAAAACCTAAGTGTGTAGTACAATAACCGCGTTGACCCATTTTTTGAAAATCTGCAACCGTAGTTACATCATTACTAATAAGTCCTCCTTTACCATCAAGTCGTTTTTTAGGTACAATAAATAAGGAAATTCCTTTTGTTCCTGCTGGAGCCCCTTCAATACGTGCGAGTACCAAATGGACAAAGTTTTCTGCATATTGATGGTCTCCTCCAGAAATAAATATTTTTTGTCCTGAAATTTTATAAGAGCCGTCATCCTGTGGTGAAGCTTTTGTAACCACATCCGAGAGTGAACTACCAGCTTGGGGCTCTGTTAAACACATTGTTCCTCCCCAATCACCAGATAACATCTTGGGAACGTATGTGTCATTCAATTCTTTATTAGCAAAATGAATGATGAGTTCTGCCGCTCCTAAGGTTAAGCCTACATAACCAGGTAAGTGATTATTGGCTGCATCCTGAATAAAAGAAGAGGCTGTATAAACCATCATAGGCATTTGCAATCCTCCCGCCTCATAGTCAAAGGTTCCTGAAATGAGTCCCATTTCTCCACCTTTTTTCATCATTACTTCTACCTGTTTATGAACCACTACTCCACCATTTTTGTGATACGCAGGTTTTTCATCCATTTCCTTGAAATACGGAAATAGTTCTCTATCCGAAAATTCTTTTACCGAATCTATAAACAAATTCAACGAATCTTTATCATGATCGGCAAAACGTTCTTGCTGTAATACCTCTTCTAAATGATGAACGTCATATAAAAAGAATTTTAAAGTATCTATATCTACATATTGATTAGCCATTGTACGAAGTTTTAAGAAGTTGATTATTGACAACTCATTAAATTTCGTGAATATTTAATACATTCTCATTAAACATGTTTAATAAATGAGAAATTTAAGATTTCCTTAGGTTTTCGATATAACAAAAACAAGCTCTATTGCTGACTAAGACGTTTTCTTATTTTTGAAAGTCCTACTGGTGTCAATCCTAGATAAGAAGCAATCATATATTGGGGAACTCGTTGAAAAAGTGAAGGCCTTTTTTCCAACAACTGAAGATATCGTTCCTGATTTGACAAATTTTTAATGCGATTAATTTTTTGAAAATTATTTATATAGGCCTTCTGCATGGACAATCGCCCAAAGCGCTCTAATGCATGAGAATGATCAAAAACTTTTAATGCATCACTTTTAGATATCGCATAAACTACTGAATCTTCTGTAAGTTCCAAATATGATTCTGAAGGTATTTCTTCTATATAAGGATATAAATCCGTAAAAAAAGTGTTCTCCGTATAAAACTCCATAACCCTTGTTACACCATCTTCTACAGTATAATAGGTAGCACAACCTTGCTTCATATAATAGAAATCCCGGATATATTGCCCTGGTTTTACGAGAAACATTCCTTTTTTATATGTTTCTTTTTTATAAAACTGAAGCCCAAATTCCATATCCGAATCGCTAACTGGTGTAAAAGACCGTATTTTTTCTTCTAAATCTTTCAATACTTATTGCTATATCAACGAAAGAACAAAATATTTATATAAAGACCAAGTATTAGAAGAGGAATGAGTTTATAGTATAAAAAAAAAGGCCACTTACAAGAAGTAACCTTTTTCGACTATTTATAAACTACAACTAAACAATTTATTATTTACGGATCGCATAACTAGATGCTCCGGGAAGGTCTCTTAAAAAATCAACTGCACTTTTCAAAATAAGCTCAATAGAAGAATAAAGGTGATTCATAACTGTGTGATTTAAAGATTAAACAAGCTAAATATACATAGTTATTAACAATTTAACAAAATTATTGTTTAATTTATGTTTATAAATTGTTTAAAAGTTAATTTTTTCGGATAAAATTAATTATATTAATTTATAAAAGACCTTAATGTAAGTTATTTCTTTCTATTATTGTTAATAACTATGTTGATAACTGCAATTTTTGTTAATAACTAGGAAGATCACCTACATCTAAATTCAAAAATCTACGTAGTATGCAATCATGGAAAGTGATTTATAATCAAAAAACGAAACTATTATTCATAAATATGCCTAGGCATATTTTGATAAAAACTTGTAGTTTTTCATAATTTTTGTTCTTAAATTAGAGGTAAATTCCCCTTACACCAACACACAATCTTTATAAAAAACTGTATGCCAAACAATTAAAAACTAAACATAGATTTGATTTATGGAGCAACCAAACCTATCTTTTATTACTAAACTATCTAACGGAGATAAAGTCTTTGAAGAAAAGATCTTTAAAGTAATTCGAAAAGAGTTTCCTGAAGAAAAAGAAAAATATTTTTTAAGTATAAAATCAAAAAATTATACAAAAGCAGCAGAAGATGTGCATAAGCTTAAACACAAAATTAGCATCTTAGGATTAGAAAAAGGATATGATGTTGCAGAGAAATATGAAGATAATCTAAAAGAATCCTCTGAAGTACTAAAAGAGGAGTTTGAAAATATCTTAACTAATATCACCACCTATTTAGCAGAAACACTATAAAATTTACCCTGCTACTTTTTTAAACTGTAGTGGTATGCTATTTGCCCCAATTGTCCAACAATTTTCACAGAATCTTTCATGGATAATTTGGATCCATCAGCATGAATCCATCTTTTAAGTGGTTGTTCACATATATAAGAAATTGCTTTTTTCTTTCCATAAAATTTTCGCATTCTCATAAAAATCTCCACGTCGAATAACCATCGGGTAATAAACTTTTCTTTAAATAACTCGTTAAAAACCTCTTTATCCATTATCTTGGCGCCACATTGAGTATCATTAAATGACATACCCAATATATTACGAATGATCAGATTAATAGTTTTACTAATTATTTTACGTGCTGATTCCTTGGTGATATCCGCTCCCATCCTACTCATTCTGGATCCACTTACAATTTTAAAATCAGAAGAGGCTATTGTTTTTACCAAATCATCAAAGTCCTTGAAATCTGTAGAAAGATCGGCATCTAGATATCCTATATAATCTAACTGTTTATCTTTTGCCATATGCAATACTCCTTGTCTCACTGCCTCACCTTTTCCGCCGTTTTTCTCACAATTATAAACACTAATATTATCTTCTCTGCCTTTTTGTAACTCTAATAAAACATTAAGCGTATCATCTGTACTACCATCATTTACAAAACACAAATGATATCCTAGATTACTATTTGTAAAATCTATAAACTCCTTACTTAACAATCTTTTCTCTTCATTGTAGCACGGAATTACCACTCCCACACAATTTCTTTGTAGTATTTTACCTTTGGAATCATCGCTAGGAATCCTGTCTTTCTTCACCCCTAAAATCCTACCTATTCTAACCGAAACTTCATTCAATGACAGAGGTTTTTTCATATAATCATCGATCCCTAAATCAAAACCATTAATGATGGTATCTTCATCGTTATTTCCGGAAAGTACTAATACCTTTACATCAGGTTTTTTTTCTCTTTTTACGGTTTCTATCACTTCTAAACCAGACATTCCATCCATATTAATATCCACGATGATAAGATCAGGGTCAAAAGAATCAAAAAGACGTAATCCTTCTTGTCCGCTATCCGCACATTTTACTTCATATCCTAAATCCGTAAGATGTTTCTCTAAAGATAATAGTATTAGTTGCTGATCATCAATCGCTAAAATTCTTTTCATTATATATCTAATTTAAAACTTATTATAAAATCTTAATCGAGCCTGTACTATTTGGATTTGTGGAAGTATCTGTTAGCGACAAAATCACTAAAGATATTATTAGTCGTTTTATAAATTTAGGGAATTTTCACCTAAATACACAAGTAGATAATTTTAATTTCAAAATATTTGTGTAATTCAAGTTACAGTTTTTATTCGAAAAAATCAATTAAAGATAGTTTTATAATAGTTAGAAAAACAGTAGTTAATCTTTCAGTAACCTGTACATTTGCAAAATGTCATTTACAGATCAAAACCAGCAGGTATTTTTAAAAAAACTAGGTATAGATAAGCTTAATCCTATGCAAGAAGAAGCAGGATTGGCAATTAGTTCCAGCGATAATGTCATTTTATTGTCTCCAACTGGAACAGGAAAAACTATTGCTTTTCTGTTACCTATCTTTGCCAATCTAGATGTTGATTGCCAAGAAATCCAGACGATTATAGTAGTTCCGTCTAGAGAACTTGCGATACAAATAGAAAAAGTTGCCAGAGATATGGGAACTGGATTTAAGATCAATGCCGTCTATGGAGGAAGATCGGGCTCACAAGATAAATTAGATTTAAAACATCGTCCTGCGATTCTTATTGGAACTCCCGGTAGGATTGCCGATAGACTTCGACGGGATAACATCTCAGTAGCTCATCTTACCACTATTGTTTTGGATGAATTTGATAAATCATTGGAAGTAGGTTTCGAAAAAGAAATGATAGAGATTATCAATGCATTACCCAATATCAAGAAAAAAGTACTTACTTCTGCCACGCAAGAGTCTACAATACCAGATTTTGTGAGACTTCACAATCCAATAAAAATCAATTATCTAGATCAAGCTACCTCTCAATTAACGCAAAAAAGAGTTATCTCTGAGTCTAAAGACAAATTACCAGTATTAGTAAAAACAATTAAACACATTGGGAATCAGCCTGGAATTATATTCTGTAATTACAAAGATTCTATACAACGTGTCAGCGCATTTTTAAAAGAGAACAAGATAGATCATGGTTGTTTTTATGGAGGTATGGAACAAAAAGATCGAGAACGAGCCTTAATAAAATTCCGAAATGGAACACATCAAATAATCGTTGCTACAGATCTTGCTGCAAGAGGAATTGATATTCCCGAAATCAAATATATTATACATTATCATTTACCTATGAAGCGTGAGGAATTCACACATAGAAATGGTAGAACAGCAAGGATGAATGCTAATGGGACCGCTTATATCCTGCAATGGGAAGAAGAAATACTTCCTGATTTTATAGATGAAGTTGAAGTAGAAGAATTGATAGATGCTCCCATTCCGAATAGATCTGAATGGAAAACATTATTTATTTCTGGAGGAAGAAGGGACAAAATATCCAAAGGAGATATTGCTGGTCTTTTTATAAAACAAGGAAAGTTACACAGGGATGAATTAGGGATTATAGAAATCAAACCTGATTGTGCTTTTGCAGCCGTAAAGGCTTCTAAAGCAAAAAAAGTAATCGAACAGGTTACGAATACTCGACTAAAAAAGAAAAAAGTTAGAGTGACCATGATTTAAAGGATTAAAACAAAAAGAGGAACAGTTTAGTTCCTCTTTTTGTTTTTTTCAATATAAGTAGATCTTTTACTTATGAGTCCATTCTAATAATCTTAGCTCCTATGGCTCTCAATCGATCATCAATATTTTCATATCCTCTATCTATCTGCTCAATATTATGAATCGTAGATGTTCCTTTTGCGCTTAAAGCCGCTATTAGCAAAGAAATTCCAGCTCTAATATCTGGAGACACCATAGTGGTTGCTTTTAATGTAGATTTAAAATCATGACCAATAATAGTTGCTCTATGTGGATCACATAAAATGATCTTAGCCCCCATATCTATCAATTTATCTACAAAAAACAATCGACTTTCGAACATTTTCTGATGTACCATTACTTCTCCTCTAGCTTGTGTAGCTACAACCAGTACAATACTTAACAAATCTGGAGTAAATCCAGGCCATGGAGCATCGGCAATTGTCATAAAGGATCCATCTATATAGCTTTCAATTTGATAACCATCAGTATGCGCAGGTATGTAGATATCATCTCCTACACGTTCTAGAGTGATACCAAGTTTTCTAAATGTATTTGGAATAATACCAAGATTATCCCAGCTTACATCCTTGATCGTAATTTCACTTTTGGTCATAGCAGCAAGACCGATCCAAGAACCAATCTCGATCATATCTGGCAATACTCTATGTTCGCATCCACCTAAAGATTCAACTCCTTCGATAGTTAGCAAATTAGATCCAACACCTTGAATCTTACCACCCATGGAGTTAATCATTTTACAAAGTTGTTGTAAATACGGTTCGCAAGCAGCGTTGTATATTGTTGTTTTTCCTTTAGCTAATGCTGCAGCCATTACGATATTAGCCGTTCCTGTAACAGAGGCTTCATCCAATAACATATAAGTACCTGTAAGACCTTCTGGAGCTTCTACGCCATAAAAACGTTCTTCCTTGTTATACCTAAACTCTGCTCCTAAATTGATAAATCCTTCAAAATGAGTATCTAATCTACGACGTCCAATTTTATCTCCTCCTGGTCTTGGGATGTATCCTTTTCCAAAACGGCCCAATAACGGCCCAACTATCATTATAGATCCTCTTAATCCACTTCCTTCTTGCTTAAATTGCTCACTCTCCAGATACTCTAGATTCAGCTCATCACTTTTAAAGGTATATTTACCCTTTCCAAGTTTCTGAATTTTTACTCCTAAATTTCTAAGAATCTCTATTAATTTGTTTACATCTCTAATATCTGGAATATTAGAAATCGTAACTTTTTCTGGAGTTAATAATACTGCACAAAGAATTTGTAAGGCTTCGTTTTTCGCTCCCTGAGGTGTAATTTCACCTTTGAGCTGATGCCCTCCTTCTATCTGAAAAGTACTCATAAAAGTTGATTGGTTAAGGTAATGTTTTGGTTAATAACGTTTTTTTCCTCGGTTATTACCACCGCTTCGATAATTCTTTTTTCCAGAACCTCCACGATAGTTTTTCTTTTTTCCTCTAAGTAGATCAGTAGAAGTACTTAAATCCTCACTACTATTACGAAGATCTATTTTACCATCACTTAATTCCAAAAGATGATTAAAAATTGCCTGATCATCAACCGTATCCTTATTCCAGTTGAGATAACATTTCTTCATATGATTGGCAATTGTATACGTAAGCGCAGTTTTTAAATCTCCTTCTTCCCAACTTATTGCAACATCGATCATTCTCTTGATATTATTACCGTAGTATCGATATTTTGGGAAATTCTGAGGATATTCTAAAGGCTCTGGCCTTTCTTCTAACTTTTCTTTTGTGAGTATAGGATAAGGAGCTTCTACATCAAGTTTAAAATCACTCATAATAAAAAGCTGATCCCATAGTTTATGTTGAAAATCTGGAACATCTCTTAAATGAGGTTGAAGATTTCCCATAACCGCTATAATCGCTTTTGCTACCTTATTTCTCTCTTCTCTATCTTCTATTTCAACAGCTTGATCAATCATTTTTTGAAGATGACGACCATACTCTGGAATAATCAACTTATCCCGTTCGGTATTATATTCTAAATTATTTATACTCATATGATTGTTAAAGTCTATAAAATGTATAAGTAGTAGTCTTGAGCATCTACAAAAAGGAATGGTAAGTAATATATCCTGACTTTTAGGCGGCTCAATATTTGTTTGCAAAATACTAAAATAATATTAGTATGCTCAAAATGAATCTAAAAATATTCCTTTTATAGAGAAATTACACCTTCTACTTTATCCGCTACTTCTTTATACTTAGAAATAACATGGTCCGGGTTTTTCATGCGAACGTTTATAGAAACACTAGTGTATTTTCCATTTTTGGACTGTTTGGTAGTAATCACAGCACCAAGATTATTAAAAATCTCTTCTACCTGATTCACTTTTTCAGTTTCTGTAGGAACGATAAACTTATACAAATAGTTTGTTGGCCAAAGGGCCGTATCTGCTAATTGGGCTTTTAATTTTTTATAAAATTCTTCAGATTTTGAAGGGTCACTCATCTATTACAAAATTTTTGGGCAAAGATACACCTTCTCTTTTATATATTAAGAAGTGATATATTACTCTTTTAGCCTTTTAATTAACAACCGATATTGTTCGATTGTGTCCATATCATCCGTCTTATTTTTACCATCTAAGGTAATAACCTTATCCTCATATTTCTTAATAATATATCTTGCTCCAAAATCTTCTTTAAGCTCTGATAATTCTTCAAAGTAAATGCTAGAAAATATTGCTGGAACTCCTATTTTAGCTTGCATTGCTGTAGCTACAATCGCATTTGGATTTTCGGTATAATGCTGTATCAAATTATTGAAATGCGCAAGATCTATAAAAGGTTGATCAATTAAAGATATTAATACTGCTTTATATTTCTTCGTTGCACTCATTATATGTCGAACTCCTGTACTTATAGAAGTTCCCATTCCAGATTGCCAACTTTGATTGTACAAAATACGAACTGGTAAATGTTCTATTTCCTTATTAATGAGATCAAAATTAGCTCCTAATATGACATAAGTTTCTAATTGAGATAATTTTTGAACCTTTTTGATTTCAGATACTATCAAAGATTCTTCTTTCCAAGGTAACAATTGCTTTGGAGATCCCATTCTGGTAGAAGCTCCTGCTGCTAATATGATATGCGCTATTTCTTTAACGATCTTTTACTGTATTATGAGCGAGATCATTGGAATAATCACTGTGAATACCTCCTATTTTTTCGTGTAATGGAATAGGCCTCTGATTACGAACCACAGAAAGTATTTCTGCAATAATAGAAATAGCTATTTCTTGTGGAGTTTCTGCTCCTAAATTAAGTCCGGCTGGCCCATGAATACAATCCATAAACTCATCTGTAACTTCAGGAAAATATTCTATAAATGCGGATAACAGTTTTTCTCTTCTTCTAGAAGGTCCTAACAAACCTATATACACAGGACTTGTATCTTTGATTGCTTGCAGGTATAACAGATCTTTCGCAAAATTATGTGTCATCAATACAATTGCAGTTTGCTTATCTACTTTATCAATTATTAAATCTTCAGGAGATTTATTAATGATTCTATTAGATCCAGGAAAATCAGCAATTGTCTTTGGGTTTTTTGGAGAATTTACCACCTCTACTTCCCATCCAGTTTTATGAGCTATTTCGCTCAAGACTACTGCATCATGCTCAGAACCAATAATTACTAATCGAAAGCACGGTTTCATTTCTCTTTTAAAACAATGAATTCCATTAGTATCATCTATTGACATTAATTCAAAATCATCATAGAATCTAAAGCTACGAGTAGCATCAAAAGACAAAGTAGATCCCATAAGAAGTTCCGTATTCTCTTCTTTTGCATAAAAAGAACTCATCTCAAAAGATGTTCGAGATTGTAAATATGACTCTATTTCGTCTATATTTTCGGAACTAATTAGAAAAGGTTCTATCAGAATATATAAAACACCTTCACAACCCAAACGATACCTCCCATTATAGGTCATAATCTTAGCTCGTCCAGAATCGAAAACAGATTTAGCTTGCCTTAACACTTCTTTTTCTACACATCCTCCACTAACCGCTCCAGTCATCTGTCCATTTTCCAGAATCAACATTCCAACTCCTGGTCTACGGTAAGACGAGCCATCAATATCAACAACTGTTGCCATGACGGCTCGCATTCCTATTTTCTTTGCTTCTTTATAAGAAGCTATTATTTCTTTAAACTCATGAGTCATATTCTACCCAAGCAATTCTTTTTCCTTCATATTTTTCACAAAAGGTTGTTTTGTCATTCGAACACCTTTTGCAGCTTTTATAGCATTGGCAATAGCAGCTCCTGCTGGTGGTAATGTAGGTTCACCTAATCCTGTAGGTGCAACATCACTTTCGATAAAATGTGTTTCTACAATAGGTGTTTCATTCATTCTAATTAAACGATATGTATTAAAATTAGTATCCTGAGGTTGACCATCTTTAAAGGTAAAATCTCCATACATAGCATGCCCTATTCCATCGATAACTCCTCCTTCAATTTGATTTTTAGCTCCTAAAGGATTTACAACAATACCACAATCAACCACACAAGTTATCTTTTTTACTACAGGTTGATCATTTTCTATGACTACATCTGCTACTTCGGCTACATGAGTATTATGACAATAATAAGAACTAAACCCTTGAAATACTCCTTCAGGTTTTTTACCCCACTCAGATTTCTCAACTGCGGTTTTGATCACTTGTTCTAATCGCTCTGGAGAATATTGAATTCTTTCATCATTATGCCCTTTCACATTCTGCAATAAGTCTAGTCGCAATTGTATATTATCTACTTCCATTACTTCAGCTAGCTCATCAAAGAAACTTTGCTCTGCAAAAGCAAGAAAATTCGTGTATGGCGCTCTCCATGCTCCTATGGTAATATTACTATCATATTTAGCAACGTCTACTTGATAATTTTCTACTGCTCCCGCAGGAAAAAAATTAGGAATTAAACCATACATATTAGAATTCACTGCAGCTTCTTTTAAGTGATAACCTGTTAATTTACCATCTTTTATCGCAGCACTAATTCTATATTTTATTGCGGGTCTGTAGATCCCTGCAGACATATCATCTTCTCTGGAATATACCACTTTTACTGGTTTTTTGGCGATATTAGAGATCTCTGCGGCTTCTAAAGCAAAATCTCCATATAATCTTCTACCAAAACCACCACCCATTCTGGTCATATCTACGGTAACTTCTTCAGGCTTTCTATTCAATAGTTCCGCTACTCTTCTTGCAGTTCCTGCTGGTGTTTGAATAGGACCAACCAAACGCACTGTTTCTTGGGTTACATCTGCAAAGAAATTCATAGGTTCCATACAGTTATGTGGTAGAAATGGAGATTCATATGTTCTCTCTAGAACCTTATCTGCATTTGCAAAAGCTTTTTTAACATCTTCGTCTGCTCTCATTGTATTGAACTCACTCCCATCCAAAAGAGCAGTTAATGCTTTATCATGATCTTCTGTATTCTCTAGTTTAGAATCATCTTTCCACTTTGCTTTTACGATTTTTTTAGCTTTCATCGCTGACCAAGTATTTTCAGCCATTACAGCAATCTTATCACCAAACTTGAATATATCGACAACACCTTTTACCGTTTTAGCTTCTGTAGCGTCATAATCTTCTAGTTTTTTACCAAATGCAGGTGGTCTCACTACACTAACGTATAGCATTCCTTCTTCCTTATAATCCAATCCATATAGAGGTTTACCAGATACTATTTTATCAATGTCTACATTTTGAATATCTTTTCCGATAATAGTAAAATCCTTAGGATCTTTTAATTGTATATCTTCAGGAATCTCCAAAGAAGCTGCTTCTTTAACCACTTCTCCATATCCTAGTTTATCTCCATTGCTATTGGTTATCACTCCTTCTTTAGTAGTACATGTAGAAGGATCTACTCCCCACTTTGCCGCTGCAGCATTCACTAGCATTTGCTTAGCTGTAGCTCCTGTTTTTCTTAATGGTTCCCAACCATGCCTTAAAGATTGACTACCTCCAGCCACTTGTCTTGTAAAGTTTTTGGTATCCAATGCTCCTTGTGCTACCACTACATTATCCCATGCAACATCTAACTCTTCTGCGATTAACATCGGCATCGAAGTTTTTACTCCCTGCCCAATCTCTGGATTTGGAGAAAAAATAGTGACCATTCCATTATCTGCTATTTTAATAAATGCATTGAAATCATTAAAATTCAAATCAGCAATATCTACAGGAGGCTCAGCTTCTGGTTTACAAGCCTGAAATAGGTTAAAACCAATTAACATTCCTCCACCAGCCAATGCGGATGTTCTTATAAATGACCTTCTACTAACAGAAGGTGTTGTAATACGTTTCATTTTTTTGGATTTAAATTGGTTAACTTAGCTTACTTGCAGCTTTTTCTACAGCTTTTTCTATCCTATTATAGGAAGCACATCTACATAGATTTCCACTCATAGCAGTTCTAATCTCCTCTCTATTAGGATTTGGATTCTGCTCTAAAAACGCGGCAGCGGTCATAATTTGTCCTGCCTGACAATATCCACACTGAGGAACATCTATTTCTTTCCAAGCTTGTTGAACTGGATGCGAAATATCTTCAGATAACCCTTCTATTGTAGTTATTTCCATTTCAGCTGCTACAGATACTTGTAACAAACAACTTCTGGTAGCTACTCCATCTGCATGTACTGTACAAGCACCGCATTGTCCAATTCCGCAACCAAATTTGGTACCCACTAAATCAAAATGATCTCGTAGAATCCATAATAATGGTGTATCCTTATCTGCATCAACAGAAAGAGATTTACCATTTACTTTTAGATTATAAACAGGCATGAGTTTTATTTTTAAGATTTGTATTTAATTAGTCTAAATAACAGTTAAATCGTTATTTGATTTCTGAATTTACTAAAAATAAATACTGGAGAATTCAACTTTAACAGAGTTTTATTGTATCCATATCAATCTATTTTCAAAATCCTTTAATAATTCCGAAATTTGTAAAAAAATATTTCTTTGACGAAACACAAAATAGTAATTACAGGAGGCCCTTCTACTGGAAAGACATCCATCATAAACAAACTTGAAAGTGATGGTTTCTTTTGTTTTCCAGAATTTATTAGAAGTATAACTCAAGAGGTGAAACTTAGCAACGACGCGATGGAAATCACCTCTAATCCTATTGTATCTGTTGATGATCCTTACGATTTCAACTTACAACTTTTGCAAGGTAGAATTGATCAGTATCAGGATCCTAAGGCTAGTGATAAACAAATTTCATTTTATGATCGTGGAATTCCTGATGTTCTTGCGTACATGGATTTGTTTAATCAAACATATGATGAAACTTTTATTGATGCTTGTAAGTCGTATCGGTATAATAAGATTTTCATACTTCCTCCATGGGAAGACATTTACACTTCCGATGAAGAAAGATATGAAAGTTTTGAGGAAGCAAAACAAATCTACCTTCACTTATTAAACACTTATACAAAGTTTGGATACAATTGTATAGAAGTTCCTTTTGGAAATGTAAAAGAACGCAGTACCTTTATATTAGAACACGTTTTATAAAATAGTATTGATGATTTCCCCTATTCAACTATTAAAGGAAAATTGGAATTATGATTCTTTCAGACCTTTTCAGGAAGAGATCATCAATGCGCTCCTCCAAAATAATGATGTCTTTGGTCTACTACCTACTGGTGGAGGTAAATCCATTTGTTTTCAAATTCCAGCCCTTTTAAAACCAGGTATTTGTATTGTTATATCACCACTAATTGCTTTAATGCAAGATCAAGTACAACATTTACAACAAAAAGGTATTAAGGCAATAGCGCTTACTAGTGGAATCAAATATTCTGAACTAGATACGCTATTAGATAATTGCATCTATGGTAATTATAAGTTCCTTTATCTTTCGCCAGAGCGATTACAGCAAGATCTAGTGAAAGAACGTTTAAAAAAAATGAACATTAATCTGATTGCAGTAGATGAGGCACATTGTATATCACAATGGGGTAATGATTTTCGGCCTTCTTATAAAAAGATAAGAACTCTAAGAGAGCTAAAACCTTCTGTTCCTATAATTGCACTTACGGCCTCTGCTACTCCCGAAGTAGTAGATGATATTATAATTGAATTAGATTTATTTCAGCCAAAAGTATTCCGACAATCTTTTTACCGGAATAACCTGGGATATATCGTAACCCAAACTTTAGATAAAAATGATCAATTACTTCGGATTCTTTCTAAATATAAAGGTAGTTCTATCATTTATGTACGAAATCGAAAATCTGCCATAGAGATTAGCGATTTCCTAAACTCAAATAAACTGAAGGCAACTTACTATCATGGAGGTGTCGACGCAAAAGAAAAGACCAAACGTTTCCAACAATGGATGCAGGAGGAAACTACTATTATGGTAGCTACCAATGCTTTTGGAATGGGTATTGATAAATCGAATGTAAAAACCATTATACATTATAGCATTCCCGAAAGTATCGAAAGTTATTTTCAGGAAGCCGGAAGAGCTGGAAGAGACGGAACCAAATCATTTGCATTCTTATTAAATAGCAATAATGATATTCGTAATGTTAAAAATCAATTTATAAAAGTATTACCCGATATAGAATTTGTAAAATTGGTTTATCGTAAACTTTGCAATTATTTTCGGATATCTTATGGAGAAGGTGAACAATCTTCCCACGGTTTCAATTTTAATATATTCTGCAAAACTTATAATTTAAATACACTGATAACCTACAATGCATTACAGTTTTTAGATCGTTGTAGTGTATTAAGTTTTTCTCAACGATACTCCAAAAAGAGTACAATCCATATCACTACCACCGGAAATCATCTTTTAGGGTATCTAGAACAAAAACCCCACTTAGCATTAATTACCAAAGCAATATTGCGAACATATGGAGGTATCTTTGATGAAGAAGTAAAAGTTAATCTATCACTAATCGCTTCCAAAGTTAATTGCACAGAAATAGATGTAATCGACACATTAAAACAACTAGAGGAAGCCGAACTTCTTATTTTTAAGCACAAACTAACGGATGCTAATATTACTTTTTTAGTACCTAGAGAAGATGATCATACAATTAATAGAATAAAACCTTATATAACAGAATTGCGATTATCAAAAACCAAAAAGGTAAATGCAATGATTGATTTTGTACAAAACGAGAAAATATGCAGAAGTAGATTTTTGCTAAAGTATTTTGGTGAACAAGATGCTGTCGATTGTGGAATATGTGATATATGCCTTGCAAAAAAAAAATCTGATATTGATCCTGTAGCAATCAAAAAACAAATACTCACTCTTTTAACAAAACAAGACTTATCCTCCAGAGAATTGCTACATCAACTAGATTGCTCCGAAGAAGAAGGATTAAAAATACTAAGAGAATTAAACGAACATCGTATTATAAAAATAAATTCTTATAACAACTATCAACTCGTATAAATACATGAGAGACTTACGAATTCTATTTATGGGTACACCTGATTTTGCAGTAGAAACCCTTAAAACAATTATAGAAAATAAATTTAATGTTGTTGGTGTTATTACTGCTCCAGACAAACCTGCCGGAAGAGGTAGAAAATTAAGAGCGTCTGCGGTAAAAGAATATGCATTATCCCAAGGTCTAACAATATTACAACCAACGAATCTAAAAAATGAAGATTTTATAAAAGAACTAGCTTCCTTAGAAGCAAATCTAAATATCGTAGTTGCCTTTAGAATGCTACCTAAAGTAGTATGGAGTATGCCCGAGTATGGCACATTTAATCTTCATGCATCTTTATTACCAGATTACCGAGGTGCTGCACCAATTAATTGGGCTATCATTAATGGAGAACAAAAAACTGGAATTACTACTTTTTTTATTGATGAAAAAATTGATACTGGTCATATCATTCTTCAAAAAGAAGTAGAAATTAAAAAACAGGATACTGCAGGAGTACTTCATGATAAATTAATGACACAAGGAGCAGCTTTGGTAATTGACACCATTAAAGCTATAGAAAACGAAACGGTTACTACTACGAAACAACCAAAAGAAGAGACTTTTAAGACTGCCTATAAATTGCATAGAGAAAATACCAAGATTAATTGGGAGGACTCAATTGAAAATATTTACAACCTTATTAGAGGTTTGAGTCCTTATCCTTCTGCCTGGAGTAACCTATATAATAAAGGAGAAGAAATATCTATAAAAGTATATGAAGCTGAAATAGAACTTATAGAACATAATTTTGAGATAGGAAAAGTAATCATTGAAGATTCTAAAATCAAAGTTTCGGTAGTAAAAGGATATATTATTTTAAATAAGATTCAACTTCCGGGGAAAAAAGCTATGGAAGCTAAAGCACTCCTTAACGGGTACACTTTTTATAAAGATGCTAAAATGTGCTGAGCCCTTGCTATCAAAGGAGTAAGAAAAATCCAATAATTCATATATGTTTATTAACAATCACCTTGAGTTATCAACAAAAGCCCGTATTTACTGGGCTAATCCTTGCACGAATCATAAATCCGTATAAATTTGTAGAGCGTTTAACAAAAATTTGGTTTAACCAACAATTAATTTAAAAACAGAATTATGAACAAAACAGAATTAATCGATGCAATGGCAGCTGATGCTGGAATTACAAAAGCAGCAGCAAAGAAAGCTTTAGAGTCTTTTTTAGGAAATGTTGAAGGTTCTCTTAAAAAAGGTGACCGTGTTTCTTTAGTTGGATTCGGTTCTTGGTCAGTTTCTAAAAGAGCTGCAAGAGAAGGTAGAAACCCTCAGACAGGAAAAACTATCAAGATCGCTGCTAAAAACGTTGTAAAGTTCAAAGCTGGTGCAGATTTATCTAGTTCAGTTAACTAATTTAGTTAGTTTTTGATATTATAAAGAGCTCCTTTTTAAAGGAGCTTTTTTTATGGAGAACAGCTAAAAATCGGCTATACTTTTTGATTATTAGAAATAATTATTTAGTTTTAGTATAAACTACACCATCTATGATTTCATTACAACCAGCAAAAGGACACCTTCTGATTGCAGAACCATCGATTATTGGCGATGTTTCTTTTAATCGTTCGGTCGTACTTTTAGCAGATCATAGTAATCAGGGATCTATAGGCTTTATCATGAATAAACCATTAGATTATGTGCTTTCTGATTTAGTTCCTGAAGTAGAATCAGAATTTCAAATTTATAACGGAGGTCCTGTTGAGCAGGATAATCTGTATTTCATTCATAAAATTCCAGAGTTAATTCCTAATAGTGTGGAGATTTCTTCAGGAATTTATTGGGGTGGTGATTTTTCGGTAGTATCTAAATTAATTATCGAAAATAAAATTACACCTAATGAAATTCGTTTTTTCTTAGGGTATTCTGGATGGGATGCAAAACAACTACTACAAGAATTAGAAGCTAACTCTTGGGTGATTGTTAAAAACACTTATGAGAAGAATATTATAGGAAAATCCTATAATACTTTCTGGAAAGAAAAAATGATCGAACTTGGAGGAGAATATGTGCTGTGGTCCAACGCGCCTGCGGATCCTAGTTATAATTAATTTCCCAGTCTTATTTGTGCATTTAATACCCCAAGTAATCTTCTAGCAATATCTAAATTATACTCTTTCTTTCTAAACTTAGTAATAGGTTGAATACCTTGTATTACATTAGTTATAAAAAGTTCGTCTGCTTTCTGCAATTCGAAAGGAGAAATAGAAGCTTCCTCTATTTCGTATTCTGGTAACTTTTCAATAATTCTTACTAACTGCTTACGTAATATACCTTTAAGACAGCCATCAGCAACTGGCGGAGTTTTTATCTTATTCCCTTTTATCAAAAATAAATTTCCATTTAAAGCCTCAATAACCATTTTATTGGAATTAAGTAATAAACAATTATTGTATCCATTTTCTTTAGCAAAAATACCACCAAGAATATTCACCAATTTATTATTAGATTTTAGTGTGGATAATAAATCTGTAGCAACATAATGATCTTTAAATAATGTCACTTCATAAAAATCTTCAGATAAAGTATAAAAGGACGATGTAAGTTGCTTTACCGAAATAGAATAATCAACGTCATTGGTAGCTGGCGTATATAATCCTCCTTCTTTTCTATTTACAATGATCTTTACACGAACAGAAGAGTTTGACAAACCATTTTCTTCTATAAGACCTAAAATCTCTTCCTGTAAAAACTCTGGTGTAAACTTCATCGGAATTTGCATTCTTAGAATCCTCATGGAAGCCATTAATCTAAAGTAGTGGTCTTCCCAAAATAGAATAGTCCCAGAATTTACTCGTATCGTTTCAAACAAAGCATCACCGTAGGCATATCCTCTGTTGGCTGTAGATAATGTAGCTTCATTATCTTTCAACAAATTTCCGTTTATATTAATCATAAAAAAGCCCCTTATTACCAATTATCATTGGGCGGGGCAAATATACATTATAAAAATATAGGAATTAAGCAGAACCTAGTACATGTTTTAGGTTACTAATCATATTCTCCCATAACATTTTATTTTCATCGATTTCATCATCATCCGAGAAATCTGTAACCATTAAGGATACATCTTTAGTAATTTCATCTACCTGAATTCGCATTTCGAAAAAATAATCACTCCCATCTTCGTCATCTGCTAACCATCTAAATTTAATTCTTTCACCACTTTTTTTACTTAAAAGCTTTGCTTCCTCTTCACTATCGTCCCATATAAATGTAAACATTTCACCTCGTGAATTTACATTATCAGAAAACCACTCAGAAAGTCCTGAAGGAGTAGAAATGTATTGATATAATAGTTGAGGAGAAGATTGTATTACAAATTCAAGCTCGTATTTTATTTTTTCAGACATATTGGAAATTGTTAGTAAGCCAATATATAGATTAATTATTGACTTTAAAAATATTTGAAAAAAATTAATTCTACTTTATTGTTTGCTACAACGGTTTTTGTTTTTATATTTGCACCCGAATTAAAATGATGTAGCATCTATTTGGCGAGGTAGCTCAGCTGGTTAGAGCGTTGGATTCATAACCCAGAGGTCGGGGGATCGTGCCCCCCTCTCGCTACATTAATTCACAAAGCCCTTAGAAATAAGGGCTTTTTTGGTTTTATGAAAGAATTCGTAGTTTATATATTATTATCTAAAAAGTATAATAAAACTCTTACCATCATGCACTAAATCCGTCTAAAACATCTAAACTAATAAGAAATAGAACAACTATCGAAACAAAAAACCATCTTAAAATATCTTTTAAGATGGTTTTTTGTTATTTAGTAGAATTCTAATACTACATCTGTCTGCTTAAAGCATCTATTTGTTTTGTTTTTTCCTGCATATACTTACTCATCTTTTCCATTTCCTCTGCAGGTAATGTAGAAATTAATTTCCTGTACTGTTTGGTAAGGCTAGTACTAGACTCACTCAGCTTTAAAAAAGCGTCCAAATCGGCTTTGGACTCTACAGCTTTTTTATATTTTGCCACATAAGCTTCATAATCCCTGATATACTTTTTTGCTTCCTGACTATCAAATGAAGGTGCTCCAGCAGGTAATTTTATTTCCTCAGTTTTTGGCTTCTTCTTAGGTTTCTTTTTCTTCTTTACTACTGGTTTTTTTTCTTCCACAACTTCAACAACATCCGTTGAGTCAACAACCTCTTCCACAACTTCGACTTTATCTTCTTTAGGATCCTTTTTGCAGGATACCGCAAAAGATAATAAGAGACATAAAAGAGAACTCAATAAGATATTTTTCATAATTATAATTTTAGGGTAGTTAATAGTATTTGCTTTTAGTACGGTCTATTTATTGGTTGTAATTTTAGCTTAAAAGTAACTTTAATTCTTCAAAATTCATAGTTTCTTGCGTTCCAGTCTTCATATTTTTAACTGTATAATTGTTATTTTCTATTTCTGAAGTTCCCGCAAGCACCACAAATGGTATTGCTCTTTTATTAGCATATTTCATTTGTTTATTCATTTTTGCACTATCAGGATATAGCTCAGCAATAATACCTTCTTTTCTTAACTGAGCAACCGCTTTAAGACTATACAATCCCTCATCCGTTCCAAAATTAATAAATAAGGCTTTAGTTCCTGGAGCTACAGTATCAGGAAACAGCCCTAATTCCTCAATAACCAAATATATCCTGTCCAATCCAAATGAAATACCTACTCCACTTACATCTTTAAGTCCAAAAATACCCGTAAGATCATCATAACGACCACCACCTCCGATAGACCCCATTTTGACTCCTTCTGGAGCTGATACTTCAAAAATTGCTCCTGTGTAGTAATTTAAACCTCGTGCTAAAGTAACATCCAAATCAAGTTCTGCAGTTTCTAACGGAATTTCCTTGATAGCATTTATGATAAACTCTAATTCATCTACTCCTTTTATACCTTCTTCAGAGGCATTCAGAAGCTCTCTCAACTTCGCTAACTTCTCTGCAGTAGTTCCTGTAAAATTAAAAAGAAGTTGCACCTTATCTATGGCGGTTTGTTCGATACCTTTAGAAAGCATTTCTTTTTTAACACCTTCTTCTCCTATCTTATCCAATTTATCCAGAGCTACCGTAAAATCAATCAATTTATCACTAGCTCCAATCACTTCTGCAATCCCTGAAAGAATCTTACGATTATTCATTTTTATCGTAACTCCTTCTAAACCTAATTTAGAAAATACTTTATCATAAAGCTGAACAAAATCTACTTCTTGCCATAACGATTTACTACCTACCACATCTGCATCACACTGATAAAACTCCCTAAACCTTCCTTTCTGAGGTTTATCCGCTCTCCATACGGGTTGAATCTGATATCTTTTAAACGGAAAATCAATTTCATTTTGATGCTGAACCACGTATCTGGCAAATGGAACTGTTAAATCATAACGAAGCGCTTTCTCGCTGATTTTAGAGGTCATCTTACCACTATCTTTTGTAGCATATAATGTGTCATCTACCTTATTTAGATAATCTCCACTATTCAATATTTTAAAAATAAGACGATCTCCTTCTTCTCCATATTTACCCATCAATGTTTCACTATTTTCAAAACTTGGAGTTTCTATGGGATGGAAACCAAACAACTGAAATTGTTCTCTAATAGTATTCATAATATAACTTCTCTTAGCTACTTCAATTGGAGAAAAATCACGTGTTCCTTTTGGTATAGAAGGTTTTTGTGCCATATATTTATATTAAATTTTTCGCAAAAGTATACAATTCTTTATTTATACTTTTACCACTAATTCTAATTCATTCTAAAGGATGTAAAGATCTAAAAAAGCTTAAAATTTTATATTAAAAAACATAAAGAGTTTTACTTATTTAAATAAAATTTACTTTTTTGAGTAACTTTAAGGACGTTTTGTAGTCTTATACAGGAAACGATACTAATTCACTAATTATGTTTTCACTTTTTCGCGAGAATGTTCGTATTGCCTTAGACTCTATTAAAGGGCAACTTTTACGCACTATTCTTACCGTATTAATCATTGCTATTGGTATTACAGCATTGGTAGGGATATTAACTTTTTTAGGAGCTTTAGAAAACACCATTACTGGAGATTTTGCCTCTATGGGTTCTAATACTTTTAATATTCAGCGTTATGAATTTACTACCAGAAGAGGTGGTAGCGGCGAAAGAGAGAAAATAAACCCTATTATTAGTTATAGAAACGTACGACAGTTTAAAGAAAAATTCCAATATCCTTTTTCTAAAACTTCAATTTCATTCACAGGAACACGAAATGCAGAAGTAAAATTTGAAAATGAAAAAACAGATCCTGAAGCTTCGGTAGTAGGAGTTAATGAAAACTATTTAGAAAATAGCGGTACAGAAGTAGAATTTGGAAGAAATTTTACTTTTTTTGATATAGAAAACAACAATCGTGTTTGTCTAATCGGACCAGATTTTAAGAAGAATATTTTTAAAGATACTGATCCTGTAAATAAAACAATTAGCATTAGAGGTGTAAAATTTAAAGTGATTGGTGTTTTAGAGAGTAAGGGAGCAACTTTTAGAAACAATCAAGATCTTAAAGTTTTAATTCCTTTGCAAGTAGCACGTTCGATTTATACTTTACCAAACATTAACTATAACATCAGTGTAAAGGTAGATGATAAACAGTTTTTAGAAGGCGCGCAAGATGAAGCTATTATTACTTTTAGAAAAATACGCGGTCTCAATCCTATAGAAGAAAATAACTTTGGTCTAGAACGAAGTGATGACTTGATTAACCGTATTTCTAGTATTACTGGATATTTGTATTGGGCAGCATGGATCATTAGTATCATTACTATTTTCGGATCTTCGATTGCACTTATGAACATCATGCTCGTTTCAGTAACGGAGCGAACCAGAGAGATAGGAGTTCGAAAAGCTCTTGGAGCTAAAAAGAACACAATTTCTACTCAATTTTTTATGGAAACCGTTATTATTGGTCAAATCGGTGGCGTAGTAGGTATTATACTAGGAATAACGATTGGAGCTATTATTGTAGCTGTTTCAGGCTTTGAATTTAGTACGCCTTGGTTAGCGATTTTCGCCGCAGTAGTTACCTCATTTTTAACTGCAGTTGTTTCTGGGTCCTATCCAGCTGTAAAAGCAGCAAAACAAGATCCTATCGAATCGTTACGATATGAGTAATTGGATATAAAACCTTAAAATGACATTTGAAAAAAATTACTTTTTTCTGATATCCAGATTTATTTTAATTAATGTTTCAATCTTTACTCTATTAATAATAGGCAAAACCTTGTATACTGGTACTGCCTTATTTAATATTCCAAATTACCTATTCATATTACATGGAATAGTAATAACCATTATTTTTTTCCTAATGGTTCACTCGATTTCTATTAAAAAGAAGATTCTTATATTCAAAAATATTTTTGGTATAACTATTAAACTAGTAGATTTAAAAACCATAAAGGGACGAAAGGTAGATTACAAGTCACTCCCTAGCAATATCTATAATATTTTGCTGAGAAAAAAATACGATAGTACTTGTAAAATAACGTACGCTTTAACAAATAAGACATATTCTTTTAATGGTCATGTTTTATCAGATAAAGGTTTAAAATTACTATTGGCTAAAACCAAAAAATAATTTTTCTTATTCTTTATCTCCAATAAGTTTATCAAAATATTGAAACAACTCACCTTTGGTAATATTTGCACCTTGAAGAATCAGTTTAAACTTATCCATATTTGGATCCTCTCCGTAGGCTTTATTGGCATTATAGAAAGCTACTTTATCGTCTAATAAATTATTTCGTAACCAATCATATCCTTCTTTTGTAGTGATATCAATATCTTCTACATTTACTTTTATAGCAATCAAATGCATTTCCATTTCTCCAAGATGAAACAGATGTATTTGATCTTTAGAAAAATGTTCTAAAAACTGAGCGCTATTAAGAACTCCTTCCCAAACTAGATCACTAAAAACATCTATCTCTTCCTCTGCCACTTCAGGTTTATTTGCCTTGATATCACTCCATTCTTCAGCTGTAATAGATTGTGTCGCTAAAAAATTAATAAACTCTTGATGTAATTCCTCTAATTGTTCTTTGGTGAGCCTTTTATACTTCATCTTTTCTATAAATTGGCTGCAAAAATAGTAATAATTAAAAATCCGCTCCTAATAATTAGGAACGGATTTTTTATAGTATTCTGAATACAATGGTTTTAGTTAAATATATAGCGCAAACCAACTTGTGCTTGCCATCTAGAGTCTAAACTAAAATCATTTGCGAATGTCTTTGTCTGCGAAGTGTCAAAAGAATAGGTTGGTGTATTAGTAGCATCCACAGTAACACCAATTGGCTGATCATTTACTGGTATCTTGATCACACCCCAATCAGAATTTAACAAATTTCCAAAATTTAGAATATCAACGCTTAATTGGATTGTATTCGTCTTATCACCTATTTGAAAATTATAATCCTGTAAAAGTTTTACATCCCATCTTCCTCGCCAGGGACTTAAAATTGCATACTTCTCAGCATAATTCCCCCTTCTTCCTCTAAGATACTCATCCTGTTGGATATATGCTTCTAGCGCAGCTCTTTGCTCTTCTTGTTCTGCTGGAGTTCCACTAAAGTTATAAGTCCCTAATTCTGTTTGTGTTGGAATATAAATCAAATCATTCAATACCGATCCATCATTATTGATATCTCCAGAATAGGTGTAAGAGAATCTTCCTCCTTGAGCATATTCATAAAAAGCCCCTAATGATGTTCTCCATTGTTTATTCTTTCCATAGTGGAAAAATTTATTTAATTGCCCCACAATTCTATGCCTATCCCCATATCTAGATGCAGTACTTATCGCCTGATTTACATTTCCAAGAGCCGGATTTCTATCATAAGCATCACTCGAAATTTCTGCATCAAGCGAACTCGCATCTTCAGCTTCTAAGAAGTTATAAGCAACACTGGCAAATAATCCATTCTTAAAACTCTTTTGTAATTTAAATGACCAATTAAAAGAATGTCCTACATTCGTATTTGTAAAAACATAGGCATTTGTAACTCCTCCAAACTCATTAACAGCCCTATCAGATGCCAAATATATTGGTCTACTATCAGCTCCATTTAATGTTCCAGAAGGTGTCGCTAATCCAAAATTACGAACCATTTGCGCATTGATATCTTCAGTATAAATAATATCAGTGGATGCAATCAAACCATTTTTAAACTTATAATCAATTCCTAAACTATTTCTAAATACTTGAGGGAATTGAAAATCTGGAGAAGACGTAGTGTAAAAGAAGAAATTTGGATTTGCCACTTGATTCCCTATCCATACAAAAGGAAGTCGCCCCGTAAAAATCCCTGTTCCTCCTCTTACTTGCAATGTCTTATCTCCTAGTATATCATAGTTAAATCCTAATCTAGGAGAAATTAATAATTTTTTAGAAGGTAAGTCTAAGCTATTTAAATTAGTTGGGCTTCCATTTTCATCAAAATAAGTAATTCCAGGTTGGTAATTCCCATCTGGGAACTCTCCGCCAGCTGCTCTTTCGATATTTTCGGCAATTTTATCTCTGGTATCAAAAAATAGTGGTTGATCCACTCTAATCCCATAAGTTAACGTAAACTTGTCACTCATTCTCCATTTATCCTGTGCATAAAAAGCCAATTGCCCAACATTTGTTTCTGCCAACGCCCAATTATCTGTCGAATTATTGGTATCGAATACATTTCTAGCATTCGCAAGCGCTTCTGTAATAAGACCGTTATTTACAGCTTGTTCAAAACTATTCGTAGAACCAGGTGTAATCCTTACACTATCAAAATCTGGCGCAAAAGTACCCACCCCACCATCGGCATTAAAATACGTATATACTCCAAGATTAAAAGAATTATCAAACTCAAATCTTTCAAAACTTCCTCCTAGAGTAATTGTATGTTTACCGGTTACAATATTTAAATTATTAGTTACCTGATATACTTTTTGTTCCAATCTATTATTTATAGAAAACGGTTCATGCCCGGCAACAATATATCGAACACCATCTTGTGCAATATTAATAGGTGGAGCTGGTGCTGAAAAAGGATCTCTACTATCGTCAAACAAGGTATAACCTGCCTGAAATTTATTAGAGATATTTCCTCCAAAATTGGAATTTAATTCTACTAAAAAGGAATTAATCTTGTTATTAATTGTGTAACCAGAATTTCTAAACTGTAAAGTAGTAAGATCAGGCCCTCTTCTGCCGATTGCTTCTGGATTTGCTGGTAGATCTCTAGAAGCGTCTAAAAAGTTATAAATTAAAGCTAACCGGTGATTATCACTAATATTCCAATCTAGTTTTAGAATTCCTTTTGTTGATTCTGTATTATGCGTATATCCTTCATAAGGTCCTGTTTGATACCCTAATGAGTCTAATTTTCTTGACACAAATTCTAAATCTTCCGCAGAAACACGAGATACATTCGCACCAGTCAATCCAGGTCTGGCTGCTAAGAAATTAGAACCTAAATCTTCGCGATCATCTATCTCGAAGTTTGCGAAAACAAATAATTTGTTTTTTACAATCGGTCCTCCAATACTTAAACCATATTGTGCTTGGGTCAAATCTGGAACTATAATATCATCATCTCCGACTTTATCTCCTGTTAAATCCTGATTACGATAAAAACCATATACAGTACCTTTCCATTCATTCGTACCACTTTTGGTAACAGCATTTACCGATGCTCCGGTAAATCCAGCCTGTGTAACATCATAAGGAGCTGTAGAGACTTGAATTTGATCAATAGCATCTAAAGAAATAGGTTGCGCATTGGTCTGACCACCTGGAGTTGCAGCATCTAATCCAAAAGGGTTATTAAAAATAGAACCATCTAAACTAAAATTATTAAACTGATCATTTCTTCCTCCAAAAGAACCATTACTCGAAGCTGTTGGTTCTAAACGGTAAAAATCCGCTGCAGACCTAGTAATCGTCGGTAACGATTTTATTTCTCTATTACCAATACTGGTTTCAGCACCTGTTCTTTCGCTACTAAACGTAGCATTTTTATTCGTAGTGATTACAACCTCTTCTAATTGATTAGCGTCCTCAATCATAACCACATCAATATTGTACGTTTGCCCTAACTGAAGATACACATCATCAAATACCTTTTTCTTAAATCCAACATAGCTAATTGTTACACGATAGGGTCCTCCTACTCGTAAATTAATAAGATCAAATCTACCATCGAAATTGGTTGTTCCACCATAAGTGGTTCCAGTAGGCGAATGAACAGCAGTGATATTAGCTCCTGGTAGTAATTGATTAGCATTATCATATACCAAACCAGAAATATTGGATGTCGTTACCTGAGCATGAATAGTAATTACCAATAAGGCAAAGACTAGAGTGATAAGAGTTTTTTTCATTGATTGATCGTTTTTGTGTGAATACAATGAAAATAAACAAAAAAACCACTCCAAAGGAGCGGTTTTTATATTCTTATAAACTGGTTTATTAACCGATTTAGTATTATGCTTGCGCTATAACTTCAAACGTAAGTGGAGTAATAACGGCTCTGTGAAGACGAATTGAAGCTTCGTACTGACCAAGACGTTTTATTGTTCCTCCTGGTACCGTGATGAATTTTTTCTCTAATTCAACGCCTTCTTTAGCTAAAGCTTCAGAAACATCAGCACTAGAAACAGAACCAAATAATTTATCACCTGTTCCAACTTTTGCAGCGATTTTAATTTCAAAAGCAGCAATTTTCTTCGCTAATTTTTCTGCATCTTCAATTTCTTTCTTTTCTTTAAAAGCACGTTGCTTTAACGTTTCTTCTAATACTTTCTTAGCAGATGGAGTAGCTAATACTGCATATCCTCCTGGGATTAAAAAGTTACGTCCATAACCGTTCTTCACCTCTACTACATCGTCTGCGAATCCTAGATTCTCAACGTCTTTCTTTAATATAAGTTCCATAATGTTATGACGAATTTTATTTTAATAAATCTCCAACGTATGGCATTAATGCTAAGTGTCTTGCTCTTTTTACAGCAACACTCACTTTACGTTGATATTTTAAAGATGTTCCTGTAAGACGACGAGGCAATAATTTCCCTTGTTCATTTACAAAAGCCATTAAGAAATCAGGATCTTTATAATCGATATATTTAATTCCTGATTTTTTAAAACGACAATATTTCTTCGTTTTAGAAGTATCTATATTTAATGGAGTAAGATATCTGATCTCTCCATCTTTTTTTCCTTTAGCTTGTTGTTCTATCGATGACATAATTAAGCTTTTTGTTTGTTTCTATTTCTTCTTTTCTCAGCCCAAGCGATTGCATGCTTATCTAATTTTACAGTTAAATAACGCATCACTCTTTCATCTCTTCTGAACTCAACCTCTACGGTGTTGATAGCTTCTCCTGGTACAGTATACTCAAATAAGTGATAAAATCCACTTTTCTTGTGCTGGATTGCATAAGCTAACTTCTTAAGACCCCAGTCTTCTTTAGATATCATCTTGGCACCGTTAGAAACAAGAATGTCTTCGTATTTCTTAACTGTTTCCTTTATCTGCTCTTCAGATAAAACGGGATTCAAGATGAAAACAGTTTCATAATGATTCATAAAAAATCTATTTTTAATTAAAATTGGCTGCAAAAGTAATACTATTTTTTAAAATATTCAACAAACGCAACAAGAGAGTAAATAAAAAGTATTATCAAAAATGTAAAAACCATCCATCTATCGTTAAAAAACACAATTCATCGATAAAATACACAAATTCATTTAAGTTTAGATAATTTTTGAGTACTATTGTAACATCCTAAATCTAATAAAATGAAAAAACCTTTAATCAAATGCGCAGTAGTAGATGATTCTAATATGCAGCGTCTTGCTATAACCCAATTAATCAGAAAACAACCCCAATTAGAACTGGTAGGTGAATGGAGCAACGCCATCGAAGCAAAGAATGGATTACTAGATGTACACACGGATGTATTATTTCTCGACATAGAAATGCCTGTACTAAATGGATTTAATCTTCTTGATTATTTAGAAGACAAGCCTCATGTTGTCATCGTTACTGGAAAATCGAAATATGCTCATAAAGCCTTTGATTATAATGCGATAGATTTTTTAAAAAAACCTTTGAAATCAAGTCGTTTTTCTATCACCATAGATAAACTTTTACAAGCCGATAATTTTCATAAAAAAATCGAAGCGGAAAAAAATAGTCCTTCGATATTCATAAAAAGCGGTTTAAAAGAATATAAGGTTTATTTACAAGACATTTTATACGTATCAGCAATGGGAGATTTTGCAAAAATTCATTTAGAAAAAAGCTCTCCTTTGGTTGTAACTGGCACGATGACTTACTTAGAATCATTATTACCAAAACAATACTTTTTTAGAGTACATCGATCATTTATTGTAAATCTGGAAAAAATAGAACGTTTTACCTCCAGTTATTTGGAAATTAAAAACGAGGCCATTCCCATTAGTAGACAAAAGAAACAAGAATTAAGGGATATTTTAAAATCTTTTTAGTATTAATAACCATAAAAATTATTTACAAGTAACTGTGATTAAAGTGATTCTAAAAAATGACATTTAAAATAAAAAAACATCGGAATTTTTCATTTCGATGAAACACATTTTTTATCGATAAAAAGCGTAAAATGTTTGTGGAAATAATATATATTCATTAATATTGTATAGAATATTAACCTATGCAAGTGGAACAATCTCAATTAAAATGCGCAGTAGTAGACGATTCACGTCTCCAAAGACTCGCAATTGTAAAATTAATAGATGAACACTCATCACTAGAATTAGTGGCTGAGTGGAACAATGCTATTGAGACGAAAAACGGATTATTAGATACTCCGGTCGACCTATTGTTTCTAGATATCGAAATGCCAATACTCACCGGTTTTGATCTTTTAGATGATCTGGAAAACAAACCTCATATCATATTTGTTACTGGAAAAACAAAATATGCTTTTAAAGCCTTTGACTACGATGCTATCGATTATTTAAGAAAGCCCCTAAAAAAAGATCGATTTAATGCAGCTGTAGAGAAAGCACTTAGCATGTCTCGTTTAAATTCAGAACAAGCTTCTGTAGAGGATGATGATTACATCTTTGTAAAAAGTAATCTGAAAAAACGAAAAATATTTTTAAATCAATTAAAGTATGTAGAAGCTTTAGGTGATTATGTAAAGTTAATTATGGAAGATGGTGATCCTATTGTGGTTTTGGCTACGATGAAATCATTTGAGGCAGAATTACCAAGCGATCGTTTTTTAAGAATACACAAATCGTACATCGTAAATCTTGATAAAGTAGAACGTTATAACAGTCGTAACATAGAAATAGCGGATGAAAAAATACCGCTAAGTAGACATAAAAAACATTCCTTGATAGAGGCGTTAAGCGGATAAAACAAAGTATAATAAATATACAATCCCGTTACTTCTAAGTGATGGGATTTTTTATTTAATGAAACCTGTAATGAGCATTAATAATTATCGACGTTGATAATTATCCGTACTCCAGAAAACTCTCTAATACTTTTAAATGAGTTCTCAATTTTTTTAATAACGTCTTTTGTTTTTTTTAGAGATTGTCCTGCTGGTATTTTAACCAATATATTTTTATTATACTGGTTTCTAATTCTGGAGATTGGAGGGAATTCGGGCCCTAAAACATGTTCTTTAAAACTCATTCTAAGAGATTTAGCAAACCAGGCTGTAGCGTCATTAACTCTATTATAATCTTTATGACGTCCTGTTATTTTAATAATCCTGTAAAATGGAGGATATTTATATTGATAACGCTCTTCCATATGATCTTTATACATTCCTTCAAAGTCATTAATAGATACCTGTTGTAGAATTTGATGAAAAGGATTATAGGTCTGTATCAGAACTTTTCCTCTCTTACTGGTTCTACCAGCTCTACCAGCTACCTGTTGCATTAATTGAAAACTTCTTTCATGCGCTCTGAAATCAGGAAAGTTTAGCAAATTATCCGCATTCATAATACCCACCAAAGTTACATTTCTAAAGTCAAGTCCTTTTGTAAGCATTTGAGTTCCTACTAAAATATCAATTTCTCCATTTTCGAATTTGGTAATAATTTTTTCGTATCCATGCTTTCCTCTTGTAGTATCCTGATCCATTCGACCAATATGATGTTCTGGAAAAAGCTCTTTAAGTTCATTTTCTATCTGTTCAGTACCAAAACCCTTTGTAGTTAACTCAGGGCTATCGCAGGCAAGACATTTTTGCAACATTGCGATATGATATCCGCAATAATGACATCTCAATTGATTTCTATAATTATGATATGTTAAGCTAACATCACAATTAGGACACTGCGGAGAATGGCCGCAAGTATTACATTCTACGACAGGAGAATATCCTCTCCTATTTTGAAATAAAATTACCTGTTCATCTTCTTTTAAAGCTTCTTCGATAGCTGTTAATAGGGTATCACTAAAGTGCCCTTTCATCTCTTTACGCTTGTACTTCGTTTTAAGATCTACCAGATTAATATCTGGCATCAATACATTACCATATCTTCTATTTAGAGTAACCAATCCGTACTTTTTTTGATTGGCATTATAGTATGATTCTAAAGAAGGAGTAGCAGATCCAAGAACTACTTTACCATTAAATAGTTTGGAAAGTACAATTGCTGTATCTCTTGCATGGTATCTAGGAGCTGGATCATACTGCTTAAACGAACTTTCGTGCTCCTCATCTATAATGATTAACCCCAGGTTTGTGAATGGAAGAAAGATTGAAGATCTAGCACCAATAACTATTTGTGCTTTTGCTTTAGATTCTTTTACATTATTCCAAGCTTCTACTCTTTCATTTACCGAATATTTTGAATGGTATACGGTCAATTTTTCACCAAAGTATTCTTGCAATCTACTAATTAGTTGCGTGGTCAAAGCTATTTCGGGTAACAAATACAAAACTTGTTTTCCTTTTGCAATTTGCTCTTCTATTAGTTTCACGTATACTTCTGTCTTACCAGAAGAAGTAACCCCATGAAACAAACAGACATCTTTTTCCAGTAAATGTTTTTGTATTTGCTCTAATGCTTGTTTTTGAAAAGAATTCAATTCTTTGCTAGCAACATTAACATTAGACATATACTCTACTCTATCGGTTTGCTTGTGATACTCTTCTAAAATACCTTTATCAACTAAGGTCTTAATAATACTAGTACTGCTATTAGCTACTTTAATTAGGTCTGCTACTTTAATAGCTTTATTTGTTTTGGCTTGCAACATAAACAAATGCATTAACACTTCCTTTTGCTTAGGAGCTCTTGTTAAAGAATCTAATAAATCTTGTAATGCTTCTTCGGTACTATATGCATTCTGTAATTTAACATACCGAACTAGTTTAGGTTTGTATTGCTCATAAATCTCCTCCTGAACAGTAATTACATTTTTCTCTATAAGCCTTTTTATAAGTGGAAGTACACTTTTCTTCCCTACAATATCCATTACCTCCTGTATGCGAAGTAAACTTTGATGCTGCAGTGCTTCGTACAATAAAAACTCATCATCTTTTAATTCTTGTTCATCTATTGCATGTGAATCATTTCTAAGAATAATAGTTTCACTTTCGAGTAAGAATGCACTAGGTAAGGCAGCTCTCATTACTTCTCCCTTAGAACACATATAGTATTCTGATATCCAAGACCAAAGTTGTAATTGATCATTTGTTACAATAGGAACCTCATCCAAAATATGCTCGATCTCTTTAGCTTCATAAACCTGAGGAGCCGTTTGATGAATGTTCGTTACCAATGCAGAATACACTTTACTTTTACCAAATTGTACAGCTACTCTCATTCCTGGTTTTAGGAAATGAGCCTCGCTCTCATTAACACTATACGTAAACTCTTTATGAAGAGGAATAGGAAGAATTACATCTATATAATACTGCATCGACATTTTTGATTCATACAAAAATACATCTTTAGCCAAATTATAAACAACAAAAGCCAGATCAATTGACCTGGCTTTTGCTAGATTTTGGGGTAAATTTATTTTATCCGTTTTGACCTAACATTCCTCCTTTGATTAATTTACACGCTGGCTCATCTCCCAACCAAATTTTGAATAACGCATATTTAAAATCTCTTCCTTCTATATATCCAATTTCTTCTCCATTCTTATACGTTCTTATTCCTTTTCCTTTTATGTAAACAAGATCAAAGAAATCATTGATTTGCGTACTACTACCAAATAGTTCTAAAAACTTATCGATTCTTTCATCTAAACTTTGTGTATTTCCAAACATAGCATCATCAAAACCTTTTCTAAACACTTTGATCATTCTTTTATTAGTTACTTTTTTAGAATTGATAACTAATCTAATAGACATACTCTCATCTGCATCTAAAACTTTTCTATCATCTGTATATTTATTTACGGTATATAAACCTCCGGAATATGTTTCTACGCCAAGTACTTTTCTAACTCCGGCACCATTAAGGGTAAGTTCTTCTCCTTCAAAATTTACTTTATAAGGAACTACTGCATCACCAACTCGAATTTGGGCTGTTGCCATTGTTGCAACTAGCAGTAATATAGATAGGGTAATTATTTTTTTCATGATTTAGTTTTTTAAAAATTACAAAGTCTTAGTTCTGTATTTTTTTAAAAACTAACAATCAAAAATGTTAAAATTTTGTTTAAACATTAAACCATTAAGAAACACACTATGCTTTAACCCACTGTTGAGTACGAAATAAAAAGGCAATGTAACCCCTTACATTTAAGGTGTTTGGATCATTTTCTTCTAACCAAATTTTGCATCTGTACACCTTTCCATTTTCAGGATCTAAAATTGTTCCATCTTCATATTCATTCCCATCTTTTGTTAAACCTTTTATAATAACCATACCCTCGATAGGTTTATTATAATCTTCTCCTTCACATTCTTTACATAATTGTCCTCTATCCGATTCCTTTAAAATTCGATCAATCTTTCCGTAAATTTTATCTCCCTTTTTGTAGATTTCTACGATAGATCTGGCTTCTCCAGTAGTATCATCTATTGTTTTCCATTTTCCAATAATTCCATTTTGAGCATTTACAAAACTTGATAGTAATATAAAACAGCTAATAATGATTTGAGATAATTTCATATTGAGTATTTATTTTAGATTATAATATTAAAAAAATATGTGATACTAAAAAAGCTACCTGAGCTCAGGTAGCTTTTATGTTTATCATTAAGGAATTAGAATTACTGTAATCCTAACATTCCATTTTTGATTCCTTCACTAGCAGGTTCATCACCTAACCATATTTTAAATAATGCATATTTAAAGTCACGTCCTTCTATTTCTCCTAGTTTTTTTCCATTTTTGAAACAGTGAACGCCTTTATCCTTTATATATACAATATCAAAAATATCGTTCTTCACAATAGGCTCATTAAAAAACTTAATAAACTTATTGATTCTCTCATCTAACGTTTTTGTATTGCCAAAAGTTGCTTTATTAAAACCATCTCTTACTGCTTTGATCATTTTCTTTTGTGTAACAAATCCAGAAACAATATTTAGTTTAATAGCCATTGTTTCGTCGGCATCCAAAATCGCTCTAGGGTCTTTACTCTTTTTCTGTAAATACAACCCTCCAGCGTATAGATCAATCCATAACATTTCGCGCATCCCCGCACCATTTAACTTCAGATCCGTATCGCCAAAGTTCTCTTCGTAAGGTAACACAGCCTTACCTACTCTAATTTGTGCTGTAGCTGTATTTAGAGAAATTAACGCTACAATTAATAAAGTAATATTCTTCATCTTTGTCAAAGTTTTATTTGGGGTATATTAATATCAATTTTTCCATCAAGTTTCAAAAGTAATAAAATCTGTTATGCGCGCATAGCAATTTTCAAAAAAAAACGTTAAATTGTGTATTTCACCGCTAAAATAAGCATTTTATCCTAAAAAGCACCTAACATTTCATTTTTTAACCCTTTATCTGCTGGATTATCTCCGATCCATATCTTAAAAAGTGCTTCTTTGAAGTCTAAACCTTCTACATATCCCTTTTCTACACCATCTTTATAGATCACACTTCCCTTTCCTTTTTCATATACTATATCGTATATCTGACCTTCTTCGATCTCATCTTTTATGAAACCAATAAATGTATTAATTCTATCATCTAAAGGTGCTGTATTACCATTTGTAGATTTTTTAAATCCATCTCTTAAGGCACCAGCCATTTTACTTCTAGACATCATTCCTGATAAAATATGCAATTTAATTGCCATCGTTTCATCGGCTGCCGCTATCGTATTCCCACTAGCACTTTTCTTCTTAAGATATAATCCTCCAGCATAAATATCGAAAAAGAACTTCTCTCTTAATCCAGCTCCATTTATGGAAAGGTCTTCTCCGCTAAACGTTACTGTATTTGGAAGTGTAGCATCTCCTACCTTCACTTGAGCTTGAGTAGTTCCTACAATTGCTAAAAGAATAAATAATAAGCTTAGTTTTTTCATTTTTATTAAATTAAATGTTTGTATGATGCTAAAATATTAAAAATTCTTCTTCAATTTAATAAGAGATGCGTTTAATTCAAATCCTAATAAAAGTAAATTAGCGTTGAGCCAAATGTATACCATTAGAATTAGCATTGCACCTATAGAACCATACAATTTATTATAGTTAGAAAAATTATCTATGTAAATACCAAACAAATAGGTCGTAACCATAATTAGAATGGTGGTCATAAAAGCACCTGGAGAAAAGAATCTATTCATTTTACCTTCAGTGGTACCGAAATAAAACAAAGTAGCTACAATGAGAAAGATCATCAGTACGAATAATCCATATTTTCCAAATTGTAACCAAAAAACAGTATTGTCCATTACTCCTATTTCTTTTAAATTTTCTAACAAGTAACTAAAATATAATGTTACTATTACCGTGATAAGCAACAATGATGCCACAATTAAAGACACACCTAAGGCAACTATATATTGCTTTACAAAATTGCGGTTCAGTGTTACGTGATAGGAGTATTCGAATCCCGAAAAAACTGCATTGATCCCATTCGTCATTAAAAACAGCGATAAAACAAAAACTGTAGATAATAAACCTGTTCTTGGTGTATCGGAGATATCTTTATAAATCCCTTCAAAAAAAAGTTTTGATTGATTGGGTAAAGCAGAGGTAATAAACTCGAAGAAATTTTCCTGAAAACCATCAATCTGAATTATAGGAATTAAATTAAGTAAGAAAAGTAAAAAGGGAAACAGGGACAAGAAAAAACTCCATGATATAGAACTTGCTCTTGCCGAAAATGTACCTTTTACGATACCGATGGAATAAATTTCTACTAAATCATATAATGATAGTCCTTCGAAGCCTGGAAGAATTACTTTTTTACCGATTTTAACAAAAAGATTAATAATCGGAATTTTATGGAGTTTATCTTCGACTTCTTTAGACATATATTATACTGCTTTCAAACTCAAATCTAGATTATATACCGAATGCGTTAACGCACCGCTGCTTATATAATTAACACCACACTCTGCGTATTTACGAACTGTATTTTCATTAATACCACCACTAGATTCGGTAAGACAGGTATCACCGATAAGCTTTACTGCTGTTCTAGTATCTTCATAATTAAAGTTATCAATCAAAATTCTATAGACACCAGGTGTTTTAAGAATTTCTTGGATCTCTTCAAGGTTTCTAGCTTCTACAATTATTTTTAAATCTCTTTTGGTATCAGCTAGGTATTTTTTTGTCTTTTCTATGGCTTTTGTGATTCCTCCCGCAAAATCAATATGGTTATCTTTTAGCATAATCATATCATATAAAGCAAACCTATGATTTTCACCACCACCAATTTTTACAGCCCATTTTTCTAAAGCTCTAATTCCGGGAGTTGTTTTTCTAGTATCTAAAATTTTAGTTCCTGTTCCTTCCAGAAGTTGCACAAAATGATTTGTTTTTGTGGCAATAGCACTCATTCTTTGCATTGCATTCAATACAAGTCGCTCCGCCTTAAGAATAGATTGAGAGCTTCCAGAAACATAAAAGGCAATATCTCCGTATTTTACTTTGGATCCATCTTCGATCATCACCTCGATTTCCATATTTGGATCTACATAATTAAATACTTTCTTAGCAAAATCTACTCCTGCCAATATTCCTTCATCCTTTACGAGAAGTTTTGCTTTGCCAGTTGCCGTATCTGGAATACAAGCAAGAGAGCTATGATCTCCATCACCTACATCTTCTCTAATAGCATTAGCAATAATTAATTCAATTTCGTTGTCGAATTGAGCCTTTGTAATCATATTGAATGGTTATTTTTGCTAAAGTAGGAAAAGTAGTTGGAAGAATGAAGTAGTAACTACAAAGTGCATAAATAATCAATACAAATGACTATTAAATTAATTGCAGTTGGTAAAACAGATCATAAACAATTACAGGATCTTACTGCAGAATATATTAAAAGACTAGGTTTTTATATCAAGTTTTCTTTTGACATTATACCTGATATCAAAAATTCCAAGAATCTTAGTGAAGCACAACAAAAAGACAAAGAAGGAAAATTGATCCTGCAGAAAATAACCACTTCTGATGTGCTAGTTTTATTGGATGAGAATGGAAAGCAATATGACTCTGTAGGTTTTGCTGATCTATTACAGAAACATATGAATAGTGGTATTAAACAATTAATATTTGTTATAGGAGGACCATATGGATTTAGTCCAGAAGTCTATAATCGAGCGAACGGAAAACTTTCTTTATCCAAAATGACATTTTCTCATCAAATGATTCGCTTATTTTTTATCGAACAACTCTACAGAGGTTTTACCATCTTAAGAAATGAGCCTTATCATCACAGATAAAGCTCATCTCTAAAATCATCTCAATTTTTATAGCTATTGAGACAAAACTCATTGTATTAGTTATCCTTTATTAAGCTTCTTAGATCATAAAAAGTATCAATAAGATCTTCTACCAAATCAATAGAAACTGCATCTTTATCTAAAAAGACTGATAATTTTCCTTTTTTAAGTTTCACTTTATACCCATCTTCTCCCTTAGCCAAATAGTTCCATTCGTAAGCTCCATAACTTTTAGTCATTTTTGCATCTAAATGTTCTTTTAAAAACTTTTTTACTTTATCCGTTTTATCTGAAGGAAAACTTGCTTTTAATCTATAACTATCATCGGTATTGGAGACAGAAATATTGATATTGTACCCTGTATCCGTATCATCACTAGAATAATTAACCGTTACTTTAGTGTTTGAATTTGTTTGCGCATGTGCTGTTGGCAGTGCCATTGTCATACATAAGATAAAAATGATTGTTTTCATAATTCATGTTTTTTGATTAATGATTCACTTTAAGTGAAAAGATTATTGATTGATTTTAATAATTACTAATACTAACTTCCTGATTCTTGGGAAGTCATTTCTTTTAATTCTTTACCGATAAGTCCAAATCTCTTTAATAATTTATCTGAAGCTAATTCTTTGTTTACGTTTATTCTTAGTTTATTTCCTTTTAGTTTTACTACGTATACCTCTTCATCTTCTAAACCTTTTGTCCAAGAATAAGTATTGTCCTTTATTACCATATCCTTTTGCCCAAACTGATCGATCAAATAAGATTTTATGTGAGACTTCATGCGTTTCATAAACTTAATCTTAATACGATAGTTATCATCTGTATCGAGCGTAACAAATGATCTGTAAAATGTCTTATGCTCTGCATCGGTATCATAGGTTATAGAAATACTAGAAGAAGATCCCGATGATCTCTTATCGATTTGTGCCTGTGTTGTTAGTAAGCCAAATACAAGACTTACAATAACAAAAATTACTGTTTTCATATTGTTCGCTTTTATGAAGAGAAATCGCTAATACGAAATCTCAACTATGTTAATGATTGATTGATTGATATATTAATTGCTTGTAGAAGCTTACAAGCTTTTGGAGTACTCGGATCTATATTGTTTTACTTCTTTCCAAATACTTTTTACTGATTGAAGAACATCTTTATCTTCTTCCAAACCTGTATTCATAAAAAATATAGCTCCTATTTGATCATTTTTATTAAAATACATTAGTGTTAAGATTCCTGGATCCGATCCATTATGACCAATCTTTCCGGAAGTTCCTACTTCCCAAAAGAAACCATAATTATCTTTTTCATTTCCTTTATTATTTAACTGGTCTTTATCCAGTTTAGCGGACATCATTTGTTGAAAAGATGCGGTTTTTAATACAGAATCTTCTCCATAATATCCTTTCATCAATCCTTGTAAATACGCTGAAAGGTCTTTTATACTACTCCTGAATCCTCCGTCTGGATACGTAATTAAATCATACCTTGGTATTTTATTCCCATTTTCTGTGTAAATCGATGCGTAGTTTTCTGGGTTTGATGCTTCATAAGACCAACCCGAGTCGCTCATCCCTAGTGGATCTAATATAATTTGTTGTGTATATTCTGTAAATGAAGTTTCTGTGGCTATTTCAATAATATATGCTAATAGTGCCGAACCTATATTGGAATATTCATATCGGTCGCCTGGTTGAAGCTTAGAGAAGTTATTTTTTCGAAACCACTCCCCTTTTGATGTCAAATGATTTTTTAGAAAAGCTTCTAAACTATACTTTTTATTGCTCTTCATCAAGATAAGGTCCTTTAACTCGCTTTTAGTATATTTTTTTTCATCAAATTCCGCTTCATTTTCTAAAATATAGCTTTTTTCATAAGCATCTGTATCTAAAATCGAAGAAGTATGTGTTGCCAAATGTTTTACCGTTATTGGCGTTTCAGGATGTCTTGGATGATTTATTCTAAAAGGCAAAATATCATTAATAGGAGTGTCTATAGAAAGTTTCCCTTCTTCGATAGCTTTCATTAGTGCTACTCCTATAAAAGTTTTAGAAACCGAACCGATATTTTGTACTGTATTGATCGTATAAGGCTTTTGTGTTTCTTTATCCGCATAACCAAAACCGTTCTGATACAAAATTTGATTAGGAGTAAATACGGAAACTCCAAAACCAGCAATTTTACTGGATTTATAAATATTTTCCAGCTTTTGATCTAATTGCTCTCCTTTTAATTGAGCGTTTACATATAATGATATGCAACAGAATAGTAGTACTTGTAATGTTTTCATGATGTTCGTTTTTTGATTGATGATTGATTTAATTTATTCTATTTGAAATGTTAGTCCCACACCTCGTACACTTTCGATTTTTATTTTACTATCTTTTTTAAAATACTTCCTTAGTCTGCTGATAAATACATCCATACTCCTTCCTGAAAAGAAATCGTCATTTCCCCAAACATCTTTCAGTAGGTTTTCTCTTTTGATCATAGTATTTTTATGATCAAACAAATACTGAATTAATATTGTTTCTTTTTCGGTTAATTTTTGTCGATCCTCGTTCAATTTTAAACAATGATTTACAGCATCGAATTTAAAATCACCGATAGACAACACCTCTTCCTTTATTACTTGAGTTCTTTGAGATCTTTTTAAAATATTCTGAAGACGTAATACAAGAATATCTGCTTCAAAAGGTTTTACGATATAATCATCTGCACCTAGTTTTAGCCCTCGTATTTTATCTTCTTTCATTTTTTTTGCTGTTAAAAAAACAAAGGGAGTTTCTGGGTGTATTTCGATAACTTTTTCTGCCAGTGTAAA
This sequence comes from Aquimarina sp. 433, assembly GCF_054054605.1. Lineage (NCBI taxonomy): Bacteria > Pseudomonadati > Bacteroidota > Flavobacteriia > Flavobacteriales > Flavobacteriaceae > Aquimarina > Aquimarina sp. 433. The sequence continues at coordinate 195,772 of NZ_JBSWZK010000004.1, forward strand.
CCCATCCATTTTGGGCATCATAACATCAAAGACGCAGATGTCGAATTGTTCTTGCCCAAATATTTCTAAAGCTTCTTTCCCATCTTTGGCCCATACCACTTTATATCCATGAAGTTCTAAATATTGTTTTAGAATACTTCCGAAATCAAAATCGTCCTCTGCTAATAATATATGCTTCATCTTATTCATTGATTGGTATATTGATGGTAAATGTGGTTCCTAAATCTAATTTGCTTTCCAAGCTTATATTGCCCTGATGTGCTTTTACAATTTGATTGGTAAAAAACAATCCTAAACCTAATCCTTTTACATCGTGCACATCTCCTTCGGTAATACGGTAAAATTTTTCAAAAATCTTTCGCTGTTCCTTTGGTGAAATTCCAATTCCGTTATCATGTATTGATATTTCATACAAATCATCTTTTAAATAAGTTCTAAAAACAATTTCTACCTCATCTTTTCCATATTTTACTGCGTTATCTAAGATATTTAACAAAGCTGTAGTAAACATAAACTTGTCTATATTTAAATTCACTTCTCTAAATTCTATTTTGGAGGTGACGGTAACATTTTTGTTTTGTACTGATAATTGAAAATCCTTTAATACATTTTTAAAATAAGTATCATCTAATACTTCTTCTTTTTTAAGAATAATCTCTTCGGATCCCAAACTATTTGTAACCACCTGATCTACTAACTTTTGCAATCTATCATTTTGTCGATCCAGTATATCTAAAGTGTTAGCAAAAGCATCTGGTGAACTTTGTATCTCAGGTTTTCTTAGGGTTTTAGAAGCTATTCCTAAAGTTGCCATTGGCGTTTTTAATTCATGAGTTATGTTATTAATAAAATCAGTTTTAATATCCGCTAATTTCTTTTGTCGAATCAAATTCCTTATGGAATAGAATAGTAGTATTACCACAAAAAGAATTAACAAAACTGAAAAAATAAACAATGATGCCATTTGCCCAAATACGATTCTTTTCCAACCAATGATATTGATATAATCTACAGTACGAACTTCTAAATCCATGGATATTTTAATTCCACCACTATTTACTTCATCTTCATACTCAAAATCTGTAAACCATCGAGCATTACTCATTACCACCTCATCTTTTTGTGGAAACTTTTCTCCGAAAGTGTATATATTTTCACCGTCTACTGCAGAAAATATACTGTCCATCCTTTCGTCTTCAAAAAGGACGATACTTTTTATATCCTTTTTATATTGAATATCATACTCTAAATTGCGTTTGGCAATCTCTTTCTTATAATATTCTTTAAAAAGATCATTTAACGAATCTGTTTTAGGTCTAAACTTATCAAGAGCTTCTTTCTTTTGAATTTTGTTTTTCTTGTACTCCACTAAATTCTCACTCAGATATGTATACCATTGTTCCGCGAGAGAATCCATTTCCTTGGTATTATCTATATTGCTAATAGCTTTCTTTGTTTCTTTTATAAAGACATCTTTCTTTAATTGATATGTATTATATATCAAATACCCTTGTATACCAGATAAAGCAAGTAAAGCAATAACCGAAGTAATAATTAATAAGTTTATATTTTTCTTCATTATAGAGATGCGTTAATAATTTCAATTGCCTTTTGCAACTGATCTTGAGAATCTAAGATAAAGTGTTTTGGTTTAAAATCTTCTCTAGGCTTTCCATTTATATGAAATAGTTTTTCTACAGGAATTTGAAAACCAATATTCGTTTCTGGCAAAGTATAATTATAGATGGCACCTAATAAATCAGCCATATCAGCACCTACGGTTTCGGATCTTTTTAATCCATCGAAACCAATCGTCATTCCTTCTCCCATACTTCCTGTCCATTTACCACAAAGAACAACTAACTTCTTACCATATATCTTTCCTCTTGGCATAACCAATTCTATCGTTTTTCTTTCTACTCCATATAATCTTTCTTCATACGTAAAGCTATGTATTTGGTAGGCTGCTTCTTTGTTGATAAATCTTCCCATAATTCCTCTTGCTACTGTGGTATTTCCGCCTCCAGGAGTATCTCTAAGGTCTAATATCATTCCGTTTGTATTTTCTAAAGCGCGCAATGCTTCATCGAAGGCAGCAATGGTATTATTATTTCCTAATGAGTTATTTATTTTTATGTACCCAATATTATTATCGATGATTTTTGAGGTCACCAATTCTTCATAATTTTTGTTTCTCACCTTTTCTAATTCGAATGTTAATGAGTCATTAACATTCAAAACTCTACTTTGATTATGCGTCCCTGCCAATAATAAGTTGGCTGCGTACTCATACATTTCTTTTGTATATGTGGTAACACTCTTAGGTAAAAACTTTTTAATAGCTTTTGATATTAAAACTCCATTATATGCTGTAATACACATTCCTAATTTAACTCCTGATTTTTGAGCCGAAAAGCCATCTCTAATACCAGATACAATGAATTGTTTGTTTTTATATGAAACCCATATATCAGTTCCTGATGGAATTACTCTACTAGAGGAAGCTAAATTTCTATTTAAACCAATATGACCATTATAAAGCTCATTATTAGTCATCTCTAACAAACGAATAAAATCATCATCATTTTGAATCGTATCTACAATCGGTTGGTAAATACTTCGTACTTTATCCCAATTCGTTTTCTGAACGTCGAAATAAGCAAAGTATTGATCCACTGTTTCCCAATAGGTGTTAAAATCCTTTTGATACTTTGTTTGGGCGAATGAACTCGATACGATTCCTAAAATGATGATGATTCTTAACATTACTATTCGTTTTTTGATTGTTGATGGTATCAAAAGTATAGAAGGCTTTCTAAGAAATCGAAAAATTACAGATCGTTAACCCTGCATTAACGTTAACAAGTATCAAAAACCCTTATAATATAAAGGATTGAAGAGGCTAAGTTAATACCGCTATAAAAAAGATTAATTATTACATTTGCGAACAAACCAATTCAAACACTTATGCAATCATATCTAAAGCTCATTAAACTTGATAATCTTCTTCTTATAGCATTAGCTCAATTATGCATTAAGTACGGGCTTTTTGAACCTTTTGGAATTGATATTACTTTAAACGGATTTGGAATCTCGCTTCTAATTATTGCTACCATTTCTCTAGTGGCAGCTCTTAATGTTATGCTATATCTAGAGGATAAAGAAAAATCGAATATTGTAATCTCTGAAAAAATAGCAAACCGACTTTTCATTATCTTTAATGTTATTGCCGTAGGTATTGGTTTTTACCTTTCTAATATTATTGGTCGACCCAAATTGGCTGCTTTATTTATTGTCGTTTCTGGCATATTCTATATTTACACCACCTATTTAAAAGAAATCATTGTGGTCAAAAATGCACTAATGGGTATAATGATGGCTTTAGGGCTAATTGCCGTAGCCATTTTTGATTTACTTCCTGCAATCACAGAGCAGAACAAGGCATCCCAAAAAGTTATTTTCCTGATTATTGTAGACTATGCAGTGTTTGCGTTTATTATGATTACCATTAGAGAAATTGTAAAAGACCTTCTTACTGTGGATAAAGATCATAATGCAGGATTACAAACCATCCCAATTGCTTTAGGAAAAGACAGAACAGCAAAGCTTATCAGTGGTCTTACTATAATTCCTATTGGTTTGATTATTTACTATGTATACACTTACTTGTTTAATAATTCAACCGCTGTTGTTATAGTCTTAGCAGTATTGGTAGCTCCTTTATTATACTTTATGTTTAGAAGTTGGGGAGCAGAAAACGACAAAGATTATAAAGTTTTAAGTATAATTTTAAAACTAGTCTTATTTGCTACTTCTTTATCTATGCTATTGTATCAATTCATATTGAAATAAGCTATGCTTAAAACTGTTTTAAAAGATTATCAACTTATTTTGGCTTCAGGTTCACCCAGAAGACAACAATTTTTTAAAGATCTAGATCTCGATTTTATCATACAAATAAGAGAAGTAAATGAGGTGTATCCCGAAGATCTAAAAGGCTCCGAAATATCAGATTATTTAGCTAATCTAAAAGCTGGAGAGTTTTCTGATTTACGACCCAATGATATTTTAGTTACAAGTGACACTATTGTTTGGCATGAGAATAAAGCATTAGGCAAACCAAAAAATCCTGAAGATGCTAAACAAATGATTGCTTCTTTATCTGGCAAGACTCATGAAGTCATCACTTCTGTGTGTTTTAAGACGATACACCAAACTAAAATTATTAACCAAACCACCAAAGTCACCTTTAAAACCTTATCGAAAGATGAAATCGATTATTATGTTGACACGTTTTCTCCATTAGATAAAGCTGGTGCCTACGGAATACAAGAATGGATAGGATATATCGGTATAACAAATATAGAAGGTAGTTACTATAATGTTATGGGACTACCTGTACAACTTGTTTATGAAACGTTAATAGCGCTTGCTAGATCATAGCTTTGTCGTAATTTAGTTTTTGTTGATCTATTATTCAAAAGGATTACTAGTAAGAAGGATTTTGAATAATCATATAGATCATAAAACTTAAAATTACCGCTATGAAAAAGTCTTTACTATTATTTGGTGCACTTGGAGTTTTAGTTATTATTGCCTGTAGTAATATCAAAGCTGATGAAAAAAACAATACGGCATTAAACAATAGTTCCGAATCAGCAGAATCTGAATTACAACCAGCAAAAGAACTTTCAGAAGATTTTAAAAAATATTGGTATGCAGGAAAAGCAGAAATCACTTCTTATACTCTAGAACAAGCAAGATATGGAGAAATAAGAGAAGGAAAAGCTGTGCTGATTTATGTAACAGAGGATTTTTTACCAAAAGAACAAGTAAAAGCTGATTACCAAAACGATACTAACGTGCCTGTTCTAAAACTCAATGCTACTAAAAAATTTAATACTGGAATCTATCCTTATTCCATTATGCAAAGTACGTTCTATCCAGTATCTGACAATAAACATGCGATTAAAGTATCCAGCTCTATGCAAGAATGGTGTGGTCATGTATACGCACAAATTAACAACAAAGAGAATTATGAGATTACGTCGCATTCCTATTTTCAAGGAGAGGCTGATCAAAACTTTACGTTAGATAAGGATATTTTGGAAAATGAACTCTGGACTAAGATTAGAATAGATCCTGAAAATCTTCCTACTGGAGACATAAAAGTAATCCCATCCCTGGAATATTGCCGATTAAAACATAAAGAAATCAAAGCTTACAACGCCAAAGCTACCATCACTAAAGAAGGGAACTATAGTAATTATAGCTTGGAATATCCCGAACTAAAGAGGAAATTGAATATTACTTTTTCAACTTCTTTTCCTTATGAAATAGAAAGTTGGACAGAAACTTTTACAAGTGGTTTTGGTCCAAACACAAAGGAATTAGTAACAACAGCTACAAAATTAAAAAGCATTAAATCTGCGTATTGGGGAAAGAACAGTAATAAAGATGAAGTTCTTAGAGATGCTTTAGATTTGAAATAATACAAACCTGCACAACCTTTTCATAACTTACTGAAAACCAAACAAAAAATCTTATTTCTTGAGATATATTTGTTAAGTGATATTAGGAAAACTAAGCATTTATTAAGAAATTGCTACTACCAAAGAATTAAACTTAACAAATCTACTTAATTATGAAAAAACTCATGTTATGCATATGGTTACTCATGTGCATATGCGAAATGCAAGCACAGTCGTTAACGAATCATATTGTTATTGATCAATTTGGATATAGACCAAACTCTGACAAAATCGCGGTAATTAGAGATCCACAAACAGGTTTTGATTCTAGCGAATCTTTTAATCCAGGAAATACATACGCGTTAGTAAATGCTTCCAACGATCAACAGGTATTTACAGGAACTCCTGTAACCTGGAATGCTGGTGCAGAAGACACATCATCAGGAGATAAAGCTTGGTGGTTTGATTTTAGTAGTCATACAAATCCTGGAACTTATTATATTCTAGATACTACTAATAATGTTCGCTCTTTTGAATTCGAAATTAGAGAGGATATATACAATGAAATACTCAAACAAGCAGTTCGAACATTTTATTATCAGCGTGTAGGGTTTGCAAAAGAGACTCCTTACGCAGAACCTAATTGGGCAGATAGTGCCAGTCATATGGGCGCTTTACAAGATACGCAATGCAGAAGTTACGATGCTCCAAACGATGCTAGTACAGAAAAGGATGTAAGTGGTGGTTGGTATGATGCTGGTGATTATAATAAATACACCAACTGGACTTCTAACTATATCTACGAAATGTTATTAGCCTATGAGGAATCACCTGATGTTTGGGGAGATGATTATAATATTCCGGAATCAGGTAATGCCATTCCAGATATTATTGATGAAGTCAAATGGGGAATGGATCATTTACTACGATTACAAAATAATGATGGTAGTATGATTGCCGTAGTATCCGAAAGTCATGCAAGTCCTCCTTCTGCTGCAACAGGACCAAGTTTGTATGGAGCCGTTAATACAAGTAGCACTTGGAATTCTGCTAGTACTTTTGCTTATGGAGCCAAAATATTTACCTCTTTAGGAATGACTGCTTACGCCAGCACTCTAGAACAGGCAGCCATAAATGCGTGGAATTGGGCAACGGCAAATCCTAACGTGGTATGGAGAAATAATGATGCAGCTAACGGATCGCAAGGTATTGGTGCTGGGCAACAAGAAGTAGATGATTACGGAAGAGCCATGTACAAACTGCGTGCTGCAGCACATTTGTATGAAATTACAAATCAAGATAGCTATAAAACATTTTTTGAAAGTAACTATACAGAAACTCATATGATCGCTTGGAACTTTGTTTTTCCTTACGAAGCTAGAGAACAAGAAACTTTATTATACTATACTAGAATTCCTGGAGTTTCTACCAATGTTAAGGATAATATTGTGAACACGTATAACGGTTCGATGAATTCTAATGCTATTAACTTTATGTCATTTGATAATAAGGTTGATCCTTACATGGCTCATTTAGACACCTACACTTGGGGAAGTAATAACACGAAAGCTAAGAAAGGGCTAACATTTTATAGTATTAAAGAATATGCACTTAACAATGCCAGAGAAGTAGATGCAGAAAAAGCGGCAGAAAACTACATTCATTATATGCATGGAGTAAACCCTTTGAATATGGTATACCTAACCAATATGTATTCTTATGGAGGTGATCGCTGTGCTAATCAAATATACCACACTTGGTTTCAGGATGGAACGGATTGGGATGAAACAGGTGTTTCTTTATATGGTCCTGCTCCCGGTTTTGTTCCTGGAGGACCTAATCCAAGCTATGATAGAGATCAATGCTGTAACAGTAGCTGTGGAAGTACCGCAAATGATGCTTTGTGTAATGCTATTTCCGTCAATCCTCCTAAAGGACAACCTGATCAGAAATCTTATCTAGATTTTAATAACAACTGGCCATTGAATTCATGGTCAATTTCTGAAAATAGTTGTGGATATCAGATAGCATATATTAGACTTTTATCAAAATTTGTTTCAGATTCTAATAATACTTTATCTGTAAATACACCAAACACCAAGAATCCTAAGTTAGTGGTATATCCTAACCCTGCTAAAAATCAAATAAAAATAAAATTCCCGAATGATATAGATACTTCAGACTATACAGTAACTATTTCTTCTCTAGTTGGAAAAAAATTAATTGAAACCAAAATTAAAGATTACATAAATGTTTCTAAATTAAACCAAGGAATGTATATATTAACTGCCGAAAATAAAATGAAAACTTTTAGTCAAAAAATTATTATTCAATAAAATAAAATTATACCAAATGAAACTTTCAGAAACTGAAATTACGGATCGTCTTAAAACTATGGACGGATGGGAATATGAAGATAATGCCCTACATACATCTTTTGAATTTGAAAACTTTAAAGATGCTTTCTCTGCGATGTCTAGAATAGCTTTTGAAGCGGAAGCATTAAATCATCATCCAGATTGGTCTAATGTATATAATGTAGTAAATATATCCTTGTCTACACATGATGCCGATGGAGTAACGGATAAAGACTTTGAACTTGCAAAGGCAATTGACGGCATTGTAGAAGAAGAATAAAAATATGATGTAGAATCAAACATCTATTTGTGAAACTTTTGGTTTCTACTTATGTTTGTAATTAGATTTTAAATTTAGATTATGGGAAGAGCTTTTGAGTTCAGAAAGGCACGTAAAATGAAACGTTGGTCTGCAATGGCCAAAGCATTTACTAGAATTGGTAAAGATATTGTAATGGCTGTGAAAGAAGGAGGACCAGATCCTGATTCTAATTCACGTTTAAGAGCGGTTATACAGAATGCTAAGTCTGTAAATATGCCAAAGGACAATATCGAGCGTGCGATCAAAAGAGCTTCTGATAAAACACAAGGAGATTATAAAGAAGTTCTTTTCGAAGGATATGCTCCTCATGGCATTGCTATTCTTGTAGAAACTGCTACCGATAATAATAATAGAACCGTTGCCAATATTAGATCTTATTTTAATAAATGCGATGGAAATTTAGGAACTTCGGGATCTGTAGAATTTATGTTTGATCACACTTGCAATTTTAGAATTAACGGAGAAGGTCTAGATCCAGAAGAATTAGAACTAGAATTTATTGATTTTGGTGCTGAAGAGGTGTTTCAGGATGAAGATGGAATTTTAATCTATGCTCCTTTTGGTAGTTTTGGAACTATCCAAAAAGAATTAGAAAGTCGCGAAATTGAAATTCTTTCTTCTGGTTTTGAGCGTATCCCACAAGTAACTAAAGAATTAACTCCAGAGCAAGCAGCGGATGTAGAAAAGCTTTTAGAAAAAATTGAAGAAGATGATGATGTGCAAAATGTATATCATACGATGCAAGAATCTTCTTCTGAAGCATAATTAAAAGTATAACAATACTTTATGAAAAGACTGTCTATAAAAGGCAGTCTTTTTTGTTATGTTTAAATAATCTTTCCGACTTACATCAAAACAACACACAATGAAACAATGGATATTTTTGATTTTATTATCGTTTGGTGTAAGCGTTACAGCCCAACAAATGAATAATGAAACACTAGGAGAAATAATTACCCAAAAAGCTGATACGATAAATGGAATCACTGGTAATTGGCAATTTATTTATAAAGAAATCCCAATGTTGTGTGTTACCGACGAAAGGAATAACCGAATGAGAATCATTGCTCCTATAACAGATTCCAGTAATCTAGATAAAGATTTATTGTTAGATTCTATGACTGCGAATTTTCATTCTGCCTTGGATGTAAAATACGCCATTTCTAATGGAATCCTATGGTCTGCTTATGTGCACCCGTTAAAAGAACTTACCACGGAACAGGTCGAAAGTGCTTTATCACAGGTTTATCTTGCTGCCAAAACCTTTGGGACTACATTTTCTAGTACAGAATTACTTTTTGGAGCCAGTGCTTTAGAAGAAGAAAAAAAGGAAGAACCTAAAAAAGAAGTGATTAAAAAAGAGAGTACTCGAAAATTTTAATTATTTCGATTCTTAAATTCAGTATATCCTTCTTTTCCAATAATTTCATATATATCGGAATCAAGCTGTTCCATTTCAGTATTGTTATCTTTATATTGTTTACATAAGGCGTCCAGATATAAAGACAAACGTTCTTTCTCCTTAAGTTCTTGTAATAAAAATAGAATACACCTTACTATTTCCTCCTGATATTCTCCAATGAATTTATCCTGAATATCTTTGGCCAATTGAGCAATTTTTAGCGTTTCTAGCAGCCCATCCTTTTTATCATGGATCTTACTTAGATGTAGTGCTTTCATTTTTTGATAATTAATCAATGAATAAAACTTCATATAATTACCCTCTTCAAATAAAGACTCTTTACTAGCATCAAGAGAAACACCCATATCATGTAACCTTACTATTTCTTGATCTAATACTTTTTCAAATCTAGAGAACAACTTATGATAAAAACTACTTTTATCCAATTGACTAAGGTATGCATGGATTTGTTCCATTTTAGCATAAAAATTGACTAAGTACTTGGGTTGATCAGGAGTTAGTAGGGTACTTTCCTCAAGAAGTGTAATCACTTGATTATATAGAACGTCTTCTATGTTTTTATAATCAATAACACTTACATGCTCAAAAACAGAATTACAATATGAGCAAGTATATAGATTTGGTTTATTCTCTTTAAAAGAGTCATTTGCTCCACAACTAGGACACTGTAATCGATTACTATTCATAACATTAACACTGTTCTTTTATGGTATAATTGAAAAGATTTAAGGATCAAAACTATATTCGGGAACTTTTCCCTTAACACCTTTAAAAAAGCTGTAAATATGCTGTAAATCCTTATCCAAATCACCAGTTGGATGAAAAGCTTTAGAAATCACTACTCGCTTTCTTCCAAAATCAAAGGCTACCATGATTATTGGAACATTTGCTGCCATTGCGATATAATAAAATCCTGTTTTCCAAGATTCCACTTTTTTTCTGGTACCTTCTGGAGCTAGGGTAATTCTTAATTCATCACGCTTTTCAAATTCTTTAGCAATCGCTTCTACTTTATTCTGCCCAGGTGTCCTATCAAGTGCAATCCCTCCTACCTTTCTAAAATACCATCCAAACGGCCATTTAAAAAGCTCTTTTTTTCCCATGAAGCTAATTTTAACACCTGCTAATTGCCTAATTAACAGCCCTATATAAAAGTCGTGCCAACTAGTATGAGGGACAGCAATTACCACACACTTTTTTACATTATCAGCATCGAAATCACCTATCATCTCCCAGCCCATAATTTTATGAAATATAAAAGATGATAGCTTTCTCATGAGTTATTAAATATTATAAAGAGAAGTTACAAAGAGCGATAAATACCTTTTAACTTATCTGCATTGATATGTTCCTTCCAATTTTTACCCAGCGCATTTTCCCATAAAGGAACCAATCCAAGAGCCACAGAGACCATAGTATCTAATTGATCTTCTGAAACATTAGCACATATACCTTCTGGTATATGTATATTGTGGAGCTCTTTCATTTGTTTAAAAATCGCTACGCCTTCAGGATAGTACTCACCTAATTTATCGAATACGATGCAATTACCAATACCATGTTTTGTTCCTAAAACGTATGCCAATCCATAACTCATAGCATGAGCAATACCAACTTGAGAATAAGCTATGCTCATTCCTCCATGCCATGAAGCCATCATTAATTTAGCATCAGCTTCTTCTTTGTCTAAAGTATTATCTAAAAATATTTCCTTACAAAGATCATACGCCTTTTCGCCATAACTTTGACTAAATGCATTAAGATAAGTACCTTTTAGAGATTCTATACAATGTATATAGCAATCCATACCTGTATAAAACCACTGATCTTTTGGTACGTCTTTTATAAGTTCTGGATCTAGTATTACCTGATCAAACGGAGTGAAATCAGAATTAATACCTAATTTTTTTTCAGGACCTGTCAATACTGTTGTTCTCGACACCTCTGCTCCAGTTCCAGATATTGTGGGAATACCAACGTGGTACACTGCTTTGTGATTCACCAGATCCCATCCTTGATACTCAGTAGCACTTCCAGAATTATTCATCATAATAGCAACCGCTTTAGCAAGATCCATAATAGATCCTCCTCCAATTCCTATAATTCCGCTTGGAGTAAAGCCAAATTCTTGCTTTAATTCTGTTACAAGTTGATCTACTTGAGAAGTTTTAGGTTCTTCTTTTGTAGAAACATATATAATCTTGTCTGTACCTGATAATTCAATCCTATCTTCGATAAATGTTTTATTGTTCTCAAAGACATCATCAATAAGATAGATGAATGGGGCTCCATTCTTTCGTTCTGCAGAGAGGATTTGTCCTAGTTGATTAAAGGATCCTTTACCAAAAACCACTCTTGGCACCATAGGAAAATTCTTATGGAAAGATTCTTTTACTTTAGGAGTAACCGTAGATGTAATGTTCAAAAGATTTTGTTTGTTAATTAAATTTCTTGCTTTTTCTAAATCTTCCGGGGTATCTATTTCCACACCTTCATGGTGTGTCTCTATCATTTTTATATTCTTACCATATTCTAAATATCGTATGCATTCAATTTTCTCAGAAGCTTCTAGCGTTCTCATCGGTAGGCGATAAAAATCTAAAATTGCTTGCTTTCTAAATGCATAGATCCCTTTATGTTTAAAATAGGTATGACTTACTTGTTTATCACGTGGGTAAGGTATGGGAGCACGAGAAAAATACAATGCGTAATCATTCTCATCTACGATTACCTTTACACTATTAGGATTTACGATATCATCCCAATCGGTCATGGGAGTCATCAAACTTGCCAAATCGATCTTATCTGCATCTTCTCCCTGAAAGACCTCTAAGACTTTTTCAAGACTTTCTCTTTCTGTAAATGGCTCATCTCCCTGAACATTAACCACGATATCGATATCCATATCTGCTACAGCTTCAGCAATTCTATCGCTTCCGCAGTCATGTTCTTTTTTACTCATAATAGCTTTACCACCATGAGATGTAATTTCATCAAATATAATTTCGCTATCGGTAACTACATATACCTCGCTAAATAATGATGTTTTTACCGCAGCTTCGTATGTTCTCAATATAACGGATTTTCCCTCAAGATCTTGCATAAGTTTCCCTGGAAATCGGGATGCAGCGTATCTCGCAGGAATCATTGCGATAGTTTTTAGTTCAGTTTTGTTCAAAATTGCTTGCTTTTGCGGGTCAAAAATAGGTTTTTTAAATCGATTTTCAAGAAGAGCGCCTGAATAGTTTTTTATAAACTTTTCTTAAACCAAAAAACAACACTATTACCAAAATAATAGCTACCAATGGAAGAAATACAGATAATATCGACATAACAGTTGCAGTTCCCGTTTCTACTGTAGCTATTATCGGATTTGCCAATCCTCCAGTCGTAGCAGAAGATGTTAACCGCGATGCTCCCATGGTACTTTTTACAGTAGCCGCCGTTCCTCCACCAGCAATAATTGCAAGTGCCCAAGTAACTACAGGACTCAAATTAGCGACGGTAGAAACCATCACTGCTGTTCCTGCAATTGCTGCAAGTGGAATTGCTATGGTGTCGAGCAAATTATCAAACCAAGGAATATAGTAAGCCAATATCTCTACTACCGTTGCTATGGATAAAACGATTAACGCAGTATTGCTCCCTACCCACTCCCATTCAGAATTTAAAGGAATAACTCCATAATGCCCTGCTATACTGATTGCTAACAAGGGTAAAAAAACTCTAAATCCTACAGAAGCAGCCAAACCAACTCCTAAACATATACTCAAAATAGTCTCTTGCATATACTTTTACTTTAATTTTCGATAAAAAATTCATCTTTAAAACCTATAAGATATAATTTTTCTTTCGCTCGGGTCACTGCAGTATACAGCCATCGTAGATAGTCTTTATTAATTCCATCAGGAAGATAAGGTTGTTCTATAAAAACTGTATCCCACTGTCCTCCTTGCGATTTATGGCAAGTAATCCCATATGAAAATTTAACTTGAAGTCCATTAAAAAACTTGTTGTTTTTTACCCCTAAAAACTTCTTATACTTAGATTTTTCATCTTCGAAATCCTTTAAAACTTCTTGATATAATTTATTCGAATCCTCATAGGACAATGATGGGCTCTCCGAAGTTAAGGTGTCAAGAATTAATACTGTTTCTAATGGTTTTTGATCAGGATAATCCACCATCATAATTTTTACTTCTGCAAAACGAAAACCGTATAATTCTTTAATTGCATAAATTTCAAGAATTTTAATAATATCTCCATTTGCAATAAAACCTGCTTCACTTTTATTATCTAACCAAAAATAGTTATTCTTTACCACCATTAGATAATCTCCAGAAGATAACTCTTCTTCCTGAAATAAGATTCTGGATCTAATCTGTTGATTATAGATATTAGCTCTTTTGTTAGATCTTAGTATAATAACAGACTCTTCATGTCCTGAGCTGGCATAAGAATCATTTAAAGCATCCATGATATCATGACCATCCACTAATCGAATAATATCTGGATATCCCTGAATATCGAACTGAAAAGAATCATAAAACCCACCATTTAATAATTCCCTAAGATTAGTGGCATTCATAAGTATACCACTATCTTCGGCTTGCCTTACGACTTCGTCTAATTCTATTTGTGTTACCTCTTTATTAAATCCCATTGATAAGGTGTCAGGATCTAAAGCGGGACTAACTTCAAGCTTTACTGGCGGCAACTGTGCAGTATCCCCTATAAACAAGATCTTACAATTATGACCAGAATAAACAAACATCATTAGATCATCTAGTAATGAACCATTCTCAAACAGTTTACTGTCACTTGGAGTATCTGGTATCATGGAAGCTTCATCTACGATAAAAATGGTATTTCTTTTCTTGTTTTGTTTTAGTTGAAAAGCTAGACCACCACTATTGGTTTTTTTAGGATAGTAAATATTCCTATGAATGGTTTGTGCTTGTCGTCCAGAATAATTACTAATTACCTTTGCAGCTCGACCTGTTGGCGCTAATAAAACGGAGCTTAACTTTGCTTTCCATAGGTTTTTTACCAAAGTACCTATTAAAGTAGTTTTTCCTGTTCCGGCATACCCTTTTAATAAAAAAAGATCATCTTTTTTACTCGATAAAATAAAAGCTGAAAGTTTTTGAAGTACAACATCCTGTTTTAGAGTGGGTTCAAAAGGAAAATCATCTTTTAATAATTGATAAAACTCTATTTCCCTCATGAAAAATTCTTGTTCCGTAAATCCATAATCTGTTAATAAATCAAAGATAGTAATGATTTTTTGGCTATAAACTTTTACGATTAAAAAAAAATTGTAGATTTGCGTATACACTAATGTCTAAAAGCTAAATTATAAAATGAAAATTGTTCTTCAATTAGTTCTATGGGTAGTTATCGGAGTTTTAGGATACCTGGTATTTAATTCTGTAATGGGTCCTGTAAGGTTCAATAAAGTTAAAGAAGCGCGTTACGCAAAAGCCATTGAAAACTTAAGAGATATCCGACAAGCAGAATTAGCTCATAAAACCGTAGTTGGTAGATTCGAAAAAGATCCAACTAAATTAATTGCTTTTATAGATACTGCTAAATTTACTCTTACACAGCGTAGAGATTCAAGTTTTGTAAGATTTAATAAAATATTACAAATTGATGAGCCAAAAGATACTGTCGTAGTAGATACTCTTGGTTATGCTTCTGTAAAAGATTCGTTATTTAAAGGAAGTGATCGTTATAAAAATATGATGAAAGTTCCTGTAGAAGGTAAAGAAGCTAATTTTGAATTAGATGCTGGATTCATTGATAAAAATGGTATTCGTGTAAGTGTTTTCGAAGCGAGAGTAGCGAAAGATGTTTTATTACACGATCTTGATAAAGATCTATTATTTCAGGAAAAGCAAGTTGTTTCTGTTGAAGAGGTAAACGGACCATTCTTGTCAGTAGGTTCTATGCAGGAAGTTAATACTAAAGGAAACTGGCCAAAAATTTATGACACCAACGTTACAACCACAGAAGAGTAACACCTCTGGTAATAAAAAACATACATTGTCCATTCAGGTTAGCCTGAATGGACTTTCTTTTTGTATCGCAAATTCAGAAAAAGAAATCATTGCCTTAGAGCAAGATAATTTCGGGATCCACTTGTCTCCAGAACAGGTACTGGATAAAATCAAATATGTATTTGATCACCATCCTAAGTTCAACAATGATTTTGAAAGTGTAGAAGTTATTTATCAGAATGACTTATACACTTGTGTTCCCAAAGCCTTGTTTGATGAGGAACAGCTCAAAGAATATTTAAAGTACAATATCAAGGTATTAGAAAATGATTTTATTGCTTATGACGAATTATACCAGCATGATATCATCATTGTGTATGTACCCTATGCAAACATCAATAATTTCTTTTTCGATACCTTTGGCACTTTTACCTATAAACATGCCGCTACAATGTTAGTGGACACTTTATTAGCCAAAGAAAAAAATAGCGATAGCACTAAAATATATGCTCATATGAATGCGGCATCTTTTGATTTAGTCATTACATCAAAAGGTAAACTATTATTAACCAACTCGTATCCGTACGCAAACGAAGAAGACTTTTTATATTATGTAATGTTTGCAGCAGAACAACTTCGGTTAAACCCAGAAGAGTTTGAGCTTATCTTTTTAGGATACATTACGGAAAGAAGTAGTTGCTACACTATTGCATATACTTATATTAGACATATCAGTTTTGGAAAAAGAAGTAATCTTATCAATCTTTCAGAAGAGATCTCAACCATTCATGAACATGAACACTATTTGTTATTAAGTCATTTTTAATATGCGAATTATCTCAGGAAAATATAAAGGAAAACGGTTACAAGCACCTAAAAAACTACCTGTACGTCCTACAACCGATATGGCTAAAGAAGGGTTATTTAACATTCTTAATCATCATTATGCTTTTTCTGAAGTTACGTTGTTAGACCTTTTTGCAGGAACAGGAAATATCAGCTATGAATTTGCATCTCGTGGAACCGAGCATATTACTGCAGTCGATGCCCATTATGGATGCGTAGGGTATATCAAAAGTGTCGCCAAAGAGCTTGACTTTGATATTGATACTATTAAAAGTGATGTATATAGCTATCTAGAAAAAGTAAAAAGAACTTCTGATATTATTTTTGCTGATCCTCCTTATGATTTTACGGCACAAGAGTTTGCCAAAATACCCGCGTTAGTATTTGAAAACGAATTACTCAATGATGATGGTGTGTTAATTATAGAACATTCTAAGCACACATCGTTAGAACACCTTCCTAACTTTAGGAATTCGAGAAAGTATGGAGGTTCAGTTTTTAGCTTTTTCGAAAATGCTTCTGTTGAGGTCGATAATCAAGATTGAAAAACATCCTCCTCTATCCTATTTCAAAGGAGGAAATTCTAATTATCCATAAATATCCTAGTACGTGTTTAAAAGTGTGATTTGTCTTTGAAAGATCGTATCGATATAAAAATCCTTGTTCTCGATACAATATTTCTCCATTCTCATTTCGAAAGATAACTCGAACTGACGTTTTGATAAATATATACCATAATAGAATACCAATTAATGATGTCATGGACAGATCAATCGAGAATTATTTAAAAACGAAAACGTACGTCAGTCAGAGTGATTTTTGATAAAAAATTGTATCGAAGACAAGTTAGTTTTCTTATCCTCTTTTTATAATATTAAATGAAGCTAATCAAAATTGTATATCACAAAAACTTACTTTCTCCTCTTTTTATCAGATACTCCAAACTGTCTACGTGCTTTGATCTTATTGTATAGTAGAATAACAACAACAATCAACGCCAAAATAGCAAACCCTCCTCTACCCAATAGGTAATCGATAATGTCCATATATAAACTTTTAGACAAATGTCGTTGTTTAATATGATAGCTTACAACATCTTAACTAGAAATATGCTTTTACTGAAAATAAATTTAAAATAGTTAAAATAGAATTTTATTCGATTTTCATGGTAACAAATTTGCTCTTAAAGACACTATAATAATAAGTAGATATTTTAACTATAATCAATATAATGAATATCAGATTACTAAGTAAGTCAAAAAAGTATATTTTTGCAGACTTGAAACAGGAGTTCAGAAAAGCTATATCTATATGAGAAATAAAATATATAAGGTCAAAGCATTCAACCTTCAGGAAATGCTTTTGGTATTAGCAATAATTGGAATTTTACTTCTAATTGCGTTGCCAAATTTCTTGCCATTGATAGCGCAGACCAAAGCACAAGAAGCAAAGATTCAGTTGAAATCCATCAGTAGTATGCAGACCCAATATAGATATCTTAATTCGAAATATTCCAATGATTTCAATGAGATAAATTATGAAGCTCCTCTAACTGTTAAAAATGGTGGCACTGCAAATTATAGTTATGAAATGATCGAAGCTTCTATTTCCAATTTTAAAGCAAGAGCAACCGCAGTTGTTGACTTTGATGGTGATGGGATATTTAACGTATGGGAAATTGATCAAAATGGTAATCCTAAACAAATTACTAAGGACTAATGTTGTTGCTTAAAGGACTTATCATACTTAATCTTATCTATATTATAGTACAAGATATTAAGAATCGGAAAGTATATTGGTTTCTGTTTCCTAGTCTTTTGATGCTATTAGGATATTTACATTATAAAAATGTTCTTCCTATTCATTTTAAAAATTCTATTGTGATTAATATTGGAGTAATAGTTTCTATAATGCTTATCCTGTATGCCTATGCTAGAATTATCATGAAACGTTCATTTTTTAAAGACGTATTTGGTTTAGGAGACGCATTGTTTTTTACCGTATTGGCGGTTGCTTTTCCTACGATTAGTTTTATTATTCTATTTGTATTTTCAATACTTTTCTCTTTGTTTACTTGGTTAATTACTAAAAAGAATGCTAAACATGAAACTATACCATTAGCAGGATATATGTCATTGTTTTTTGTTTTTATTTTTTTGGGAAATTGGATTACAGACACTATTAATTTATATATAATATAATGAAAATAGATTCTTTTGAAATACCCGTAGATCTGAAGCAATTGATTACTCCTAATCAAGCTTTCCATTATCGAATCATTCCTTTTCTAAAAGAAAACGATATCGTGCAATTCAAAACTGATTCTAAAAACAGTGATGAATTAGCTAAAGAACTCTCTATCATATTAAATCATAAGATTACACTTATTTCTGAAACAACAGAAAATTTACAATCTTATCTTTCTTTAAATTATAGAAAAACAACTTCTTCTTCTCATCAAAAATTACACTACGAGGATAATTTTTTACAAAAATTAATCGCTACCGCAAAAGATTTTGGTAGTAGTGATATTCATATGGAACCTTATGAAAAATTTTGTAGAGTTCGATTAAGACTTGACGGGAAATTAAAAGAGCAGTATACTATTAGTAATAAAGAATATCCTCAATTAGTAAACCAAATAAAAATACAATCGGGGCTTGATATTTCTCAAAAAAGATTAGCTCAGGACGGTCGTATTACTTTTAAAAACGGTTCAGAAGAATTTGATATTAGGGTATCCACAATGCCTACATTACATGGAGAAAAAATAGTACTTCGTCTATTAAGTAGAGATACACAAGATATCCGATTAGAAGATCTTGGTTTTACAGATAAAGAATTAAAGCTTTATAGAGAAGCTACCAAAAAACCTCAAGGTATTATTTTGATTTCTGGTCCAACAGGGTCTGGTAAAACAACTACTTTATATGGTACTTTAAAAGAGCTTAACAAAGAGGTTTCTAATATATTAACGATAGAAGATCCAATAGAATATACATTAGAGGGAATAAATCAAGTACAACTAAGAGAAGATATTGAGTTTGATTTTCCTGCTGCTCTTCGCGCTTTCCTGCGCCAAGATCCAGATATCATTATGGTAGGTGAAATTAGGGATGACAAGACGGCAAATATGGCTATAAAAGCAGCTCTAACAGGTCATTTGGTATTATCTACAATTCATACGAACTCCGCTTGGGCTACTATTTCTAGACTTATTGATATGAAAGTTCCTTCTTTTCTATTAGCGAGTACATTAACCATGAGTATTGCACAGCGGTTAGTAAGAAAACTATGTACTCATTGTAAAACAGAAAAAAAATCAGAAGTTGAAGATTTTCCGTTAGGATATGATATCCCAGAAGAAATCCAGAACCACTACATCCCTGTGGGATGTAATTATTGTTACCAAACAGGATATTTAGGAAGAAAAGCTATATATGAATTACTTCCACTTACAAAAGAATTAGAAACCGCAATACGTCATAACGAAATTCAGATCGATGATTATATTGCTACCCAAAATATTGATACGCTACAAGATAATGCAATTCGCCTAGTAAGGGAAGGTGTAACTTCGGTTGAAGAAGTATATGCATTATTAGCTAATAACTAAGATTTATGAAAAAAAATATATTTTTAATATATCTCATTTTTAGTTTTGGAATACTCTCTTATGCACAAGATACTTTTCAAAATCAATCACAAGATAATGCTCGATTTCTTACTCTAGAAAATAAATTACAACTTCTAAGTGTAGAAGTACCTGGTTTAGCGGAGAAAGTGAACGTGAATATTTCTAATACTTCACTTCCTAATTTTGTACGGGCAGTTTCCCAAGTACATAAAATCAATATTAACCTTTCTAATGATCTTAATTCTATTTCTATTGTAAATGGTTTTAATGATGTTAATGTACAGGATCTTCTTCTATTCCTAGTTAAAGAATACCAATTAGATATAGAATTTACTGGCAATATTTTATCCTTAAAAAAATACAATCCACCTGCGGAAATAGCTCCAGAAAAAGAGCCTATCATTAATTATGATCTTGCAGCTGGAACTTTATCTACAGATCTTAGAAATGATCCTCTTCCTAAGGTTTTTCGAAAAATCACCGAATTCTCTGGCAAGAATTTACTTTTTACTCCAGAATTAAATTCTAAAAACTTAACACTATACATTAGCAATGTACCTATCGATTTAGCATTACAAAAATTAGCAGAAACAAATGATTTAATATTTAATAAAACTAAAGATGGGTTTTATGAATTCGAAGGTATTCCAGGAGTAAATGATGGAAATAACGCTACTTCTAGACAAAGAAGAAATCGAAGAAATACTAATTACAAAATTGTAGACACGCTACACAATGTTTTATCTGTAGATTTAAAAAATGCATCTGTAGCTCAATTAATAAACAATGTATCAGAAGATTTAGGGTTAAATATTTTTACAGCTTCTCCTTTAGAGAATGCTGGAAATGTTACCGTAAAAGCTGAAGCTATTAGTTTTGATGATTTATTAGTCAAAATTTTTGAAAGTAATGCTAACAGCAGTGCTACAAATAATACATCCAGTAATCAAAATAATCGAAATACAAATTCAAATACTCAAGGCAATTTCCAGAATACGAATACTACCACAAATAATTTTACTTTTAAGAAAGAAGGAAACGTATATTATTTCGGAACTGAAAATCAATTAACAGTTAAAAAGATCGAAATGATACAAATGATGCATCGATCAATCGCCATGCTTGGTGATGCTAATCCTGCTGGTGGTTTTGGAGGTAGCAGCTTTGGAAATAATAATTTTGTAACTGGAGGAACAAATTTTTTTGGAAATCAAGGTAATTCTAATTTCAATCAAAACAGAATTAATAACAGAAACCAAGGGAGTATAAATTCTAATATCGGAAGAACCAATGGTTCTGGCAATAACGATACGCAAGCGGGATCAATTTCTGATATTTTCCCTGCCTCTGTAACAGAAGGTTTAGATATAAAGATAGATACAGAATTAAATAGCTTTATCGTAAGTGGATCTGGGACAAGAGTAGAAAAATTCAAAAACTTTGTTAAGTATATAGATAAGCCAGTTCCTCTAATTCTTATCGAAGTTATGATTCTGGAAGTAAGTAGAAGTGCAACAGTCGAAGCTGGATTAGAATTTGGAATTGGAAAACAACCCAACACAACAGAAGGAGCAACTTTTCCTAACACAAACATTACCCTTGGTGCACAGACAATTAATAGAATCATCGGTGGTTTCGATGGTTTTGGATCTTTAAATTTGGGTAATGTAGTTCCCAACTTTTATATGGATATCAAGGCTATGGAATCTAACGGGAATGTCAAAATCTTATCCACTCCTAAACTAAGCACATTAAATGGTCACAAAGCATACTTGTCTAGTGGTCAAACAACGTATTATGCAATTACTAGTCAGAATATTTTTGGATCTCAAAATCCGCAAACCTCAGAAATTGTAAATTATCAACCAATAGATGCTGAATTGGCGTTAGAATTCAAACCTTTTGTATCGGGAGATGGTCAGATTACATTGGATATACAGGTAATAC
Organism: Aquimarina sp. 433; assembly: GCF_054054605.1. NCBI lineage: Bacteria > Pseudomonadati > Bacteroidota > Flavobacteriia > Flavobacteriales > Flavobacteriaceae > Aquimarina > Aquimarina sp. 433. Next base: position 217,777 of record NZ_JBSWZK010000004.1, read on the forward strand.
AGTCTAATTTTAGTGGAGAGCGAATTGCAGAAGATGCTCCACCAGATATTAATAGCAGAAGGTTCTCTTCTATTATGAGAATGCAAGCCAATGATGTAGCTATTTTAGGTGGAATCGAAGAAAAAATTAAAAATGATTCTGGATCTGGAACTCCTTTATTATCTAGGATCCCAATTATAAAATGGTTATTTAGTAAAAGAAGAAGAGAAGACTCCAAGAAAAAGTTAAATGTAATTATCAAACCAACAGTGTTCTATTAATGAACAGATTTAGATTACCATATAACCCTATAAAGAGATCTATCTATGCTTTTGAACATACCGAAGATGAAAACGGTACTATAATTATTGGTGTAGAAGTCGCTAAGAAAAATGGTGAATTAGATATTACAAAAAAATTCATGATTAATGATCTAAAAGATCTTCCTGAAAGTAATATCTCCTCAGCTCATTTGGTGATAACCGATAATCAAATATTAACTAAAGAAATTGTTACCAAAGGAACAGATCAGGAAATCGTATCTGAAGCATATCCAAATTTAGAGGTAGATAATTTTTATTATCAAATTCTAAAAACATCAGAAAAATCATTTATTTCTATCTGCAGAAAAACATATGTAGATAATATCATTTCGACATATAAAGATGCTAAAATAGCCATCACATCTATTGATCTTGGAAATCTTACAACTACAGCATTAATTCCTTTTATAAAAGATTCTAAAGTCTTAACTTTTACAGCAAGTATTACTATACAGAATGAAGAATTACTATCTATTACTCGAAATAATCAACAAATAGAACACTATGAAATTGATTCTTTAGTGATCCCTAGTTCTCATCTGTTACCCTTTGCCAGTATTCTACATAAAGTTTCTGGTATATCAAATATTTCTGGTAATGTTATCGAAAAGAATACAACTTTAGAAATAACACATAAAGAACTTCGATTTTTTAAAAAAACTTTATACTACGGGATTGGTTTTTTGCTCATAGCCCTACTCATTAACTTTTTTGTTTTTAATTCGAGCTATAAAAAATTACAAGAATTAAAAGAAGAAGAGCAAGTATATAACACTCAAAAAGAAACTATAAAAAAACAACAGCTTATAGTAAACACAAAGGAGAATATTGTACAAAGTATCCTTTCTACCGGATTTTCTAAAAGTTCATATTATGCAGATCAAATAATTCAGTCATTACCACTATCAGTATTATTAAAATCATATAACTATCAACCTGTTCTAAAAACATTAAGAAATGACAAACCGATTACTATTAAACAAAAAGCAATAGTAATAACAGGAGACTCTTTAGATAAAACAAGTTTCACTAATTGGATTCATAAAATTGAAGACCTAAACTTTGTGGACAAAGTGACTATTCTATCCTATGGAATACAGAAAAAAAAGACTGCCATTTTCGAAATTGAAATTAAACTGATTGATGACACAAAAAAATAAAAATATAATCCTAATAATAGCTTTACTACTGGTTTCATTTTTTGCTTATAAATATGGAATATCTAAAACTTTTGTTGTCAATGATCAGGTCCATACATTAGAAATGCAAAAGCATGCTTATGAAACGGCACCTAATCAACTGGCGGCACTAGCTAATAAAGAAAAACAATTAGATGAAATTTTAAAGCAGAACAATGTAGAGGGTAATTCTATCCAAAATAATTTATTAAAAGCTTTAAATACACTATCAAGTACTTCTAATTTTACTATTATAGCTTTCGAAGAGCCTCATATATATAAAGATGAAGCTTCACAAAAAACGAGTACTACCTATAATTTCACATTACAAGGATCTTACAGTTCTTTAATAAAAGTAATTTACGCTTTGGAACAAAGCTATAGTTTTGGTAATATTATTCATAATAATTTTGAAAAAAAGAAAAATTTCAAAACGGGGAAGAATCATTTACAATGCACCATTTTTTTACAGCGGTTAAATTAGTTCCTAACCGAAGACGAAGGTTATTAGCTGATAAAAAATAAATTCAAAACCTTGAGCATTCGATTCCTAACATCCAAAACCTGACTCCTAATTCTCTACTTAACTGGACTTCGGGAACCTCAGTCCTCGGACATCCGACTCATAACATCAAACGCAAGACTCCAAACATAGGATTTACGACATCAGACTTATCATACTTAACATTACTAAACTTATCTCGTGTGTAAGCCTTTTTGCTCAAAAAAATGAAGTCCAAACAGTCCAAATTTTAACACTATCAAAAAAAAATCAAAAAAAAGTCCATTTTTCATAGTAACATTTATCGTATTACTGACACTATAGTATATAACAAAAAATTAAGAGCCAGAAATTTATACATTATCAGACACTTTACATGAAAACAAGAAGAGCTAAACATTAGTTTTTAACATTTTTAAGCATTTGTTAACAAACATGTTTTTTCCTCATAAAAGTAATATACTGATATCTATATTTGCAGCTTTTTTAAAATAAACAATAAGGGGGAACAATAGGTCTATGAACAAATCAGTATTATTTGCTATAATTTTTACGTTTTTAGCATTGCCAACTTCGGCGCAAGTAAATTTAAATTCATCTAGTGGTCGAGTAAATGAAATCAAAACAGATTTTGTCTTCAAGATCGAAGATGCTCAATATACAAGACCACTACTCCAATCTGGCTGGTTATCAGGTATTGGTGATTATCTATCATTAAAACATGGTGGCGGAAATACCGAAGAAAACACTTATGGCCTTCGTATAAGTGATGCTAAAGGTTTTGATTTTGGAAAAAACAATTTTACAAATTCTTTCTTTAAAATTCAGACGAATGGTTATGTAGGAGTTGGCACGAGTAATCCCTCAACGAAACTTCATGTTTATAATGGAAGTTCTGGTGGTTCAACCCATGATTTTTCTGATTTAACAGTTGAGGATGATGATAATACTATGATCAATCTTTTATCTCCAAATAATAAAACCGGTTATTATGGATTCTCCGACACCGAAGATAATTTTGTCGGAGGAATGCAGTATGTCCACACTACTAACAGTATGATATTTAGAGTAAATAACCATGGTAGTGATGTTACTATAAATCAAGATGGAAATGTAGGAGTTGGCACAAATAGTCCCGCGGCAAGATTTCATGTTGTTGGAAATGGAGTTAGAGCTGATAAATTTTCGCTGGAAAGTATAAACGATTTAATAAACGATAGTCCGTGGTACGGTTTAGGAAGAGGGAATTTTAAAGGTCTTTCTAGCAATACAGACAAATCATCAGTTCAATTAGCAGGTTATTATGGGCTTCTATTAAAAACAGCAAACGGTTCTTTTGGTATACATCAAAATGGAAATATTGGGATCGGTACCACTAACCCAAGTGCAAAACTACAAGTAGAAGGTCAAACCAGAGTAGGGAGATCAGGAGTACTAACATTGGATTGGACTAACGAACCAAATTGGGGAGGAAGTTCTAACAAATGGGCTGGATATATTGGTTTTAATGCTACTAGAAATAATGAGGATCCAAAAGATAATTATAAAGGTCCGAATCGATATACTTCTAAAGGTGTTTTTGAAGGTTCTAACTATGGGTTTAGATGGTTATTCAGGAATCATAACAATTATGATTCTGATGCACAACACCAACTTTCTGAGTACATGCGTCTAACAAATAGTGGAAACCTAGGAATAGGAACCACTGCTCCAGATGCAAAACTTACGGTAAAAGGAGACATTCATACCCAAGAAGTAAAAGTAGATCTTAACGGAGCTGTGGCGCCTGATTATGTATTTCTAGAAGATTATGATCTAAAATCTATTGAAGAAGTAGAAGCTTACATCAATGATCAAGGACACTTACCGAATATTCCTTCAGCAGCAGAAATGGAAAAAAATGGTATCGAACTCAAACAAATGAATCTACAATTATTAGAAAAAATTGAAGAGCTCACATTATACACTATAGCTCAAGAGAAAGAACTACAAAATCAGAAAAATAAAAATAACGAGCTAGAAACACGTTTAGAAAAATTGGAAGCTCTCCTCACTAAAAAATAAGAAACGAAGACTTAGAAAAGATCATATTATTAATATACGACCAATATAAAATAAAACTATGAAAAGAAATCTTTTATTTCTTACTGCAATCATTTTATTCGTATTTAAGAGTTATTCTCAATTTACATTTACAAATAATGAAGCTCAAACAAACAATGAAATTGTTGCTCCCGTTATTCGTTTAAGTAATGAACTGAGACTCCCAAATACTTTTGCAGCAAACGACCCAACATTAGGAACAATTGACAACACTGGTTATGGTATTAACATCCATAAAACAGAAGGAATAGGTTTTGCGTTTAATAATATCCACAGAGTGTTTTTTACTCCAAATGGAAATATTAGAACTTTTAATAGTAACCCTTCTATTCATATAGAAGGTTCTGGAACAGGTAATTACCAAGGTGCTAATTTAATTCTGTCTGCTAAAGGTGTAACTACGGGAAATAGTCATGTATCAACATGGTTCATGACTCATCGGAATACCGATGGTACTGCAACTATAGAAATGCAAAGACGTGGTTTTAATGGAGAATACAATGGTTCTTTATTAAAATACAAAGATGGGCTAGGTTGGAGATTTGCTGTAGCTGCGAATAAAACATCTGGTTTAACAGAGGTATTAAGTATCAACCAAACTAAAAATGTAGGAATCGGCACTACAAATCCAGATGCAAAGTTAGATATTTATGGGGCAAATGGTAATTCTAACAACCTAATTTTATCTGCTAATTATGAAAACAAATATCGTTGGAGATTTAATACTCATGATAGAGGAAACGCCATTGACCTAGATATTACTGCTTCAGATAATAATGATACTCAGGAAGCAGTATTAAAATTATCTCGATCGACATCGGGAAGACCAGAATTTCAACTTCAAAACAACACAATCGTTGCTAACAATGGAAATGTCGGAATAGGTACACAAAGTCCTTCAGAAAAACTAGATGTAATAGGTACGATCCAAAGTCAAAAGTTATTGCTTAAAGATCCAAATAATACATCAGACTGGAATACATTATGGCAAAGTGGTTTTTATCAAAGTTACAATGCTGCAAATGTTCCTGAAGCTAATCAGTGGTTTTGGGGTATAAACATGAATCATAGTTCTAACAATGCAGATTATAGATATAACGGTCAAATTGTAATTAAAAACAACTCCGTACATCCAAGGATGTATTTTAGAAGCACAAACAAAGAAGGTACTGGAAATTGGGCCAGACTAGTACACAGTGTAGGCAATCAATATATTGAAGGCGCATTAGGTATTGGAACCGCCAATCCAGATGCAAAACTTACCGTAAAAGGAGATATTCATACTCAAGAAGTAAAAGTAGATCTTAACGGCGCAGTAGCGCCTGATTATGTATTTCTAGAAGATTATGATCTAAAATCTATTGAAGAAGTAGAAGCCTATATCAATGATCAAGGACACTTACCGAATATTCCTTCGGCAGCAGAAATGGAAAAAAATGGTATCGAACTCAAACAAATGAATCTACAATTATTAGAAAAAATTGAAGAGCTCACATTATACACTATAGCTCAAGAGAAAGAATTGAAAGAAGCAAAAGATAAGATTCAAGGTTTAGAAAATAACAACCAAGAACTGGAAAAAAGATTAGCTAAAATTGAAGAATTAATCAACAAAAAATAAAAAAAGTAAGAATCATAACAAAAATAAGATAAAAGTCGGAAGATAGAAGTCAGAAGACCGAGGATAAAGCTCCGTTTTGGAACACAATTAACATCAAGCTCCTGACAACAAACTTAGGACATCGAACACCTGACAACTGTCAGTTAAAACAAATACAAAACAAATGAACAAATTAGCACTACCCATCTCCATTATAGCACTTGCCATTGCAGTAGCATCTTTCTTTTACCTACAATCTTCATCAGATTTAGTCTATGTAGATGTAAATAAACTTTTAGATGGTTATAAACGAACCAAAATTGTAAAAGCGGAATTTGATGAGAAAGCAAAAACCATGAAGTCTAATGTAGATAGTTTATTAGCAGATTGGCAAAAAGAACTAAAAACATATGAAAAAGAGCGCAGTAGCCTTAGTAAAAAGGAACTAGAGCTAAAACAGCAGTTATTAGGAAATAAACAACAACAGATTAACAATTATCAACAAGCTGTACAAAAGCAATTACAAGACGAAGACAAAAAAGTAACACAAACAGTTATCAATGATATCAATGATTTTGTAAAAGAATACGGGAAAAAAAATGGATACAAAGTCATTTTTGGTGCCACTGGAAATGGAACTATTATGTATGGTGAAGAAGGTGCAGATCTAACAGATAAAGTGCTGGAAAAATTAAATGCCGAATTCGAAGGGAAGTAGTAATGTTGGATTACAGAAGAAGGAAGTCCGAAGTCAAAAGACAAAGGTTGGAAGTTAGGGGTTCGAAAACAAAGCTTTGCTTTACAACACCAAAACATCTGTCATAGGTCACCAAACTCCTGACTTTAAACATCAAACTAAAAACACTATGAAACAAACAATATATATCATACTAACAACTCTGATGCTCACCTCCTGCTCTAGCAGAACTTTTAACAGCAAAGAAGAGTTGTGGGAATATATTAATGATCCTAAAAATGAGTATATACATACCAAAACAGTAAATGGAGTTGATTTTTCATTAGTGTATAAACCTACAGATATCTTAGTAGATCAGGAATTAAGTGGCCAGGCCACCGCTAAAGAGATCGACAGCTTAAGAAATAAATACAGAGAATATCTCTATTTCAACCTATCGATGTCTAAAAACAATAAGGAGTTACTAAGCAATGTAGCTGGAAACAAGCAACAATTTGGTGCAATGGTAAATCAGCTAGCCTTCGGAATGGAACAGAAAATACATTTCTGTACACCCAAGAAAGATACTGTAGAAATTGCTGATTACATCTATCCTAGAATGTATGGTATGAGTGGAGCAACAACAATTTTATTGGTATATCCTAAAGAAAAGATAGTAACAAATCAAGAGTTCATGACACTCAGTATTGAGGACCTTGGGTTTTACACGGGCGAAGTAAAGTTTAAAGTCCCCACAAAAATATTTAAAAACGAATTAGAACTAGCTTTTAAGTAAGAATGAAAAGAGTTAGATATAAAAAGTCACAAGGCCGATATCAGATGTTTGAAGACAGAGGATCCAAGTCAGGGGTCAGAGGTCAGAGATTGGAAGACAAAAGGCAAAGCTTTGCTTCGCAACACCAAACATCGAACATCAGACATCCAAAATCGGGCACCAAACCTCAGTCAGCTCACACCTGACATCCAACATCCAGCATCCTGAGCTTGTCAAAGGAAAAAACAAAAAAAGTAAAACATCAAATCATAAGCTGATGAGAAAACAGAACACAGAACATTTTAAAATTTCATATAAATCTATACTTACAAGTTTTATATGTTCTTTTATTCTATCGTTAAATAGTCTTTTTGCACAGGGACCCAACGCGCCAGAAGCAGCCGCTTTTGAACCCGTAGATGCAACAGATATGGTAAATCTATTAACCGGAGATTTAACTTATGTAATTCCAATACTAAACGTTCCTTCTCCTGAAGGTGGCTATCCATTGGCATTATCATATCATGCAGGTATTGCCATGGATCAAGAAGCCTCTTGGGTAGGATTAGGTTGGAGTTTAAATCCTGGCGCGATAAATCGTGGTGTCAATGGATATCCAGATGATTGGAAAAATGGTCTTATCCAAGAAAGTTTTTACGATGTTGGTGGTTCTGAAACTACTCATTCTATTGGTTCAACTTACACAACAATAGCTGGAGGTTGGACCTTTGGACATACTAGTTCATATAATTCAAACAAAGGTTTCGGAGGTTCTGTAAGTATAGGATATGGTATTCCAGATGGCGCTGGTGGTATAATTGGTGCTGGGGCGACCGCTGGTATACGACCTGGAGGTCAATTCTATGGATCCGCAAATGTAGGTTATACTTCTTCCTTTGGAATTTCGACTGGTATTAATGTTGGTACTAGCGGAGTCGGAGTAAACGCAGGATATAATTGGGGAAATAATCAGATTTCTGTGGGATATAATAGTAGCTACGAAGGAGAAAACTCCTTATCCATTACCTACGGTAAAGGAGAGTCATTTAAAAAATCTGGTGTTGGTGTTAATTTTTCCTCACGTGGAATATCCGTGAATGGAAAATTAGGTGGAATTGGAATTGGGTCCAATATATCATTCATGAATTCTATAAATATGAATGATTACAATGTTGAACAGGATAATGAATCTTATTCATTAATGGTTGGTACACCTATTGGAATATTTAGTTTAGGTTATAATAAACAAAAAGTAGAATGGTATTTAAACTCTCATAAATCAAGTAATGTTAGTGGTGCGTTATATTTTGGAGATGCTATAAAATATGAATGTGAAGTGGAGTACATTTTCAATACTTATTATGGTCAACCACGAAGATACAAGTCAATAGCTTATGTAGATTCTCCAGATGAATGTAGCTGTAGTAACTTACAAGGTAGTTCTAGCCTTTTTATTTGTACCGATACTAATTTAGTTTCTTCTAGTCCAACAAATGGAGGTAAATATTTCATGGATGTAAATGAGGTTGGAGTAACTAACGGATCAAGAGAACTTAACAAAAATAATGCAATGTTTCCAGCTTTTGATTCTTTTAATGTTTCTGCACAAGGATTATCTGGATCAATGACTCCAAGAATATCCAGAACGGGAACATTATTAGGATTACATAGAAATTTTGCTAATTCAAATCTTTTTGAAGTCAATTACAACCTGTCATCTTATTCTGGATTCCATAACAACAACTCTCAGAACAAACCAGAAGTTAATTTTTATTTCAACAATCAATATTCTTCATCTTTAAACATTGAGCCAGCTTCATTTAACACTAATATATCCCATTCTGATATTTATGATCACTATAATACCTCGTCTGGAACAATGTCATCTTCAAGAAAAAAAGACGGTCGTTTTGTATCCTATTATACTCTTAAGCAGATAAAAGACGGGACAGCTGCGTCAGATGGACTTTTATTACCATATGAATATGATGTAGAAAATGCTACAAATGGTGTGGGTGTGTATGATGGAATGTTTAACACTGGTGAATACAGTGATAGCGCAATTGGTGGTTTTAAAATTGTAGCACCAGATGGAAAGACTTATCATTATTCACTACCTGTATTTAATCTAAATACTAATATTAGAACAATAGGTGCAGTACAAAATAAACCAGAAAGAGAATCTTATTTTGAAGTTAGACAAGGTGCCTACGCTACACATTGGTTATTAACAGCGATAACCGGCCCTGACTATGTAAATACTCAACCTAATACAAGAAACTTCCCAGACGGCAAGGACATGGGGTATTGGGTGAGGTTTGATTATGGAAAATGGACTAATAATTCTGTTTGGAAGCTACCTTATGCTGAAGAATACAGCATATCAGAAGATAATCCTAACGTAAAAACTAAGACATATGGAAAAAAACAGCTTTATTATCTTGATAGAATAAAAACAAGAACACATAGCGCAATATTTGTTAAAAATACTAGAGTGGATTACACGAGCCCAAACTGGGAAAGGCATGTTTTTCAAGCAAATGGAGCACAACCTACTTCACAATTTTTCGATGAAATTAGATTTAATATACCAGAACAAAAATCTTTAAAACTGGAAAAAATAATTCTTGTAAAAAATGAAGATGATTTAATAAATAAAACACTTGGTAATTCTCTACCGAGCACAGGCACTATTTTTAATTCTATAACAGAAGAATCTATTCCGGATTATAACTTACAAGATAATATTATAGATGTAGGAGATAATATTTCTGAAACAATAGATAGTGCAATTAAAATAATTGATTTTGCTCCTCATTACTCTTATGATCTAGCTAAAGGCTCTCCGAATTCTTTAAATGGTAGGTTAACACTAAATGGATTATCAATTAAAGGAAAAAAAGGTAATCAACTGATTCCTCCTTATAAATTCAAATATTCAAACAACGTAAACTTTGATTATGACAAAAAGGACCTATGGGGATATTATGAAAATGGTCCTGAAACATGGTCTTTAAATAAAATAATCACTCCAACTGGAGGAACTATTGATATAAATTATGAATCAGATGATTATGATATTGCAGTAGCGGAAACTGGAAGAATTTTTAATAAACATCTGAAGTTCACTTTTTTTCCAGACGAATTACCGCTCGTAAACGGTACACCAACCAAAATAAAACTAAAAATTGAAGTTGATGACCAAGATAGTTCTACATCTAACTTTTTACTTTCGGATTATTTTAACCCTAATAAGAAAATTCACGTAGATATTTGGTTTTCAACCATAAGTATGAATATTGCCAGTCCAACACAAAGGTTAATACCATCAATTGATATTAAACCTCAAAAGGCAAGCATTGTATCGATGAATACTTCGGATAACTCTATGATTATTGAGGTTGAAGCAATCGGAAAATTGAATTATAACTCTAATACTTTAGCTAAAATCTTAGACGCAGTTCCAATATCAAGTGTAACAGGATCAAACAATTATACTGAAAACCAGAAAAAGCCTAGACCTTTAACTGCTTCTAATTCGACACGAGCATATTCTTTGATTCATAATATAATTTCGAATAAAAGACCTGAAGGCAATGTTGGTGGAGGTTTAAGAGTAAAAGAATTAAGTATTTTAGATGGTGTAAAAGTTTACAAAACGCAATATTTATATAACAAACCGAATTCAGCGGAAAATCCAAACAATTCTAATTATACCTCATCAGGAGTTATTAGTTATTTACCTTTCCCTTCTACCTCTGATCAACCTTTTTCATACGGTTCAGAACTACCCACACCAACTCCGATGTATGAATATGTAACAGTAAAAAGTGGAGTTAATTCAACTACTAATAGCTTTATTAATAAAACGACATACAAGTTTAAAGTATTAGAAGAAAAACAACAGGATAAAATTAAGTTTGGTGATTTGTTCGAAATTTCGGAGCAAACAAATCTAAATAATTACAATAATAATATCCAAAAGAATGTAAACATAAAGAGTTATGAATTAATAGACAATTTTGCATGTTTAGGGCAAATATTGGAAATAAATCATTTTAATAATAAGGAACAGTTATTATCTAAAACTATAAATGAATATGCCTCAAGTAATGAAATAAGTCAGGGCATTATCAAAGAATCTTTCCAGTCTTATAAAGATATTAATTATAGAAGTTCGGATATTCAGGATGAATGGTTAATAAATACTTCAACTAGAATTATATATCCTTCTTTATTAAAAAGTACAACCACTATTACTAATGGCTATACTAGTACTACAAATTTCATTAGGCATGATAATATTTCTGGGCAATTATTAGAAACCCAAACTAAGTCAAGCACTGGTTTAGAATTTAAGACTAAAATTGTTCCTGCATATCATATAGATAAATATTCTAATAACGTAGAAGGATATAGTATGGGGGCAAAAGTAAACAACCCCACTAATAAAAATATGTTATCTCAAACAGCAGTAACATTAACGCAGATTAAAAATAATACTGGTGACTGGGCTACCATTAATGCAAATATAAGTACTTGGAATAACAATTGGACTTATCAAAACTATGACGGATCCACTTCTACTCCAACTAATAATGCAGAAAAAATCTGGCGTAAACATCAATCTTTTGTTTGGAAAGGTGAAGTTGATGTTGATGGAGTATATATAGGTTATACTGGTGAGGATGATAACTTTAATTGGTTTAACCCTGACAATCAAAACAATATAGAATGGATCAAAACTTCTGAAGTTAGTTTATATGATCATTATTCAATGCCTTTAGAATCGATAGATATCAATGACAATAAATTAAGTACTAAAATGGGAGATGATGAATCCAAAGTATTCGCAGTTGCGAATGCTGGATATAATCAAATGTTTTATTCTGGAGCTGAGGATCTTGTTGAAAACACCAATTATTTTAGTGGTCAAGTGAGTAAAGGCAATACCGCTACCCTGTCCGACACCTATCATACAGGAGCTAAAGGTGTACAAGCTGCTGCTAATGTAAAAGCTTTTGCCGTAAACCCAGAAGCTGGAAAATACAAAATCTCTGTTTGGGTATACAAAGGTGCTAACAACAATTATGTAAATACAAAAGTGAAAGCTGCTAATGCTGTGATCTCTTATCATTCTGGAGAAGTAATTCCAGCAGGCGATTGGGTACAATTGAACTTTTATACGCAAGATATTGGAAACGCTCAAGAAGTGTATGTATATAATACATCGGGAACAACTATTTATGATGATTTTAGAATGGTTCCTTTTACCTCTTCTATGACAAGTTATGTCTATAATGATTGGGATGAACTTACCTATATCATTGGCGCAAACAATATGGCTACGAAATATGAATATGACGACGCTGGAAGACTTCATAAAACATATTCAGAGGTGATGGATACTCCAGGAATTCCTGGCGGTTTTAAACTAAATAGTGAAATCAATTATAACTATAGTACACCTATCAATACGAATGTTACAAATCCAAATGCATTAACACTATCCATAGGAGTAAGTAACTACAATATATCCTCGCCTACGCTTACAGCTACAGCAAATGGAGGTACTTTTGAGTATGAATATCGTTGGGCCATTGGTAACAACCCAAATACTTTAAGTTATGGGTCTTGGTCAAGTTCTAACACACGCAACATTTTCACAGAGTGCGGACCAAACGGAAGAGTACATTACAAATGTCAGGTACGTGATAAAAACACAGGTGATACGAAAGAAACGATAGGCAATCATCAAAAACAAGGATGTGGAGATGATGATGATGATCCAAATGATCCTGATGGGAATCCAATACAACAATAATCAATCAATTTAAATTAAAAGAAAAAATGATACATTTTCATAAATACATTAGCTGTCTTTTCTTACTAATGTTATCCTTTGTGGGTACAGCACAGGATTTAAATTGGTATAAAAATTCAGGAATAGAAACTGGTACAAACAATACACTTACAGGTAATGCACAAGTATTGTCTTTAGAAGTCTTACCAGAAGGAACGTCAACAGGATACTTCGAAATCACTAATTTTAAAATTGATGGAAACAATATCGCTGGTTTCTTAGAAACTAGATATTCTGATGTTACTATATTCCTTTCGCAAACTTCGATTACAACCTTAGACGATCGAAATGCATATTCTATTAAAATTCTTAACGAAGGTAGAAGCGATGATCCTTTTTCATCATCTTACAAAGTCGTTGCCAAAAAACCCGATGGATCGATTATTGGGACACTAACCAATATAGCCCCACAAACATCAGATCGATTACGAATAGAAAAAATCAATGCTACACAAATACGTTTCTCTTATAATTCGCAAGTATTAGGAACCGTTACCGATTCAAACCTATCTTGGCTTCGTGCTGGATATGCAGGTAATCTGAGTGCCGATGTTTTTCCACCTAGAGTATTATCCTGTATTTATAGCCAACAAGGATTTAGCATTACAGACAATAGTTATGGTCCTTTTTCGGTGACCGATACCGACAAAAATTGGGTTTCCGTAAATACCTATGGTATTACCGAAAATCAAATAGGAAATTTAACTGGTGCAAGTGTTACCTATTATGATGATATTGGTAAAACTACTCAATCTCAAGTCTTTGATAAAAAAGGAAAGAAAACTTGGGCTAGTGAAATTAGGTACGACCATCAAGGAAGACCTGCTGTCAGTACGCTAACAGCTCCTATTGGGAATGCTGGAAGCTTTAGTCACAAAGATGGTTTTATCAAAAAAGAAGGAAATGCCAATTTCAATATTTCTGATTATGAAAAAGAAGATATAGAAAACCCGACCCCTGTTACTAATGAGGAAAATACGCTTGGGTGGTACTATAGCAATAGTAATAATAGTGACCCATATCAAGATGTAACAGATCGTCCCTATTCCAGAACTATTTATAGTGAACTTAATCCTGGGACAGCTTTAAAAACGATTGGTGGAAACAAAATGGGAGACGAATGGAAACAAGGATATGTGTTTTCTATGCCTGCTGGGAATGAACTCTCTCAACCGAACGCCTTTGGAGAAACTAAATACAATGATTACAAAATTATAAAAACAGTTTCCAGAGATGTACATGGGGTAGAAAGTGTAGTATTTACAGATACAGATGGTCGTACACTAGCAGCTGCAAGAAGTGGTAATGAAAAAGGCGGAATTGATAATTCCAGAACATCTACAGTTACTATTGGAGAACAAAAATTTGTAGATATCCATATTCCTGTAGGCTTGCAAGGTATAACAGTGACCAATGAAAACTTCGGAAATTTATCGAATAACCATTGGTTCGAAGTTTATGATTTAGTCTCAGAACAAAAAATCACTACAGCTTTTGGAAGTTTACCTAGCGGATTTTATAGAATATCCTATGTAGCTTCTGGTACTCCTACAATACAAGTAACCTATCCAGAAAACTACTATGATTATAGCCTGAACGAATATGACAAAGTGGGTAGACTAATCAGTAGTAAGCAACCCTTACAGCAACTAGAAAGCACTTTTCAATACAATACGTTAGGGCAACTAGTGTTTTCTCATAGTCCAGATGAAGGTGATGCTTGGTTTAAGTATAAAGATGACGGGCAAATACGATTTTCGCAAAATAGTAAACAAAAAGATTCGCATTCATTTTCCTATACCAACTATGATCAATTAGGTAGACCTGTAGAAAGTGGAGTCTTTTATCCAAAACCGGTTAGTGACGTTTTTTCTAATATCGATCCTAACGAGGATTTATCAATTCTTGGAATAAGATCCGAAGTACATACTACTACCTATGACGTATTATCATCAGATGATTTAGATTATCTCGCTAATATACACAGCAGTTATGCCAATCCTTCTTTTTTAAGTGGTAATGTAGCAAAAACTTATAACGAGAATACCACTACCTACTATAGCTATGATATTTATGGAAGGGTACAATGGATAGTACAAGACATTAAAGATTTAGGAGATAAGACGATTGATTACGAATATGACCCTATTACCAGTCAGGTAAGCCGTGTGCTCTATCAAAAATATGGTACAACAGACTTGTTTATCCATAGATATACCTATGATAAAGATGATTATAGTTTAACCAAAGTGGAAACCTCTACCGATGGATCCACATACAAAGAGCATGCGGAATATAGCTATAATGAAACAGGAGCTCTAAAACGTTTAAATTTAGCACAAGGATTGCAAGGAATTGATTATGTATATAATTTAAACGGTGCGCTAAAAAGTATCAATAGCCCAAATCTTACGGCTACATCGGATCCTGGTGGGGATAACAATGATCTTTTCGGGATGAATATTCATTATTATAAAGATGATTACAAGAGAACAGGAACCCCAAGAACTATTCCTTCTACTGCTAATGGTATTGAACAATACAATGGAAATATCAAAGCCATCACCTGGAAAACCACAAATATAGATGATAACAATCCGGATACGTATTACTACACCTACAACAAAAATAATTGGTTAACAGGGGCTAGTTTTAATACACAAGTAAATGAAGCAGATCCATCTATCCAAATCGAAGAAACCAGAAGTCAAACTGTAACAGAAACCGAAGATGTAGAAGCCAGAGCTACGGTACTACTAAAACCAGGATTTAACATCGTAGCCTCTAGCTCTAAAACTTTTAGTGCCCGCATTGCTACCGATGGAACTGTGCAAGGAAACGGAGACTATAATGTATCAAACATTACCTATGATGCTAATGGAAATATCCAATCCCTAAATCGTAATAAAGATACGTATCAGGGAAGTAATGCTATGGATCAACTATCTTATACTTATAAAACGGACAAACCGAATCAACTACTCAGAGTAGATGATGCTGCGGGAGAAGTTGATGGAGCAGATGATATAGGAGATCAGATTACTCTAGAAAATTATAAATATAACAAAATTGGACAATTAATAGAAGATTGGGAGTATGTAACTCCGGAAGATCCTGAAAATGTCATACGTTATTCATACAATGCCAGTGGATTGGTTACAGAAGTATCTAAAAAAAATGTAACTTTAGTTAAGTTCTTTTACAATGATAAAAACCATAGAGTTCGCAAAGAATCTTATAATCCCAATAGCAGTGCAGTAAGCATAACGTATTACGTAAGAGATGCTGCGGGAACCGTAATGGCTATTTATAATAAACTAGACGCAAATGTGCCTGGTGGAGGGGCTAGTCCTCAAATTGCAGAGCATACTATTTATGGCGCTAGCCGATTAGGTGTTTATAAAAGAGGATTGTTTGGCGAAGGTAACAGCTATTATGAACTTACAGACCATTTAGGAAATGTACGTGCGGTGGTAGGTAGAGATAAAGATAATAATCCTATTGCAATGACAACGGCCACAGATTATTATCCTTTTGGTATGCCAATGCCAGGGCGAATACAAAATGGTAGTGAGCAATATAGATATGCATACCAAGGACAGGAAAAAGATACCGAAACCGGGAAGGAAGCCTTCCAACTTAGATTATGGGATAGTCGTATAGGAAGATGGTTGACTACAGATCCGTATGGAGAGTTCTCTTCGCCCTATCTTGGTATGGCTAACAATCCTATCAGAATAATTGATCCAGATGGCGGGTGTACTTCCTGTCTATCATTTGAAACATTAAGGGGCATTAATGAATTCGTTTCTTATCGAACAACTGGAAATCCTTTTACCTATCTAAAAGATGATTTCATTCAATTAGATGAAGTTTATTTAGGCTTGTTAGACAGAATTGAAAGTAGGGATCAACTAGACCCATCGACCGTAGGACATAATATTTTTTATCTAACATATCCTGGAGGAAATAACCCTTTAACTTATAATGGAGATTATACATACACTGCAATCCCCAAAGATTTATCGGGGTATCCAGCAATTGGTCATGATCGGAGATATGACAATCTTAATATCGCGGGTGCATCTGGATTATTTACTGATACTAGAGCAATTGGTGCAGACTGGAAATTCGTTTCAGAAGAATTAGAAATAGCTGGAAATCCAGTTTTACCATTAAAAACAAGATTATATGCTGGTACTTTAGGAGTTGGTTTAGGATTAGCAGCTTTACCAAAAACTTTAGTTAAATTAGCCGAACCAAATGGAGTTGGAATGATGGAAATAGAAATTTATTACCATCTCAGTAGTCATGGTGTAACGAATGCTCCAGATAAACCGATAAGATAATAAACTTATGAAATTTTCTCTTCTCTTTTTTCTTTTTCTTTTGTTATCCTGTAATGTAGCACCAGGAAGTTATCCTTATGCTGAGAGATATGAAATTAACTTAACAGAAACTGATATAATTCAAAAAATCAATGATTTTAAAATAAAAAATCCTGAATATCATGTCCCAAAGGAGTTTAGGATTACCGATGGAAAAAGAACTGAAAATGATCATTGGTTTCATGTTTATTTTTATTATAAAGAAAAAAACATTGTAGTAAAAACTTGGATTAGATCTAAATCAAAAGCTAAAACAATTTTTGCTTTTGTTGGAATAAAAAAATATTCTGAAAATAGTAAATGGAAAATGATCAATAAAGATTTTGACAATTTAAATAACAAAAACATTCTTGATGAATTTGAAAATAGAATTTTAAAAAATTTCAATTAACATTGAAACTACTCCAAACCTCTTGTGAGAAGTTTGTACCAGTTAACGCTAGGTAAGACATTAGGAAGAAATTAACAACAGCCACGATCTATTTTATAATAGGTTGTGGTTTTTCTTTTTCAATATTCAATATCTGTATCATAAGATGTAAAAAAGTAAATCTAAAATGGTAACATTTATCTCTCTTTTGACACTTATCTATATATCTTAAAGTAAACTAACATATGAAACATACTACACTCCTACTATCTTTAGTATTCGCTATATTTTATTCTTGTAGTCTACAAGCTCAAAAAAGTAGTGCTATACTCATTTTTAAAGATGGTACAGAACTAAAAGGATTTGGAAAAATCAAGAGTTTTGGAAAAGTAAAATTTCGAAAAACAAAAAAAGACAAAGCCAAAAAATATAAGTTTGATGAGCTCCACAGCGTGAAAATTTATGAAGGTGGTGAATTAAACACCTATGTATATAAATCCATTAAAGACAGTGAATTTCCAAAAGTTTTACAACTAATCACTGAAGGGAAAGTAACTTTATATAAAATCCATACAGAAGGATATTATGGAACCCCAAATATAGGTGCTGGAGGATTTGGTGGTACAGGAGTAGGTTTCGGTGGAGGAAATTATTATTCTATGAATAGTTACTATGTAAAAAGAGAGAATGAAGAAGAAGTAACACATTTAGGATCCACTCATCTATTCAGTAAAAACTTTAAAAAAGCTGCTTCTACCTATTTTAAGGATTGTACTTCTTTAGTCGAAAAAATACAGAACAAAGAATTCAAGAAAAGACATATCCGAGAAGTGGTAGAATATTATAACAATGATTGTCATTAAAGAAAGACGGAAGATCGAGGTGCAATGCTAGAAGTCCGAAGTTCGAAGACAAAGGCTTAAAGCTGTAAATAGAAACTGCAACTAAAAGTCTTCAAACATCTGACATCCGACATCAAACCAAAGCTGGAAGATCGAGGTCCGATGCTAGGAGTTCGAAGACCGAAGACAAAGGCTTAAAGCTGTAAATAGAAACTGCAACTAAAAGCCTTCAAACATCTGACATCCGACATCAAACCAAAGCTGGAAGATCGAGGTGCGATGCTAGAAGTCCGAAGATCGAAGACAGAAGCTTGAAGCTGAAAATAAGAATTGTAACTTAAAAGTATTCAAACATCAAACACCCGACATCAAACCAAATCTGGAAGATCGAGGTGCGATGCTAGAAGTCCGAAGCTCAAAGACAGAGGAATGAAGCTGGAAATAAGAATTGTAACTTAAAAGCATTCAAACATCAAACACCCCACATCAAACATCTGACATCCAACTCCATGTACCTAACTTCCCACACCTAATAAAAAAATTACAATTTCGTGGTAACATTTTTGGTGTAAAAGACACTATATAGTAGAAAACCATTTGTAAAAGAGTAACCATTATAATAATTGATGCCTTTTTAGTATAATTTGCTGGCTTCTCTTATCTTTGGCGGCTCATTTTGTGGTAGATACAAAACTTAATTTATGAAGTATAAAACGTTAATTGTTATAGTAATTAGTGTAGTAACCATGATCAGCTGTCGTAGCATTTCTGTAAACAAATCTGCTATGCACACAGCTACCACTACTCCAGTAGCATTAGGAGTTATTGGAATTCATGAAAATCAAATGCGTAACACTGATTTTCAAGTAACGGCAATACCCAACTATCAACAAAACATTCGCGTAGGAGTTACTCCGGTTCATTTTGATAACACAACCTACAAAGCATACCTACAAGCGTCTACACAAAATAAACAACAAATAAAATACGTTGATTCTTTAGAAAAGAAACCTAAATTTCTAAAACTGGAAATCATCGATTGGGTAGGTCTTATCTCAGAATTAGAGCAGGACTATAACCAACAAACGATTAGTTATCTAAAAAGACAAAAAGATGCTGAGATCATTGCCTCGGTATCCATGGCAGTTAATCAGCAGATTCTTTTGGAAATACAACAGGCAGAAGCTGTTTTTTTAGTAAATAAAAAGTACAAGCAATATGAACTAGCCTTGGTAAAAGATGGCAAACCACATAAATATATAGATTTTGGTAATACTACTTTATTTGGGTATCGACTATCCTATTTCTGCTGGGGCGAAAATGAAAAAAGAAGAGTATCCTTATTCGATATTGTAGATGAGAATGACCAATGTCCAAAGAATACTTATAAAAATGCAGATAAAGCGAAAGAAAACATAAATTATTTCAAACTTTAAAAGTCCATCTAGTAGCTGAATTGAGGTACTTTTCAATTCAAAATGAAAGTGAAGGCCTTTTAAAATTTTAGAAAAGCACATGAAAAAACAGATATTATATATCACGATACTACTACTCTCACTTTATAGCTGTGAAGAGATTTTATTCGAAGAAGATATCACCGATGATGTCGTTTCATTGATCGCTCCATCAGATGGTACCGAAGTAGAAAGCACTTTGCTAACCTTTAGTTGGAATACCGTAGATCATGCTACTTCCTACCGATTACAAATCGCTAGACCAACCTTCGAAAATGCCACACAAATTGTAGAAGACACTACGGTAACCACTGCAAGTTTTAGTACTACTTTAACTAAAAACAACTATCAATGGCGTGTAAGAGCTCAAAATACTGGATCGCAAACAGCATACACTACCGCAAGTTTTAGTATCATAGAAAGTGAAGATTTTTCTGCTAGAGAAGTACTATTGTCCTCTCCTGCCGATAATACAATTTCTAATAACACTGCTGTGAATTTACAATGGGAAACAGTATCAGATGCCACCGCTTATAGAGTGCAATTAATAGATGATAACGATCAGGTACTAACAGAAGAGACTACTGCTAACACCTCTATCCAAATCACCTTTCCGGAAGGAGTAACTACTTGGCAAGTCCGTGCAGAAAACGATACTCAGAACACCTTGTATTTTAGCAGAACATTGACTATTGACAGTATGAATCCTCTAAAACCTGTTACCACTGCTCCTGTCGATCAAGCGACACTAACAGATACTGCAGTGTCATTTACTTGGACAAGAGACGCTGTAGAAGGAACAACAGAATTTGATAGTATCTATATCTATAGAAATCAACAACTAACCGATTTAGTAACGAAAGATCAAGTAACCTCTCCTGCGGATATTACATTAGACGCTAGTACTACTTATTATTGGTTTATAAAAGCATTTGATGAAGCAGGTAATCAAAGTGAAGCCAGTGACACCTTTAGTTTTACTATAAATTAATAGCATGTTAAAAGGAAAAAAAGGCATATATGTATTGTTACCATTGGTGGTGTTTATCTGGGGAGCAATTATTTTTCAGGTAGTAGACGCCTTTTCAGATGATGATCCAGAAATTACTGATATCACAACAGTATCGTTTGCCAAGATAGAGGCTAAAGAACGAGAAAAGTTTGAAATTAGCAATGTAGAAAGGGATCCTTTTTTAGGTACCATATACAAACCTAAAAAAGTAGTAGCAAAACCTACCTCCATTAGAAAAAAACAGGAAGTTGTTTGGCCATCTATACAATATAAAGGGTATGTTGCTACGCAAAACAAATCTGCTACCATCTTTTTAATCGAGATCAATGGATCAGAACAACTGTTAAAAATTAATGATTCTTTTGCTGATGTTAAATTAATTAAAGGATCATCCACAATGGTGAAATTAAGGTATAAGGGCAAGAGCAAACAATTTCAAATTTTGAATTGAAAATATTTCATAAAATAAAAGCACAAGCAATGCAATTCGCATTGCTAGTTTCGGTAATCATTGCCATATTACTTAGTGCTTTTTTATTACTTACGCACGTACAGTCCTTTTTTAAAATAAAATCTCAAGAATTAATTACAGCCGTAGAATTGGCAAATCATCAATTATTAGTTTCGCTACAAACACCCGTAATATCAGAAGATACAATCCAAAATAGTGTAGATTCAAAAACCACTAAACTAATAGCCACGTACCATGGTATCTGGACAAAGACTGTATCTGATGTTATTACAAACAATAGAAAAATTAGAAAAGTTGCTTTTTCTGGTACGGCAATAGGTCTGAAGACTCCAAATGTATATATAGCAGATAAAAATGCTCCTTTAGTTATTGTGGGTTACACCCGTTTAGAAGGAAATAGCTATGTACCAACACAAGGTATAAAAGCAGGAAATATTTCTGGTAATTATTATCAGGGATCTTCTTTATATTATGGCAATGTATATCAAAGTAAAGAAACCATTCCACCACTAGATGATAAGTGGATTTCATATATAGAGTCATTTACAAATGGAGTGTTTATAGACGAAGAATTAATGGTTCCATTGGAAAAAGAAATAAAGAACTCCTTTGACAACCAACCAATGTTACTATATGACCCAACCCCGATCTTTTTAGGGAATGAAAATATTACTGGAAATATTATCATACAATCAGCTTCTAAAATTGTGGTTAGTAGTGCTGCTACATTAACAGATGTCATATTGATTGCTCCAGAAATAGTGGTACAAAATAATTTTAAAGGCAGTATTCAGGCGATTGCTACAAAAAAAATAACCATAGGAGAACGGTGTCTACTCTCCTATCCTTCTTCAGTTACACTATTTGATAAAAACGTTATACCTACTGGACAAAACAACTCCCAAAATAATCGTAACTCGGATTTTATTATTCATAAAAACACAGAGATTGAAGGTGCAGTACTATATATAAGACCAAAAGGAGAATTACAAAATCGGATAAAGTCTCACATGAAAATTGATGATCATGTTCTAATAACAGGAGAGATTTATTGTAACGGAAATATAGAATTTTCTGGTACTGTAAAAGGTTCATTGTATACCCAGCAGTTTGTGACCAAAGCATCTGGATCTATATATCTAAATCATGTGTATAATGGTAAAATTCTTAAAAATCCTATTGTCAAATATGCAGGGATTCCCTTTAAGGATACTAAAAAAACAGTAGCAAAATGGTTATATTAAAAAAAATAAGAGCTGCTACACTTATTGAGACCTTAACGGCCTCTGTACTCATCATTATTGTTTTTATGATCGCTAGTCTGAGTTTCAATAATATCTTTAGCAATCATCTACGCAGTGATCATAGTGCTATTGAAAACAGAATTAAAGAACTAGAATACAAAATCTTACATGAAAATATAACAATACCCTACACCGAAGATTTTGATGCTTGGGAAATTGAAATTATCACAAAAAACAATATCGGCATCCTACGCTATAGCAAACAAGAAAAAACATATGAAAAACAGTTAATCATCCCTTGAATACTTCTGCTCATAAAATAAAGGCTTTTACACTAACCGAAATGATGGTGGTATTAGTGATCACCGCTATTGTGGTGGGTTTAGCATTTTCTGTGTTGAGTTTAGTTCAGAAAAATATGAGAAGTATTGAAAATAATTATGAATACCAATCGCAAATACGATCCTTAGAAGTGGCATTGACTATAGATTTTAATAAATATACATCGATTCATTGGAATGCTAAAGAAAATATACTATCGTTATCCTCACCCAATAAAGAGAATCGCTATATTTTCACAAAAGATAGTGTCTACAATAATCAAGATACATTTCGATTGCAAATAAAAGACATTCAGTATTTTTTTGAAGGTAAGAAAGTGAATTCGGGATCCATTGATGCTGTCAAATTAAAATACATGAAAGCTTCTGATGTACATAGTACATTTGTATATAAATATAATGATCCAACAATATATTTCTGAATATGGGAATCAAAATACAAAATACCGATAAAGTAACATCAAAAGAAGGTTCTTTTGATATTTCAGAAATATTAACCAAAGAGATCACGCTTTTTGGAAACTCATTTAATAATAAGAAAAAAGAACAATGGTACTCAGAATTAAGTGTTTTATTAAAGTCAGGAATTGATCTAAAAAGCGGTTTAGAATTATTATCAGAAACTCAAAATAAAGAAAAGGACAAAAAACTAATGAGTACTATGCTATCGAAATTAATCGATGGAACATCTTTTTCTGAAATATTAAAAGCTGATAAAAACTTTACCGATTATGAATACTATGCCGTAAAAATTGGAGAGCAAACAGGCGAATTAGCTCAGATTACTTTAGAATTAAGTGATTTTTATAAAAGAAAAAATGATCTCCGAAGAGAAATTATTTCTGCACTAACCTACCCTGTAATTGTATTGCTTACCGCTTTGGTAGTCATATTTTTTATGTTGCGATATGTTGTTCCAATGTTTATGGACATATTTAAACAAAATAAAGTAGATCTTCCTAGTATTACAGAATCGATTATTGGTTTTTCCAATTTTGCAGGAAAAAACGGCTGGATTATCTTAGGAATTATGATCGCTATTCCTATCATTATATCGCTCATATCTAATAAGAAATGGTATCGAAAAATTATTGGAACCATACAACTTAAAATTCCAATATTGGGAAATTACGTGAAACGAATTTATATGGCACAATTTACACAAGCATTATCGTTGTTAACGTATGCCAAAGTCCCGATGGTAGATAGTATAGATCTCGTAAAAAATATGATCAACTTTTATCCGCTTCAACAAGGGCTTCATAAAACAAATCAAGAAGTAATTGCTGGTGCTAAACTAAGTGATTCCTTTGCGAAAAGCAGTATTTTCGACAAAAAGTTGATTGCAATGATTCGCGTTGCGGAAGAGACGAATCAAACAGAATTTATATTTCAAAAACTAAACGAACAATATAATCAACAGGTAAAACATCAATCACAGGTCATATCCAATGTCTTAAACCCGATACTAACGATTTTTGTGGGAATTATAGTTGGTGTAATTCTAATAGCTATGTATTTACCAATGTTTAGGTTGAGTAGTGTAATCGGATAAGATTATCAACAATTTAAGCCGACATTACACTTGTTCTAATAGAGTATTCATCTATACTTGATAGATTGCTTAGTGAATGTATTTGATCCGAAGTATTACTAATAATATCTTCATAATAAGCCAATGTCTTAGCATCAAAACCAGGAGTATCTTCAGCCGTTATTTTAAAAATATCCATTTGATAGATAAAATTATTTAAGATATGATGACTAGAAGATAGCATAGCTTTATAAATTTGAAGCTTGGCATTTTCCAATTTTATTTTTTTAATACGCCTTCTAGCATCTAAGGCCAAGAAAACACCAAAAATCAAGAAAGGCAGAATGAATTCATCAAATTTTAATTGCTCAATTTTTGAAAGTGCTATTAATATATATTGAAAAATATCTAATTCTAAGAAAACGGAAGTGAAATAAACGAAAACAGATATTGCCAATCCAATAATCGTAAGCTTGTAGTTGTTCATTATAGGGGTAAGCAGTTTAAATTAATGACGATTTGTGACTTTTATTTATACCGTATGATGTATTCATTTTCAGAATGATATCATATAAAGATCCAATGTTAAGCTCGATAAATGTACATAAAAAAATATTAAAAAAGTATTTTATCGAAAATTTATTAACAATGCATGCATAGTTATTCACAATCATAAAAAAATAGAAAGCTTGACTTTCGAGAAGAGTTTTATGGTACAAATAGAAATCAAGTAACTATATATCAATGTTTTATAAAAAAATCTGACTACGGCACACATACCCCTATGAAACCGTAGTCATTGATTTATAAGCAAAATTGTTTATTTGATTAAATGCCTACCTTTATTCATCAAAATCAATGTTTGCTATAAGTAAGTATCATTTGAAACAAAAATGTTACCCCGATTTTTCGTTTTTTTTTAATTTTTCTTTAAAATATTTTTGTGAGCATCAAAATTGGCAACAAAATTATCTAGAAAACAATAAAATAAGATGACTATGCCACTTCTTGTCCAGTAGAAGCTTCCCAAATTCGAAACCATTCTTCATCAGAAATCTGAACATGTAAGGAATCTACAGCAGATCGGATTCGATTTATTTTAGTAGATCCTATTATAGGAAGTATTCCTGAAGGATGTTTTAATAACCAAGCAGTTAATATCTGATCCGCTGAAACGTTATGTTTATTAGATAAATCACTAACAACAGTATTGATTCTTACCACACTATCCTCAGGGTTTTTAGCAAAAAACTTTCCTCCTGCTAATGTAGAATACGCCATAGGTTTTATTCCATATTGTATACATTGATCTAAAGAACCATCAACAAAAGGTGTTAGATGCAATGGTGAAATTTCTATCTGATTTGTTTGCAAAGGAAAAAAACCATGTAACATTTTAAACTGTGATGTTGTAAAATTAGAAACTCCAAAATGCAATACTTTGCCTTCAGATTTTAGCTGCTCGAAAGCTTCTGCAATTTCTGCTGGATTCATTATAGGACTAGGTCTATGAATCAATAGCATATCTATATAATCCGTTTGTAAGTTTTTTAGCGACTGTTCTACGGATTTTATAATATAATCTTTTGTAGTTTTATAAGACTTAATAAGATTATCTGGTCTATTGGGAGTTACCAACCTAATTCCGCATTTGGTAACAATCTGTATTTTTTCTCGTAATGATTTATTGTTGGCCAAAGCCTCTCCGAACAAAGCTTCTGTAGTATAATGCCCATAAATATCTGCATGATCAAAAGTAGTTACTCCAACAGAAATACAGTCTTCTATTAACTGTAACGACTGTTCTGCACTAAGATTTGCGCCCCAAGTTCCCCAATTCATGCATCCCGCAACTATTCTGGAAAATTCAGGTCCATATCCTGAAACCTTTGTTTTCATAATACTATTAATTTTAAATATTTGGTTAGTGGTTAATTTTAATAATTTATTGCCTCATAAATCAACCGCTGAATCTCGGATCGAATATCATTAGAGATTAATTTTCGATTGGCAGAATCGGGAAATGTTCTATTACTCAGGAACACATAAATTATTTCTTCATCAGGATCCGCCCAGGTAAATGTTCCGGTAAAGCCACTATGACCATAACTATTCATAGATATACAACCGCAAGTAGGCCCTATATCTCCTAACTGTGGTTTATCGAACCCCACTCCACGTCTTACTTTTTTATGACAGTAGGAACAGGTATTAAACTCTGCAATCGTTTCTGGAGAAATGTATTGTTTTCCTCCATAATACCCTCCATTTAAATACATCTGCATTATTTTAGTAACATCATTAGCATTGGCAAATAAACCTGCATGTCCACCAATTCCTCCAAACATTGCCGCACCTTGATCATGCACATATCCATGAATTATTTCTTTGCGATACGCCTGATCATTTTCGGTAGGAACAATACGCTTTTTATTGAATCTATTAATAGGAAGATATCCCATATTACTCGCTCCTATTCCTCTGTAAAAATGTTGCTGAGTTAATGCATCTAAATTATTTCCATAATGATCTTCGATAAAAGATTTCATCATATAATAAGGAAGATCACTATACTTATAACTCAGTCTTTTTCGAAGTTCACTGTCTTTGATACGTAACATCAAAGAATCTTTCATATCACTTCTTAAATACAAATTACCTGTAACTCTAATGTTAAAATCGTCAGAGCGTTTATTTCTATAGTACTTTTTATCAGGTTTAGTAGTAACGCTATCCAAGGTCTTTAGAAAAAATGGAATCCATGCTCTTAAACGAGCATAATGCGACAACATAGATCGTACTGTGATATCTTTCTTATTCGAATCTTGAAAAGAAGGTAATAATTCACCTACTCTACTATCCAATGATAGAATACCTTTATCTTTTAATTCCATAGTTAACGGTAGCGTAGCAAGAATCTTTGTCAAAGAAGCCAGATCATAAATATCAGATCCTTTGACTTTTCTAGATTTCGCATAGGTGTGGTAACCATAGTTCTTATTAAAGATTACTTTCCCTTTTCTAGCTACCATCAATTGCACTCCTGGAGTCATATTTTCTCTAAGCGCTATATTCACAACAGAATCGATACGCTGCAATTTATGGCTATTCATTCCAACCGTTTCAGGAATTCCATAAGCAAGTCGTTTTAAAGACCTTGTTTCCAAACCTGTTCCCAAAGGAAAATCCACCCCCAAACTAACCGGAAGTTTTCCTTTTGCTTCGATAGCCCCAAAAAGTAGTTGTGCTGCCTTTTCTTGAGCAACTTTACTGTTTTGATATGACATCAAAATACCCTCAAAATTTGTAGTTGTCTGTAGATCTAACATCGCATAGGGTCTAGAAAAAACACTAAGCACAGTATTATTAAGTCTAGCTATTTCGTACAACCACACAAGCTCTTTATCTTTAAACTTGTAATCTTTCCAAGGATTAGCATTTGATTTATGTAGCCCTACAATTACATAATTATAGTTCTTAAGCTGTTCTAATATCTCTGGTAATTGATTTCCCTTTACCCAATCTACTTTGGTATATTTATTTAATTCTTCTAAAAAAACTTCACCCGAATCATCACCTAAAGAAACATACGCAATTTTTTTCAGGTCTAAATTTTTTACTGGTAAAATAGCGCGCTCATTTTTTAATAAAGTCAAAGAATTCTCGACCAGTTTATGATGTAATACCTCATTAGCAATACTATTCAACTCTTCGATAAGATATTCTGATTGGATTGGTTTATAAGAATGTAAACCAACTTTATACTTAGCCATCAAAATCTTCTTAACCGAACGTGATAATCGTTTCTCGGAAATTTCTCCAGCATAGTACGCTGAAATAATTTTCTGTGATGCCAAAGGAACATCTTCGGATATTAACAAGATGTCATTCCCTGCTTTGAAAGCTGCTAGATCGATATCTCCGGGCGCTTTAAAGTCCGAAGCTCCTTTCATATTAAGAGCGTCGGTTATCACCAACCCTTCAAAATTAAGACTATCTTGTAATATATTGGTTACTACATTCTCAGAAATAGAAGATGGGTATCCAGATCTATGTTCTAAACTTGGAATATTTAAATGTGCTACCATCACACTAGACAATCCTTCTTTTATTAGTTTACGATAGGGGTATAGTTCTATACTATCTATTCTTTTTTCATCAAAATTGATTGTCGGGAGTGTTTTATGAGAATCGCTATCGGTATCGCCGTGACCAGGGAAATGCTTTGCACTTGCCAACACGCCCTCTTTTTGCATCCCTTTCATAAAAGCTAATGCCTTTTCGGTTACATTACCTTTTTCTTCTCCAAAAGAACGATTTCCGATAATAGGATTTTTGGGATTGGTATTCATATCTACCACAGGAGCAAAATTTATGTGCACTCCTAATCGCTTACAATGCTTGGCAATTTGCTGACCAGTTTCTTCAATTAAGTTGTTATCCTGAATAGCCCCCAAAGTCATATTCCAGGGAAATGCTTTTGTAGAATCCAATCGCATTGCTAATCCCCACTCAGCATCCATTCCAATCATTAAGGGTGTTTTAGAAAGCTCTTGATACTCGTTATTTAGTTTTGCCTGACGTTGAGGACCTCCTTTAGAAAATATAATTCCACCAATATGAAATTCTTGGATTAACCTTTTGATCTTATCAGTTTCTTTCTTTGGTTTAGAAGAAAAGACATCCACCATAAAAAGCTGGCCAACTTTTTCTTTCAACGTCATTTTATTGTAGATACTATCTACCCAAAATCGCTGCCGATCCTGTTCATCCTTTACAACCAATGGACTAACCGTAGTATTTCCAACAACCTCTTCTACTTGTAAAGAATCGGTTTTCTTCTCATCTAATATATCCGATACATTGAGAGTATCAGGTTGTTGCGAAAAAACGGATACTGAGAAAACAAAAACTAAAACAGAAAAATATCTTCTAAAAATACAACTCACTAATACTAATTTAAAAAACGGTTATGCCAACTATCTTTTGCTGGTACTTCCCAATCTGTTTTATATTCTGCTAAGTTTGTAACCAGATTGTTAAATACAATTGTATTAGGAGATACAGAGCGATTTTTTGCCATTTTTCTAAAATCTGTAAGAGATTTATAGGCAACAAACTCTCCCTGTTTATAAGAAACATTCATTTTATCCATTAAATCTACCTTATAATCGTTTTCTAACTTTTGAATAAAGTGAACAGAAGCATCGATAGAACATCCTGTCGCTTGATTTAGATCTTGATCTAAGGCAATGGTAATAAAACGCTTGTATTTTATATCAAAGCCAGCTTTAAGGTCTGCCCCATGGGCAGTCCATTGATTTATAAAAACCTCTAGCTTTTCTTGTATTTCTTCTAATTCTTCTTTTGTAAAAGATCTATTGGCCTGATATATCCAAACTCTCGACGTATCTGGCAATTCATTAAAATCTACTAACATCTACTTTCTTTTTATTTTATAAAATAACAAAAAGTATTCCTAATTGTTGCAACAAAAAAGAGTTAATATGAACAAACATATCAACTCTTTACTTATTTTTAGAAATCTTTAAAATTCTTTCTATAAATCTTGAGCATTTGCAATTAACTCTGCTACATCCAACACCTCTATACTATCCTCTTTTTCTTTATTCTTAACCCCATCAGTCATCATAGTATTACAAAAAGGACATCCCGCAGCGATAATATCTGGTTTTGTTTCTAAAGCATCTTCTGTTCTTTCGATATTTACATCTTTATTACCCTGTTCAGGCTCTTTAAACATCTGTGCTCCACCAGCTCCACAACACAAACCATTGCGTCTGCTTCGTTTCATTTCTGTAAGTTCTACTTCTAATTTCTTAAGTAAATCTCTTGGAGCTTCATATACATTATTAGCCCTACCCAAGTAACATGGATCGTGAAAAGTTATTCTTTTACCTTTAAACTTTCCACCTTCAACCGTTAATCGTCCTTCATCTAAAAGAGACTTAAGAAACTGCGTATGATGCATTACCTCATAATTTCCTCCCAACGCTGGGTATTCATTTTTCAAGGTATTAAAACAATGAGGACAAGCAGTAACCACTTTCTTTATTTCATAAGCATTCATTACTTCTATATTAGTAACTGCCTGCATTTGAAATAAAAACTCATTACCAGATCTTTTTGCAGGATCTCCAGTACAGCTTTCTTCAGTTCCTAATACAGCAAAGTCTACTTTGGAACTGTGAAGTAATTTTACAAAAGCTTTTGTAATCTTCTTAGCTCTATCATCAAAACTTCCAGCACATCCTACCCAAAATAAAACCTCAGGCATTTTACCTTCGGCCATATACTCTGCCATTGTTGGCACCTTTACTGCTTCACTCATATGTTTTATTATTTATATACATCGTTTTTGTTAGAAAAGATGTCTTACAAAAATTTATTAATCGTGTTTTCCATCATCAAAAACCTCGATGGTAACTACTCTCTCTACTAGCTCTGTAAATTTACCTGTATATCGAGTAGCTTTTACTAAATGATTATCTATCCAATGATAGTTCCCACCTCTTGGTTTACCCATTAATAAGCTATGGTATTTAAATCCATGCTTATTCAACCAAGTTTCTGTAACCTCTCTATGCTCTTCTGTTCTAGAAGTAAAGAAACAAATAATATGTCCTTCATCATACCACTTATTTAAGGTTGCTAAAGCATCTGGAAAAGGCTCACAAGTAACCATACGCTCTGGTTCTTCGTTAGGAACATCTTCTGTAATTGTCCCATCAATATCGATGAGATAATTTTTAATACCTTCTGGTAAAACTGGACTTATATGTTCTCCAGCTTCAATCTTTTCATGCAATAATTTCTCTACTTCTTCCTTCTTCATAATTTCTAGATTCTCTTAATTTTTAAAAGTTTTCGGTTAATAGTTATGGTTAATAATATTTAATTTTTACTCTTGACTCCAATTTAACCTGTCCATTTGGTTGAATGGCCATGGTGCTCCGTTATTTTCGATATTAGACATCATATTATTTAGGTCTGAAGGCGCAGCACTTTGCTCCATTACCAAATATCTTCTCATATCTAAAATAATAGACAATGGACTTATACTTACAGGACAAGCTTCTACACAAGCATTACAACTAGTGCAGGCCCACAATTCTTCCGTCGTGATGTAGTCATTTAATAATTGCTTCCCATCGTCTACAAAGCTACCGTTCTTATCGATATTATCTCCTACTTCCTGAAGTCGATCTCTGGTGTCCATCATAATCTTTCTAGGTGATAACTTCTTGCCAGTCTGATTTGCAGGACATTCACTGGTACAACGCCCACACTCCGTACAAGTGTAAGAATTTAACAATTGTACCCAATTTAAGTCTGTTACATCGGAGGCACCAAATTTTTCAGGCTCCCCTTCTGGTTCGTCACCCGCTGGAGCTGCAAAGGGATCTGCATTTGGATCCATCATTAACATTACCTCGTTCGTTACCGCTTCAAGGTTATCCATTTGTCCTTTAGGATTTAAATCTCCATAATACGTATTAGGAAATGCTAAAAGAATATGTAGATGTTTAGAAAAGTATAGATAATTAAGGAAAATTAAAATCCCAATAATATGCATCCACCATGCTCCTCTTTCTAAAAGAATTAAGGAACCTTCAGACATTCCATCAAATAATGGTGATATAAATTGACTTATTGGATATGCTCCTGCTTTTACGTAATGATCAGCTCCTAAGTTTTGTAATTGTAAATCTGCAGCATTCATTGTTAAAAACAGGGTCATTAGAACAACCTCGAAATACAGAATTATATTACCATCATTTTTAGGCCATCCTTTTAGCGTTTTAAATCTTCGAATATTGATAACATTTCTTCTAATCCAGAATATAAATACACTTACCAATACTAATAGGGCTAACACCTCGAATGAACCAATTAAAAAGTCATATAAACCTCCTAGAAATGCAAAAATTCTGTGTGTTCCAAAAACACCATCTATAATAATTTCCAGAACTTCGATATTAATAATGATAAAACCTAGATACACAATGATGTGTAGAATACCAGCAATTGGCCTCCTTACCATTTTGGATTGTCCCAAAGCGATACGAGCCATATTATTAAAACGTTCTTTTTTATTATCCGTTCGATCTACATCCTTACCCAATTTTATATTACGAATAAGTTTACGAACGTTTTTTGCAAAATATCCTATTCCAGCGATTAGGATGATTACAAAAACGATATTTGGAATATATTGCATAGTTTAGTGATAGTTAGTTTATTGAATCTGCCGGTTTTACATAAGGTTTATTCTTTTTACCAAAAACCGAAATATTTACATATCTAGTAGGATTTAATCTAAGATCTTGAAGTAGTAATTCTAGTTCTTTACTAGCTCTATCTAAATTGTTATAAAGCTGATCATCCTTTAGTAGCTTCCCTGCTGTTCCTTTTCCAACTTCTAAATCTTTAGAAATTTTATCAAAATTTGCTAATACCGCATCTAAATCATTCACCAATTTACCAATATTTACTTTTGATAATGAATCTGAGAATTGATTTAAATTAGTAGACATCTTATCTAGATTAGAAAGGGTAGTATTTAACTTATCTTCATTACCAGATAAAATATTATTTAAGGATCCTGAAGCTCCCTTGAAGTTTCGAACAGTAATACTTAAATCTTTAAATATAGAATTTAGATTGTTTTTATTATCTACAGATAAAATTCCATTTACAGAAGTTAATAACGTATCTGCGTCTTTAATTGCTGATTCAAGCTTTAATTGTAAAGGAGTAAGTTGCTCATTTACCAATTCTAGTAAACCAGCTTTTACTCTTCCTGGCAAGGTATCTCTATCTTTTGCTTCTTTTCCTACTTCGTAAATTGGGTTAATAGCTAAAGACTTACCTCCAATTAGATCGCCACCATATACCATAGCTTCACTATTTCTGGAAAAAGAAAAATCGCTACTTACATTAAATTCTACAATAAGGTTACCTTTGGTATCTGCGAAATTGATAGAAACAACCTTTCCTACAACTAATCCATTGATGGTTACTGGAGAGGAAGGTATTAGTCCCTCCACATTATCATATACCGCGTAAAATGTTCGATCAGATTCTAAAAGGTTCTTTCCTTTTAAAAAACTATATCCAAAAATCAGAAGGGCTATAGCAGATAATGCTAAAATTCCAGTTTTAACTTCTCGAGTAAATTTCAAAATAGCATATATTTAGGACACAAATTTAGAATAAAAAATATACTTCCAAAGATTATTAACGAACGATTTATCAGTATTTATTTAGATTAATTCGATGAAGTATTAGTTTTCAGGGCTTCACTTAACGGAATTATCTCGTTATCCTTAAATGCAACAACAAAACAAGAGGTATATCCCTTAGCAACAGCTACATCTTTTAACTCCTTGATTAAATTATAATTAGGTGTATTTCCAAAGTAATATTTATAAACCTCTCCAAATTGAATTTTTGATAACTGATCCAGTCCATTGAAATTTTTTGGATCTAAAACTACATCGTTTGAGCCTGCTTCAATTTGCACTTTAAATGTTATTCCATCATATAATTCTTCATCAACTGCTTTTACTATAGTATCATTGGTGACTACCTCTGGAGTTTTTGGTTCTGGAACATAATAGGTTTCATCCAGACTATCCTTGTAATCAACTATAGACTTAATGATCGATTTTGCCATATCATCTTGTCCTTTTTTAGAATTTAGATATTTGCCTTCTTTATCATTTGTTAAAAAACCTAGCTCCACTAATACACTTGGCATATATGTCTGATGTAATACTACAAAACCAGCTTGTTTTACTCCTCTACTCTTTCTTTTTAAAGTATTCGTAAATCTTTTTTCTATATAACTCGCCAAAATTAAACTTTGATCCAGATATTCTTCTTGCATAAGCGTAAGCCCTATAATGGATTCAGGAGAATTAGGATCAAAACCATCGTAATTCGCCTCATAATTGTCTTCCATCAAAATAACGGAGTTCTCTTTTTTGGCTACGTTAAAATTTTCATCATTGGCATGCAACCCCAAAACAAAAGTTTCTGTCCCATATGCTTGAGACCTATGAGAATTGCAGTGAATAGAAACAAAAAGATCAGCTTTTGCTTTATTAGCAATCCTTCCTCTTTCATGAAGTTCGATAAATTTGTCTGTCTTTCTTGTGTATACTACTTTAAAACGATCGTCTTTTTCTAATGCAGCTCCTACAGCTAAGACCACTTTTAATGCAATATCTTTTTCCTTATATCCATTCCCTCTATTTCCTGGATCATCACCTCCATGACCAGCATCTAAAGCCACGATAAACTTTTCTGTATTCGAATCAGAAGTTCTGGACATCAAAGCAAATCCAGAGGACACCATAATTAGTGCTACAGATACAATGCTATATATAATTTTCTTTTTCATAATTATCAAAATTATCCCTTAGCTTGAAACATTCCCAAATTGTTTCCGTATTTAGTATAATAATTCTAAAATCACAAGGTTAATGATCTTGGAATTTAATCGACATAGTTTCTTAAAAAATAACATTAGAGTATCGTATTTGATAGAAATATTTATTTTTTTCTCAATTACAATCTCTACATAAAAAATATATGTAATTTTGGCACTTCAAAAACTAAGCCATAGTTTTACAAAAATAGGATATAAACCATTGCAAACAACGGTACGTAACATACTTTATTCACTAAGTTTTTCACTATTTTGTATTTGTTATACAACTGCACAAGAGTTTGATAAAACGACAAAGAAACCTATTCAATCTCCAAAGGATTCTATTGCCCTATCTAAAAAAGATATCGAACCCAAGACAGAACTCCTTGAAAATGAAAAAGATCAGGATACCGTAAAGAAAGATAGCGTTGTGGAACCTCCGCAATTGTTAACCGATAAAGTTACTTACAAATCCAAAGATTATATGAGACTAAGTCGTAGAGAAAACAAAATGTATCTCTACAACGAAGCAGAAATTATCTATGGAGAAATGCAAATAAATGCTGGATTGATCATCGTAGACAATTCCAAAAACGAGGTATATGCCTATGGCATTAAGGATTCTGTAGGAGATTATACACAAACCCCAGTTTTTAAGCAAGCACAAAATGTAGTTGAACCTGATTCTATTCGATTTAATTTTGATACAGAAAAAGCACTTATTTACAATTCTAGGACCAAACAAGGTGAAATGAACGTAAAAGGTGAAGTTTCTAAAAGAGTTAATGATTCTGTTATATACATGAGTAACGTAAAATTTACTACTGCAGAAGATGTAGATAATGCAGATTATTACTTCTATGCCAGAAGAATCAAACTTGTACCAAAAAAGAAAATTGTAACAGGATTGGTAAATATGTTTATCGCAGATGTACCAACTCCTTTAGGATTACCTTTTGGTTATTTCCCTTTACAAGAAAAAAGAACTTCAGGATTTATTATTCCAAGTTATGGTGAAGAAAATAACAGAGGATATTTTCTACAAAATGGTGGATATTATTTTGCGATAAGTGATTATGCAGATCTTACGGTCACCGGTGATTATTATACAAATGGAAGTTATACATTATTAGCCGAAACATCGTATGCTGTTCGCTACAAGTATAGAGGTAATCTGAGATTTCGGTTTGAGAATAACCTAACTAGCGAACGAGGTTTTCCTGACTTTGCCCAGAGAACTACCTATAACATCCAATGGACACATTCGCAGGATGCCAAATCCAATCCGAACTCTAGATTTTCGGCATCTGTAAATTTTGGTAGTAGTGACTTCTTCCAACAGTCCACCAATCAGTTAAATACAGGAAATTTCTTGAATAACCAGTTGAGTTCATCCATCTCCTATTCCAAAACTTTTCAGGGAGATCCTCAGGTAAATTTAAATGTTGCAGCAAATCACAACTCTAATACAAATACACAAGAAGTTAACCTATCGCTACCTAATGTTAATGCAAGTGTTTCAAGGATATTTCCTTTTGCTCCAAAAGTTGGTGTAAAAAAAGGTATTATTCAAAATATCAACACCCAGTATAATTTTAGAGGTGAGAACCGTATTACTACCAATGATGATGATTTGTTTACTGGAGATATGTTTAACGATGCTAGAATTGGAATGCAACATTCTATTCCGATTAGTACCAACTTTAAAATCTTTAAGTATTTAAGTGCTACTATGGGTACAAGTTTCCAAGAAAATTGGGTGTTCGAAACCATAGAGCAAAGTTACGATCCAGATGCTAATGACGGCGCTGGAGAGGTGGTTAGAGATACTATTGCAGGTTTTGATGCTTTTAGAACCTACAACTTCTCTGCTAGTTTAGGAACTACGATTTACGGAACATTTAATTTTAAGAAAGACAAAAAGATACAAGCTATTCGTCATACTATGAGGCCAAGTGTTAGCTATAGTATTAATCCAGCCTTTGATCAATTTTATGACGAATATACGATTACAGATAATCCTGCAACTTTGGATATTGATGAGGAAGAAGTAGTAGAGTACTCTAGATTCGAAGGTGGATTCTTTGGTGCACCTAGTAATACTTTTTCAAGTAGTATTGGTTTTTCTTTAAGTAATAACTTAGAAGCCAAAGTGCGGAGTAAAGACACTACAGATCTCGAACCTAAGAAAGTGGTTTTGCTTAATAACTTAAACTTTAGAACCGCATACAATATTGCTGGTGACTCTTTACAATTAAGTCCCCTATCAATTACTGGAAACATTCCTATAATTCAGAATAAGTTAGACATTAACTTTAGTGCAGAACTGGATCCATATGCATTAGATAATAATAATCGTAAAATTGATGTTTGGAATATTGATAATGGAGGTAGTCTTTTTAGATTAACCAGAGCTAGTGCAAATTTTGGATATTCTTTTTCTAGTAAAGATTTTGAAAAAGGCCAAACGAATGAAGATCCGCTCACAAACCAGACCTTACAAAATGGTGGGCGACCAGATAATTTGTTTGGAGGAGGAACAGATTTTAGAGAAGAACAAAGTTATCGTCAAAAAAGTAAGGATACTGAGAAAAAGGATGTACAAAATTATAATTACAAAATTCCCTGGTCTTTACGACTATCTTACACTGTCAACTATAGTAATAATGCTCGACAAAATGAGATATCCTCCCACTCGATTATGTTTTCTGGAGATGTAGAGTTAGCTCCTAAATGGACCGTTGGAGTTTCATCTGGGTATGATCTAAAAAATCCTGGTTTTACTTTTACTAACTTAAGATTTCAGAGAGATTTGGATAGTTGGAATCTTAGTTTCAATTGGATTCCGTTTAGTGAAAGAACTTCTTGGAACTTTTTCATAGGAATTTCTTCTTCTGTTCTAAGTGATATCAAATACGATAAACGTAGAGAACCAGACAGGCAGCTTTAGGTTTGAGGTTTGAGGTTTGAGGTTTGAGGTTTGAGGTTTGAGGTTTGAGGTTTGAGGTTTGAGGAAATTATTTGAAAATATTACAAAATCAAAATAAACAATAACACTTTACATATCATGAAAAAAATCATCACGACTTCCAAAGCACCTGCTCCCATTGGACCTTACAGTCAAGCTATTCTAAACGGAAATACCTTATATACTTCTGGTCAGATAGCTATTAATCCTACTTCTGGAGAATTGGTTACGAATGATATCAAAAAAGAAGCAGAACAGGTAATGCAAAACCTTAAAGCCATTTTGGATGAGGTGGATATGACTTTTGAAAATGTTATTAAGACAACAATTTTTTTAAGTGATATGAATAACTTTTCGAAAGTAAATGAGGTATACGGAAGTTATTTTAACGAAGATACTGCTCCAGCTAGAGAAACAGTGGCTGTAGCTGCACTACCAAAATTCGTAAATGTTGAAATTTCTGTAATTGCTGTAAAATAAGACCTCAATTGAATCAAATATAAAAGCCTAAGTTTATTCAACTTAGGCTTTTAATTTATAAGAGATACGTGGTTTATTTTATTATAACATTTCGAGTAGCTTTTGTATTATCACTTTCTATAGAAAGTATATAGCTACCGGTTTTCAATCCGTCAACATCAAATGATAGATTATAAATCCCTTTTTGAAGTTCCTGTTCCTGTAACTTTTGAACCAATCTCCCCTGAATATCAAACAAATTAATAATCACCTTACCCTCGGAATTCATAATATAATGAACATTCCCTCTATCAAAAATGGGGTTTGGGTATACTCCCATGACAACGAATTTTTCATTAATACTTCCTGAAGGCAATTCATGCTTTGTAGTAGTTTCCTTTTGCGTTTCTCTGGTATTTAGTGCTATCGCAGCCTGAGAAGTTCTTCTTACTTTACAATCATTAGAATTTACATACCAGCTACGAGATCTATTTTCTTGTGCTATTGGTCTTGAAACATCATTCGTATCAAACCAATCAGCCTGTACTCTATTTTCTCTTACATCAAGCACATAATATCCATGATTATCTAAATCAACATCTTTTATATGTCTGTTTAACAACCGTACATAAAATTCTGATAATCCCGAAGCAACTCCACCAATAAAATCCAAATTAGTAGAAGTAACACTAGGAACTACAAACTCGCACATTTCGCAATTGCCCTTATAACGTACTTCACCAACAAAAGTACTATGTATATCTCCTGTTAGTACAATTACATTGTTAATGTTGTTAGTATTAATAAATTCTAAAAGTTGTTCTCTCTCCTCCTGATATCCATCCCAAGCATCGTTAGAAGGAACACCATTCCAAGGCATAACCATTACCTGATTACCAATAATTCTCCATTTTGCAGAAGAGCTTTGTAATTGATTTTTTAACCACAGAAATTGTTCTGATCCTAATATGGATTTATAAGACTCTTTATTAGACTTTGATAGTTCATTTTCTCTATATTTTGTTCCTTTCTGTAGTAATTGCTCTAAAGCAAAGGTTGATTTCTTATCTAAACTTCCTTTTTGCAAAACTTGATTCACGAAACCATCAATTACCTGCTCGAACTCCTCGGCATTTAGAGCTTTTTCATTTTTAGATTTCTCACCGCTATCTAAAGAAACATTCAAGATCATTGGTAACACTTCTTTTAATACTTCTTTTAATTCCTCTTCTTTGGTAAGATCCTTTTTAGCAATTACATTTTGTGCAAAAGTTTTAAATGCATCGTTAGAAGCGGCAGCACTAATAAGGTTTTTAGAAGAATTTACTTGCGTATCTCTTCCTTCTATTCTAGTGTCTAACATAATTAAATCCATTAACTTACCATAAGATATCTTTCTGTACAGTCTGTATTCTTCAATGGAATTAGCTCTTACTGGCATCCATTCAAAATATGCTTTGAAAGCATTATTTTTTCTTGCTTCCCAATCACCTTCTGAAGATGAGGAATGATTTTCCGCTCCAAATTTATTTGCATCATTCGCAAACTCATGATCATCCCATATATTTATAAATGCATGTTGTTGATGTACATTACGTAACATTGGATCTAATTTGTAATAAGAGTGACGTACTCTATAATCATCTAAAGTAATTATTTCATTTTCGGGCACATGACCTCGGTTAATTTCATTACTATAACCATATCCTCCTGATTCATATTCATAAATATAGTCTCCTAGATGTATTACAGCATCTAAATCTGTTCTACTTGCAATTTGATTGTATGCATTAAAATATCCATTTTGATAATTTGAACACGATACTACAGCAAATCTTAAGTTATCAACTAAATCCTCTTGTGCGGGAGCAGTTCTGGTTTTTCCTATAATAGATTTTGCACCTAAAGATTCGAACTGATAATAATACGTCATATATGGCTCCAAACCGATCGCATCAACTTTCACCGTATAATCTTTTGATTGACTGGTATTTGTAGAACCCTGTTGTACAATTTGATTCATCTGAGGATCTTTGGCTATTTTCCAATCTACTTGTACATTATTCTCATTGGTAGTAACTCTTGTCCAAATAATAACAGAGTTTTCTAAAGGGTCACCTGATGCAACACCGTGATAAAATGGTGCTAACGAAGGATTAAAATAATCAGACACATCGCCTACATTTACAGTTCGCTCTATTTTAGTAAGAACCGTATTTATTTGTTGAGCGTAAAAGCAATGTGTACATAAAAATAAAAAGATTAGGTTTTTAAGATTTGATTTCATGTAAAGCTATATTTAGTTGTTAGTTTTTCGCGAAAATATGCGAATGAGCAAACAAAAAATCAACGTGATTCTTTTTTAATCAAACCTTAAAATGGATAATGAATATTTTAATTTAACGCTTATTAATTAACTATGATTTTAAATCATTCTCTAAACAAAATACTATTTTATAATAATAATCAACAAAACACTTCTATTCTATAAAATTTAAAATTTGTATTTCCATAGTACTTTTAAAGAAAAAAGAAAAAATCCTGTAGAGCTTTTATTAATCTTACTAAAACTAACTAATATTTGAAAAGAATCTACTTTGCATTCTAGAAGATATGAGAATTACAAGAACAATGTATCTATCACTTATCTTTACAACCCTTTAAGTAATAATTCTGCAGTAGATGGGTTTGTAGCTAACGGAACATCATATACATCACAAAGTCTCATTAACATAAAAATATCTGGTTCGTGAGGGTGTTTGGCTAAAGGATCCCTAAAAAAAATGACCATATGTATATTCTTCTCGGCAACACCTGCTGCAATCTGCGCATCTCCACCAAGAGGACCAGAAAGTAATGCTTCTACATTAAAACCAGCTTTTTTTGCTTTTTCTCCTGTTGTTCCAGTAGAAACAAGTTTAATTTTTTTAGAATCTAATATTTCTCGATGTTCGTTAAGAAACTGTACCATATCGGCTTTCTTACCATCGTGAGCGATTATAGCTATTGTCATCATAAATTTATACAGAAAGTATATCCGAAATTCGTAATAATTCCTTGTTAATGCTGTGATCTTCTTTCAGACCATCATCAAAATTAGTGGCTACAATCTCGTTGTTAATCAATCCTACCATTACGTTCTTTTCTCCATCAAGTAATAACTCGACTGCCTTAACACAGAGTCTACTGGCTAAAGTTCTATCAAAACAAGTTGGAGATCCTCCACGCTGCATATGACCTAAAACGGTTACTCTTACGTCATAATCAGGCATGTTTTCGGTAACATAGTCTGCTAGTTCATATACATTCTTTCCTATCTTATCTCCTTCACTTACCACTACAATACTGGAAGATTTTCCAGATCTTTTACTTCTTTTTAATGACTCTAGCATCCTATCTAGCCCAAGATCCTCTTCTGGGATAAGGATTTCTTCTGCTCCAGCTCCTACACCACTATTTAATGCTATAAAACCAGCATCACGTCCCATTACCTCGATAAAAAACAGTCTATCATGAGAACTTGCCGTATCTCTAATTTTATCAATAGCTTCTACTACGGTATTTAAAGCCGTATCATATCCAATGGTAAAATTAGTTCCTGCAATATCATTATCAATGGTTCCTGGAACTCCAATTACCGGAATATCATATTCTTCACTAAAAACTTGTCCACCTTTAAAAGTTCCATCACCGCCAATGAGTACCATAGCATCTACACCTGCTTTTTTTAAGTTTTCTGCAGCTTTTTTTCTCCCTTCTGGTGTTCTAAACTCCGAAGACCTTGCGGATT
Organism: Aquimarina sp. 433; assembly: GCF_054054605.1. Taxonomy (NCBI): domain Bacteria; kingdom Pseudomonadati; phylum Bacteroidota; class Flavobacteriia; order Flavobacteriales; family Flavobacteriaceae; genus Aquimarina; species Aquimarina sp. 433. The sequence continues at coordinate 260,109 of NZ_JBSWZK010000004.1, forward strand.
TCAGAATCGTTCCTCCTGTACTTATAATATTGCGAACACTTCTGGCATTCATCTCACAAAAATCATTTTCGATCATGCCTTGATAGCCTCTGTAAAAGCCAATACATTTTACATTGTAATAAGAGCAAGCTCTTGCTACTGCTCTAATTGCTGCATTCATTCCTGGAGAATCACCTCCTGAAGTCATTACGCCTATTGTCCGAATTTCTTTAGCCATCTATCGTAGGTTATATTGTCAGAATTTAATTATTCTTATCGGTAAAATTAATAAAATCTGGTGTTTCTATTTTGGTAGTATCCTTCTTTTTTTGGGCTACCGAATCTTTTACTTTTTTTGATTTAAATACTTTATCAATCAGCTCTCCGAAATTATTGAAATCTACGGAATAGGAAAGTCCCAATCCTTGTTTATATCCTTGAGTTTCTCCGATATATTGAATTTCGTTCTGACGATTAAAAATCTTTCCCTTTAGTGTTCCTTCTTCATTAAATAAATATTCTACTTCTACATCTCCTGTTACAACAGATTCACTAACACCTCCTATAGGAACTCCCACTCTACCGTTTATCAAAATTCTATTATTTATTTGTGTAGATACTGTAACTCCAAATTGATCTGCAGCTTCTTGATCGATATTTCGATTACCTTGAACATAGTTTACTCCTACTTTAAACTTATCATCATCTCCAGAAAATATTCCATTTACCAATCCTGCAGCTCTTTCTACCAAATTCCCTGTAATAAAGGTAGGATCTAAATTTCCACTATAAAATTGACCTTGTGTTACTAAAGACAGCGCTTGTAGTTCCTTTGTTGCTTGATCTTCCAATTGATACTCCAACTCACTTTTGGCTACTGAACTCAAATTAGGCAATTCTATATTAAAATTAAGATCTGGTTGTATTAATTCTCCATTAAGATCAACCACTACTTCTACTGGTATTTTTCGGTTAATCGTAGCATTTTCTAATAATACAGCTGGATTTGCTTCTGTTTTGTATACTGCACTTAAATTAAGTTTTGCCCTAGTCGGACTACCATCCCAGTTAATACTTCCTCCTGATCTTACTGTAAAATCTTTACCTACTAGCGCTCCATATCTAAAATTATAGCTTCCTTCATATGCTACAAAATCTCCCCACATATTAAATTTACCATTGGTATTTATCTCTATTAATAGTGTTCCTGCTCCTCTACCTTTTAGAGAACTACCCGTTTTTTTATCAACAACAACTTCTACTAAAGCATTATTATTTACATACAAATCAAAATTTAACTCTAACCCCTTAATTTCTTCTAAGATAATCTCCTTACCATCTAATCGCGCCTGTTTCTCTTCTGGACTTAAGAAATGTATATAAGAGTTATCTCCTATAGATTCAGACTCATTTAGAGGAATTTTGAAAACTGTTCCTTTTTCTGTAGTAGCATTAACATCAATTACTAAACCATCGGTCGGTCCTGCTATGGTAGCATCTCCACTGATAAAACCTGTTCCGTAATATAAAGATTCTTCATCTTCTTCCGTATCGAGAACTAACAATCTTTCTTTTGCTTTTAAGGTAAGACCTAAATCCCATTTCGAAAACCGTTGATGACCTATATATCCTCCTAATATTCCTTTTGTTTTATATTTTGTATCTGTGATATCGATATTATCAAAATTAAAACGCTGCTTATCTAAAACAACACGAGAATTATTATCAAAATCGAGATCCACGTTTAAGTAAGGCACTTTTAAACCTGCTTTATCTAATGTTAAGACTCCATCAATCGAAGGATTAACATAATTCCCGCTTATTTTGGCTTTTCCAGAAACTAATCCACGAAGATCAGAAATTACGATTCCTCCTAAATTGCTAAATCCTGATATATCTAATTGATCTAAGTTTACATCGATATTCATATCTGGATTATTGTTAGAAACATTAATAGAACCCACGGCGGATAATGTCTTTATATCTTCGTTGTTTACTAGTCTTGTATTGATTGAATACTGAGTTAATGATTCATTTCCTGATGCATTGACTCGTAGCTCACCCATATTGATATCGTTTACACCTAAATCATTAATAATTACTGTAGAACTTGGGAAATAAACTCCTTTTTCCTGAAATATATTAAGATCTCCATCGACTACACCTGATAACTTTAGATCCTCTATATAAGGCGTAATTTTATTTAAATCTACATCTTTAAAAGTAGCCTTAATATCTTTATGATCTTTGCCTTCCATAACCCCAGAAACGCTGATCTCTTCGTCTTCATGGATAAGCTTAATAGATTGTATAGCTATATTTTTAAAGTCGTTGTCAAAAATGATCTTATTATTACTCTTACTTTTATATGGATTTGCATACCATGTGTATCCTTTAAAAGTAAAATCGGATTTTTTAAATCCTAATACCGAGTTATTGTCTTCGTTGATTGTATGATAAAATTCTAAATTGTAATTATCCACATTATTCTTACCTCCTTTAAATTCAGAACGCATGAATAGTGTATCATTAAGAGTTACATTAATCAAGCTAAACTTAGATACATCATAATATCGAGTATTAATGCTATCAATAGCGACGTAGGTATTAAATAAAGGGTTCTTATTATCAACTTGAATATCTACCTTTTTCATAAGATTATCAAACGCCTTAATCGAAGGTGATTTAAAAGTTAACTTAAATTCAGAATCATTGCTTTCTACTTTTCCTTTAATAAAAGTATTGGGAGCGAACTGAATTTCGGGAAAAAAGACATCTACAATCTTATTGTAAATTCTGAAATTAAATTCCATGAATTCATTATCTGTAATCTCAGTCGGCTCGAAATTAGTATATAAACTACCGATAGAATTTCTAAATAAATCATACACATTTTCAAATCTAAAAACTCCTTTTACATTACCTTCGATAATATCAGGACTATTCATAGTAATCGTTCTGATATTTTGGTCATCAAAACTAGATGTGATGTCAAAATCATCAAAATAATAACTGGCATTTTGATTTTTGTATAATGTTTTTTCAAAAGAAATGGTACCAAAAGCGTCATTAATACCTGTTCCTTTCATCTTCATCTTCACATCTCCATTAAAAATAGAAATGCTATCTCTAGTAAAAATATTTAGTTTATGAAGATCTATATGATCTACATTGGCAACAAAATCATAATTATTAATTGCTTCGGAAATATCCGCTACACCATTAAAGCTAAATTTCATGTTTGGATCATCTGCCACTAGCTTTCCATCAAAAACCGGATCTTTTAAATTCCCAAATACATTAAGATTGGTATAGGTATATCCATTAAACTCCAATTTTTTTATATCTCCTTCTAGCTTGGTATCTAGATTGTCCAAGGTAAAACCGCTTCCATCTACATTAATATCAAATGCAGCATTTCCTAATCGTGGTTTGCCCAATAATTGACCTATATTAAAATTGTTTGATATTACACTACCATTATATGTTGCACTTTTAACATCATCTAAATCTCCCAGTAAGACAAAAGCATTGATTTTCCCTAACTGAGAAAAGAAATCCATGTCTATATCCACATCCTTAATGGTTACTATGGTCTTACCTACTCCTTTTACACTTCCTAACTGATATAGTTGTTTCGGCAGTGACTGTCCTAAAATATTTGGAAGCAGATTCACTAGATCATAATAATTGGTTGTCAAGTTGGTTAAGTCTCCGTCTAATCTGAATTTGGAAACATCTGTAACTGCATTTCTAATTCGTATATTTCCTTGAATTAACGATCTGTCCAATCCAGAAATATCAGAATCTAATACTTCAAAATCATTTAAAGTCCCTTTTAACGTTGTATTTTTTAACGTAAGATCTTCATTACGACCAAATTCATCATAAAACGGAATCAAATCATTTGTAGAAATTACCGCTTTCATAAAATCGGCTGTAATATTCACACTATTCTCAAAATCTACAAGTCCACCTCTTTCGTACTCGAATACGATTTCACCATCTACTTTAGAATCTTTCGTTTCTAGAATTAGATCTCTAAAACGCATTTCTGTCGGAGTAATAGAAAAACCTGTTTTCAGATTCGAGACATTTAAACCTCTATGATCCTTGAATGCCAAAAGGTCTGTTGTTATATAAAAATCTTCTCCATCAACCTTAAGACTCTCCGCATCCAACATAATATCTCGTAGAATGACAATATCGGAATAATTAAGATTTTCATCGATATAACTAAACTTACCATTCTCCATAGTAACATTACCTGTTGTTAGTAAAAATTTAGTTGTAGACGAGGATGTTTTCCCAGTATTAAATTTTCTGATAAAAGTCATGAGATTATCACTACTCTCACCTTTATACATTTTCATTCTAAAGGTTAAATCATCTATCGAAACTGCTCCTAACTCTGGCTGCCCTTTAGAAATCTCTCTAAAATTTAAAATAGAAGTTGCAATACTCCTAGCAAATAATAAGGTATCCTGATGATGGTCTTTTACAAAGACTTCTTTTAAATTTACTTTACCCGAATAGGTTAAACCAACTTTACCAATGTTAATATCCACATTATATTCTTTATTGATATAATTGGTTATTTTTCGACCAAAAAAAGTTTGAATTGCGGGAATTGAAAATAAGATCACCAATAGTACAAATAGCGATATAAGGATAAGCAATATCCTTTTCAATATTTTCCCAAATTTTTTGATACGTTTTATTGTTTTAACTTTGCTGACAATATTAACAATTTCTATGCCTTTTTCCTCATAATGAGTTCACAAAATGTATACATCTTAGGTATTGAATCATCTTGCGATGATACTTCTGCCGCTATATTATGCAACGATCGTGTATTATCAAATGTTGTTGCTTCACAAAAAATTCATGAACAATATGGTGGTGTGGTTCCAGAATTAGCTTCCAGAGCACATCAGCAGAATATTGTTCCTGTAATTGATCAGGCTATCAAACAGGCTGGAATTACTAAAGATGATCTTACCGCAATAGCTTTTACCAGAGGTCCCGGTTTAATGGGATCTTTATTAGTCGGAACATCTTTTGCAAAATCACTAGCACTAGCATTAGATATCCCCTTGATTGATGTAAATCATATGCAAGCACATATTTTGGCGCATTTTATTGATGAAGAAGGATTCGATAAACCAGAATTTCCTTTTTTAGCTCTAACAATCAGTGGTGGTCATACACAAGTAGTGAAGGTTACTAATCATTTCGAAATGGAAATTATTGGAGAAACGATTGATGATGCTGTTGGAGAGGCTTTTGACAAAAGTGCTAAAATATTAGGTTTACCGTATCCAGGAGGACCACTTGTGGATAAATATGCTCAATTAGGGAATCCAAAAGCGTTTCCATTTACCAAACCTCGAGTAGATGGTTTGAATTTTAGTTTTAGCGGTCTCAAAACAGGAATTTTATATTTTGTTCAAAAACAATTAAAAGAAAACCCTAACTTCATAGAAGAAAATCTTCATGATGTATGTGCATCTATTCAATATACTATAATCAATATCTTAATAGACAAATTAAAAAAGGCTTCTAAAGAAACTGGAATTAAATCCATAGCTATCGGCGGTGGCGTTTCTGCCAATTCAGGAATTAGAAAAGCATTAAAAGAAGGCGAATTCAAATATGGATGGAAGACTTTCGTTCCAAAGTTTGAATATACAACTGATAATGCAGCGATGATCGGTATTGTTGGTTACTTAAAATATTTGCAACAAGATTTTACAGATATGAGTATTGTAGCCAAAGCTAGAATTAAGTTTTAATTACTATGCAGCTTTTTTATAGTAAAGATATCACAGCCGCTACTGAAGAATTCGAATTCTCCAGAGAAGAAAGTAAACATATAACCAAGGTACTTCGTAAAAAAGAAGGTGATATTCTTCAGATTACAAATGGAATTGGTTTATTATGTAAAGGTCTCATCACATTTTCCAGTCCTAACAAGTGTATTATACAACTACAAGATAAAAATCATCATGATCGAAAAGACTATAGACTACATCTAGCCGTAGCTCCTACCAAAATGAATGATCGGTACGAATGGTTTTTAGAAAAGGCAACAGAAATAGGTATTGACGAGATTACTCCCGTTATATGTGATCATAGTGAGCGAAAAGTAATAAAACAAGAACGTTTTGAGCGTATTCTACAAAGTGCTATGAAACAATCCCTGCAATATTACTTACCTATATTAAACCCTGCTATTTCATTTACAGAGTTCATAAAACAAGAAAATAATGATCAGCTATTGATAGCGCATTGTGAAGAAACTAATAAAAGATCCTTGCAAGAAACTCTAAAAACAAAAAGCCGCACTACCATTTTAATCGGACCCGAAGGTGATTTTTCTAGCAAGGAAATAGCAACTGCCATAACTACTGGCTACACACCAGTAACCTTGGGAAATACACGTTTGCGAACAGAAACTGCAGCAATCGTTGCTACACATAGTGTTGCTTTTCTGAATCAGTAGGATATAGTTTTTAATAAATTGTACTCATCTATTAAATTCTCTTTCTTAGTGTTAAGTTATAATTAAGAATAAAGAGTTTCTAAGATCTGTGGATTTACCACAGTAATTTCTTTGTATATTGCTGAACTATTTTTCACTCAATTATTTATATTATGAAAAAACTTTATTTTTTATTTTTAACTCTTTCTTTTTCTTTTGCTTCATTTGGGCAAACGGTAGGCGATATCGCATTTGTGGCATATAATGCAGATGGAGATGATGATTTTGCAATAGTTGCTTTAGCAGATATAGCGGCAAATACTACAATCTATTTTTCTGATGATGAACTTGACGGAACTGGTAGTTTTGTTGATTCAAACGAAGGAAATATTCAATGGGATACTCCCAGTAATGTAATACCTGCTGGAACTATAGTCGTTTTTACTGATACTGATAGTGATGGAAATGCTTCTTATGGCGCCTCATTAGGAACCTTAACACAAGTCGGATCCGGAACTATAAATCTAGCTGGAGGTGGAGACTCATTACTTGCGTATTTAGGAACAGATGAAAATACTCCAACAACTTTTTTAGCTGGTATTCAATATTCAAATAGTGTGGGAGATCTTACAGGATCTGGTCTGACTGATGGAACTACATTTATCACAATCGCTACATCTGGGAGTCCTGATGGTGGAGAATATACTGGATCAAGAACATCTGAAACCTCTTTTGCAAATTATATCCCATTAATAGCTAACCCGGCGAATTGGACCACAGAAGCTACTGATGGTGAACTTATTTTACCAATCGATACTACTGCGTTCATTGAATCTGCAATGGGAACGCCTACTATATCTGTTAGTGGTGCAGTTTCTGGATTAGATTATTTTGAAAACAACGGTCCTTCTAACGAAGGTACTTTCACAGTTTCTGGAACGAATCTTAGTGCTGATTTGACTATAACTGCTCCTATGAATTTCGAAGTTTCTCTAACCACAGGATCTGGATTTGCTTCATCTGTTGCTATCACTCCTTCTGCAGGAAGTGTTACAACAACAACAATATTTGTACGTTTAACAGCCGGATTATCGTCAAACACCTATATGGGAGATGTTACCGCATCTTCAACCGGAGCTATGGATCAGAGCATTTCATTAGAAGGTATTGTTTCCCCTGATGATCCACAATTTACAGTTTCAGGTTTTATAGGTGATTTCTCGTATTTTGAAGGATCAGGACCATCTTCAGAAGATAGTTTCAATGTAGAAGGTTTATTTCTTACTGGAGATATTACAATTACTGCTCCAATGAATTTTGAAGTATCATTAACGACGGGTACTGGATTTGCTTCTTCTGTAACTATTACGCCAAGCATGGGAACAGTAGCGAACACCGAAGTTTTTGTTAGATTGGCTTCAGGATTAACTGCTAATTCATATACAGGTGATATAACAGTATCATCTCCAAGTGTGACGGATGAAACGATCACTATAAATGGAATTGTTTCCCCTGTGGCTGTTTGTGGAAATGTTGGAGATATTATTATCACAGAAATAATGCAAAATCCTGTTTCTGCAGGAGATGATCCTAATGGAGAATATTTCGAACTGTATAATACCACCGGAAGTCCTATTGATATTCAAAGTTGGATTATCAAAGACGATAATCAAGCTGGAGAAACACATGTGATCACATCATCTGTTATTGTACCAGCAATGGGGTATGTAGTAATCGCTAATGCCGCAACACCAAACGGAGGAATTACTCCTGACTATACATATGCAAATGACATTTCACTAGGTAATAGTACAGATGGTATTATCATAGAGTGTAGTTCGGTTGTTATCGACGAAGTTATTTGGGATAATGGTGCAACTTTTCCTGATCCAACAGGTGCTAGTATGGAGTTATCTATTAATGATTTAAATAGTACAGCTAATGATGACGGTGCCAATTGGGCTGAGGCTACTTCTTCTTTTGGTAGTGGTGATCTTGGAACACCTGGTGCTGTAAATGATAATGCAAGTACTTTATCCGTTGATTCGTTTGATCAAAATACAGTAAACTTTAAAGTATTCCCTAATCCAACAAATACTGGATTTATAAATATTACGTCATCTTCTAATACTGATATATCAGCAGTTGTATTCGATGTTTTAGGGAAGCAGGTGATATCTGAAACTTTAAATGATAGCCAACTTAATGTTTCAGGTTTAAATGCTGGCATTTATATCATAAGAATAGAACAAAACAATATAGCAGTTGCTAAAAAATTGGTAATTGAATAAAGCTTTGATTTAACATACAAAAAAGAGTGTCTTATCAGACACTCTTTTTTTTATTCATAACTGTTATTTGATTTCCAGTATGCTTAAATAGTTTACTTCTTAATACATTGTATTAGGGTTCGCAGACTCTTTTGGAATTTGCTGAATAGAATCCCAATGTTCGCAGATTTTACCATTGTCATCAAAACGAAAAAAATCCATGGTGATATATTCATCATTTCCTGGCCAAGTTTGATGCGTATGTAATGCCACTAAATCTCCTTCTGCAATACACCTTACAAATTCTATAGATTTATCTGCATATTCTTCTTGCATTCTTTCAAAATATGAGATAAATCCTTCAGTACCATCTGCTACGTCCGGATTATGCTGGATATATTGGTCTCCAACATATTTCTCCACTGCTGCTCTGGGATTACCTTCATAAGCCATTTTGTAGAAAGCTACAGCATTATCTTTATTTTGTTGTAAATCCATATTCTGTTTTTAAGTAATTTAAAACTACTACTATTTTCTCAAAATTATGCCCCAAAATCAACTAATTGAAATTAAATAGACATCCTAAGAAAAATAGTCCTAAAACCAATGTTCTAACTAGCACTTTTTGCTTTGGTTCTCTCTATATAAGCATCAATAATTTCTTCTAAAATATCTAAGGGAACGGCTCCATCTTTTAGAACTGCATTATGAAATTCTCTCAGATCAAAACGATCTCCCAATTCTTTTTTTGCCTTTTCTCTAAGTTCTAAAATTTTCAGCATCCCAATTTTATAGGCACATGCTTGTCCTGGCCATACAATATATCTTTCTATTTCCGTAGTTACTTCTGTGGTGGTCATGCCTGTATTTTGTACCATATAATCGATCGCTTGCTCTAGTGTCCATTTTTTATGATGAATCCCAGTATCCACTACCAACCGTACAGCCCTAAACATTTCTGCTTGTAATCTTCCTAAATTTCCAAAAGGATCGTTTTCATAAAAACCAAGTTCCCAAGCTAATTGTTCCGAATACAAAGCCCATCCTTCGATGTAAGAAGTAAAAAGCCCTATCGTTCTAAAAATAGGAACTCCTTCTAGTTCGGACTGAATTGCAATTTGAAAATGATGTCCCGGTATACCTTCATGATAGGCCAAGGTCTTCATTCCGAATTTAACAGATTCGTGTACATTTCTTAGATTCGCATAAAACACTCCTCCTCTAGACCCGTCCATTGCTGGTCTATTATAATAGGCTCCTGCCGATCCTTCTTCCTTAAATTCTGGAACTCTTTTTACTTCTAGTGCTGCTTTAGGTCTTATATCAAAAGCATCATCCAAACCATTACTAATCTCGGAAAGTATTCGGTTATATTCATCAATCACCATTTGTCTCCCTTCATCATTATTAGGAAAAAGAAAACGGTCTTCTTTATTTAATTCCTGAATAATAGCGCCAACAGTTTTTGTAGAATCAGCATATCCCTGAGAAGAAAGAATAGCCTCCATTTCGCCTTTAATTCTTGCTACTTCTGACAAACCAATAGTATGCACTTCTTCTGGATCTAGATCAGTAGTGGTACGTTGTTTCAGCTGATATCTGTAATATGCATCTCCCTCTGGTAATTTCCAAACGCCTGCATCTGTCGTTGCTTTTTGTTTTAATTGCTCAAAATAACTAATAAGCTTCTGATATGAGCCGAATACTGTAGTCGCAATTTCATTCTTCACTTGTTCTTTAAGCTCATTTTTTTCTTCCTGAGATAAGTCTTCTATTTTATCAATTTTCGTATCAAAATTGCTGTACAAAATATTCGATGTTACTGCATCATCCGTTTCCTTAATCTCATTTTCTTTCTTTCCGATAAAACCTTTCATCTCATCGAGTACTCTATCCATTACAAACTTTGGAGGTATAATCCCCTTTTCTTCTCTAATTTTTAGATTTTCTATAAGCTGATCAAATTTTGTTTCAAATTTGGATAGACGAGTAATATAAGCTTCAGCATCACTCTTATCTCTAAGCTTGTGCGAATCTTCCATAAGACTTGGTAATGAACTTTGTACACCACCCATTTGATTTACGGGATAATCATGATAAAAAAATCGCTCTCCTTCTAATTCTCCTTTTAAATAATACCCTAAAATTCTTGTATTTAACTTATTGGCTTCTGATTGACTTTCGAAATCATAACTTTTTAAGGTTTCGTAATCTTTCTTTATTTTATTAAAAGTCTCCCATTGCTTTTTGTCCGAGATATCGTCTAACTCATCTTTAGACCAGTTATATATTACTGGAATTCCCATTGCAGTAGTTAATTCTGGACTATCCAAAGCCAACTCTGCAAATATCCTATCATAAAAATGAGTGATATTAAAAGGACGAAACCAAATAAGATTTCCAACCCAAAATGCAACTAAGGCAAAAATGACTAGCAAGGTTCGTGAAGTCCAAAACTTCCAGGTACGTTTTTTTTTCATGATAAATGATTTATGTGGTTTTTGATTGATTTTCAGGCATTGTAATATTTAAAAATCAATTTTAAACAATACTAATATACCTTTTTTACGAGACGTTTTTATGATTAATTTGTTACACTGTAGCTGTAATGAAATTTTGATTTCAAAAATTAATATTGAAATATAAAAAAGTCATAACTGTATCACGAGTTATGACTTTAACGTATGCAAAAAAGTAATTAATCAGATAGATACTTTTGCAGCACCTGTAGTGATTAATTTATTGTTTTGAGTATAAGCTATAATTGTCAATTCATCCTTATCTTCTACCCAATCAGGAATTGTAATCTCAATAGAATCTATATCTTTAGTACTTATAACTCTATTAGCTACTATATTAGAGTTTTTAAGTGTTCTATTTCGATTTTCTCCTCTTTTAATTTTTGTAATTCGTTCGGATACTACTAATGCTAATGTGATTTGCTCAAAAACACCTCCTTCTACTTCATAATTAATAGCAATAATTTCATCTTTTCGTTTTATATCCTTTAACTGTATAGTATTATTTGTTGTTTGTTTTGAATAATTACGAATAGCCGAAACCGCTTTACTGCTATTAGAACCTGTAAAATGTTCACTCCCGTTAACTACTAACTGTGGCGTATAGATAGATCTGCTATTAAATTGTTGTGCATAATCTCGTTGGTAATCCGTAAATCCTTCCGTACTAAACGGATCTTTCCAACCTAATCGATTCCAGTAATCAACGTGATAAGACAATACAAAAACGTTATCATCTTTATACTTTTCTTTTATTGCATCCAGCAATTCATCTGCCGGAGGGCAACTACTACATCCTTGTGATGTAAATAGTTCCATAACTACAATAGACTTATCTGCTTGTTGTGCATTGGCCCATGAAGAAATTGTGATCGTTAATAGTATCAAAAGGTTTCTTATCATCTTTTTTATTTTAGTACTTTTAGAATCTCTTATTTAGACGATGATGGTAACAAAACTTACAAGTTTTATCGGAGTATTATTCTTTAGTGCGATGCTAAACGCTCAGGATATTGCTATTTTACACTACAATGGTGGTGGTGATTGGTACAGTAATCCAACGGCATTACCTAACCTTATCAGTTTTTGCAATCAGAATATCAACACAGCCATGAGCGCTAAACCTAAAACCGTAAAACCGCAAAGTGTAGATATCTTTCAGTATCCTTATATTCATATGACTGGACATGGAAATGTATTTTTTACAGAACAAGACGCCGAAAATCTACGTAACTATTTATTAAGTGGAGGTTTTTTACATATTGATGATAATTATGGGATGGAACCTTATATCCGTAAAGAGTTAGTTAAAGTTTTCCCAGACATAGAATTGGAAGAGTTACCTGCTTCTCACCCTATTTTCTCAGCAAAATTTAAGTTTCCTGATGGCTTACCAAAAATACATGAACATGATGGAGAAAGACCACAAGCTTTAGGAATTACCCATGAAGGCCGTTTGGTGTTGCTTTTTACTTTTGAAAGTGATTTAGGTGATGGATGGGAAAACCCAGAAGTTCATAACGATCCTGAAGAAGTAAGACAAAAAGCACTAAAAATGGGTGCTAATATTATCAAATACGCTTTTGAAAACTAAATTCATGTCCTCACAGCTTCATCACGACAATACTACTTTTATCAAAAAACAATTTCCTATTACTCTTGTTTGTGATCGAGTAAATGCTCCCGCTAATATTGGAAGTATTTTTAGGATTGCAGATAGTTTTGGTGTAGAACATATCTATTTCTGTGGAGAAGATCTTACCATTATTAGTAAGCGAATGCAGCGTACTGCTAGATCTACTCATAACTTTGTGAGTTATGAAGAACAGGAAGATATTGTGACTGTATTGGATACTTTACAAGATAAAGGATACAAAATAGTAGGTTTAGAAATTACAGAAGATAGCATTGAAATTGCAAACTATACCTTTTCTGCAAACGATAAAATAGCATTGGTAATAGGAGAAGAAAATTTAGGAATTTCTGAACATATCCTCACAAAACTTACAAATAGCGTGCATATCAATATGTATGGAAATAATAGTAGTATGAATGTAGCAACCGCTACTGGTATTGCGTTATTCGAAATCACGAAGCAAATGATGATTACTGATTGATCGAAAGTAATTACAAAAAATAACCTAAAAGTATCCATGTTAGGCTGTTTATACTAACTTTGGAACTCCAGAAAAATAATTCATATGAATTCAAAAACAATAGCATATGGTATTCTAAGAGCTCTTGGAGTAATTGTTGGAATACTTATTTTACTTTGGTTTTTATATAAAATACAATCTATTCTCATCTATATCGCTTTTGCCGCAGTATTTTCTTTAATGGGTAGACCACTGGTATTATTTCTAAAACGGAGATTGAAATTTAACAATACCCTAGCGGTCGTGTTTACGCTATTTATTTCTATCGGTCTTTTTATGAGTCTTTTTTTACTATTTGTTCCTATTATTGCGGAGCAAGGTCAATTAATTGGTGAAATCAATATTAATGAAGTTGGAGATGACCTCGATCAATTGAATCAAGAAATAAGTGACTATTTTAACATAGAAAAACTAAACTTCGTAGAACTGATCAAGCAAACAGACTTGATGGAATTCTTTGATCTAAAAGCTATTCCTGATACTATTAATAATTTTTTAAGTGGTTTCGGTGCTGTACTCATTGGACTTTTCTCTGTACTCTTTATTTCCTTTTTTCTTTTGAAGGATAGCAAACTTCTAGAAACAAGCTTACTTGTTTTTGCAAAAAAAGAAGATGAAACTAGGTTTATGACTGCCTTTACTAAAATCAAAGATTTATTGTCTCGTTATTTTGTAGGTCTGTTACTTCAGGTATTGATTTTATTTGTTTTGTATACCATTCTACTTTTAGTTTTTGGAGTTCATAATGCTGTTGCACTTGCACTTATTGCGGCTATCTTTAATTTAATCCCTTATGTTGGCCCTCTTTTTGGAGGCGCTTTGGTATTAATCCTTGCTACAACTAGTAATTTGGGAGCAGATTTTCAATCCGTGATACTGCCAAAATTATGCTATATATTGATAGGTTATATCATCATTCAATTGATAGATAATTTCCTTAATCAACCCTTAATTTTTGGTAATAGTGTAAAATCGCATCCTTTAGAAATATTCCTAGCCATACTTATTTTTGGAGCATTATTTGGCATTGGAGGATTGATTGTAGCCGTACCATTCTATACTGCGATAAAAGTAATTGCCAAAGAGTTTTTATCAGAATATAAGATTGTGAAACAATTGACTAAAGAGTTATAATACTTGAATGCTCTTATTTTACATAGGGAAGTTCAAGACTACGTTTTCGAAACATCCGAAGGTCCAGTTGACATTACAAAATTAATACTATCCCGTAGTTCTTTTGAAGGTATTAGCAGCAAAGAACTTGCGCAGCAAATTAATGGAAGAAACAAAGCAAAAACCAAACTTCCTCTTTGGTATCAAACGAGAGACATTTATTATCCGCCAACCATTAATCTAGAACAAACCTCATCTGAGGTTACTGCTAAGTATAAAAGTGAATTAGTCTCTGGTGATTTCTTAATCGATATCACTGGAGGATTAGGAATTGATGATTATTATTTTTCTAAAAAAGTTTCTAGAGTTATCCATTGCGAACTAAACGCTGAACTTAGCAAGATAGCAAATCATAACTTCCAGGTATTAGAAGCTACTAATATTCAAACTGAAATGGGTGATGGTTTAGTGATTCTAGAAAACTTTACCAAAGTTGACTGGATTTATATCGACCCTTCTCGTAGACATGATAGCAAAGGGAAAGTATTTTTTCTGGAAGACTGTTTGCCTGATGTCCCCAAACATTTAGATTTTTTACTATCCAAAAGCGATCATATTTTAATCAAAACATCTCCTCTACTCGACATTAATGCTGGTATCAAATCATTACGATTTGTAAAAGAAATCCATGTTGTTGCCGTACAAAATGAGGTTAAAGAATTGCTTTGGGTCATTGAAAAAGATCATACCGATGATATTGCAATAAAAACCATCAACCTTACCAAAGATAGTAGACAGGAATTTTCATTTTTGTATCAAGAAGAAAAAACTAGTATCCCAACGATATCTGGGCCAAAGAAGTATTTGTACGAACCGAATGCTGCGATCATGAAATCAGGAGGTTTTCTGAGTATATCCAAAAGTTTTAAAATTGATAAACTCCACACCCACTCACATTTATATACTTCTGACACATGGATCGAATTTCCTGGAAGAAGTTTTGAGATCCTTCAAATCATTCCTTATCAGAAAAAAAATATCAAAAAAGCCAACATTACTAAAGCGAATATTACCACACGCAACTTTCCTGAAACCGTATTAGGTATTCGGAAAAAATTTAAAATAAAAGATGGTGGTGATACCTATTTATTTTTTACCACTAATAGTGATAATGAAAAGATTGTACTAGTTTGTAAAAAGTTTGGCAATAATCAATAATATTCTTCATCAACTGGAAATTAAATTTTACACCCTAATTAAAATGGATTCCAGCCTACGCTGGAATGACAATAAAAAGTTATTGAAATTGCTATAGTTTCTGCTACGACTGAAAGTTGTTACTATTAAACTATGATTTTTTCCTTTTAGCTAAAAAATTAAAAAGGCTAATGGCAAAATGCTTTTGTAAAAAGTTCTCAAAAACTAAAAATGAAATACAGTAAGATACATAGTTTTAACCTTCACTAAGATCCATAAATCATAATAAAGCTCTCTATAACTCTGCGTTTCTAACAAATATCTGGTTTTCGATCGCATGAATCACCAAACCTGCAATATTTTTAGAACCTGTTTTTACCAATAGATTATTTCGATGTCCTTCTACTGTTCTTGGACTGATAAATAATTGCTCGGCTATTTCAGAAGTTGTTTTCTGTTCGCAGATAAGTTTTAAGACTTCACGTTCTCGTTTCGTTAAATACTCTTCATCTCTAGACTGTTTGCCAGACTTTAGCGAAGCTTCTTCTAGCATGGTCATTACATTCTCATCGTAATAAAATCCTTTTATTGCTACGTGATTAATGGTATTTACCACTTCGGTAGGTGTTGCATTTTTTGCCAAATATGCTACCGCTCCTTGCTGAATCATGTTGGTAATAAATGGTTTACTATAATAACTGGTTAATGCTATAATCTTGATATCTGGAAATTTCTTCTTTACGATCTTTGTAGTTTCTACACCGTTAAGATCTGGCATTTTTAAATCCATTAGAATAATCTCTGGTAAGTCTCTGGTATTATCTAATTGCTTAATTAAATCATTACCATTTTCTGCCTGAATGTTGATATCAATATTTTGCTCTTTATTTAGGATAAATGTAATTCCTTGTCGAAATAATGTTTCGTCATCGGCTATCGCTAATTTAATAATGTCTTTCTTCATTGTTTAGGTGTATTAGTGCTGATGTTAAAAGTTGCTCCCTTACCAATCTTACTATCATATGAAAGTTCCCCATCGAGTATGTCTACTCTACTTTCGATATTTTTAAGACCAATCCCTTTGTTCTTATTTACAGATTTCACATCGAAGCCTGTTCCGTTGTCTGAATATTTAATGAATACTTGTTCATTTTCTTCATTCATTTGTAAAGTGACCTTAGTAGCGTTACCATGTCTCACGGAATTATTAAGTAATTCCTGAATAATCCTGAAGATATGCAATTCATTGCTCTTAGACAATAAATTGGTATAAACAATATTGTGATCGATATGTAATTTTTGGCTACAAATAAACTCATCGCAAAGTTCTTCTATTGCCGCCTGCAATCCAAAATTTTCAAGAATAGGAGGTAATAAATTATGCGCTAATCTTCTAGAGCTTTCTAACGTTTTGGTAGTAACAGCAAGTATATGTTGTAGCGTTCGATCTTTTTCGTCATCCTGTAGATTCCCATCGATTAGAAAATTGGTACTTAAACTCACTACATTTAGTTTAGAGCTAATAGCATCGTGTAAGTCCTGAGCAATTCTTTTGCGCTCTTCTTCTTGTACTTCGATGGTGCTATGCAGTAAATCTTTTTGGTAAGAGATCTCCAGATTCGCTTTTTCTAGTTCTGCTGCAATTATTTTTTTACGAGAAAAGAAAAAGAAAAGTACCAACGATACTGCCATTAATAGCAACACCATAATAGCAATTAAAATAATCACTATGATCTGTGAATCTTCTTGTAATAATTCTTTCTCCATTCAATAAAGATTAAGATTTGGAATAAAAAATATAAGATACGATTTGCATTTATTAACAGATAATTCATTGAATCAGAAATATTTAGATTAAATACTAAATTCCCTGAGGCAAATATCAACGTACTAGAAACTAAATACAGTAACACACCTACATTTACTATTAAAAAAAGACTTTGACCTTGCAAACATCTGTATAAATAAATTATCGAATACACTATTAGTAAACCTTGAGTAATCGATATACCAATAGCATTATATCTATGTAAAAGATCTTGATCAATTATATATTGATAAGTGAGAAAACATGTAACTGGAATCAACACATACGTTACTAATTTGGTATTTAAAAGTTGTTTGTAGAAAAAAGATAAAAAACCAAATTGTATTATAAAATAAAAATGTGATAGAAATAAATTTGGTTTATGTAATATTTTGCCAATAAAAATTGTAATTAATTGAATTAAACATATGAAGACCAAATACATGGTAAATATCTTAAAAACTTTGATAGATTTTCCAAAGTTTTTAAGATATAAAAATGTATTAAATACTAAAAACAAAATAGTTAATACATTAAACCAAATGAAATAATCTTCTTTCAATACAATTATTGATTCAGTGGACTATTAGGATCGCAACTTGGTGGACAAGGACTGGTAAAATCAAAGACTCCACTGGTGGATGGATCTGATGCTGAAGATTTTAATGTAGTAGGAGTAGTACCGTCAATAGTCCCATCAATAATATCTCTATAAACTCCATCGACATTTTCAGTTCCAACAAAGATGATTTTTTCCATATTACTAGCATCAATAGCTAAATAACCTCTTATCTGAGAATTCAGATTATTTGCATTCGCTTGTGCTTGTTGTGCGGCTGCATCATCTAATACTCCTATTTCGTTTAACACCTCAACAAAATCAACTGCTGGTATTAAAAAAGCGTTTACAGTATTAGGATTTTGTGATCTCCAGTTTGCCGTCCATTGGGTCCCTGTATCTTTAGAAATAGTATTTTCGTTGTTTGAATTCATTTTATTTTTTCGTTTAAAATTAGTTATGGAATTAAAGTCCTAAATTTGTGTCAAAAGTTTATTGATTCAATGGACTATAAGGATCACAACTCGGAGGGCAAGGACTCGTAAAATCATAAATACCACTACTAGTAATAGGCGTTCCAAAAGCACTAAGCTCTTCTTCATTACCATCAACTTCTTCGTTAATTATATCTTCATATACTTTTGTTTTTCTATTGTATTTTGTTCCAACAACCAACAGTTTCTCTTCTAGTTTCTCATCAGCATCTTCAGAACCAATAGCCATATAAGCTCTAATTTTCAAACCTTTAACACAGGCTTGTCCTTGTGCTTTTTCAGCAATTTTATCACTTAATACTCCCATCTCATTAAGGACTTCTATTAAATCTACAACAGGAACCAAATAAGCACTTGTTGGATTCACAACTGGTTTTTGGTCATTTTGATACTTATCTCTCCAAGCTTTTGTCCATTCTGCTGCTTCTGCACAAGGAATTGTGTTTTGTAAATCAGGATTCATTTTAATTTTTGATTTAAATTAGTAATTAGATTAAACGTACAAAATATGGAGTAAGGGTATATCAATTTTACAAGTAGTAATAATGAAATTATTATAACCCATAAAGATTTTTCTAAAATTAGAATAATTCCTACTTAAATCGTAAAGTTTTATAGAAAATTTTCTGTCAATTTAAACAGACATCCTTCTTGTGATTGAAAATCAAAGACATAAAATCAATAGTGAGTAGAAATCATCTCACTACTTATCTGTAGATACTAATCCCCTGGAGTCTATAAATGAAATGGGTTTTCTGCTCATCTCTGGGAATTTTTTTGCTTTTAATGCCTCTTTAGAATTTAATACCAAGTCCGGCACCACTCTAAGATTGGCTCTAAGATGTTCTTTTAGTTCTTTTTGTCGCAATGCAGAAAGTGTATCCGATACATGAATTAATAGTTTATCGGTTCCTAAATCTCCTGTAATCACCTCAATAACATACATTCCCAATCCTTCGAAACTAGTTAATACCTCGATAACGCTTTGCGGATACAAAGTAGTTCCCTTGTATTTGATCATATGTTTCTTTCTGCCCAAAACCGGGCTTAATCGCATCGTTGTTCTACCACAGCTACAAGGTTCTGTATGTGCTTGTACCATATCACCAGTCGTGTAGCGAATTAGTGGCATTGCTTCAATTCCCAAAGTAGTAATTGCTAACTCTCCCACTTCTCCTTCTTCCACTGGAATACCTTCATCATCTAAAATTTCGGTGATAATCAATTCTGGACGATGGTGTCCTCCCTGATGGGCGGAACATTCTGTAAACGCAGTACTCATCTCGGTAGATGCATAGGTAGAATACAATTCTATATCCCACTTTTCTTTAATTTTACTACCAAGGGTATTCAACTTAAAATCTTGATCTCTTAATGGTTCTCCAATACAAATGGCAGCTTTTACAGAAGAATTATTATAATCTATTCCGTTAGCTTCTGCATAGGAAATCAGTTTTAATAAAAAGGAAGGGACTACCACCAAATAAGTAGATTGAAAACGATGTATAGAATCCCATTGCAATTCCGGAATTCCAGATCCTACTCTAACCATAGCTGCGCCTAGTTTTCTGGTGCCTAGAAAATATGCTAATCCTGCCATAAATCTACGATCCAAGGTTGTTGTGAGCTGTACCACATCATTTTTAGTAACTCCCGCAGTAGCAAAAGAAGTAGCCTCATTATAGGCCAATCGCTGCAAATCCTTTTCTGTAAGAGCAAAAGTAACTGGCTTTCCTAAAGTACCCGAAGTAGTTACATAATCTACAATCTCTGATTTTGGAACACATAAAAAATCATCATTATACGCTTGTAAATCATCCTTAGTTGTAATCGGTAACTTTTTAAGATCTTCTACAGTATGAATATCAGATGCTGAAAGACCTAGTTTGTCAAATAATCGTTTATAGTAAGGAGAGTTTTTTAATACAAAAGAAATTAATACTGTGAGTTTTTCGTTTTGCATTTTTATTATCTCCTCTTGTGTAGATCGTTCTATATCCTGAGTCATCAGCTTAAATTTTTCGTTCGCATTTTCTAATATACTTCTGTATATTTTTCACATCCGGAACTGTAGTTACTTCTCTTTTTAATGCTTGCTTAAAAGCTATTAATGCTTTTTTATACTTTTTATGAGTATAGTAATACTCGCCCAATACATAATAAGTAGCCCAATAATTAGCATTTAAATTCTGAAATGTAGTAAGCTCATCGTCAGAAATAGCTATTTCATTTTCGGTAGCGCTTTCTATCTTTCTACTTAAAATTCTAAACGCTTCATAGTTCTCATATGTTTTGGTGTGGATAAAAGGATCTTCTGGAACATTCATTCCTTCTGAAGCAATCACCACTTCTTCTTTTTGCACGGCGATACTATCAAAAACCTGATCCAAATCATATGCTACAAACTCTCCCATTTGATAAGGATTGGTAGACACCCATACTCTTTTTTCTTCTGGTTGAAAAACAATACCATGATGTGCTAACATCTGATTTAGTGCTTTTTCATTACCGTAACCAATCAGCTTATCTTTTAATCCTTCTCTATTTCTTAAAATGGCAACTGCCTTTTCTGGGTTTAGTTTATCATTTTCTGATAAGAGTTCTGTCATTCGCTGATATCTATAAAAAGAATGACTCTCTTCTATTGCTTTTTGGTTGCGTTTATCTTCTTTATAAGAATCACTCTGAAAATGATTAGAACAAATCAATTGATTAGAATTAGGAACATGATACACTCCAAAATTATCAGGAGAAACTTCTATCAAGGCTGCTCTTTTATCTTTGGCACTACCAATCATAATAGATTCTGAAACGAATACTTCTCTTTTCTTTGCAATTGCTACTGCTTCTTCTATAGTCGAGGCATATTGTAAAATTTCTCTGGTAAGGATGGAAATTGGAGTTTTGGCAATCAAAGGAATTTTTGATTTTCCTGCGTTTATGGTAACGGTTAATCCCGTTTCATTCATACCAGATAATGCTCCCATCATTCCTGCCCAGCCATACGTCATAAATTTATATCCTTCAGCAGGATTCATGAAGGTAACCAGTTTCTCTTTAGAAAAATCGTCACCTGCATAGAAATCAAAATTACGACCTATTAACAGTTTTCCATCATCAGTTTTATCGCCCCAAGCGGCAAAGGAAGTACATCCTACCAACATTAAATCTTGCAATGCATGACCAATGTCATGAGCTCCATGCGCATAGAGCATACGTACATAAGGCTCTGCAAAATCATTATAATCATTGGAAGCATAACGAGAAACTCCGTAAATCTCTGTTTTAAACTCCTCGGGAACATTAAGATGTAACTTTCTATTATACCATGCTACCACTTTACTTAAGAATCTTAAATAACTTTCTGAAGGCACTAATTCTGTTACTTTTCCAATAAAAGCATCTTCCTGAATCTTTATCAACTCTCTACTTAGACTTCCGGCAGCAATACCTCTTTCTAGTGGTTTCCCTTCTATATACAGCTCCCATAAACCTTGCTTATTTTTTCGCAATAGATTATTATTAAGCGTAAAGAATGTATCACTATGTTTTATTCTTGTGGTATCTACTGTTTCTATTCCCGAAATATCAGGTCTAGCTTCTAGTGATTTTTTAATGCCACAAGAAGATACGAGTAACAATAGAACTACCAAAAATATATGATGTAAACAACTCTTCATTAGGAATCTAACAACTCTTTTTCAGCTAAGGCACTTTTGATGTCCTTCAATAACTTTTCTTTCCCCACCAGTTCTCCGCAAGTAACTACAGCGCTAATGGTAACACCTAATACTCCATGCATGTTTAATCCTTGCCCCGTAAATAATAAATTAGGAATCTTAGTTCTTGGAGATAGAAATGATTTCATCGGATTGTCAGCATCCTTTGCAAATCCGTACATAGATCCTTCATAACAACCAATATAATCTCTATATGATAAGGGTGTAGAGGTATGCACAGACTTTATGCATGATCGAATATTTGGAAACTTCTTTTCAATTTCTTTGAGGTAAGCTTCTATTTTTCTTTGCTTAAATTCTTCATAATCTTCACCTCTTTCATTCTTTTGTGCAACCGTATTAAATGTATCTGCCCAAGGAGCAGTTTCTTCAAAACGCATGTATGCAATAGACGTTAAATTTTCGGCATAACCAGGGTTTTTAAGATCCTCATTCATTGATATTAAATACGCTTCTGGCCAGTTCTCTTCCTCATATTCCTGCGTAGTCCATACTTTTTCTTCTGTATTAGTGTGATAATAGTTTTTATTCAAGTAAGGGAAAGTTCCTTTTTCAAAAACTATATAAATACTGAAGGAAGAAATGATGCTTTCTGTATTTTGAATCCTTTTGTAATACAAATTCCTGAAGCGTTCTTTACCAATAATTTGCAAGGTGAGTTTAGGATCTACATTAGAAATAAAGTTATCTCCATAGAACGTATCTCCTTTGGTTGTAGAAACAGATACTATTTCTTTTTCTTCAAAATTAAATTTATTAACCTCTTGATACTTATAAATTGTTCCTCCCAAAGCTCTAAATCTCTTTACCAAAAGTTTTGCTATCTGACTTCCTCCTTGTATGCATCTCCAAGCACTTTCCATATACGAATTGATCGACAATGCGTGTACGTAGAAAGGTGTTTTATCTGGATCGCCAGCATATAGCAAATTGGAGCCTGCAAGTACAGCTCTTAATTTTGGATCTTTTACTACACTATCGATATAATCTTTTGCCTTAAGTGTCAAAAGATCTTCTCCATAATAGCGATCTCCTTCTTCTAAATTGTACAGTGGGAATTTATAACACGTATCTTTTACTTTCTGTACATACGTCCTTATTCCTTCCTCTTCCTCCGGAAAGAACTTAACCAATTGCTTTACAAAATTATCATACCCTTGAGCATGCGGATATTCTTTTTCATCTCCATCAAAAGTTATAACATCATACGCATCTAAATTCATTCTTTTGATCTTAAGATCATCCATGATATCCAAGTACGAAAAGTATTGATATAAATTTTGTCCTTTATCTAAACCTCCTATATAATGAATTCCGGTATCGAATATGCTTTTATCTCTTACAAAAGTCTGTAGATTACCTCCAAACTGATTGTTTTTTTCTAGTACACATACTTTTTTACCTTCTTTGGCAAGAATGTTCGCAGAAACCAATCCTCCTAGTCCACTACCGATAATAACAACATCAAATTTATCTTGCATGTATTATATTCTATTCAAAACTGTTAATCCAAATTCTTGAGAAGACACTTTAAAAGTTCCTTTCAACAACTCGGAAAGATAATTTTCTTCAGAGAACAAAACGATACGTTTTATATCCTCTGATACTATTTTTTCTAAATGTTGTGGTTGTACTGGTATAGCTGTATGTAACAAAAGTACATCAAATTTCGACGATGTCAAATCTTCACTATCCACAAATTCTATTTTGTTTCTAATTGTAGTATAGCAATTTTTTACAACACTTAATTTTTCACTATCCGCTACTATTCCTTTGAGTTTAGCATACGGTCTTTTAAAAGAAATGTATAACAATAACTGTCCATACTGATCATCATATACCAAAACTCGTTCTTTATGATCAATATAACTAGTAGCTTTATAGAATCTTTCTTTGTTTTCTGAATAGTCCGATGCTACTTTTCGATAACAACTTTTATACCTATAATTATTCAGCAATGCTTTTTTATAGTAATCTACGCCTTCTAAGTCACTCTGTAACTCTGCATATTGATCTTTGAAATATGCGCTTATCTTTTTTGTTCTTTCGGTATAACCTTCGCCAAAATCAACATTATCATTAGTGATTCTAGGTAATATCTTTAATTGAATAGCGCCATCGTGGATAATAAAATCTCCTTTTGGAGATACCTGTGCATTTCCATGAATAACCACTGGTAAGATATCTAAATCTAATTCCTGCGCCAAATAAAAAGACCCTTTGTGGAATCTACTCATTTTTGCCGTATTTGTTCTACTACCTTCAGGGAATGCAATTAACGAATATCCTTGTTTTACTTTTTCTCTAAGATGTTCTACACCGCCTTCTATACCTGAAGAAACCGGATAAAAACCTGCCAATTTCGCAGCACGACCAAAAACTGGATTATCATATACCCAATCTTTTACTAAAAAGATAAGTTTTGGATACAACATTCCTATAGAAATTATATCCAAAAATGAAGAGTGATTTGCTATGATAATGCATTGCTTATTGAAATCTTCATTTTCTGGATTATACACTCTCTTTTTTACAAAAGGATTAGAATATAACACGGATCGCATTAATTTAGAAACTACCCTATGAAAAACACTCATTTTCTTTTTCATCTTTGCAGGAAACCAAGGAATGATCAGACTGCTTAGTAGTGATACGATAAATCCTCCAATAATAAAATACCCAAAACTAAATATTGACCATAGTGTTTGTCTAAGTCTTAAAGGTGTTAGACCTTTCTTTACTCTATTTGTTATAAAAGTTCTGAATAACATTGGCTGAATGGTAAAAGCCACCAAAACAGCAGATAAAATTCCTATTAATGATACTGTAGATATTGATCTTAATGCGGGATGTTTTGCAAAAATTAAAACCCCAACTCCCAAAATTGTAGTAATAACCGATAAAAGAATGGAAGTTTTATAAGTAGGAAGTTCTTTTACACCATAAGTAAATTCTTTTATTAAACCATTGGTAATAAAGATGCTATAATCTACTCCCAGACCAAAAATAAATGTAGAAATAATTACATTAAAAATATTAAAATCTATTCCTAAGATTTTCATGACTCCTAAGGTTATCACCCAGGTTATTGCAATCGGTAATGCTGTGATAAGAGTAAGCATAGGATCCCTGTAAAACAAGAGCAGCAATGCTACTACCGCTATTAAAGAATATCCAATTAACGAATTGAAATCGTTTTTAAGATTCCCTAATAGCGTTTCATTTAGCTGCTTCCGATCAATTACTACCGTGTTAGAAATCTTGCTTAGTGATGCATTTAGTTGATCTGTATTTTCATGATTTACTTTAATTGCAGAAACTACCGTTGCGAAGTTAGGTTCGGTAGTTACAAACTCTTCTAGGTACAATTCTTTGATATTTTGATACTCCTCGAAACCTATAGGATTAATTTTATTGGTAAGCATCGCATAAAACTGATGAAAGGTCTGTGGTTTAAAACCAAGAACACTTCCTTTTTCTATCAATAAATTAGTGAGAGAGTCTCTACGCTTTTGAGTCCAAAATTCATTCCAGAGTTTAATTTTTTCTTGTTGGGCTTCTTTGGATAAAACCACCCCTCCTACAGAACTAAAGTTAATGATCTCTTCATTAGTTTTCTTTTTTTCTAAGGTTTTAAACAGCTTATTATTGGCATTTAATGCCTCATTTAAAGAAGAACCATACGAAACCAAGTAGATTGATTTGGCTTTGTTATTATTAATACGATCTAAATCTTCTTCTGCCGCCAACAACTCTTCTGGTTGGTAGTTCATAGTATTTAAATCTGTATTAAAACCGACTTTATGGAATAAAAACAAGCCAATAATAAATATCAAGCTAATCAGCCCGATTAATACTTTGCTCTTATGAAAGTTGATTTGCGAAACTCTATCAATAAATGTTTTTCGCTCACTTTTTACAGTTTTAGAAAAGCGATATACTTGCGGAATAAATAATAAGGCAAATACCGAGGCTCCTACTACACTAATTGCTGCAAAAATACCTAGATCATTTAATGCTTCCGACTTTACAAAAACCAAACATAAAAATGCTACCGCCGTTGTTAAACTACTCATAAGAACTGGCATAGAAACATCTTTATATAATTCTTTTACATCATTATTATTTCTAAAATGCGTAAGAATATGTAAGGAATAATCCAATGTGATTCCTAATAACACTGAACCAATTCCAAGTGAAATAGCTGATATCTTACCTTTGATCAAATAGAGAATCGCAATAGCTACAATAGCTCCAAATACAGTTGGTGTAAAAATAATAAGAGGTACCGCTAGTTTTCTATAAAAGAAAATAAGTATTAGCAATAAGATTGTCATTGCGATACTTACGGTAAGTTGAATATCACTCTTTATTTGTTTTGCATTGGCTACAGCGTATAATGTAGATCCAAACAAAGTGGCACTTGCAGTTTCCTGATAAGTAGTATTTAAGTCTTCTGTAATTCGTTTTAATTCTTCAACAAAAAGAGTATTCTCACCTGTTTCATTTGTGGCCAATGCAGGTGTTAGAAATAGTAAGAGATTTTTCTTGTCTTTAGTAACTAAAAAACCATTATACAAATCGTAATTATCTCCTAGTTGAAGCTGGGCTAGTTTTTGAAGACCTTTTGGTGTTAATGTTAATGGATCTTTTACAATATATTTTTGTGTTACTAAACCTGCTGGAGATATTAAAGACTTATAATTGTTTTCTATAACTTTTGTAATAGAATCTGGATTGATCTGTCTATCGATAGTTTTATAATCTTCCTCCGTTAGAAAGAAAGGAAGATGCTGATACACAAAATCGTATAATTCCATAACATTATCATCTGCCACTTTTCCTTGTATTTTTTCAACATATTTTGGCAAATGTTTATTGATAGAGTCAATATAAGAAGCTGCATATGTAGTTAGGTTATCAGGATTCTCGCTTCTATTAGAAATATTAACTACTATCTTATCTGAAAAAGAAACTGTCTTTAGTACCTTTTGGGTAACCTCTGATTTATCGCTATTAGGTATCAATCGAGTTATATCTTCTTCGAACCCAATTCGACTAGCAAGAAATGCAAAAACTGCAACACACCCAACAATTATTGGCCAGGCAATTAATTTGTTTCGCCTGATATATTGATATAAGGAAAGAAAAAAATTATGCATCCACAGCCTCTTTTTTAGATTTGCGAAAGCTAAAATACAAATACGCAATGACTCCTGAAATTGATGACACTAGTGTTGCTAAAATTATGCTCCCCAAAATATATTGACCTAACCCTTTAAAAACATCTGTTCCAGATTTAATATCTTCTATATTAAGTGTAGCATCCATTTCTTTGCCCATCGCTATAGCTCCTATCTGATAGCTACCATAAATTATAAAAGGAATCAACGGCGGAATACTGATATTAGAAAATAAAAAGGCAATAGCCCTATTAAGTTTTAATAAAACTGCTAGCGATATTACCAAAATTGTTTGAAAACCCCATAATGGAGCAATACCAATAAAAAGACCTAAAGCTATAGCACTGGCTTTTTTTATAGGGGAATCATTACTTCTTAATACATTTTCTCTCCAGTATTTTTTAAAGCCTTTTTTTTTTACTTTCCCAATTAATCGTTTAGGAAGATAAAAAAACAATGTTAAGGTAACCAACCAAGTATTTAAAATGCTGATTCTGGTAAAATCTTTAAAAGGTCTAAAGTGAGAAACTCTTTCGGTTTCATCGTATAGCACCTGTACGGGTATATTTCGAACTTCGACATTTCTCCAGGCAAGTTTTACAATAACTTCTATTTCTAACTCAAATTTTGTAGTAAACAGTTTTAATTTACTAATCTCTTTGATCGGATATAATCGGTATCCCGATTGAGTATCTTTAAGTTTTATTCCTGTTTCTATATAATACCAAAAATTAGAAAACTTATTTCCAAAACTACTTTTTCCTGGTACTGTAGGATCATCCATATTACGTGATCCAATAAGCAATAGAGAAGTCGCTGGATCTTGCTTTTCAAGCTCATTTAAAAAAACAGGTAAATCGCTAGGAAAATGCTGACCATCACTATCGATGGTGATCATATAATCATACCCTAATTCTGATGCTACTTTAAAGCCTTCACGAAGTGCCATTCCTTTTCCTTTATTTTCAGGAAATGTTATGACGTTAAGAGAATTTTGATATTGCTCTAAGATATTTGATGTACTATCGGTAGATCCATCATTAATAATAATGATCCGATCCGTATATTTCATAACGCCTCGAATTACCCTATCCAAAGTTTTATGATTGTTATACGTAGGAATAAAAACACAACAATTTAGTGTTTCAAAACGTGAGTCAAATAAAGTGTTTTCTGCCACAGCGCTATTTTTTTCGATGCAAAAATAGCATAATAATAATTTTAATGGTAAAGGAATTAACTTTTATAGAAGTAAGGAAAGATATTATTTAAAAGCTTCGGAGGTAGACATAAAACCTTTAATAAATTCTTTTAACTTAGGAGAAGATACTTTTTCTACATTATCAATAAGAAAACTCTTGTCTTCCTCCTTATTTTTATAATACCTGGTAATTCTAGGTGCACTGCTTTGTACACTTAGCCTAATCATACGTAATTCTATATTAGAAGGATCTGACTCGATAGCTTCTTCTATCATTTTTTTTCCTTTTCTAAAAAAAGATATTTTGTCTCCTCTACTATCTGCATAAGAAGCTTTCAAAGTTAATGCACAACCATAATAAGCCGATAACACTGGATCCTTCTGGTAATTGGTGTTTTGGGTAACCTTATAGAATTTCTCAGTATTTTCTTTAGTATCTTTAGCATATCTATATAGGTTGCGTACCTCGGTTATATCAGTATTTATACCGCTACTAAAAAAGAATACTCCAATAAATAATGCTAAAAACTTCATAATAATAGATTTATAATTTCACAAAAGTAATTACAACTTTTAAGGCAACTGTATCATCATATTTTACAGTACTTTTCACTTTAATCTCTTCTTCGCCATCCTTAAAATCATTCGTAATCTCTAAATCCGGATTCTTTTCCGGATTGATAACCGCCATAAACTTTACATTAGACGATTTTTTCATAAACAAAAAGCAACCTGTTCTCTTTTCTGTTAGTTCCTTTATAATCTGTAACGTACACACTCCTGGTGTTACAGGATTACCAGGAAAATGACCCTTGAAAATATCATTATCTGGATTTAAAGTGATAGTCGTTATCTGCACACCATCCCTTACAGAATCTTCATTAATTTTATATAAATCAGCTATTAGCATATTATTTCAGAAAGTTTAATTCAATATTTAATTTGATATTTTTATGGTCAATCTTTATATTTTTTGCTACTTGATCCTTTGATACTTTGTTGAAAGACACTATTACTTTTTCTTTCATTTTCGTAGCCTGTACAATCTTATCTAATCTCTTATCAGAAATCCTGTAAAAATAGTAATTACTTCTTTTTCCGTTTCTATTTTTTAGAACATTGTAAGAATCATTATAATATTTTCCAATAACGGGCCCCTTTTCATCTACTACTAATGAAAAATCTCTAATTAAAGTGTTTAAGATTATTTTTCTATTCAACTGTTCTACAACACTATTAATCTTAAAAGAATCATTTTCTAATTCTATGTCAAAAAAAGTAGATCCAAACTGAGAAGTAAACACAATACGATGTTTATCTTCTGATATCTTTTTTATTATTAGAATACCACTAAATTCATTACCATATATCTTTATATCTGCTTTATAAACATAATCAATACTGGAGCTTGCAAAATATAAATTTTCAAATGTATCAGATTCTTTTACATCAGACTCGATATAATCTTTTACTGTGGTTACTTTACAACTATAAAAACTAAGAACAAGTATGCTAATGTAAAAATACCGCATCTGGAATTGGTTTGTTAACAGATGTGTTTTTAAATTTGATAAGTGTATAATCACCTGAAGGCTCTATAAGTTTTACACTAGAGACCAAATAGCTCTTTGACTGAAAACCTAATACAATCTCTTTAAACATATTTTTTAATGTTTGGTCTTTAGGAGATAATTTAGCTATATATATCCCTTTGTTTTTATAAAAACGCATTGCAAACTGTGATTCATCGAGCATATCACCGCTAACACTTTTTGCGATAAGATCATTTAATTTTTTGAAAACTTTATTCGAAGCCAAATTAATATCGCTTTTCTTACCTGCATCATTAATATATAACTTCTTATCCTTAAAGATTACGCTATATTCATAAGGTTTTAAATAAGACCATTTAATGATATTAGGCGATTTGAAATATAAATCTCCATTACTTTCTATATCATTAGAAAGAAAATCAATATGCTTTAATTGTGTAAAAGTATTTACAATAGTTTTAGATTTCTTTGCACTAGCACTTACTGCATTTACAAAAGAAGTAGCTTCAGGCTTACTTAATTCTACTTCTTGAGCCATTACCCATGAAGTACTCATAAAAAAAATAGTACATATAAAAAATCTAAGCATATGCCTGTATTGAAAATAGTTCATCTATAGTTACGGTTGTAAAGTTATTCCTTTGCAAAAATAGCAACAATTGTTCCAATACTGACAAAGTAATAGTTTTTGTATCATGTAGTAAGATTACATCTCCATTTTTAAGGTTTTTAGTAATTCTTCTAAGAATCACTTTTTCGGAAGGAATGGTGGTGTCAAAAGACCTTTTATTCCATCCAATTACAGTATGACCCGTAGCTTTTACAGCTTTGGCAATATTTGGATTCGTAATTCCATATGGTGGTCTAAATAGCAAAGGTCTTCTCGTCGTATATTTTTCTATAATACGATCTGCGTCCTTTATCTCATTCGTAAATCGTTCGGTACCATACATATCAATCAACTTATCATGACTAAAGGTATGATTACCAATCACATGATTCTTTTTAGTAATTTCTCTTACGATTTCAGGATATTTCTCTACTTGCTTACCTATGCAAAAGAAAGTACATCTTACACCATACTTATCTAATATTTTTAGAACTTCTAATGTATTGGGATCAGGACCATCATCAAAAGTAATCGCTATCTTTCTTTGATTAATTTTTGAATTATTACTAAGACTTTTTAAGAAATAGCCAGATCTAATATTCGCAACACCATACCCTGTAATTAATAACCAAATAAGTATTAAAACAAATAAACTCCACCAAGGGAGTTTATCAAATATTATTGCTGCTAGCATCAACGAGCCAGCTATAACACTTATAATATTAACTATATTTCTAATTAGCATCTTTGCAATAAAGCAATACTATGGTTTTTTCCAAGATATTGATTGTATAGAAGTACTGTATCATACTTCTTAGCAGTAGTTGAATTAACCTTTAAAATATCAGGTACAGTATTCTTCTCAAAAATCTTACATCCAAGCCAAAAACCGAAACTAGAAGCTACAGGATAATCTCCTATTAAATGCTTATAACACAATTGTTCAGTTTCCGAAAAAAGAGAGTCCTGAAGATTTCGATAATAATGATCATAATCGATATCTCCATTATTTCCAAGAATTACAGCATCAACATCCTTTATAGAAATACCTTTACGATCTAAGAAAGCCTCAATATGCTTCTCAGCTTCTTCACTACTTGCCTTACTAATCGTTTCAATATCAACAATTTTAGCATGACTAGTATCAGTTTTCTTACTACCCAGCATCATAAAAGTAGCTCCTTCGCTATGAACCGTACCTCCAGTTTTAGAATTCAGAAGATTAATCACATCGATATCATCTTCTTTAATCTGCCCATCTAATTTATGTAATAATGTAGAATTCTTCGCTACTTCATCAATACCTCCAACTAATATATTCTTTTCAGGCTCTTCCAATAACATAAGCTGCGCATCAATGAGAGAAGACTCAAACGAAGCAGCTCCCTGAACGTAAGTTAGATTATATGCTTTACATCCTAAACCAAGCGCTACCTGTCCTCCAACGGTATTGTGAGTAGACTGAATAAACAATGTTGGAGTTAGAAACTGTTCATCATCATATAGAATTTTTTCAAGAAACTTTTCAGAATCTTGTTTACAACCCATTCCAGTCCCTGTAATAATAGCATCTGGCATTTCTACGCCAGAATTATTTAAAGCTATAGAAGCAGCAGTAACACCCATTTTTACAGACTTGGACATACGCCTCATTGCTGCCGGCTTTATAAACTCCTTATAATTCGGATCGTGAGCTTTAAATATCGATGTTTTATGAGAAATTATTTCTTCCAAAAATCTATCCGCATCTGTGGTAGGTTGCGCCGAAATATTAGCGATACCGTTTATATAGCATTCTCCCATTATTTAGTAAAAATTAAAGTAGAACAATTTCCTCCAAAACCAAATGAATTAGATAGAATGGTGTTTAATTCCTTTGAAAGCAATTCAGTTTGTGGAACCAAAGCAAACTCTTGCATTTTAGTTTTGAAATTCAAATTCGGAAAAATTAAATTCTCACGAAGAGACAATAGCGAATATACAGCTTCTACAGAACCTGCGGCTGCAAGTGTATGCCCTGTAAATGCTTTAGTAGAACTAAAAACAGGTGTCTTATCTTCTCCAAAAATTCTAGTCATGGCAACACCTTCGGATAGATCATTATTAGGTGTAGCCGTTCCATGCGCATTTACATAATCTATCTCTTGCGGTTCTAAACCAGCGATCTTTAATGCTTTTTTCATGGCTAAATAAGCACCTTCTCCATTCGAAGAGGAAGCAGTTTGATGATATGCGTCATTTGCATTTGCCCATCCAGCTACTCTACCAAGAATTTTTTTATTTTCTTTTTCCACGATTTCTTCACTCTCTAGCACTAAAAATGCTGCAGCTTCTCCTAAATTAAGACCTTTTCTATTGTCATCAAATGGAGTACACTCTTCATCTGATAAAATCATTAACGTTCCAAAACCATTGATGGTAAACTTTGATAAAGCATCTGTTCCTCCTACAATCATTCTATCGATCTTACCAGCTTTGATCATACGCGCTCCCAACATGATTGCATTCGCTGCAGATGAACATGCTGTACTAATAGTAGACACATAACCATTTATCCCTAAATAATTAGAAACGGATTGTGTAGTATACCCTGCATGCTGCGCTTTTATAAATCTTCTGTTTTCTTCTGATTCTGGATATTGAAGATAGAACTTTTCGGTCGTATCCATTCCTCCAACACTTGTTCCAGAGATAAAACCTGTTCTGTATTCGTTAATATCAGAAATTTGGGCATCTACCAAAGCTTCTTTTGCTGCAATTGCGCCAAGCATTGCTGTTCTGGAAAAACTATTTAAAGGATCTAATCCAAGTTCTTTTATAAGATCTTCATTGGTCTTTTTAATTTCACCAACCATTATATCGTCTTTATGACGTGTTTCGATTAGATCTATTCTAGAAATTCCGTGAGAAACAGATTTTAAAGCATTTAAATTTTCTTCTACGTTATTCCCAATAGAAGAAATAATTCCCATACCAGTTATGGCAACGCCTTTATTCATATTACTTTGTACGATGTTTTGAAATATAATCAGCCATTACATTAATCGACTCGAAAATAGCTTTTCCTTCTTTAGGATCTTTTAATTTAATCCCGTAATCTTTTTCTAATAAAACAATTAATTCTAATGCATCGATCGAGTCTAAACCAAGGCCATCACCAAAAAGAGGATCGTCATCTCCAATTTCACTTACTTCCACATCCTCAAGACTTAATTGCTCTATTATCTTTTCTTTTAGCTCTTCTTGTAATTCAGCCATAATTATTGATTGTATAAATTATTTAATTCTTTTTTTGTTAGCTCTTTTTTACCTTTTTTTGAAAGAAAAGCCAAAAATACGTCATATTTATCATTATCCAAATCAACCCAACCACAAATAACATTGCTTGCTTTTCCTGTTTGAAGTAAAACCTGAGAATAATTAGCTATAAATTCTGGATCAAAGTGCTCCGAAATGAAAAACGCATTTTCACTTTTTAGTTTATTTTTTATACTTATCTCACCCATAATGATATTGGGCAGTGTATATACAAAAACAGCCGGAGAAGGATAAAAATTCGCTCTATCATCGATGCTTACTTGATGTTTTCTATCAGTATCCAAACTAGAAGCCCTATTTGACAACACCAAAGCAGTATCCTGATCAATAGCTTCCATATGACTTATGAGTACTTCTGTAGCTAAAAAACCTAGTTTGCACAATTCATCCATTTTATGAAACTTAGGATATTTCAAATCTAAAGACTTGTAAAGCCCCTTTGCAAAATCTTTAATACTCTCGGATGTTACATCTGAATAAATTTCCTCACCATTTTTAAAAACTCTATTATTTCGTAGAGAACAAAAATCTGATATGTAAAACTTCTCCATATCCACTACGCTAGTTTTTCTATAATCAAAGCGACATTACAACCCCCAAAACCAGAAGCTGTTTTTAAAACCCTTGTCAACTTTTTAGATTCATTTTTTGTAATCACATTTACAGGTTGTGAAACTCCCAACTCTTCAAAACCAACGGATGCTATCAATTCATTATTAAGTAAACAATGTCTTGCTATGATACTCTCTATTAGCGCAGATGCTCCCAATGTATGACCGTAATATCCTTTCAGGCTATTAAGCGGAACTTCTTGCAAGCCGGCTCGATTAAATGCAATAGCCTCCATTTCATCATTGAAAGGTGTTGCGGTTCCGTGAGCGGTTATGTAATCAATCTGCTCACTACGTAAATTAGCTTCTTTTAATGCTTTGGTAATGCTTATATACAAACCTTCACCTGTTCTTGAAGGACCAGAAATATGATTCGCATCATTAGCAGAGGCATCACCTGATATACTAATTACTTCACCGTTTATTTTATTTTTATCTGCACTTAACCAAGCAGAAGCTGCTGCTTCTCCAAGACTTATACCTGTTCTGTTTTTACAAAAAGGTTTACAAGGAGCTGCACTAACTGCTTGAAAAGAAAAGAATCCTGAAAGTGTAAATTCAGACAACAAATCTCCTCCAATAACAATAACATCATCAAATAGTTTCGCCTGAATCATTCTTTTTCCTATTGCTAATGCCAAACCACCTGAAATACAAGCATTGGATAACACTTTTGGTGTTTGTTCTAAATCAAAATAACCTTGAATTGTTTTGGCAATACTCCCTAGATAAGCTTTATCATTTTGCTCTTTTCTAATTTCACCTATATTTCCTTTAGTTGTTGAAATCACAATCCCGCATCTAGAAATATCTAGCGAAGGATTATTGGATAAAAGTTTAGAAACAGACAAAATCATCATTTTTTCTAACTTCGAATAATCTCCATTCTTATCATTCGAAATCGAGTTCCATGCTTCGTTCAGTTTAGTATTATCTACTACCGAACCGTAAAAGGGTGCAGACCAGATATCATTATTGTCAACTTCTTTTATTCCAATATTATTTTCCTGAAGATTCTGGAAATTTTCTTGCGTTGAAAAACCAAGAGGAGAAATAATACTATCGTCGATTAGATACACTTTTCTCATAGCAAACCAACTTTTCGTTTCCAATCAAGGAAAAATTCAGGAATACTCAGAGACATATTCCCATCCATGTCCAAAAACACTTGTGTAGTTTCACCTACGCATACAAGCTCTTTTCTTTGGTTATAGACATTATATCTAAAAATCATTTTCGCTGCGGGACTATCTACATATATAGTTTCTACCGTAGCCACATCACCATATTTGAGTGGTAATTTATGATCACAATTAGAATTTACAATTGGAGTTACATAGTTATTATCTTTAACATGTAAATAAGAAATCCCATGATTCCTTCCGAAAGCTTCTCTTCCTTCTTCAAAATATGTTATATAAATACCATGCCACACAATACTTAAAGGGTCACAGTCATTAAATCTAACTCTTACCTCATGAACGTGTTTTATATCTGTAACAACCTCTTTAGACCGTTTTTTTCTTTTCATAGTATAATATAGCTATTACGATAGTACTAATAAAAAATACAATAAGCAAACCAATCTCTGGAAGAATATCTCCCAGACTTCCTTTTCTTAAGAAACAGTCATAAAAAGCCTCTAATCCCCAGTTCATTGGAGATACTTTAGCGATCATTTGCATCGTATCAGGCATAGCAAAAACAGGTACCCAAACACCTCCTATTGCTGCCAACAACACTACTAAAACTGCTCCAAACGGTGCCGCTTGTTCATGTGAATTAAAGACTGTTCCTAATAAAATTCCGAGACCAATTGCTGCTAAACCCGAACTTAATGCTACCAAATACAACAATGCTAAATGGTCTCCTAAATCCAAAACGGGTAATCCTAATTTTGGAAAAACAAAAATCCCTAGCAATAAAATCAAGGTAAATTGCAATAAGCTAACCAACAAGAACAAAAATGCTTTACCGGCAATAATGGTACCGTATTTTGCAGGAGTTGTCTGCAACCTAACAAATGTACCTTGCCCTTTTTCGTGCACAAGATTTAGTGATAAAGGTAAAATCATAAAAAAAATCGCAAATAATGTCCAAGCGGGTATATTGTGCTGTACCGAGTTAGGAAGAATATCTTCTCCCGATAACGATGGATTTATTTGATCATATTTTACAAAGTTATCTCTATTAAAAGACTTTAGGCTTTCAGATTCTCCCAATTCTTTTTCAAAAGCTTCATAAATCGACCTAGTTTCTATACTTGCTACCAGCTTATCCACAGCGAATATAACTGAGCTTCTAAAAGTTTCCTGAGTAATCGGATCAAAATATAGTTTAACAACCTTATTAGAAGGTAGCTTTTCATCTGCCTGAGAAACTTTTAAAGAATCCTCTGTTCCTTCGAACTCTTCAAGTATTTTGGTGATATTCTTATCTATTTGTTTTTGTAATTCACTACTTAAACCTTCAGGTATTACTATTGCCAGTTGATACTCACCTGCAGCTACAAGTTGTTTTGCAGTTTCCTCAGATAAAGGAGTTTCTCCAATGGCCGAAATAGGCTCTAAAAACTCTATATCCGAAAAACTCTTTTGAATCTCTTTAGACAACTTTCCTTGATCCTTGTCTACCAATAATATATCTATTGAATTACTAGAAACGGATTTAAATGTAGCATCTTGAATTAGTGTTATAGTGATCACCAATATGATTGGCATAATAAAAAGGATAACTAACCCTCCAGGATCTCGAAGCAATAGTAAAAATTCTTTTTTTATGGATGCTAAAAACCTATGCATAATCCCTAAGTTCTCTTCCTGTTAATTCAATAAAAACATCTTCTAGATTTCGTGCATCTTTTGTATCTGAAATAAGCTTAGCAGGGGTATTCTCTGCAATGATTTTTCCAGAATCGATGATACCTACCAGTGAGCATAAATCCTGAGCTTCTCTTAAATGATGTGAGGTATAAATAATCGTAGTGCCTGTAGCATTAAGTTCTTTTAATTTGGCTGTAATTGCCTGCTTTGACTGTACATCTACACCAACAGTAGGTTCGTCTAAAAACAAAAGTTTAGGATCATGAAGTATCCCTGCTATTAGATTTACCCTTCTTTTCATACCGCCAGAAAATGTTTTAATTTTTTTATCTGCAAATGGCAGCAGTCCTAATGCTTCTAGATGAGAAGAAATAATTGGTTTTAGTTGAGCTTTCGTCATTCCGAACATACTTCCAAAATAGAATAAATTCTCTCTAGCTGTTAATTTAGGATATAAAGCATATTCTTGTGGAACAACACCTATTTGTTTCTGAATTTCTTTGGTTTCCTGTTTTAAATCTTTGCCAAAAATCGAAACGTCTCCAGATGATGGTTTTATAAGACCGCACAAAATAGATATTAATGTAGTTTTACCAGCACCATTGGGTCCAAGCAAGCCATAGACCTCTCCGCTTTCGATTTCAAGATTCACATCATCTAAAGAAAGAAAAGTAGCTCCTTTATACTGTTTGGATATATTTTTTATTTGAATAAGAGGATTTTGATCCATCTCACAACTATTTAATTGCTCTCTTCAGATCTAAAAAGAAAGCTCTCTCTGCCAATCCAATTGCATCCAGTTTATCCGCAATTTTATTATATGCATCAGTTTCTCTACTTCTGTTTTTATATAATCTGGAAGCATCAATTGCAAAATCTCTCCATTGATCTCCTATAGCAGTCATTTCTACAGACAACTCAGCCAATCTAGGATTCTCCATAATTACAGAAGCCTCTTGTAAAAAAGCGGCGAAAATAAATCTAAAACCTCCTCCACCAGTTCCTATTTCTTCTTGCATACGTACTAACTGACCAAGATAATGGTTGGTTTTCTTTACACCTATTTTATCAGGCCATTTACGAATACGCTTCGCAACATATCTTATTCCTCGAAATCCAACAAGCGGCACCGGAGCTAACATATGCCTATACGCCTGTTTAATTCCCTTTGTTATCGCTTTTTTAAGATCTACATCATTTGGTAATTCTGTCGGATAGTAAATATGCCCTTTTGGAGCAAATGGTCCCTTTGCAAAACGCACTTTTTCTAATTCTTTTGCAGACAGAGTCGTTACCTGAGGCATTACTGGATCACTTATTAAGTAATCTCCTCCATCTTTTCCATACACGACCAAATTATGTGCATTAAAATGAAAACGGTACTCATCAGGAAAGTAAGTAAGATTATACACTCCAACCTGTAATCCTACTGGGTTATTTTTTGATAATTCTGCATCTAATGTTTGCTGTGCCTTCTCTTTAGAATTAAATTTATGTCGCTTAATTTTGAAGCCTAGCCTTTTACTTACTCTAGAAAAGATAAATCCAGGAACAGGTCTAAAACTGAACATTGGTGCAAAATTCACCTTAATAAAAGGTATATATATAAAAAAGACTCCTGAAGCTATCCCAAACACCATTGGTTCACTTACCTTAAGTCCGTTATAGTTTAATAAATTCGAAACCACCCCATTTTCACAATGAGCGGATTGATTGTGTTCAAAGTTTATTTTCAAATCTTTGGATTTTTAAGTTCTTCTAAAGAAATTTCGAAAGCTTCAGCATATTTTTTAAGTGTTTTATCACTTAATTTTTTAAAAGTTTTTGCTTTCAAATGTCTTTTCACCTTCCACTGCCAGATACCAACATAACCAGATAATACTACTACATCCATACGCTGGGATTCCATATAGTAAGCTATTGGACTGAGCTCTCCTTCTTTTATTTTTTGGATTGTTTCTTGTAGCTGTTCCTCGATTAAATCTAAAGATTCATTTAATGCAATGGTCTTTGCTTCCCAACCCGAACTAAATGCCTTACCGTATTTACCATCCTTATCTACAGCATATACAACTTCTTTCATATTTGTATGAGAGAAACAACTTTCATCCTGAGGTACTTCTTCTTTTTTCATCCTAATTTAGATTTAAAAGTTTCTAAAAATGTAAGATCATTGTGAATCCACAATAATGGTCTTCATCTCAGAAGATGCTAGCAAATTACCTTCTGTATCTTTTACTTCGATTTTCACCAAAGACACTAACATAATTTCAGCTATAATTTCTACTGTAGTAACTAATTCTGTGCCAACTTTAGGCAGTTCATGGATTGTAGCGTGTTTTATAGACCCAATAAAACCTGTTTTAGGTTTATCATCTTTTCCTCTTTTTATATAACCTCTATAACCTCTATGCAGCGCTATGCTCTGCGCCATGTTTTCAATTAAACCGCCTTCTGTAAAATATCCGTTATTGGTAAGAATGTTGGTTTCAGAAATTTTATAACCAGAAACTACTTTATCAGGATCAAAATAGAGCAACTTGTCTATCATTACAAAAGGATCCTTTTGCGGAATTAATTTTTTGATTAAATCAATATCTGTGATTTCCTCTTGTAATTGATTATTCATTAGCAAACTGTTAGTAGAATATGAAAATACGAAAAACGACCACTTTCTGGGACGAGTAATAATATTTTTTCACCTTTTTTTAACTTCCCTGAATTTTTCAATTCATCTACCATTAAATAAATAGATGCCGAACCTACATTACCAACGTCCTTTAAGTTTGTGAACCATTTTTCTTTGGGAATCCCAATACCTTGCTCCTTCATTTCATCATCTAACTTACCTTCAAAATAAAATGATGACATATGCGGTAAAAAATAATCTACATCATTGATATCCAAATCATTTTTCGTTATTGCATCTTTAAGGCTAAGAATAGCTTTTTTAACAACATGCTCGTCTAGCACTTTCACATCTTGTTTCAAAGAAAAGATAGAATCATTAAGCCAATCTTTAGGAGTATAATCCGTCCATGGTTTTAGAGAACCATCTTCTTGTTTTTCTCCACCAGCATACATACATGCCTCTAATTCATATGCATATGAATACGCTTGCATCCAATCAATTCTTAAAGAAAGATCATCTCCTGGTTCTGATTCTAACAAAAATGCACCTGCACCATCAGATAACATCCATCGTAGAAAATCTTTTTTAAAACCTATAACTGGAGTTTCTTCCAAACTCTTAAGATTTTCTATCTCCTCATTATATTTTTGCGATTGCATCCAACTGGACGATCGTTCGGATCCCGTACATATTGCGTTATTCGTGTTCCCTGATTTTACAGAAAGAAAACCATATTTTAATGCACTCATTCCTGAACAACAAACTCCAGAAGCAGAATTAAGCTCAATACTTTCGGTATCTAATAATCCATGCACCATAGAAGCGTGCGAAGGCAACAAATTATCGGGACCAGTAGTTCCACAAGAAAGCAACTCTATTTGTTTTTCGGTAAAACCGTCTTTACACAAACTTTTAATTGCTTCTTTAGTAAGTTCTGCATTATTATGAGTTACATTACCTTCTTTATCTACAGCATAATATCTTTGTTTAATACCATTATTTCTTAGTACTATTCGCCTTGCTCTGGAAGGTTGATCATCAATCATACCTAGTCTCTTTTCCATTTCATCATTCGAGACTGGCTCATTTGGCAAGAAATGCCCTGTTTTTGTTATGTAAACGTTCTTCATAAAAGTGGTTACCTACCTTAATCTTACTGATTGATAATATTTAATATCCTTTTTTATGCGTGCATAAAAAGGCACATAAGTCAACAAAAATATAATAAAAACTATAGGTACAAAAACCCAAATAGCAAATTGTAGATAATACTGGAAAAAGTTTAACCATTTTTGTCTCCTTTTAGGAGATTTCAACCCCACCTTATATATATGAGCTGACCACTTACTAAATATATGATTTCCAGATTTATCTGATCTTATTAAAAAAGGTTTTATTGTTATTGCACCATCATTTACCAAGTCCTTTTGCAGTTGTTCATAATTTTCTTTAAAAAGATTTCTTTTTATGATAATTCCAAATTTATCCGCCTCATTAATATCTTTATCAGAAACACCAGGTTTTGGAAAAATACCCAGGTACTTTGTTTTTTTACCACTCATCATCCAATGAACAATAGTGATTACACTGATATGGTTCCAATGCCGATCTACAAAAGCAATATTACCTACTAATTTAGCCTTACAATCTACCAATAATCTTTTTACCTTTTCCTGAGTTAAAATCCACATGTTTCTAGATGCATTCACGGTAATTACAGGTGTATCTTTCAACAAAATCTTCGCATCATCTCCCTTCAAAAATGAATTTATAGGGATAGAAGGCGAAAGATACCAGACAGTATACCCTAGAATGATTAGGTCATATTTTTTCTTCTTAATTTCATCAGGAATAGGAATATTTGGCTTTGGTATTTGCAAATATGATTCCGGAAATACTTGAAGAAAATCTTTCTTATTCCATGGAAATTGATAAGGATCTTCTGGACAAATTTGATGCGTAGTAACGGTACAGTTCTTTTCCCTTTCTAAGGGTTTTATCAAATTAGATAAAATATCTCCAAGTTGCCCGCTTTGACTGTAATATAATACCAATATATTTTTCATATGTTAGGTATTAATATCTTCCCAATAGTCGTAATAATTAAACCACTGCAATGGGTATTTCTTAAGCATGATTTCTGTGTATCTTATATATTCTTTTAACACATGA
The DNA here is from genome assembly GCF_054054605.1 of Aquimarina sp. 433. NCBI lineage: Bacteria > Pseudomonadati > Bacteroidota > Flavobacteriia > Flavobacteriales > Flavobacteriaceae > Aquimarina > Aquimarina sp. 433. The sequence continues at coordinate 302,529 of NZ_JBSWZK010000004.1, forward strand.
CTAGGTTTTACTGAAGCTTCAGTAAATTCTGGCTCTCTGGCATATAAGTTATATTCTTTACCTTTTCCTTTCATTATATACATATAAAGGATAGGCTTCTTTTTACGAGCAGCTAACTTATAAGGTCCAGAAGGAAACTTGACTGGTTTACCAAGAAATTCTTGTTCTATAAACTGAATACCTTCTACATATCTATCTGCAGCGAAAACAATAACTTCTCCGTTGGACAACACCTCATTCATTTCGAAAATATGAGACATATCCTCTTTAATCACAATAAACTTCATGGTGGTATCCGTGGAAACTGCTCCAACGAATTGTTTGATTTGTTCATTTTCCTGATCCGTAACAATCAAATTCACACCAGTATCCGTCATGTCAAACTCATCAAAAAAATAACGAGCAATATTAAAACTTCCAACGTGACCACTAAAAACAACTCCGCCTTCTTTCCGCTCTAATAATCTCTGAATTTTTTCTCTACCATCATATGTAAAACTAAACTTATCTTTAAGTCCATAGGAAATAGCAGTCCTATCGATAAGGGTTTGTCCAAAAACAAAATAGTTTTTATAAACACTTATTATCGATTTTATAGTAGATTGGCCAAGTCTTTTATTAAAAAAATAAAAACTTGATTTCGTAGAAGAAAAAGAGAAGACCAAATAGTAAGCTGCTACAAATACCAAAATGGTATATGCAGCATTAAGCCCAAGATACTTAATAAAAAATATAAAAATTCTATAACCTAAAGGTGTACCTTTAGCCTTACCTTCCCATTGGGCCATTGCAGTCTTTTAAATATTGACTTTACGTTCTATTAAATCATAAAAATCTTGGAAGCTCTCAACACCTACAAAATCATCACCTACCAACTTTACTCCGAAAGTAGCTTCTATAGCCACAACAAGATCAACATAATCTAAACTATCTAAATCTAAGGTTTCTTTAAGGTTTGCTTCAGGAGCTATCTCATCTGCTTCAACCTCGAATTCTTCAATCAAAAAGTCATCAACTTTTTCGACAATTACACTTGTTTCCATCATCTTTCTAGTAATTTTTTTCTATCCTAAATCTTTTTAATTACGATCGCAGAATTTGTGCCCCCAAATCCGAATGAATTCGACAAAAATACATCAATTTTTTTATCTATCGTTTCTTTTACCAAATTTAACTTTGTAGAGTCCTCATCCGGTTCTTCTAAATTAATATTCGGTGCTATAAACGAATTATTCAACATAATTAAAGAGTATATAATCTCACTTGCTCCAGCCATCCAACATTCGTGTCCAGTCATGGATTTCGTTGAACTTACATAAGGTTTAGATTCCCCAAAAACCTCATTAATAGCCTTTGCTTCGTTAGCATCACCAATTGGAGTTGATGTTGCATGTGCATTTACATAATCTATATTTTCTGGCTTTATATTTGCCTGATCAACTGCTCTTTTCATTGCTCTTGCAGGACCCTCTTGATTAGGAGTAGAAATATGATCTCCATTGGAAGAAAAACCATATCCAACTACTTCTCCTAAAATAGTAGCACCTCTTTTCATTGCGCTTTCATATGTCTCCATAAAAAGAGCTGCTCCTCCTCCACTTGGCACCAAACCGTCTCTACTACTATCGAAAGGTCTCGAAGCTTTTGTAGGGTTTTGTTCGTTTACAGAAAAAACTCCTAACCCATCAAAACTTCCAAAAGCATAATCATTTATTTCTTGAGCTCCGCCACAAAGCACATAGTCCTGAAGCCCTTGTTTAATCAACAAATACCCCATTCCAACGGAATGCGATCCACTAGCACATGCCGCACTAATGGTAAAATTAACTCCCTTTAGTTTAAAAACTGTCGAAAGATTCATAGTTACTGTTGAGTTCATAGATTTAAAAACTCCTCCAGAACCTACCAAAGTCGTATCTTTCTTAATTCTAATCTTATCGATTGCTTCCATTACGGACTCGGCAGTACTATCGTTACCAAAAAGCACTCCAATTTCTTCATTATCTAGAAACTCCTGATCTACTCCTGCTTGATCAAACGCTTGCTTTGTAGCTATGTAAGCATATTCAGATTCAGAACCAAAACTTACTCTTTGCCTTCTACTTAATTCTTTTTTCAGGTTAGGTTTTGGTACAATTCCTGTTAATGCAGATCGGTATCCAAATTCTTTGCGCGATGGCTCATAAACAATACCTGATCTTCCTTGATACAAAGACTCTTTTACTTCATCAACATTTGTACCAATACAAGAATAAATCCCCATTCCAGTAATAACTACTCTTCGCGTACTCATCCTCTATGAATATATTCCTCCGTTAATATTTACTACTTCTCCTGTAATATATGCCGCTTTTTTAGATGCCAAAAAAGTCACGAGATCTGCAACTTCCTCCGCTTCACCAAAGCGATTTACTGGAATCATTCGTTTTAACTCTTTTTCATCCATCTCTGCTGTCATATCCGTTTTTATAAAACCTGGAGCAACAGCATTCACAGTAATTTTACGTTTGGCTACTTCTTGCGCTAATGCTTTTGTAGCTGCAACTAAAGCTCCCTTAGCAGCCGAATAATTAGCCTGACCGGCTGTTCCTTTTACTCCTGATACAGAAACCACGTTAACAATACGGCCATATCTGTTTGTCAACATTTTCTGTATCAAATGATTTGTCACGTTATAGAAACCGTTTAAACTAATGTTCAAAACATCGTGCCAATCTTCTGGTTTCATCCACATAAACAAACCATCTCTGGTTATACCAGCATTATTTACTATAATTTCTATTGTTGCATCTGGATTTTCAGCAATCCAAGCGTCTAAAACCTTGTGAGTATCTTCTCTATCTGCTACATTAAACTTTAATAATGTACACTTTCCTCCTTCATCTTCAATTAACTTTTTAGTTTCATTAGCAGCGTCATCATTTGACTGATAATTGATCAAAACTGGATACTCCAATTCTTTTGCTAGTTTTACTGCTATTGCTCTTCCAATTCCTCTGGATCCACCAGTAACGAGGGCGTATTTCATTTACATATTTGGTTTTAAGATCAAATAATTATTGAAATTCTAAAAAAACAACAATTATTCCAAATTAAGATATAATTAACAATATTAAAAAAATCCCAACAACTTTAACAATCGTCTAAGGTTGCTGGGAAACTAGAAATTTTACTTAACATTTACAAAAGGCTCTGCATTTTCAAACCATTTACCTCCTAACAGCTTCCCATCTGGCGTTAAAAAACCCCATTTTTTCTCATGTTTAACTCGAGCTAAACCTTCAACAAAACCTTTTTGAGGGACTCTACCTGATAAAAAACCAAAACTTCCAGCCGTAATACCGTACTTTGTTTCTATCACTAAATCACCTTTTGTATTTATAAATCCCCATTCTTCGATTTTCACAGGAGCCATCCCGTTTTTATCGAAATAATCAACATCATCATATTTGTTTTCCACAACTACTTTACCATTAGTATCAATAAAGCCCCATTTGTTACCATCAAAAACTCCCGCATAGCCATTTTGAAAAGCTTTTGCTTTTACAAACTGAGGTTCTAACACCCATTTTCCTGATGTATCTATGAAACCATATTTTTCATCCTTCATGGCAATAGTATACTTTCCGCCCTCTCTAAAATCCCATATTTTAGCAGCTCCTTCAACAGCACTAAATGATGATGAGGATGCTATTCCAAAATTCTTTTCACCTTTCTCGGCTCTTGCAACACCATTTCTGTAGTTTCCTATTGAAGTATACTCTGCTTTAATAACTATTTTACCTTTGTTATCTATAATACCCCACTTACCTGACTGATTAGCAAAGCGAGCATAACCATTCTGAAATCCTTTAATAGTTTTATATTCTGGCTTTACAATTACTTCTCCTTTAGCGTTCATTAAACCTACTTTCTTGTCTTGTTTAATAAAAGCCACTCCTTCTTTAAAAGGATATATTTTTTCAGCATCTGAAAGAGCTAATTCCTTACCTTCTTTATCTATATAAACCCACTTCTTACCTTTAAGAACCATAGCTACTCCACTATTAAAGTCTTTCGCTTTACTAAACTGAGGTTCTAACAACCATTTACCATCAGGAAGTATATACCCCCATTTTTTTCCGTCTAAAACTAAAGCTACACCATCTGCAAAACTATTCGCTTTTTTAAATTGTGGTGTTATTACGAACTCAGCTTTTTTATTAATGTACCCGAATTTTCCATTTTCTCGAACTTTTGCCAGTTCCTGAGAGAATATTGTCTGTAAACCAAATACTAATGCTACTGTAATTAAAAATGCTTTTTTCATTATTTTATATTTAAGGTTTATTTTTTAGTACAAATAAAAAAGCATAGGTTAACATGCTTTTTTCTTTATGGTAAAATATATTAAATATTAATGAAATAAATTAATACGCATTATTATCTTTTAGATAGTCCTTAACTTGCTGTACAAAAGGATATGTAATATAGTCTTTATCAAACGGAGGAACGATAGCTTTGATATCTTTCACTAATTTTTGTGTTCTACTTGAGAGTTTATCACCAAAATCCAGATATTCTAAAGCTTGTACAATAGTCATCAATTCTATCGCAAGTACTTCAAAAGTGTTTTCTATAACCGTTTTAGTCATATTAGCAGCATTTGTACCCATACTCACAATATCTTGATTGTCATTATTGTTAGGAATACTATGCACATACATAGAATTAGAAAGCGTTTGATTTTCTGCTGTGGTAGAAACAGCCGTAAACTGAATTCCCTGCATTCCAAAATTAAACCCTAACTTTCCTAAATTCGCAAAAGGTGGTAAGATATCATTTAGTTTAGAGTTTAATAAATAATTTAATTGGCGTTCCGCTAACATAGAAAGTTTTGTTACTACCAGTTTTAATTTATCCATCTCTAAAGACACATAGTCTCCATGGAAATTACCTCCATGATACACATGCTCTGTCTCTACATCAATAATTGGGTTATCATTGGCAGAATTTAATTCTTCGATTAAAATTCTCCCAACATGTTTTATAGTATCACAAACTGGTCCTAAGATTTGCGGAACACATCTAAGCGAGTAATACTCTTGTACTTTCTCTTTGAAATACGTATCTCCATTCTGACCAGAGTATAAATGCTCCGTACGATCTCTTGTAAGTTTACTATCCGAAAGATGTTCTCTCATCATACGAGCAACATCCTGTTGTCCTAAATGTAATTTACTATGATTGAGCTCTTCTGACAAATGATCATCGTATGCTTGAACTATTTCATTGATTGCTGAAGAACACACTATAGACCAATCCAATAATTTTTGAGCATTGATTACATTAACGATACCTATACCTGTCATCGCCGAAGTACCATTCATCAGTGCTAATCCCTCTCTAATCTTGACTTCAATAGGTTTCAGTCCAAGTTCTTTAAACACATCTTCTGTATTTCTTCTTTCTCCTTTGTAAAATACCTCTCCTTCTCCAATCAGTACAAGTGCTAAATGCGCTAACTGCACCAAATCTCCACTTGCTCCAACTCCTCCATGATCAAAAATTAAAGGCGTTACATCATGATTGATCAAATCTTTCAACCCGTTAATCACGGTAGTATTTACACCAGATTTCCCTAAGGATAACGTGTTTAGTCTAGCTAACATCAAAGCCTTAACATAGGCAGGTTCCATAGGTTTTCCGGTTCCTGATGAGTGACTTCTGATCAGGTTAAATTGTAATTCTATCCTATCTTTATCATCAATTTTATATTGAGCCATAGGACCAAATCCAGTATTAACACCGTAAATAACTTTATTTTCAGAAAATTTCTCTAAAAATTTATAGCTATCCTCCACTCTTTTCACAATGGATTCATCTATCGTAACCTTTTCTTCATTAAAAATTACACTAAGGAAATCTTTAATTTCTAACCTTTCTTTTGATATTAGCATTCGCGAATTAGTAAGTTTTTTCCAATATTTGTAAAAAAATTCAAGTTTACTCTTTATTTTTACGAGGGCAAATGTAATGTATTTAATGTACCTTTGAAAATTATGAAAAAAGAAAATGTAGATGTACTAGTTATTGGCGCTGGTCCTTCAGGCAGTGTAAGTGCTGCATATCTTAACAAACATGGAATTAACGTTAAGGTAGTCGAAAAAACAAAATTTCCACGTTTTCAGGTGGGAGAAAGTCTCATCCCCAGATGTATGGACAATTTTGAAGAAGCTGGACTTCTCGATTGTTTGATGAAACAAGGGTACGAAAAGAAATATGGTGCTCGTTTTATAAAAGATGGTGTAAAAGGCTCTTTTGATTTTAGCAAAAAACATGGTGAAGGATGGGATTGGACCTGGCAAGTACCTAGAGATCATTTCGACAAAACACTTATAGACGAAGCTATTTCACAAGGTGTTAGTGTGGATTTCGAGACCGAAGTAACTGATGTCCAATTTGACGGAACAAATTCTTTAACCACTGTAAAGCATAAAGACGGTTCAGAAAGTGAAATTGAAGCCAAATTTATAATCGACTCTAGTGGTTTTGGTAGAGTTATTGCCAGACAACTAGGATTAGAAGCACCACCAAAAATTGCCGAACACGGATCTATTTTTACACAAGTAAAAGATGTAAATAGACCTGAAGGAGTTGAAGGAACTACAATTACATTTGAAATTATAGAAACCGAAGTATGGTTCTGGTACATTCCTTTTTCTAACGGTAATACTAGTATTGGTTTTGTAGGTCCGATGGAATGGATCAATAAGTTTGAAGGCAACACGACCGAAGTTTTACAAGAAATGATGAAAACTTCGCCATACTATTATGATCAGTTTAAAGATGTTCCCTATCTTTTTGAACCTTATAAAGTAGAGAACATTTCTAAAAATGTTACCAAGCTTTTTGGTGATGGTTTTGTACTAACTGGTAACAGTGCAGAGTTTTTAGACCCTGTTTTTTCTTCAGGGGTTTCGTTTGCTACAGAAACAGGTTTGTTAGCTGCTAAACTAGCTATTAAACAATTAAACGGAGAAGAAGTTGATTGGCAAGAAAATTTTGTTGATCATATGAAACGTGGAGTCGATGTATTCTCTACTTACGTAAAAGAATGGTACACAGGAAATCTTCAGAAAATTATTTTCCATGATAAGCCAAGAGAAGATTTCAAAGAACAAATATGTGCGGTATTAGCAGGATATGTTTGGGACCAAACTAATCCTTTTGTAAAAAAACACAACCATATTGTTAGAAATGTTGCCAAACTAATAGAAATGGAAGAAAACGTTGCAGAATAACAATTCTGCTTTTTAAGATATATAAAAAAGGAGGCTATTGTGCCTCCTTTTTTAATTTTTTAAATAAAATAAGGTTATGCTACTTAGCCTTCACCTTAACCAGAAAGTCCTTACTTCTTCCTTCAAAACCTTCTATTAAAATTTCAGAATCAGACAATGGAAATATTTTATCTGTTTCGAAATGCTCTAACTCTGTCCCGTTGAAATCTCTCGTATTAAAAATTGCTTCTTTTTTCACTTCTCCAGTTTGATCATTAATAATATACGCTGTGAAATACCCTCCTTTTCCGTCTGTATGTTTATAAGGCACTTTATCCTCAGGTAAATTCAAGTTTTTAACATTATCTAAATACAATAAATAATGATTCTCTCCTGCAAACATATGTGTATACGACATAGTTCTTTTTCCTCTTCTACCTACTTGTAATTTTGGTAATTTATGCATCCAAGCCAAAGTACCGTCTACATTAATTTTAGCAGCTAAAATATCTCTGTAATAATGTACATAACTAGTACTAGTTCTACCTGTACTCGTAGTTCTTGTATTCGCTACGATATAACGCTGTTCTCCCAAAATCACGAAACTACCATCATCATTAGCTGCAATAGTATTTATTTTAAGCCCATTAAAAGCTGGAGATTCAGCCTCATCATTTTCTTTTTTCTTATTCTTCTTTTTTTCCTTTTTAGTTGCATACTTGGTTAACATCTCGATAGGAAACTCATAGCTATTAAAATCACTAATAGCTCCTTCGTTATCTAATTTAGCAGTAAATATTCCTGTTGCCTGCCCTCTTCTTTTTCCAAAAAGCAACCCCTTTCCAGAATCGGGGTTTTTAGAAGTTCCCGACAAAACGATATCACCTAGCGCATTTTCATATAACAAAATCTCATCCACCAATTTGTCTCCAATTTCTATTTTACTATTCACAATAGTATTTGTTCCCTTTTTTACTTTGAATATCTCTAAATGATAATTAGCATCTTTCTTTCCCTTTTTACCCCGTTTTTTCTTTTTAGTTTCGTTGGTAGTATCATCTTCATATACTTTTGCTAACATGAAAAAATTACCTTCTTTATCAATCGCAAAATCTTCATTATCCATCTTTTTCTCAGTGTAAGGCATTTCTACAACGTTATTCCAGATCACATTAAGATCTTTATCAAAAACATTGATAGAAATTCTATCATAGCTTTTAGAGTCATCTCTAAATTTTGGTTTTAATCGATACTCTAGTAATAATTGATCTTCGTCATAAGAAGTACGATATTCATATTTATTTAAAGTTTTAGCCTTAGTCGTAAAAAAACCTGAACGAACAAAAGCAAAATCACCAGCAACTTTACCTTCTTGTCTAATAATCTCCTTGAATTCACTTATTTCTAAGGTCTTTAAAGATATAGCCTCATACTCCAATGACTCCACTTTTGCTTTTCTATCCCATTGCGCGTAAAAAAACAGTACGTTATCTCCTAGTCTTAGAATTTTCTCAAAATCTTCTCTTCGCTTTTCTTTAAAGAATTTCTTATGCTCTTTTCGTTCAACCTCTTTTAAGGTATTGGGATCAAACTTCTGAATAATTAAGTGATCCTTATGTCTATTTATACCCACAACATATCCGTCATACTTATAAAAGTTTCTCATCCCACCATCGGTCTCTCCATATTCCTCACCTACTTCTACGGTAAAATTTTCGGATAGTTTAGGATCTTGTGCAATTAAATTAAATGTACTTATCATAAGTACTAATAAAAAAATGTTGATTTTTTTCATACTAATTTTTGTCAATTTGTTTTAAATCAAGAAGAAAGCGTATCGTTATAAACTACAGAAACGTATTCTTGACTTTTTAGAAGTTTTGTGTTTTTATTAAAATTTCTAATGGTAAGTATCAAAACAAAAGCAAATGTTACTATGCTATTGAAAAATTCATGTAAAACACCTATTTCAAATGATTTTATTTTGAAGTTATTTTTAAAAAAAAGAGAGAAATAAATCTATTCCTCCCTCCTGTAATATTCAATAAACTGTTTTCGAAAATCTATTTATCAAGCGAAACTTTTAGCAATAAATTATTCTTTTTACCATCAAACGCTTCAAAAATCATATCTTGATTTGGTAAAACAGCTGCTTTATAAACCTCTAGATTATCCAATCTGGAATTTCTAATATCACTTCCTGTTAAGATAGGTTCTTTAATAACTTCTCCAGTAGCATCATCTATAGTATATGATGTTAGATACAAGAATTCTTTTTTGCCATCAAAATATCTCGTGGGATACTCATCAAAAGATCTTTTAAGATTGGTAAAATCATCGATATGGAACAAATAATGTTTACCTGAATCTTTAAAATTAAGATATGACATACTTCTCTTTCCACGAGCACCAATTTGATATTTTGGTAATCTATGAAACCAAACTACAGTACCATCAGAAGTAATTTTCGAAGCTATCACATCTCTGTAATAATATTTATACGTAGTTCTGGATCCTGAAGAACTAGACGTCGTAAAGGACTCAACATACCGCTGTTCACCTAGTATTACTGCGCTTCCATCTTCATTATAAACAACATCATTCACTTTTAAATTTTCAAAATCCTTTTTATCTTTTTCATCTTGTGTTCCTTCATTAATACGCTCTTCCCTTTTTAATGCATACTGTTCTAAAGTACCAGCTGGAATATCACTTTTGGTAATTGAAGAAACAATTCCTTCATTATTTAAGCTTGCAGAAAATAAACCTGAGGCTTCTATTTTATTATCATTATTTACATAAAAACCCGAAACTCTGACCTTACCTTGCTTATCTAAACCAAGTACAGCATCCATTATCGATTTACCTGGTAGTTCTATCTTACTTTTAATAATATCTTTGGGGTTTTCCTTTATCTTAAAAACCTCTGTTCTATAGGTGTTTTCTAATTTATCTTTTTCTTCTGCGCCAGAATTAAAAATAGAGGCAGTCATATAAAAACTTCCTTCATTATCTATCGCAAAATCTTCATTTTCGATACGTTTACTAGTATAAGGTAATCGAACTTTTCTACTCCAAAGCAACTTTAAATTCGAGTCATAAACGCTAATTCCTATTTTATCCGCTTTATCATTTGCTGTTTTTACTCTAAATAGCACTAATAATTTAGTTCCATCGAAAGACTTTTTAAAAACGAATTTGTTAATTCTTCCTCCTGCATCGAAGCCATATGTACTTTTAAATCCAACATCATTGGTAATATTATCTTTATCACTACCTACTAAAATTGGTTTTTCTGCAATAATCCCTGTTAGTGATATTCGCTGTGCAAATGCTTTATCCTTAACAGTATAAAAGGCAACTGCTTTACCGTTTAAATTCATGACTGTTTGAAAATCTCCTTTATCTTCAATTACCTGTCTTTTTTTGATATCTTCCTTGAGATCTTTCAAAGAAAATCTTTGAATGGTCATATCCTTTCTTCCTTTTTTTATAGCCACCATATGCTCTCCAGAAGCTATATAATAGGAACTTAAACTTTTAATCCTTTTATACTTCTCTCCTATTTTAAAATTAAAATCTTCAGAAAGCACAGGTTTTTGACCGTAGCTAAATCCAGAAATTAGTAGAACAAAAACTAGAAGGGCTTTTATTTTCATTGTAAATTTTCTTTTATCAAAACGCATAGGTTATTGTATTTGGGTCGTGTTTCACAAATATATGATTATAGATTGAAATCACTATTTATATCCTTTGATATCATAAACATCTTAATTTTTCAAAAATTATTCCAAACAAAAAAACTGATTTTCAACTTTTTAAAATTATCCAGAAAATAAAACGAAAATAATGACAAAAAAATGTTGCATTGTAGATTCATAAAAGCTACATTTGCATCCGCATTTGAAATATTAATGTGGAGTTCATAATCAAAATTTGATTTAGGAGAGGTGCCAGAGTGGTAATGGAGCAGATTGCTAATCTGTCAACGCGTAAGTGTTGCCTGGGTTCGAATCCCAGTCTCTCCGCTTTAATTTTGAGTATTATTTTCAAAATTCGGGGTGTAGCGTAGCCCGGTTATCGCGCCGCGTTTGGGACGCGGAGGTCGCAGGTTCGAATCCTGCCACCCCGACAATTTGAAAAACATAATTTACTGGTCGCGTAGCTCAGCTGGATAGAGCATCTGCCTTCTAAGCAGACGGTCACAGGTTCGAATCCTGTCGCGATCACAAGAAGCCTTACTTTTTTAGTAAGGCTTTTTTGTTTAGATTACTTATTTATGTATTTCGTTTATATTCTTTTTAGTAGTTCTAATGATCAATGTTCCAGAAAAAAAGTGTAATTCGTAGATGGTCCATGATTAGTAAAAAATATTCCTTCCAATGTATCAAATGAATTAATATTTATTGGAATAGGATTCAGAAGCCAATTAAATGCATCTTACTTTTGGAAAAAACCAAAATCATCATGGGATTATTTGCAACTGACAAAAAACAAATCACTTTAATTTACAATTCGGAAACATCTATTGGAAAACAAACGTATGCTTATACTATCAACTCCAAAAAAGAGATAAGAAGTATTGATACATCAAAAACAAAAATAACAGGAACACAATGGACAGAAATTGCAGAAAAATTAGATGTCGAAATTCAAGATTTAGTGGATAAAAAACATCCTAACTTTAAAAACCTATATAGCGAAGATATTAGCCTTGAAACTCATGATTGGTTAAAAATACTAGAAGAAAATCCTCAGCTCGTACAACCTTCTATTTTAATTAAAAAAGAAGAATTTTATCTTTTAAAAAATCCAACGGATTATCTAAAACACATGGAATCAGACAGCGCTGGAGTGTCTAGGAATCCAGAAAAATAATCCTATAAAACAAAAGTTTAAAAACACTAATGCCTTACAACTTCCATAGATACATTAAATTTGTAAACACATAAATTTATATTTATGGGAAATAACAACAATGTCATCTCTTGTATCGGAATTCCTGTTAGCGTTAAGGTTTAGCATATAATTAATACGTAAATCAAGTATGATATTACCATAAAATGAGACTATCAATTTTAAAGATAGTCTCATTTTTATTTTATTGACCTTCTTCGCTACAACCAGTCAATCCTACGGCATGAGAAACATTAAATCCACAATAAGATCCTTCCCATTGACACCCTATATTACGATCACATTCATAATGAGGCAAACCACAACAATGAAAAGGTATCAAAGGAGTACCTCCATTTATTGATCTTTGCTCAAGCTTACTTAGATTACTGACATTCTTTAATTCTAAAAGTGATTTTAACATAATAAATTTATTTTAAGAGTAATTAATTTCTGAACATTTAAAGACAATAATCCTGATTGTCTTTAATTCACTATTCAATAAGTACGATTTTAGCATTATTGATTTGGATCATGTTTAAGCTCTGAAATAAATATAATATAAAAGTTGAATTTTCCCCTAATTAAAAAAGAAAATATTCATATGAATTAAGGAGTCATAAATCTTAACCGTTATTACTTTTTAGGTCTAAACACTTTTATGTGATCGTCATTTGTATCCAAAAAAGGATGCCCTATCAATTCTAAACAATAAGGAATTGCAGGAAAGACTGCTTGTACACATTCTCTAATAGATTTAGGCTTGCCAGGAAGATTTACAATTAATGTTTTATTTCTAATTCCAGCTGTTTGTCTGGATAAAATTGCCGTGGGAACATATTGCAAACTTTCTTGTCGCATCAACTCCCCAAAACCTGGCATCATCTTTTTACATACATTTTCTGTAGCTTCTGGCGTAACATCTCTTGGCGCTGGTCCAGTGCCTCCTGTGGTAAATATTAGACAACACTCTTCCTCATCACTGAAAGCAATTAGCTTTTCTTCGATAAGATGTTGTTCATCAGGAATTACTTGATACAACGGAGTCCAATCCGATGAAATATATTCACTCATTACCTTTATAATTTCTTTACCAGAAATATCTTCATAAACTCCCTGACTAGCTCTATCTGATATGGTAAGGATTCCGATTTTTATTTTACTCATGTAAATAATTTTGATTTTTGCAATGTTTTCTCAATACGTTCTAACCTATTTATTCAATTCGATGCAATAATGGGGAGAGAAAACATTAAAAGCAACATAGTTGCATTTATGTTTTTATTACTAACTTTGATCTCACAAGTATATTTAATTTTAGTCTTTATAGTGATGAATATTTCAAAGAAATTACCTGTTACAGTATTAAGTGGGTTTCTAGGAGCTGGAAAAACCACTTTATTAAACCATATTTTACACAACAAAGAAGGTCTTAAAGTTGCGGTTATCGTAAATGATATGAGCGAAGTGAATATTGATGCACAGCTTGTAGAAAATGAAAACACACTATCCAGAACTGAAGAAAAACTTGTAGAAATGTCCAACGGTTGTATCTGTTGTACATTAAGAGAAGATTTGATGATTGAGGTTGAAAAACTGGCTAAAGAGGATAGGTTTGACTACTTAATTATCGAGAGTACAGGAATATCTGAACCGATACCAGTGGCACAAACTTTCAGTTTTGCTAGTGAGGATGGACAATTGGATTTAAGCCGATTTAGTTATGTTGATACTATGGTTACAGTGGTAGATGCTTTTAATTTTCTAAAAGACTTTTCTAGCCCTCAGTACTTAACAGATAGAGACCTTACTAATATAGAGGGAGATGATAGAACTATTGTGAATCTTCTTACGGATCAGGTAGAATTTGCAAATGTAATTTTATTAAACAAAGTTGATTTGGTTACCGAATCCGAATTAAGAAATTTATATGACATCATTCATAAATTAAACCCTAAGGCTCGAATTATTCCGACTCAAAATTCAGAAATATCCTTATCCGAAGTAATTGGTACTGGTTTGTTTGATTTCGATGAAGCAGAAGCATCTGCAGGATGGATACAAGAACTAGAAAACGAACATATTCCTGAAACAGAAGAGTACGGAATAGGTTCTTTTGTATATCGAAGTCGTAAACCTTTTCATCCAGAGCGATTTTTAGATTTTGCAACGGAACACTTCCCTTCTAATATAATTCGTAGTAAAGGATTGTTCTGGCTCGCTTCTAGACCTAATCAAGCACTTATTTGGGGTTCGGCCGGAGGATCCTTAAAAACAGATCCTGCAGGAGTTTGGTGGGCTTCTATGCCGTTTACTGATCGCATTGGTTACGCTGCTTTTGTAAATAACCAAGAAATGATTGAATCTGAATGGGATACAGTTTTTGGGGATCGCAAAACTGAACTTGTTTTTATTGGTCAAAACCTAGATGTTACAGGTACAACCGAACTATTAGATTCTTGTTTGCTTACGGAAGAAGAAATTATCGAATGGAAAAACAATCAGTTTTTAGCAAAAGACAATTGGCCAATCCCTACCTACCAAGAACCAACATTATAAAATCCTAAATGGCAATAGACATTATTAAAAGTCTTGACACCTTTAAAATACAACGCTAATATTTTATGATTTCTTTATATAATTTGTTAATGCAATATAATTGCGTTAACAAATTATCTTTTATATTTACGAGTAATTAAAACATTATCACTCTTAGATATTATCATCATAAAATCATCATTATGTTACAAAGAAAATTTGACCAAGTTGTAAAGCAGCATTATCCTAATGCTAAGGATGCAAAAGACACTTCTATACATTATTTAGGAAAAATGCAAAATGAACATAAACTTGATATTTCAAAAGTCTTAATGGCTACATCCGTTTGCTCAGACGATATCAATATTCCTTCTACAACATTTTTTAATGTTTTGTTTGGTCCCTTTATCATGGGAGGACTTGGAGGAATCCCATTTGTAGGTCAGACAGGTATGACCGCTTTTGCTCACCATATTCCTGATGAAGGAAGTGCCTTTATATTTTATGGACCACATATCGGAGTAACCTTAGATGGTGATTTAGGAAAAATGTACCGTCCTAGACAAGAAGAAACAGGAAATTCTTGTGGAGCCCTAATGTTAGCACTTAGTCGACTTCAAGATTCGAACTATCAACCCGTATTGAATGAAAATGATTACCAGCAAATGAAGCTGGAAG
Organism: Aquimarina sp. 433; assembly: GCF_054054605.1. Classification (NCBI taxonomy): domain Bacteria; kingdom Pseudomonadati; phylum Bacteroidota; class Flavobacteriia; order Flavobacteriales; family Flavobacteriaceae; genus Aquimarina; species Aquimarina sp. 433. The sequence continues at coordinate 317,903 of NZ_JBSWZK010000004.1, forward strand.
AGAGCTTATTACCTTACAGAAAAGACATTATTAATAGCGATAATCCACAGAAAGCTATAACGGAAGCAACCTATGAAATTATTCATAAAAAAATTCATGAGTATGTAAAAACATGTAAGGACGAATTTCCTGTGGATAAAGTTGCTCTTTTAGGAGGAATCATCATCAATACGGATTATGGCTTAGATGATTATTTTGATGCTAAAAACTTTGAAATAATAGACCTTAAAAGTTTATAATATTATTTCTTCGACACAAGTTTTTAATTAATAAAACTATTTACACTATAGTGAAAAAACACCTATATTTTCTTTGTCCTACCGACTATTTAGAGTCAATTATCAATGCTACTTTTCATGAAGAGAACTATTATTATAACTCTTTGGGAAACTCTATAACATTTGATTCAGAAATGGTAGGACAAATAAATAGGTTGATACAAAAGAATGACATTAGAGAAATCACCTTCGCATTATCTGACAACAATTGTATTGTTAAAGACGCTATAAAAAATCGTCATTTCATCGATATCAAAGGTTTAAATGATTTTTATGAGCAAATTCATAAGCAGAAGCAACATTCAGATATGCTTTGGCAAACTGATCATCCTTATTTTTCAGTTTTCTCATACCATTTGAATAAAAAAATTAATGAGTTACAACTTGCACTGAACACTATATATAAGATTCCTATAAAAATAACCGGTAAGATTTATATTAAAAAGAAAGGTGTTTTTAAAAACATCTTTTCCGATTTAGTCTGTGTAGACAAACATTGTCTAAACTAATCTCAGAAATTCCTTTAAAAACTAATCTCAGCGGAAATTATAAGTAGAAGTATTCGTCTAATACAATAAAAAGATAGTATCTTAAACTACTGCTTAAAAACAATACCCTTTAAATTAATATCATAGTGGTTAACAATAAAGAAGCCATCATAACGGTTGTAGGTTTTTTAGGAGCTGGAAAAACTACATTACTAAAACACTTATTGACTAGTTTTATCAGTAAAAATTGGGATCCATTTGTCATTCTCAATGACTATGAAAATGCCTATTTAGATGCTCAACAATTTTCTGAACAAATTGAATTAAATAGTATTAAACCATTAAGTGGAAGTTGTATTTGTTGCAGCGGTATTGTAGAACTAAGAAATGTAATTAATAGAATTCCAGCCCGAAAAAACGGAATCACTCTAATTGAAGCTAATGGAACATCAGATGCATGTACATTGATGGAATTTCTAGGTGTTGGACTGAATGAACGGTTTTTACCACCGATCCAAATATCTGTGGTGGATGTTAAAAACTGGCAACATAGAGGTGAACACAATGAATTAGAAACAAATCAAATACAGGTTTCTTCTTTAATTGTACTAACGCATATACATACTATTTCTTCAGATAGAAAAACTACGGTAGTTGAAGAATTAAAGATATTGAATCCGTTTGCGAAAATCACAACGATAGAGAATTTAAATGTTTTATCACTTCCCGAATTAGTCCCTACCAACAATAGAGCACAGCAATTTAATCATCAAAAAGCTCATTGGGCTTCTAGTTCTGTGGATTTGCCCAATCTTCCTGAAATTGATTGTATTTACAAGATTTGTGAGGCAATACCTAAAAGTATTCTGCGAATAAAAGGATGTACTAAAATAAAGAATGATAAAAACTACACCTACTTCGAAAGAAAACCCGACGGAGACGTTTATATACGACCTTTTAATGGAATACCTATAACAGGTGCTAAACTTCTTACCATTGGTCCAGGAAGTAATCCTTCTACTTTAACTGAAGCAATTGAAAACAGCATTCAAAATATAAACCATTTACTATAATTGAATTAATCTGACACCAATTGCAATTGGTATCAACATAAAAAAATCGAGCTAAAATTACTTTAACTCGATTTATAATTGATCATTTATACTAATAAATTCTTATTCTTTATCAGCTTCGCCTTCTTTCTCTTTTTCCTGATCTTCTTTGATCATTTTCTCATCCTCTTCCTTAATCCGTTTATGCTCAGAAGCTAATTTTTGGTGCTCTTTTTCCATCGTCTCATGTTCTGCACTCATAGACTCATGCTCTTTTGTCATCTGCTCTAATGTAATTTCTCCAGAAACATGTTTAGCTTCAAGCTCCGCATGTTTTTCTATTAATGCTTTGTGTGCAGCGATTAACTCACCATGTTTTGCTAAAACATCAGTGTGTTTTTTTTCGGTAATCACATGGATCGAATCGTTCTCTAATGTTTTATGCGCATTCACCATTTGTTGATGATCATCCTTCATAGCATTGTGCTCTTGAGCCATTGTCTCATGAGAAGTTTCCATGGTTTTGTGTTTCTCTACCATCGCTTTGTGCTCTGGAGATTCTGCTGGGTTTTGCTTGCAAGAAACAAACAAAATCGCAGCTACTAATACTGTTAATTTACTAAGTGTTTTCATAATATGTAGTTAAGTTTTGCGAAGTTAAATAAAAAATTCCCTCTTTATATAAGATAGATTTTTTTTAATATTGATGAAAGTTCTTTATGTATACTTCCTAAAATAATTGTTCTCTGATCAAAAATTACTATTTTAACCGTATAAACGGGAATCTGAACATTATATTATGGAAATAAAAAAAACTAGGAATACAGAGAAACAAAACCTGGTTAAAGAAATTTTATCTAAATCTGAGCATACATTATCTGCAGATGACATTATGCTTGCCATGCCTATAAAAGTCAATAAAACTACGATATATAGGATTTTGGATCGTTTTGCAGAAAAGGGAGAAGTTCATTTCATCACCGGTAAAAATGGAAAAGCTTATTACGCTTTGTGTGGTAATAGCTGTGGAACGTCTCACAAAATTCATAATCATATTCATTTCGAATGTCAAGTATGTAACGAGGTTACGTGTCAACCTAATACACTTCATATCCCTGCCTTAGAAGGGTTTACTATACAAGAAACTCAGTTTTTAGTGATTGGCATTTGTAATAAATGCAAAAAATGAAACCATCAGCTCTCCAGCTAATGGTTTCGTAACTACACATCCCAACGATAAAATAAAATGATATTCTTTTTATCTTACAGCGATAGGATAGTTTTCTCCTCGGCTACTTACTGTACCGGATGTTCTTGGTCCGTTATTTCTAGCATGCATGATTCCTGCTACGTGAGGTGAAGCCATTGATGTTCCACTTAAAGTTGCATACCCTCCATTTAGATATGTACTTCTCACACTACTACCTGTAGCGATAACATCTACTGGATTCATATTATAATTAGAAAAAGATGAAAAACCTCTGTTACAAGTCATCGAAGCTACTGTATAAATATTATTTCCATTTACACAAGCAGGCTGATAATTTGCAGAGTTCGCACTACTGTTTCCTGCAGCGATTGCTATTCTTGTTCCTCCGTTAGCTAATGCCGTTAAAGCACTTCTATAAGAAGAATTATTAGCACATCCTGATCCGAAGAAACCTCCTAGACTTAAATTAGCTACATCACCTGGTAAATCGTACTGACCTACATGGTTAATACCTGATAAGATTGTAGATGTACTAGTTCCACCACTACATCCAAAAACTCTTACCGGTACTACTGGTGCACCTGCAGAAACTCCTACAACACCAATTCCGTTATTGATTGCTCCCGCAGTTCCCGCAACATGCGTTCCGTGACCGTTACAATCGTTTGCAGAACCTCCCACAAAAGATCTTGCGTAGGTAGTATTGGTTACTACATTAAGATCTGGGTGATCTAAATCAATACCTGTATCGATTACCCAAATCCATTCGTCTCTATTAGCGCCATTACCAGCTCCACCTGCACGTGTAATTCCACAAGGTGTCTGCTGTGCCATTCTTTGAGACTGCTCTCCAGAGATTACTTCTTCTATTTCGAATTTTGGTAACTCCACTACTCTATCATATTCTATAGAAGCAATATTGTCATCTTTAGCTATTTTTTCGAATTCGCTATCGTCAAGATTAATTGCTACTCCAGAAATTTTCGTAGTGTAATAGCTTAATACTTTGGACTGATCTACATTGTATTCAGATAAAATTGTATTCATTTTTTTAATAGAAACCTCCGAGATATCGCGAACGGCACTTGCCTTGTCCTCTCTACTCGTAAAAGATCTTTTTTCTAAAACCTTTGATGCTGGTTCTACCTTAGAATCCTTGAACGTAATAATAAATTGTCCTGGAATAATTTTACCTTCTGTACTCGTTGGTTGTACAATTGTTTCCACCGTTCCGTCCGAAAAATTTTCGTTTTGACAAGAGGTGATCATCAATGCTGAGAGCATAGCGCCCGCAGCTAGTTTACTAAAAGTTTTCATATGAGTTAAATTTGTGTTAGTGCCCAAAATTAAAAATTCAAATGAAAAAATCACTGTGGTAAAACCGCAGGGCAACGTATTAACAAATCCATTTTTAGGATAAAAACAACCAAATAAAAAACACTAATGCAATGATATTGCATTAGTGTTTTTAGCTATTGAGAAGATTTTTATTTATAACAAAATATTCCAAATTTTAGTTTAAATGAAAATAAACCAACAAAAACATTTAACTTTTATTTAACTTAATTTAACTATAAAAAAATCTTTTTAACATCTAATCAGCTCAATAAATGTTTAATCTACAAGAAAATAGATCAAACAAAATGATCTAAAATTCTCTTTCTAGACAAAATCAGAGCGTTAAATTTGCTCGATACATTTTAAGATTCTCTAGAATTCTTATATTTACCTGATGAGAAGTCTTTCTTTAAAAAATATCATTTCTCTATTTTTTCTTTTCAGTTTTCTCTTAATAAGAGTGGCTGACTTGCATGCGTTTTCTCATTTCTCCGATGATATTGGAGTAGAATGTGAATTATGTGAGATAATCATTACTCATCATCAGTTTACTCCTTTTTCTAATCATGATGTAGAAAATTATGAGTACAAACCTTTTATTATCTCTTATAAAGAAACCACTAACTTTAACTATACTACACTTAACAATTGCATTACGCTACCTAAAACGGTATACAACAAACCTCCTCCTAGTTGTTAAGTTTATACGAAGTTTTTATTTTTTCATGTTATTTTTTGTAATCTTTCTGCACATATAAGATGTTTTCAGAAAGATCGCAAGTAGTTTATTTATATGATAAACCGTTGTGTTTGCATACATCTAGTCATTAAAAGCTTCGCTTAAAGAAACAATTGATATAGTCTAAGTCCTATTTTTCCTACTAAATAGGCTCTAGACTCTATCATTGAAAATTTCTCATATTACTTTTCAAACTTATTTTAACATTAGCTATGAAAAACCTGTTTTTTATACTATTTGCTGTACTATTTACGTCTTGTGGTTCCAACGAAGAAGAAGAAAAAAGAGTTTTACAAATAAAAGAAGGAGATAATACTTTAGTTGTAAATATTCCCAAGGCTGCATGTAAAAAGTGCCAAAAAATATTAGAAGAAGGAATTTTTAAAGAATCTGGAGTTCAACAATCTATTTTGAATCTCCATACGAAAAATCTTTCTGTGGTTTATACTCCGGAAAAAACTTCACCACGAATTTTAGAAACAACTATAGAAAGACTTGCACACAAATCCCTTGTAAATAATTAAATTATTGTAAACATGAAATTTTTTAAAATCATACTTCTTGGAGGTATACTCCTTATATCAACGTCATTTAATAGCACACATCCCATAAAATTGACCTCTTCGTTAATTCAAAGCTTTCCAAAAGATAACCTATTGCGAGTAGAATGTAGAGTCTTTATTGATGACTTTACTTTTAGCATGAATGATACGTATACAAAGAACTTTAATGCTAGCAATTTATCAAAAGACGATATAAAGGCTATTGAAAAATACTTTCAGCGCTATTATAGGATTATTATTAATAATGAAGTCTACCCGCTGATCTATACTTCTTCCGAAGTCTTCGAAAAGCACAACGTACTCTCTATAAAGTTTGCTAAAAAAATTCCTACAATTACAGAAGGAGATCAAATCTGTATAGAAAACACCTTGTTTTTTGAAGATTTTGACTTTTTACAGTCCAATAGGATGACTGTGAGAATTCCCCCTTTTATCTCCGAAGATTATTTTGAGGTTACCACATTAGACAAACCAATAACTCTAAACCTATAACCATACAAAACATAAACTAAACTTTTAATACGTAAATTTTAAATGGATAATTTCGGTTCTTTTTTTATTAATGGATGGGAGCATATTGTAGATATTAATGCCTATGACCATTTGCTATTTGTAATGACATTGTGTGCTGCTTTCAAACTAGAACAATGGAAACAAATATTAGTAATCATAACAGCCTTTACTATTGGACATAGTGGAACTCTTATTCTTAGTGCTTTGGATGTGATACCCGCTAATTCCAAACTCATAGACACTTTAATTCCTTTTACCATTATGATTACTGCCATCGCTAATATTGTAAACTATGGTAAAGAAGGTAAATTCTCGGATACCAAAATAAAATACACCATTGCGTTGGTTTTCGGTTTAATCCACGGATTAGCTTTTGCTAGTAATTTTAAATTCATGTTATTTACGGATAGTATTGTTATGCCTTTATTTGCTTTTAATATTGGAATAGAGGTTGGACAACTATTCATTGTACTTTTATTTACGATTGCTTTGTGGGTATATACGAAATTCATCAAAGGAGAACATCTTAAATGGAATCTATTTGTATCAGGAGCAGGTTTTGGAATAGCAACTACTATTTTCCTAAATGCTATTAATGGAGCTTAGTTTACCTTATATTTCTTTATCTGTTTTTAAGTCATAAATAAAATCTAATAAAACATCAAGATATACAATGGAAATACTAGGATAATTTGTATTTTTTGAGCTAAAATTATAGAAGAAAGAATTCAATAATTTTAAGTCAAGAATTAACTAATCCAATTATAGTTGGTACTTTCATTAATTACAAATTTATAACCCTTGAAAACCAAACAAATGAAATTTCACACAAAACACTTATTAGCTAAAATGCTTCTAATAGCAGTTACTTTTACAGCCTGTAAACAGGAGAAAAAAGCATCAGAAACAGAAACAACGACGGACCAAGTAGAAACTGAGGTTAAAGAAGAAGTAGCAAAACCAGAAATCATATTAGACAAACTAGAAGGTTCTCCTGCATATGCTGATGCAACACTTATATTGGATACGCCGGAAGAAATAGTTGCTAAAGCATCCGGCGAGATGGACTTTTCGTTTAAAGTAGAAAACTATGAATTAGGAGCACAAACTACAGGTCCAAATCCAGAAAAATTAGCAAACTCAGGAAAAGGACAGCACATTCATTTTATCCTGAATAACCAGCCTTACTCTGCTCATTACGAACCTACTTTTAAAAAAGAAATTCCTGATGGAGTACATCATTTAGTTGCTTTTTTAAGCCGTTCATTTCATGAGTCTGTAAAGAATGAAAACTCTGTAGTAGTTCGCAAAGTAGTAGTTGGAGAGAATCCAAAAGATACTATAGGTCTTGATATGAAAGCTCCAACACTTATTTATAGCAGACCCAAAGGTGAATATTCTGGAAAAGGAACTGAACAGGTTTTATTAGACTTTTTTGTTCTGAATACTGAATTATCTCCAGAGGGGAATAAGGTACGTGCAACCATCAACGATAAAGTATACATGCTTACAGAATGGACTCCTTATGTAATGAAAGGATTACCTAAAGGAGAAGTAACTATCCAATTAGAACTTATAGATGCAGAAGGAAATTTAATTCCTGGACCATTTAATAATGTAAAGCGTACAGTTATGCTTAAAGAATAAAACTAATCCCGAAAGGCTTTAAAATAAAAGTCCAGTACAAATTTGTACTGGACTTTTATTTTAACCATTCTTATTACTAATTACCTGTTATACAGAAATCGTACTTGCTTTAGAAATTTTACTTTTTTGGTGATCAAAATAAAAATCAATTCTACCTAAATATAATCCAAAGCAACCTACCTGATTTACCATCACCTCTTTCTCTTTTCGGTTTTGTACTATCGTTGGCTCTTTAAGAAAAGTATGTGTATGTCCTCCGATAATAAGATCTATATCTTCTGTCGCTTTGGCTAGACTTATATCCCCTACTTTATTCGGTTCTTTCTTATAATCATACCCCAAATGAGACAAGCATATTACCAAATCACATTTTTCTTCATTCTTTAGTTTTGAGGTCATATCCTGAGCAATCTCAATCGGATCCAAATATTTCGTTTCCTTATATAAATCTTTCATCACCAATCCTTCTAAAGCAATACCAAGTCCAAATATTCCGATCTTAATACCATCTTTTATGATAATTTCGTAAGGCTTTACAAAAGTATCCATTACCGTATTGGAAAAATCATAGTTCGCAGAAACGAATTTGAATCCCGCATAAGGCAATTGTGCATGCAAACCTTCGATACCATTATCAAAATCATGATTCCCAATAGTAGCAACATCATATTTAAGCATACTCATTAGCTTAAACTCTAATTCTCCTCCATAAAAATTAAAATAGGGTGTTCCTTGAAATATGTCTCCTGCATCTAACAATAAGGTATTTGGATTTTCTTTTCGAACATTTTCTATAATTGTAGCTCTCCTTGCAACACCTCCTTTATTTGCATTTCGCCCATCTTCTGGACCAAATGGATCTATATGACTATGTAGATCATTGGTATGTAAGATGGTAATCTTTTTAGTGTAATTCCCTGTAAAAGATGACAAACCTGAACCTCCTAATACTACCGCTCCTGCTGTTACTGCTGTTTGTTTTACAAATTCTCTACGCTTCATTCCTGTACCTTATTTGTTAATTTGTATGAACCTATCATCCCTTACTGGATTAATTGTGTCTACTTTTTTGAAATAGTCAATCATCGCATTTCGAATTTTATAATTCAGTATGTGTGAATTAGTTGATTCCTTAAAAAAAGACATATTACTACCTCCGTTATATAGATAATCATTTGTTGCCACGAAATAAGAGGTTTCATCATCAATCTCTTTATCATTAATTAATGCATTCACAACTTCAAAATTATGATCCAAAGTAAGTTTTAATCCAGAAATTGGATGTGCTCTTTTAGACTCCTGTAAATACGCAATCAACTTTTTAATTAAAGCTCCTTTCATTTCGGCTACGATTATGCTATTCTCAAAAGGCATTACTTGATATGCTGTTCTTGCACTTATATTTCCTTTGGAAATAGGAGCTCGTATTCCTCCATAATTTAGAAGTACCATATCTATTTTGTTACCTGTTCTAGAAATAAAAACTGGATTTGCTTGTTCTAATACTATATCTGCCATTAAATTACCAATGGCAGTATTCAAATCTCCATCACCTTTGGAATATGTTTGTGGAGCGTAAGCCAAAGCACTATCTAACATTTTATTCACATGAGTTCTATAGGGCTTAATAAAAGCATCAACTTCAGGGTTGCTAACAATAGTGTCGTTAATTTCAATTCTTTTACCTTCTATGCTGGTGAGGTAATTATTCTTCTTACATGAAGAAAAAATTATCAAGAAAACTATTATAAAATAGCTTTTTAAAAGTATCTGTTTCATCGGATAATGAATCGTATATTTTCTTTATTAATTTGAAATCAAACTTAAGTAATTCGATCTAAAAACTAGTGTGCAAATGTGATTAATTTATTCTATTAATCTACCGATAGCATCCCTAAGAATATAATTACAATGATCAACATCATCGTCATTGAGTTCGAGTACACCTATTATCTCCACGATTTGATCAGTTTTATATTTTGTATTGTTTTTAAATATCACTTCTACAACAGATTCAGGTCCAGATCCTCCGCAGAAAAAACAAGATGACATTGGGTTTCGAGAAAGTAGAAAAAACTGATCATCTTCTGATGAAAAGTCTAGAAAATATCCTGTAAGCTTTATTTTGGTACCCTCAAGAGCTTCTACAGATGTATCAAATGTTGGTTTCAAAAAATAATCATCATAGTTTACATTATAAACATTACGAAACGTTACTTGCGCCAAGTCATTCCAGGATACTTTTTTTTGAGAAAACAAAGTCGAAGTAACACTAAATAATACTATGATAAATAAACAAAACTTACGCATCAGCTAATATTTTAGAAACATTTAATTTTAATAAAGACAAAGAGGCTATAATTGCTGCTGGCAAAGTAGTAACCATAACTAGTAACAACATATAAACCTCTTCTCTATTAGGCATACCGAACTGAAAATCATATCCATAAGCATCGGAGAAAACTGAAAACAACCAAACGCCTAATCTACCAAACAACCAACCAAAAATAGCACTAACTAAAGTTAACATTAGCGCTTCCAAAAAAACAAGTTTTATCAACTGAAACGTACTTATTCCATAGGTTCTCAATAAAGCCAACTCCTGTTTTCTTTCTCTTACTGATCTTACAACATTAATAAAAATACTAAGTGAAGCAATAAAAAGTATCACTAAAGAAATCCCATTAATTGCCTGAAACCCTACCCCTAAAAACGTCGTTAATCGATCAATTTCAAATTTTGGAATTGCTGCTTGCATTGTAGATTTTTCGTTTACAAACCTGGATGTCTGCAACGCTCCTATTGGATTTCTGAATTTAACTAGCAATGAAGTGATTTCTTTTTTCTCTTCATCATCTCTTTCTGAGTGATCGTGTTCTTTGGAGTGATCATGTTCCTCTTTGTGCTTAGGATCGTCTTGCGAATGATTATGTTCTTCAACAGGGTGATACTCTTTATTTTCATGAACATGCTTACCATCTTCATGAGATTGTGTTTCTGTGATAAGATTAAAATTCTCTTTCTTAACGGGGTCTTGATGCTTTTGATGAACTTCTTCATTTTCATGACCTTCATCATCCGAGTGTTCATGAACTTCCCAAATACTTTCGAGATTTGTAATAATCAGATTATCAATGATAGTTCCTGTCGGTTTTAAAATACCTGTAATCACAAATGGCTTTTCTTTATGAGTTTCTAAACCGCTCTCAGCCAAACCATGACTACTTGCAAAAGTTTTACCAACCTTAAGATTTATTTGCTTTGCAACTTGACTTCCGATGACAGCTTCGAATGATTTTTCATATAATCTTCCTCTTTGTAATTGTGCTTTATAAACCTCTAGGTATTTATGTGTTGTTCCTAAAATTCTATATCCTTTGTAATTATCTCCGTATGAAACAGGAAACTTATATTTGACCATTGGTTTTTTAGCTATTTTCATAGCTTCTTCTAGATCTATGTTTCCGGTCGGATTATCTATATGTAAAAGAGATGATAACACTAATTGCAAAGGACTTCCCTTGGCACCAATAACCATATCAAAATGCTTCGTATTTCCCTCTAGATGTTCATTAAGTTGTTTTTTTACTTGCAAAATAAACGTAGCAAGTGAAATACTAAGTACCAAGAGTAAAACACTTAATACCGTATTTAGAGGTTTAGAAATAAGATTTTTGTATGCTAAGTATAACAATTTTATAAGATTATATGATTATTAAAATGCGGCTTTACTCGCTGATCATGCGTTATAATTACTAAATTGCTATTGCAGATCTTAGCTTCTTTTTTTAGAAGAGAAACTACTATTTCGCAATTGATATCATCCAAATTAGATGTCGGTTCATCTGCTAATATGATCTTAGGTTTATGAATTACTCCTAGAGCTATCGATAATCGTTGTTGTTGTCCTTCGCTAAGTTGATATACCTTTTTATGCATTTGATCACATAATCCTAAATGCATTAATAATTCTTCTCTCCGATATCGATCACTTTTACTTTTCGAAAATTTTTCTCGAATCAACAAGTTTTCCAGCACAGATAAAGATTTGATAAAATAAGATTTCTGAAAAATAAGACCAATGTTTTGTCCTCTAAAATGATTTAACTCTCCTCTAGTTAATCTGTTAATATGGGTATTCCCAATGTAAACATCTCCCGTATCAATCGGTAAAAGTCCAGCCAATAAATGCAACAAAGTAGTCTTTCCTACGCCAGATGCACCTAAAATCAATAAGCTCTCTTTGGAAGAAAGGTGAATGTCTGGGAAAACTAGATTTTGATCTTCAGAATGCTTATACGCATATTGAAGAGACGCTGTTCGTATCATAAAAACATTTTGTCAAAAGTAGAGAAATTATATTAACGCAACAACGTTGCAATTATAAAAATAGTAGTATATTTGCCGGGATTTAAATGTGCACCTCAGTTGAAATTATTAGACATACAAAATAACTCAGACAAACTAGGTATATTGGCTAGTAGCCTCTGCCTGATACACTGTATCGCTACTCCTTTTTTATTTCTAGCGCATACTGCTTCACACGTAGCAGATCATCATGGTTCTAAACCTTTATGGTGGAAAAGTTTGGACTTTATTTTTTTAGCATTATCATTTATAGCTGTATACCGATCTACCCAGACCACTAGCAGACCTATCATGAAATATCTTTTTTGGAGCTTATGGGGTATTTTATTTGCTAGTATACTTAATGAAAAACTCGAACTCATTCACTTAGGAGAAAGTATAATATATGTGGTAACACTTTCTTTGGTCGCTTTGCATTTTTATAATCAAAAATATTGCAAATGCGACAATGAAAAATGTTGTGAAAACTAATGAATATAGGATTATGAGTACAATGAACAAAGAAGAAATAGAATCTATCGGTGATGCGCACGCTTCTAGTGCTACAGAAACTCCATTGCGAGTGGATGCTTTTGACAAAAGTGATGATGAAAAAATAAAGAATATACAGCATCATTTTGCAGAAATCATGAAAGAACTGGGTCTGGACTTAACTGATGATAGTCTTTCTGGAACACCTTATCGCTTTGCAAAAATGTACGTAAAGGAACTTTTTTACGGTCTTAATCCTGCTAATCGACCGAGAACATCAACTTTTGAAAATAAGTACGGATATCAGAAAATGCTCGTAGAGCAAAATATTAATATCGACTCTTCTTGTGAGCACCATTTTCTTCCTATAGTTGGCAATGCCCATGTAGGATATATCCCAAAAGATAAGGTAATAGGATTATCAAAAATCAATCGTTTAGTTGATTATTATTCTCATAGACCACAAGTACAGGAAAGACTATGCCTGCAGATATTAAAGGATCTACAAAAAACCTTAGGTACCGATGATGTTATTGTTGTTGTAAATGCGAAACATCTATGTGTTTCTTCTAGAGGAATCAAAGACAAAAATAGTTTTACCACTACTATCGAGTTTGGTGGCAAGTTTGCTGATCCTATATACCGAAATGAATTTTTAGGAATTATAGCAAAAGGTGATAATTAATTTATAATGAAACGAATACTAAAGATATGCGAATTTTAATACATAAAATTATTGCTATGTATCTATTCGCTACTAATATTTATAAGTCACAAAATTCACAAGAAAAAGATGTCTTACTTTCTGGTGAATTTTGTGGTTTACTATATAAACCTCCTCCAGCTTAATTAAACTATATTTTCTATAGAATTACTGGTTACTTCTTAAAAAAAATTACACACAACTCATAAACTCTATACTACTCTATACTATGCTCACAGCAATAAATCTCACCAAAACATATGGTAAGCACCAGGCTCTTAGTGATTTAAATTTATCTGTTGATAAAGGAGAAATTTTTTGTCTACTTGGTCAGAATGGTGCAGGTAAAACAACTACCATCAATCTATTTCTAGGTTTGATTGAAGCCACCAGTGGTACAGCGCAAATAAACGGGGTGACAGTAACTCCAAATAGCAATAAAACTACCCAGATGATTGCCTATATTCCTGAGGTAGTTCAACTCTACGGAAATTTATCTGGTCTAGAAAATCTTAATTTTTTCAGTAGACTCGCCGGATTTAAATATTCTAACTCTGAACTATCTAATTTTTTAGTAAAAGCTGGTCTTCAGGAAAGGGCTCATCAAAACAAGCTTGCTTCTTATTCCAAAGGTATGCGCCAAAAAGTTGGTATCGCCATTGCTCTTTCCAAAAATGCGGATTACATATTTATGGATGAACCTATTTCTGGTTTAGACCCTAAAGCCACTTTAGAATTCACCAAAATATGTAAAGAACTAAGCAATGAAGGTAAAGCAATTTTTATGGCTACTCATGACATCTTTAACGCTGTTAATGTAGGTACTAAAATTGGTATCATGAAAGAAGGAAAACTGGTACATACCTCAAACACAGATGCTATCACAGCAGAAGAATTACAGGACTTATACCTAAAAACTATCTAAACGTAAAACAAATCAATTCACACAATGAAACTTTTTAAATTATTACCCAAACTATTCTTTCTGATTTGTAGTTGTGCTGCATTTGCACAGGTACAAGTAACAGGAACCATCGTCGATTCTCAAAACACACCCATCGTAGGAGCTACTATTTCCTTAGAAAGCAACGCAAATACTTTTGGAAAATTAACAGATGATTCTGGAAAATTCGAAATCGATGCTCCTTCGGGAAATTATAAAATTGAAGTACGCTATTTAGGTTTTCAAGCATATAAGAATACTATAGAAATTGGTAGCTCTTCTTCATATGATATAGGTACTATCCAATTAGAAGAAGGAACAGAACAGCTACAAACTGTCGAAGTTGTAGGGCGTGTTAGAAAAGATTATAACAGTGATTATTCGTTTTCTGCTACCAAAATCGCAATTAAAAATAAAGAACTGCCACAGGTAGTAGCTGCTGTAACCAAGGAACTTATTGCCGATCGACAGGCATTTCAATTACCTGAGGCAGTAAGAACGGTTAGTAACGTTGCTATCACTGGTTTGTATAACCATTATAACATTAGAGGTATTACACAGGCAGATGATGGACAAGTACTTAATGGTATGCGTACGCGTCAGTACTACTTTTTACAACCAATCACCTCTCACTTAGAACGTGTAGAAGTAATCAAAGGACCTTCTTCTGTAACATTTTCTAGTGCTGATCCTGGAGGAACAGTAAATATGGTAACTAAGAAACCATTAACAGAAAACCGTAATGAAGTATCTGTTTCTGCAGGTAGTTTTGGAACATTAAGAGCTACTGCAGATTTTACGGGTCCTTTAAACGATTCTAAAACGTTATTATATCGTTTTAATGCAGCAATTCAGGAAGCTGATTCTTTTAGAGACATTGTAAACAACAATGCTATTTTAATTTCTCCATCTTTAAGTTATATCCCAAACGAAAGTACTTCGCTTAATGTAGAAATGATATATAATAATGCTGAAGGTAACTTGGATCGAGGTCAGCCAATTTTTGATGCTGTGGATGATAACTATGATCCAAACAGTACACCAATTACCTTAAATCCTGGTGCAATTAACGACCTCTACAAAACTAAAGAATTCATATTTATGACGAGCTTTAGTAAAAAGTTTACGAAAAACTTTGGTTTCAATGCTCAGTATATGAAGCAAACTTGGGATGAAGATTTACAAGAGCACAGAGCGGATGCATTCCGTCAGGCGTATGACATTAATGGAGATGTGGTTCCTAATCTTGTAGCCATGAGATACGCTGAAAGACAACAAAACTGGAATACTGATAATTTCAGTGGATTTTTTAATTACGATATAGAAAAAGGAAATATCACTAACAAAATTTTAGTAGGATATGATGCCTCCAGATGGGAAAGAAGAACCGGTGGAGCTAATAGTTCTAGAGATTATTTACTAAATGATGGATCTACAGCTAGATTTAGACCTGGGACAAGTGACCCTAATGATTTTCAGCAAACTGCAGATGGATTATTAGTGCCTGCCGTTCCACATTTAGACTTAACAAATCCTTTTAATGGAATAAGAAACACCAGTAATTATGTGCTTTCACAATTTGAAATTCCTGCAAACTTAACTACTTCTAACGGTGTTTATATTCAA
Source organism: Aquimarina sp. 433 (assembly GCF_054054605.1). NCBI lineage: Bacteria > Pseudomonadati > Bacteroidota > Flavobacteriia > Flavobacteriales > Flavobacteriaceae > Aquimarina > Aquimarina sp. 433. The sequence continues at coordinate 333,842 of NZ_JBSWZK010000004.1, forward strand.
AATCAATTTAAGATTGGAAGACTTTCTGCTTTAGTCAACTTACGATATGAATGGTTTAAAGATATCTTTGACTATGAAGGAGATGAACAAGAGTTTACTACTAATGCTTTTGTACCTAGACTTGGTGTAACTTATGAGGTTACTGATGACATAAGTGTTTATACCACCTATTTAGAAGGGTTCCAACCGCATACCAATACAGTATCGTTATCCCCTTCTGCAGAAGGATTCTTTTGGTCCGCATCACCGGGTAGATTCGATCCATTAGAAAGTAGTTTAATCGAACTAGGTGCTAAAGGAGAATTTTTAAATGGAAAAATATTTGCCAACCTAGCCATCTTTAACATTACTCAAAAGAATATTTTACTTGGAGACACTTTTGATTTAGATAACTTAACCACAAGAGGAGAACAACGAAGTAGAGGTTTTGAGGCGGATATTTCGGGTTATGTATTACCAAATTTCCAATTAACTGCTTCTTATGGTTATACGGATGCTACTATTGAAGAAGATGCCATTGCAGAATTTGTAGGACAACGAATTGGAGGTGCTCCTAAGCATAATGCTAATTTTTGGGGTAGATATGATTTTACCACTACTCCACTATTAAAAGGAATAGGAATTGGTTTCGGTGCTCAATATGTAGACGAGAGATTTACTTGGTATAATCCTACTTATAATACCAGTAGAGTATTATTACCAGAATATACAGTATTTGATGGAGCGATTTATTACAAGCCAAATATCATAAATATGCAGTTAACTTTAAAAGTTAATAACATCTTTAATGACACATATTGGTTAGGTGGTCTTAGTCCAAATAGATTAGGACCTGGTGCTCCCAGAAACTTTTTGTTAACCGCAACCTATAAATTCTAAAAAGATGCAATGGGCTAATATTCGATTATTCGCAATTCACTTTTGGCGTAATGCGACTACTCCCAAAACTTTTTATGTATTGTATGCAATTTTTATACTACTAACAGCGTATTCCGCTGTTAGTGGTATAAACAACTATATCACGCAAAATGAGATTCGACAAGAACATCAGGAAAAAGCGAGACAAAGTTGGGAAGCTAATCCAGATAAGCATCCGCATAGAATGGCACATTTTGGAACTTTTGCCTTTCGGATCCCTTCCACCTTAGGAATATTTGATTATGGATTAGAAAGTTTTACTGGGAATACGGTTTTTTTAGAAGCGCATCGACAGAATAGTGTTAATTTTTCCGAAGCTACATTTTCTACAGGAATGTTACGATTCGGTGAGTTAAGTCTTGCTCTATTATTACAATTGGTATTACCTATTATTTTATTTTTTATTGGTTTTTCTGGAGTTGCAAGAGATAAACAGAACGGAACTTTGAAAATACTATTATCTCAAGGAGCACGCTGGAAAGAGATATTATTTGGGAAATCTATCGGTCTTTTCATGATTTCTTTATTGTTTTTTGCACCTATCTTATTATTGGTAATTATTGCTCTGTTCTTTTTAGAAAGTCCAATATCACAAGATTATAGATGGTTACGCTTGATAATCATTGCGGTAAGCTATTTGGCTTTCCTATTTATTTTATCTGCTATCACTATCACAATATCGACTTCTAGTAATTCTCCTAAAAATGCTTTATTACGTTTATTAGGTATTTGGTTACTCTTGGTTATTTTATTACCAAAATCTGCACAAGCTATGGGAAATTATTGGTTTCCTACACCAAGTAAATTAGCTTTTCAATCCGCTATTGAAAAAGAAGTTATTCAAAAAGGAGATAGCCATAATCCAAATGATCTTCATTACAATGGTTTAAGGGATTCGGTATTAACCGTTCATAATGTTAGTAAAGTTACCGATCTTCCTTTTAACTATTCAGGTTTTGTCATGCGTGAAGGTGAGAAAATCACTTCAGCTCTTTACAAAAAACATCAAGCAAGATTAGTTGATATTTATAAAAGTCAAAATGATGTCACGAAATTTTCATCCTTTATCAATCCGTTTACTGCAATCAAATTAGTATCCATGACCATGTCTAGTACGGATTTTTCATCGTACATGGATTTTCAGGATAAAGCTGATGACTATCGATATACTTTGGCACAAACCATGAATGAATTACAGATGGAATATATCAGTCCAAAAAAAGAAAGTGGTTCTGAAGGAAAAACACATGTAGTAGATCACGAGCATTGGGAAGAGTTTGAAGATTTTAAACACGAGCCCATAACTTTTTCTAAATCTATGAAAGAAGCGCTTCCTGCCCTAATATCCATTATTTTTTGGACAATAGCTGCAATCGGTTTATTGGTATTCACTTCTAAAAGAGCAAGAGCCATATGACGTTATATAAATTATTATTTCAGCAATGTATTCGATCCAAAGAAGTTTGGATAAGCCTTGTACTACTAATTTTATTAGGTGTTGTAGGAATTATTATTGGAGATAAACACCTTAAGAGACAACAAGACGCTATTAATGAAGTGAAAACATACCAAGAGCAACACTTCGATCGACAGGTATCGTTGCACAATGATGATTTAGGCCTCTTATTATATTATGCCAAGTTTGCTTATATAAACTCATTAGATCCGTTGGCAGGATTATCCATTGGACAATCAGATGTTAATCCTACCGTAAAACGAATTACAATTAAAACTTTTGAGGCACAAAAATATGATACCGATCTCATAAATCCTATGAACCTGCAATCCGGTAATCTAGATCTTTCTTTTGTGATTATTTATCTTTTTCCGCTACTCGTAATTGTTCTTAGTTTTAATGTGCTTTCTGAAGAAACAGAAACAGGAACTTGGAGACTTGTTGCCATTCAATCTAGATCAAAACTTGGTTTTATTATTTCCAAGCTTCTGATTAGGTTCATCTTATTATCAGTAGTGTTAGTCATTCTTTTTACTGTAGCAAAATTAACTCTGGATCTACCCTTGAATCTACATTTTTTTTGGATGTTTGGATTATCCTTGCTTTATGTTGTTTTTTGGTTTACTGTAAGTTTTTTTATCATAAGTTTTAAGAAATCTTCTGGATTTAACGCCCTATTACTTTTATCAGTTTGGTTAATATTAATCATCCTTGTACCAGCAGGAATAAATGCCTATGTTTCTTCTAAATACCCTTTGCCAGAAGCGTTAAGTACTGCTATAGCACAAAGAGATGGTTATCATGTAAAATGGGATACTGATAAAAAGGAAACTATAGAGAAATTTTACAAGCATTATCCTCAGTTTAAAAACTATGGGTATCCAACAGATGGTTTTAATTGGTTATGGTACTATGCTATGCAACAAATGGGAGATGATGATTCTAAAAAACAAAGAGATGCTTTTAATGAAAAAATTAAATTGCGCGAACAAACTAGTGACCAAATTGCATCTATAATTCCAAATATGCATTTGCAATTGGCATTTAACCAATTAGCAGGAACCAGTATGAAGCAACAAATGGGATACTTAAATGCCACTGATGAATTTCATGAAAAATTACGTTTATTTTTCTATCCAAAGATATTTGAAGGCAAATATGCCGAGACTATAGATTGGAAGCAATTTGTTCCTGAATATTATACCACAAAAACGTCATTGAGTCCTATAAAAGGTATTGCTCCGTTGCTTATTGCATCGATATTGATGATATTAATTTCGATACCCATGATAAAAAAAATGTAGCTAAGATCATTCAGGTAACACGCCTACACTCATAAGTGTTTCATCTTTATTAATCGGTGGAGTACCAATCATATAAAGGATTACTCCACTTTCTGAAGCTATTATTTTTTCTAAGGTATTACCAAAAAAATCAGTTGTATAGCCCATAAGTTCTCCTTTTTTAATAAGATCACCGGCTTTTTTTTCTGTGTAAAAGAGGCCGGTTGATTTGCTTTTCAGGCTTACTCTTTTTGCAATAATTGTTGGTTTTATTTTAGATTCGGAGGATATGCCATCAAACATTTGCAAATGCTTTAATAAAGAAATCATACCATCTACAATTCTTTTTGTTTCTACTTTACCAGGAATACCAAGTCGACCACACTCTATATCTACTGATGGGATCTTACGATGAAAAGCTTCTTGAGAACAATATATACTTGGAGTTTTCAATCTCTCTTCTTTGATATTAAAAATTATAGAATAATCAAATCCCATAGCTAACGCCATTTCTTTACCTTTTTTAGAAACTTCTGGTAGTGCTTCGCTCTGATACCAAGCATTATAAGCGCGTAAATCTTCTGGAGCATCTCCAGCATGCATATCCACAAAAAAATCAGATTTAGCTATTATATCAGTCGTAATCATATGCGCGATACGTTGAGTAATTGTTCCATTAGGATCTCCTGGGAAAGAACGGTTTAAATTTTTTCCATCCATAGGATTTACATAGGGACTTCTTCCTAAAAAAGCTGGCATATTAGCTAACTGTACTAAAATGACTGTCCCAGACAATTTTTGAGGGTCTATTTTCCTATTTAATTCTTGAGCTGCTAATATCGGAGGATATTCATATCCATGTACTCCTGCTGTTATTCCTAATACAGGTCCAGATTTTATGCCATGAAATATGGTAACAGGCACAAATGTACTATCCTTATCAGATCTTACGGGAACTTTAATATGACTTTTGGTTCCAGGAGCAATTGATTTATTTTGAAAAGAAAAAGGACTTTGTGCTAAAGCATGAATATGTAGTATTACAAGTAAACTTATGGAAAATGCTCTTTTCATAAAGATATATTTTAGCATCTAAAGGTACTGGTTTTATTGGCTAAAACTTAGAAATAAAAGCGCTCATTTTTAACATTAACAGTTAAGATAATGACCTATATACTTATAATAAAACAGAAAGATTCTCTCTATTAAAAAGAACCTTTCTTTATTAGAAAATCGAATCCAAATTGATGTATCATGTCTATTTTTTATGCTCCTTTTCCAAACATGATTAATATTACTTCTACTGCCTCATCCTTTTCATTCCACCATTTATGATTTACATTGGCAGGAATAAATACTGTATTCCCTTCAGATACCGTTATTCTTTCTCCATCGACTTCTCCTTCAATAGTACCTTTAATGGTAACTCCCAACATTGGAAACGGAGCTGCTTGTTCTCTAGCATCATCTCGTACTCGTTCGCCTGGTAAAATTCTGTACCAAGCTGTTCTTAAGCCTTTTTCATAATAAAAAATTGTAAAATTAGAACCATGTGCCTTTCTAGTGGTACTCTCTTTAAAGGGAATGATTTCAGGAAACCCTTTTGTCCAAAAATGAAAAGAAAAGGCATTAAGATTACTATCATCAATTTCTGATGGCGTAAATCCATCCATTTCTCGTACACTCATTGGTGTATAATCTCCTGCAAATGCTTTTCCTTGTGCAGTTAACGCATTGATCGTACCATTATGAATTGCTTGTAAAGTTTCAAATTCTATGGAGTATACATATGTTGGTTTTTTAGGCAAACCTTTTTCCAGAGTCACTCCCCATTTCTCTTTGATTTTCTGACCTGTAATCTCAACGGTCCAAGAGCCATAATCGGAAACTTCAATTCCAACAATTCTGCGTTCTGATGCATATCGATCTTTTGTATAATCATCTATAAAAGACCTCAAAATTAATTCGGCATCATTATCTGTAATATTGTAAGAGTGTCCAAGTCCTCCATTAGAAATTGAATTCTCGATAGCTAGTAAATTGTAAACACCTATCAATGATAGTACGGTAAATAAATAAGTTTTTAATGTTTTCATTTGATTAATGATTTTAAAATTACACAAGGCAAATGAATACAAAAACAACTGCAAAAATCAGTATTTATAGGGGTTTGTGGGGAAACTACAAGTTTTAGGGGTTAATTCGCAATAGATTTAAGATGCTCTCATAATACTTTTCAGAAACTGGAATTTCATCTTCGTAATCCAGAAGCTTTATAATCGTATTTCTTCGCTTATCATTTTTAATACTAAAGCAATTTATGTTCACTAAATATCTTCGGTGACAACGATAAACTGGTGATATTGGATTTACTATTTGATCTTCTATATTCTTTAGACTAGACCTAAGAACAATTTTTTTACGAAGTCCATCTTCTATTTTATGAATATCTACATAATTATCATCACTTCTTATGTATAAAATCTCATTAAGACTTAGATCTAACTGTTTTCCATTGGAAGAAGTTATGCGATACGTTTCTTTTGAAGATATAGAGGCTATACTCTGGCGATTGAAATAACTAAAAATCCCAACAACAAAAAAGGACACAATAATACCTATTCCTAAAAGTCTTCCTATCACGAGGAAATACTCGGTAAAAGTAAAATCTCTAAAACCACCCAAAAAACTCTTGTATAAGAACATTACTCCTCCGACAAAAAGTATTACCAAGGAATACCACAATAGTGCTTTGGCAATATTCCATTTTTTGAAAAAGTTATTAAAAAACTTAGGAATCAAAAACTCTATAAAAAAAATAGCAGAGGAAAAAACAACTCCCATGCTGATAGCAATAAGGTTATAGTACCAAATACCATTTTGATTAATTATATTAAATGGTTTAAAGAGAATAACGAATACACTGGCCAAAAATCCTATTAAAAATACCCAAACAATATTTCTGGTAGTCATTTTTGGTCTTGGAAAGGGAGTTCGAAATAATTTAAACATTAGAATTGCTATTTACCATTTTCCTTTCTTTTGCAACTAAGAATATATTTTGTGCCGCAATGAAGATAAACAAGAATATATTAATCTTCCAAAAATGCATATTTTAAAAACCTTTCTTTATAAAAGAACAAGCCAAATCATATAACAACAAATAAGAGAATAATTCTCCCAAAACATATAAATCATTCTTGGCATACAAGTTGATATCGCAGAGTGGTATTATAAAATAATAACATTAGAGTTCTTATTTTAAAAAAATAAATATCTTTAACCCAGTTAAAAAACCTAATTATGAAAAAACTATTACTAGTAGCTGTTCTTATGGCCACGACTGTTGCTTTTGCCCAAAAGAGAAAAGATCAAGAAGGAAGCATCAAAAATCTAAAAGGAATTTCTGAATACACACTTGTATTTAACTATGACAACCTTAAGGTTCATAAGTTCGATACTGAAGAAGAGTTCCTAAAAGATAAAATGGAAAAAAGAGAAAAGAAACATCCAGGAGAAGGAAGAGGTGAAAAATTCAAAAAATCATGGTTTGGTGATAGAGAAGAAAGATATGAGCCAAAATTTATTGAATCTTTCAACAAGCGTTTTGAAGATGGTGAAGTAAAAGTTGGAAAAGACCTTTCTAGTGCTACGCATACTATGAAGGTAAAGACAACTTGGATATATCCAGGTTACAATGTTGGTGTTTCTAGACAACCGGCAAAATTAAATGCTACTATTATTGTTTATGAAACTGCAAATCCTGATAAAATCTTATTCTCTACTAATTATATAAAAGTTCCTGGTGGAGGTGCTTTTGGTAATGACTATAACTCTGGTTATAGAATTTCTGAAGGATATGCTAAACTTGCAAAAGAACTTGCAAAATATATCAAGAAAAAGGCGAAATAAACATTTATTCGACATAAAGGAAAAGCTGTAGTAAGAGGTTACTACAGCTTTTTTTATTACAGTTTTTAATGGATATCAAAAGATAAAAGGAAAAGAACAAATAATACATTCAATTACAATTATTAATATCATTACGATTATCGATTGCGATCAGACATAGAAAAAAATATGGCTTAAAACATTTGAGTTATCACTTCTGTTATTTTAATAGCAATCTCAATTATATAATTCCGAATACATCTAAAAATTCCAAAAAAATTTAATCAAGTTGGATACAAGATATCTTTATTTAAAAAACAATCAATAAAAAAACCTGTAGCACATGCTACAGGTTTTCTTATTAGATGATCACAATTCACTACTTAATTGATCGTAGAAAATTGGATTGTTTCTGTATTTTCAGAAGTATCACCTTTCAGTACTAAAATATAGTTCATCATTGGTTGAATGTTTGCTTGTGAAGCCATATCTATAGTAAGTGTATTACAACCAGGATCTAGACTATCGGTCATTAATGGTCCTACTGCATTACCTTCCATGGTATAAATTTCGCATGTCACAGTTTGCGCTCTATCTACTTTAATATCAACATTCATTTGTCCGGTTCTGCTAACCGGTACTGGGAATGCAGTAGCCTCAAAAGCACTACTTAAACAAGGATCTGATGTTACAGATACAGTTACCGTATCTTCCACTGTACAACCGTTTTTGGTTACAGTAACACTATAAGTAGTTGTTTTCGAAGGCGAAACATTGATCGTATTTGTAGTCTCACCTGTAGACCAAAGATATGAGTCTACATCACCAGATACTGTTGCGGTTAGCGGAACTTGAATTGTTCCAAATTCTATTGTAATGTCATCTCCAGCATTCACTGAGATCTCTGTTACCATAACTGCTACCTCATCAGAAGCTTCACAACCATTTTGAGTAACTGTTACTGAATATATGGTATCCACTAAAGGAGCGACGGTAATATATCTTGTAGTTTCTCCGGTAGACCATAGATATGCATCTGCAATTCCCGCATCTAACTGAACTGTTTCTTCTACACAGATATACTGATCAGCTCCTAAATCTACGTTTGCTTCATTAACAAATACTGTTACCTCATCTGTATTTACACAGTCTGCACAATTCGAAACAGTTACTGTATAGGTAGTATCTTCTGTTGGCGATACTGTAATACTAGAAGTTGTTTCTCCAGTAGACCATAGATATTCTACACCATTGGTTTGTACATCAACACATTCTCCAATATTTATATTAAAATCTCCGAAAGAAGTAGGATCTCCTTCAATATTAAACCATCCAGAACCTCCATAAACTGCTGGAGTATATTCGAAAGTATTTGCTCCATTTCCTAGCTGAAATGCTTCTCCTCTTCTAGAGATATCATAACTTAAAGCCCCATTAATTTGAGTTACCGTACCACTTAACTCTGTATAATATACCCAACCTGTTGGATCTTCTGTTTGACAAGAACTAGCTTTTGGACTTCCCACTGGTGGTACTGTCGTAAATCCTGTAAAAGTAGCATCCACCATAAAAGAAGTATTGGTAGAATTATATTCAAAAACTTCTCCTTTTAAGGTTGCAGTTCCATCTGCATTCTCACTCCAAACTAAATCGACGTTTCTAAACCATAATCTCTTTCCTTGATCATTTATAAATACTACAAATTGATGATGTCTTCCCCTACAATAATCTGTGTCTTTGATACTATATCCAACACATTCTTCACACTCACCTTCTCCTGTAACTTCAGCCGTTAATGTAATTTCGTCTCCTTTACACATAAATTCATCCGTACCTGCATCTACAATCAATACTTCAACTTCTTCAATTGTAAACGTCCCTAGATCAACTGGGCAGTCTTCATTACCCCAACGTACCCATAAGTTATAATCTCCAACTTCTAAATCATTAAAACTATAAGAACCTGAATCATCTGGTACTTCAGTATATGTAAGACCTCCATCAATGGAAAATTGAATATGTGTACGATCAACAGTATCCTCAAAAACAAGTTGTATATCTCCTGTTGGATTAGTACAGTCTGCATTGGTAAGAATTACTTCGGCAACAGGCGCTTGTCTTACATGTAAATCTACGCTGTTAGAATATACATATTCTCCACACTCTTCGCTTTTTGCCGCTCTTCTATACCATAAAGAACCTGACTCAATTCTTGGTGGTAAATAGTTTATTCCGTTTGCCCCATCAATATCTTCCCAAGCTTGTCCTTGTTCTCTTTTTACCTGCCACTGATATACCACTGTTAAACCAGTTTCTTCGGCAAGGTCGGTTCCTGTTAACTCTTCTGGATCAAAAGCTTCGCAGTTGATTTGCGTTTCTTCTATTTCTCCTCCATCTTCAAGCTCGTTCTTATAGGTTACTGTAACAACATCTGTTGCTTCACAATCGTTACAATTTTTAACCGTAACTGAATATTCCCCAGCTTCAGTCACAGTAATACTTGATGTATTTTCACCTGTTGACCATAAATACGTTAGATCATTTTCATCTGTAGCGATACAATCACCAAAATTAATGTTGAAATCACCTCTATCGTATGTTTGGTCAGTAGTATCAAACCATCCACAAGCACCAAATTTACCTTTTTCAGCTTCTGTTTGATTTGCTCCATTACCCATTTGAAAAGCTGGTCCTCTTCTGGACAAATTAACAGACCAAGAACCATCTGTACTTTTTACTGTACCTACTAATCCTGTGTAGTATATCCAATCAGAACTATCCTCATCATTACAGATATGATCTTTTGGACTATCAGCAGGTGTATTCTCTACTTTTCCAGTAAATAAGGCATCTACTTCATATGTTTTTTGTTCTAAAGTGTGATCATACACTGTTCCAGAAAGTTTAGCAGTACCATCGGCAAACTCTTCCCACTGAAGGTCTACATTAGAAAACCATCTTGGATTCGCTCCATCTGTTAACCACATCACATAATTTTCATTTCTATTACAGTGATCGGTATCTAAAATAGTGTATCCAATACAATCGCTACAATTTTGATTCCCTTCTACAGTTGCTGTTAAGGTAACTTCCTCACCTTTACAAATTTCTACGTCTTCTCCAGCATCTACAGTAATCGTTTGATCTTCAATAGTTACTACTCCTAAATCAACAGGACATTGATTATTACCCCAACGTACCCAAAGATCATAACTTCCTGCTCCTAATCCTGTAAAGGAAAAGATTGCAGAATCGTCTGGTACTGTCTTATAAGTTGTACCTCCATCTTTAGAAAATTCGATATGAGTTCTTCCGTTAGTATCTCCAAAAGTGAAAGTAATGCTACCGTCATTCTTTTCACAATTAGCATTCTTTACACTAACATCTACATTTGGCACTTCTTTTACATGAATATCAACTACATTAGAATATTTGTAAGTATTACATCCTTCTATTTTTACAGCTCTTCTGTACCAAACCGAACCAGAATCTCTAAATGGAGGTTGGTAATTTTTAGCATTAGCTCCTTGGATATTTTGCCATTGTCCTCCGATATTCTCTTTTATTTGCCATTGGTATTTCACATTTCTTTGATCTCCACTACTTACTGCAGTACCCATAAACTCTTGTGGCGTAAAACCACCACAGTTCCACTGTGTTTTTTCGATCTTACCAGCATTCAATTCGCAGTTGTTATAATGAAGAACTTTTACTTTAAATTTCTCCCAAGAACCTATTCTTGATCTGTTACAGATCATCGGTTTCTTACCATTTTCAGAAGAAACATATTTACCATTACTTCCTTTTAAGGCAATTCTACCATTTCCTAACTTAACAACTTTAAACTTTTGCCAAGCCCAAACGTTATTTACGTTGCAATACATTCTTTTTTCTCCATTTTCTGAAGAAAGGTATTTCCCATTGTTTCCTTTTAAAGCAATTTTACCATTTCCAGCATCTACTACTACAAATTTTTCCCAAGAACCAATTCTAGTTCTATTAGCGTTAATAGGTTTCTTCCCGTTTTCTGAAGAAACATATTTACCATTATTGGCAATTAATACGATTGTTGCTCCAATAGGAACATCCGTATACGTTTCAAAAGCTTCAAAAGCCTTCTCTTCATTTTTGGCTTGTGTGGATAAAGACACAAAACATAACAAGGCTAGTAATACACTAGTGATATTACGCCTTTTTGATTTGTACTTTTCTAAAGTAATTTTCATCATAAGGTTGGTTTTTGTTAATGATTTTAAGTTAGTTTGTCTTTACATAAATTATACTCTACATGTAAAAAATGAAGAGTAAAAAAATGTAATAATGAAAATTGGAAATACAGTGAAAATCTAAAAACTAAGCACTAGTTTTTAATGTTATGCTAAAGCAATAACATTATGAAGTTTAACCCCTATCCCCAGCGCAAATATTATAAATTATGATATGTCTGAGAAGAAAAAAAAACGAAAAACGTTGAATAACAGATTCCTCCTATAAAATGTTAAAATCTCTTAATAAGTGTTAAATTGTAGTATAAGACTTACTTTTCTTAAAAAGATTACATTTCATCGAAAAATATCACTCAAACATCTAACTCAAAGGTTATTATTGGACAGTCTATTCGAAAAAAAACCATCAAAACAGACTCAAATAACTACAAAAAAGAAAAAAGTGATTTGAGCTATTCAAATCACTTTTTTATCTCAAATGAGAAACCTGTATTATATTTTTACCAATTTGAAACTTCGTATTTCGCTTCCATTATATAATCTCAAAAAATATATCCCTGTTGGGTTTTTACGCATATTAAATTCGAGTTCTTGTTGTTTTGAATCTATCATTTTATCCAAAACCACTTTGCCAGAAACATCCATGATCCGGTATCTAAAATAATCATGTTCCTTAGGTAGTGTCATATATGCTTTTTCCAAAAAAGGATTTGGGTACATCACAATGTCAGTTTCTACATCAGGAACCTCTGATATTCGGTTTTGATCACATGCTCCTACTATAAAATCATGTTTAGTAGCTGCAGTGTTATTTTCTCCTCCCGTTGGAAGACTATAAGTATAGTAGAAATAAATCTGCTCTCCACTATTGGCATTGATCTGAAAAGGTACATTAGGTGTTACCAAATATCCTGGATATGGTCCTGAAGTATTTGTACTATAATACAAAATACAAACTCCATCACCTACGCCATTAATCTCTGGTATAAAGGTAATCGTAGGATTAGATGTATCCGATGAAATTTCATAGCTATATTGGTTGTTAGCAGCTAATCCAGTACAGTTATCAATTGTAACTATCTCAGATTCTTTAAATTCTATATAATTCACATTTAAACCATTTGAATCGAAAACTAACCTTAGTTCATGATTCCCTTCCGCAATAGTAATATCATTTACAGAAACTGTCTCATACTGTTGCCAACTTCCTGTATTAGAAACGGATATAACATCTGTAATCGCAACACCATCAAGTTCTAAATGAAACTGACCATTCCCATTAGGTGAAGCTACACGAAAATCTATATCATAATTGGATGAAGAAGCTGTAGCAGAAATATCGTAAGCCAACCACTCGCTTGCTCGTATCCAACCAACATTATACGATCCTCCTACAACATCTCCAGTGTTTTCTATATCTACATCATCCTGCCGATATGCCCCTCCGGTATTCCCTGATGTAAGATCATGATACCCAATTCCTTCTCCTCCTTCATTATAGTCCTCTGCTTCAATTATTCCAGGAATCATATGATCATTATTTGGAGGAACAATAATTTCATCACCATCCGTTGTTAATAATGTATTTGCCGGAACAACAAATGAATCTATCTCTATATTATCCTTAAATACAATACATGTCTGATCTATATTCTTAGGATTATACACCACATAGGTTATCTTTCCATCTTTCTGAAAAGTACTACTTAATGGTAAACTTAGTCGATAATTTGATTGTCTTAATCCAAGGTTTTGAGAATTATGAGCATAATAATATGTTAAGGCACTTTCATTCGAATTATGAGCGACACCATATTCTTGAGATCCTATCGCACTATCCCAAAACTCATCAAACTTACTGGTAACACCTTCTGGATCAAAAAATAGTTTAAAACCCCAACAAACATTCATCCAGTCTCCACTTAAATTCCCTAAATCACTCTCCATATTATTGATAATCGGATCTACCAAAGCATTTACTTCGTTTGTCGTTAAGAAGTCATTCCAAAAGCTATATGCTGGTGTAATCGGCAACCATTGTATACCATGAATATAAGTGTCTTGCGCACCAAAAAAAGTTCCATAAACGTATCTATTCATTTCTAAAATACCAACTATAGGTTGCTCATATCCGATTTCTTCAAATACACCACTTTCATTATACCAATAATCAGCTATGGCTCTTCCTTCCATTACGTATCCATAGGCTGCAGCATCTCTCATCTCAACATTTTCAGTTATTTCTCCTGTCATAAACATTCCGGCCCAAGACTGCATTGCTTCTGAAGTAGATTCCTGATTGTTTCCAATAGCATTTCCTAAACCATTAGCAAAAGAATGCCCCATCCAAGGACTAAAAGTTCTCAAATAAGGGAAATCTGTATCATTTCTATCCCAATTAGCATACGTTTTTATAACTTTTGTAAGCATAGGCCAATATGCATCCATTGATCCTGGTTCTGCCATTTCTAATAATGCTCCAGCATGTGCTAAATATCCATAGTGAAAATGATGATCGGTAAAAAGTCCAGAGAAAAATTCCTCATTAAACCCTACTAATGCTTTCCACGCTGGATAGTATGCATAGTAAAAAGATGTCTCCCCTGGTGTATAAGTAAGCCAGTCATATGTTCTCTCTTTTGCAAAATTCAATAAATCTTGATAGTCTGGATGGCTGATTTCTTTGGCAATAAGAACATATTTAATTAGTTGGACCAAATATTTTCCTCCCCAATATGTGCCATCAGCAAAATTATCTCTGTCTAGGCGAGCATTATAATTATCGATCATTTCGATCAATTTAGCACGCTCATAAGGAGTTATATCACCATTATCGGTTATAGGTTCATTAAAATGTGGTAAAAGATTTGCGTTAAACTCATAATTAAAAGAAAAACTAGTTCCTTCAGCTAATTTTAATGTTCCTCTGGGTGTAGCGCTATATTCCCTATTATTAAGAAACGAAAAATTGTTTGTATTTCCTCTATAATGATGTGGAATAAAACCTTGTAAAACATTAGGTTGATTACCGATTATATTTATTTTTTCAACATTATAAGTAACATTTACCAGACCATTCTCGGGTCGATATTCATATATCGCTTTTGTATTCACAGGTTTTGAAAAAGCATAATCATGTAAAAAATTTAGATCTGATATTTCTGTTAATGCAGAAAAAACGATGTACTTACCATTACTATCTACTAGTTCTAGATCTCCTCCTATCCCATTTCTTGGAATGATGCTCGTACTTTCGGTAAGATGAACACCGTACAAATTTCCATCATATTCGATAATAAATCGATCTAAGGTTGCAGGAAAAACGAGTGGATTTCCATTAGCATCATAATAATTTCTAACACCAGTATGAATAGATTGAATAACAGCATCAAACCCATTTGGTTTTGTCCAGACAAATGGCATTCCTTGTGCTAAAGTAACATCAATGGTCTGATTATTGGTTGTACTTTGAACTTCTAAATCTACATGCCAATCAGACCAATTTATCGCTGATGTTTTGTTAGCTATAAAATCATTTCCAGTTAAAGTTACCAAGTAATCAACACTAACACCAACACTTTCATTACCTCCCCAGTCTTTTGCCGTTCTGTGACCAATTTGATATCCCTTATCATTTGCTCTTGATAATAGTGGGTATGTCCAAAGATTTCCTCCATTTCGGGATCCATCAGCATTTTCGTTATACAAAACACTCGTCCACCAATCATTTGTAGGTATTGGCCTGCCTATCATATCAGGACCGAGATCTAGTGTAGGATTTAGTGCTATACTCTGAAATGTTCCATTTTCGGGATCGTTTCCTATATATTCATGAGCAGGAGGATATTCTGCATAGGATCCTGCTCCCACGGGAATTACATTTTGGGTATAAAGCTCTGTATATGGAAATACTAGATACAGTAATCCCAATACTATTTTGGTGCATATTGTGGTTTTATTCATGAGTATGGTATTTGTGTGAATTCTAAATGAGTATGATATCTTGAGTTTTTATGTTGGTATTCATAAATATTGCATTAGAGTCTAATCTCATCAACAACTTCTTAAAAAGTATTTTTTGATGAAACAAAGATGAATACTCCAAGAATTCGATTTTTGATAGTAAGAAAATATTAGGAGCAACTTTTAATAAAGTCGCTCCTTTTGGTAGATTAGTTTTTAACTATTTTAGAGATAAAAGGTTCTGTATTTTGACCATAAGCTTTTATGATATATACACCTTTAGCTAATGAGCTAATATCTAAATTCAGTGCCGTTGTGGTTTTATCAAGTTGTTTTTTGAGTACTGGTACACCTTTAATACTGTACAAGTGAATTTGAGATATTCCATTAATGTTGGATATTTCTAAAACATCACTAGCAGGATTTGGGTACATCACAATGTCCGTTTCTACATCAGGAACCTCTGATATTCGGTTTTGATCACATGCTCCTACTATAAAATCATGTTTAGTAGCTGCTGTGTTATTTTCTCCTCCCGTTGGAAGACTATAAGTATAGTAGAAATAAATCTGCTCTCCACTATTGGCATTGATCTGAAAAGGTACATTAGGTGTTACCAAATATCCTGGATATGGACCTGAAGTATTTGTACTATAATACAAAATACAAACTCCATCACCTACGCCATTAATCTCTGGTATAAAGGTAATCGTAGGATTAGATGTATCCGATGAAATTTCATAGCTATATTGGTTGTTAGCAGCTAATCCAGTACAGTTATCAATTGTAACTATCTCAGATTCTTTAAATTCTAGATAATTCACATTTAAACCATTTGAATCGAAAACTAACCTTAGTTCATGATTCCCTTCCGCAATAGTAATATCATTTACAGAAACTGTCTCATACTGTTGCCAACTTCCTGTATTAGGAACGGATATAACATCTGTAATCGCAACACCATCAAGCTCTAAATGGAACTGACCATTTCCATTAGGTGAAGCTACTCGAAAATCTATATCATAATTGGATGAAGAAGCTGTAGCAGAAATATCGTAAGCCAACCACTCGCTTCCTCGTATCCAACCAACATTATACGATCCTCCTACAACGTCTCCAGTGTTTTCAATATCTACATCATCCTGCCGATATGCTCCGCCGGTATTCCCTGAGGTAAGATCATGATAACCAACTCCTTCTCCTCCTTCTTTATAATCCTCTGCTTCAATTTTCCCTGGAAGTGTATATAATGATAAATCGTTCTCTAAAACAGTAATTGTAGCGGATCCAGATACGGATCCACTAGATGCTGAAATGGTATGCATACCAATATTGGAACCAGTATATAAACCATCCGAATTAATGAAACCAATAGTAGCTGTCCAATCAACATTAGTAACAAACGGTTCTCCATTTTGATCAAATCCTTGCGCTTGAAATTGTAAAGTTTCTCCCTGATATATTTCTGTAGCATCAGAAGAAACAACAATAGAAGACAATACTGGAGTTGGCACAACATCTTCTTTTTGTAACGATCTCAAATTATCAAAATAAAATATGTAATCACTTTCGTTATTAGGGTCAAAAAGTAATACTACATTATCTATTTGTGCATCATTCACCACTAAATCGGGTGTTGCGGTTAATACAAATTCTAATGTATGCCAATTGTTTTGTTCTTTCACTACAGCTTGGTAAACACTATGTCGTCCTGTTGGATAGTTAGCTGGAGTTGCCATTGTACTTGATTCTAATTGCCAACTAATTACCGTTCCAATCGGAGCATCAGTGTAAATATCCATTGCAAATCTTTTTTCTTCAGAAACATATGAACTAGCATCATTGATAAAATTTGTTTCAAAAAACAAAACATCATATAGTTCAACACCATTTCTAACATATCTTCCCACTTGTGCTGATGAATTAATTTCATTTTCTTCTGGATTAACCGAAGGAGCTTGATACACTCCTGTTGATCTGGAATCAAAAGTCAAATGATCGTTACCATCATAATCCTGAATCATTTCCGAAAAAATATATGATGCAGGTAGAGAAGTAATCCCATATCTAAAATTATCAAAATAGTAGGTATCAGAAGTATTGGAGTTTGGATCAAAAAGTATCGAAATTTCATCGACGGATAAATTAGAAGTTCCTCCATCTGGTGATGCAGCATGTGTAAATGCTATGGTATGCCAAGCATTTTGTTCTGAAACTATTCCGATATACTGACTGTTTCTTCCTAATGGAAAATCGTTTTCCGATGTTACTTGATTTTCTAAACTAATAGTAATTTCTGTTCCAACTTCTGCTTCTGTGTAAATATCCATAACGAAAATTTGATCTCCTTCTTTAAAAGGATTACTATCCGTAATGATTGAGGTAGAAAAGCTTACTACATCATATTGTGACGAAGCATCTCTAACATAGCTAGCTACGTTAGCGCTATTATTTATATTATTTACAGAAGGGTTAGAAACATCCGCTGTATATACACCATTCTGAAAAATAGCATTTAACTCATTTACTCCATCATAATTAGCAATAATAACCTCATCTATTACTGGTACTTCTCCAGCTATCATACTTCTCATATTATCTAAATAAACAATATGATTTGTATTACTGTTAGAATCTATTAATAAAGCAAATTGATTTACTTCTAGAGCTCCAACGGTTACATCGGGTCTATCCAACAATTCAAATTCTAAGGTTTCCCACTGATTTTGGGTAGTAGATCTAGCAGCATATCGACTATGTCTTCCGATTGGCCAATCTCCAGACGATAAATTTCCATTTTCTAATTGTAAAATAAATTCCGTTCCAACCGGTGCCTCTGTATATACATCTATCCAAATAGATTTCTTTCCAGATATAAAATCTAGAGCATTTCCTATATCCGAAGATTCCATAAACAACACATCATACTGTGATCCTCCGTCTCGTTGATAGCTACCTACTAATGATGAATTGTTAGTGTTATCTGTCTCGGGATTAGTAATACTTTCTGTTAATACTCCTGAAGTCGTACTACCATAGATTAGGTTTCTATTTGATTCAAAATCTTCAAAAACAAAGTCTAAAGTTCTTGGTGGTTCTACAGTTACACTTATGCTATACTCATTACTCCCACAATTGGCGGTATTAACTGAAACTGAAACATCGCCACCAGTATTCCCCCAATTTACGGTGATCGAATTTGTACCTTGACCAAATACAATCGTAGCATCTGATGGCACTGACCAATTGTAAGAAGCATCCTCAGTTGGTGATATAGTGTATACTTTATTGGTATCACCTTGATAAACTGTATTATCTCCAGTGAGTTGTGTGTTAAAAGTTCCACTATAGACTCTTACATAATCTACCTCCATTTGTGTTGGATAATCTGATGGTGTAGGTGCTATAAATCCGGTATATGGAGTTCCTGGACCACCAACGGCTACATTAAGAATAATATACCAGTCTCCTTGATTAAATGGCCACGGATCCACGGTATTAGCAGGTGTAACAGCATGATATAATTGATCATCTACATACCATCTTATTTCTGTTGGCTCCCATTCCACAGCATATTCATGAAACCCTTCCGAAAGGTCCAAACCTGCATCATATTCTCTACCATTAAATTGATGACCTCCATTATTATAATGTACAGTACCACCGATAGATTCTGGGTTTTTATGTTGGGATTCCATGATATCAATTTCTCCAGTAAAAGGCCAACTTCCATTTTCCGGAAGCATCCAGAATGCTGGCCATATGCCACCTGCCGACGGTAATTTTATACTCGCTTCATATCTTCCGTATCGTGCATTAAATTTACCAGAAGTTATCAACTTAGAAGAAGTATATTGTTTTCCTCCAAAGGATTCATTTTTAGTTGTAATTATTAAATTTCCATTTTGTACTGTTGTGTTTTCTGATCTGTACCACTGCTCTTCTGCATTACCCCAACCACAGAGTGTAGGGCATCCATCTCCATTATCAAAACTCCATTTGGAAAGATCTACAGAAGTACCATCGAATTCATCGTTAAATATTAATTCAGAACATTGGGAATAACTAGTATTTAAGCAGCATATAAGAAAACTGCATAGTAAAATGGTTTTAAGAAATTCATTTGTTTTCATCATTAAAATGTTTTGTGTAAATAAGTTAGTTGTAAAATTTTTACATAATAATTCTATGCTATATGAATTTCTTCATATAGCTTTTCTTCTCTGCGTATTCGCATTATTATCAATAAATAATGGATACGCTAATTATGTTTTTCCCAAGTAGTCCGTGATACATAGAAACATTTAATCGGTTTCTATGATCTATTTCCAAGTGATATTAAAATATCGTGGTCTTAAATCTAGTTTTAGCTGTACAATGAATTTATACATAACTGAAACTAAGGGTAGAATAATATATATAAATCTATAAATCAGTTTTATTGCCAGATTTTGATATAATCGATTTCAAATTCTTTCGGAAAAATCGAATCGTCAACTTCTGGTCCCCCAAAATTACCACCAATTGCAAGATTAATAATTATATAAAATGGTTTATTAAAAGGCCATGTTTGATCATTTTTTATTTCTGGGGAAAATGTATAAACCAGTTGGTCATCTAAATAAAATTCTATCTTTTCGGCTGTCCAAATGCACTTATATATATGAAAACCTTCTTCAATACTATAATTAACAGTTTTCTTAGAGTTGATTGTATTTCCATGACTATCTCTAGTATGTAAAGAAGTATAAATCGTATGAGGTTCCTTACCAACATATTCTAAAATATCTATTTCTCCGCAGTCTGGCCATCCAATTTCATCAATATCTGATCCTAACATCCATACTGCAGGCCATAAACCTTGACCGGTAGGTAATTTTGCTTTTACTTCTATAGTACCATACTGAAACTCTATTTTATCCTTAGTAGTTATTCTCGTAGATTTATATACATCTCCTTTTTTAGTCGCTGTAATAATTAAATTTCCATTTTGTAGTTTGGCATTTTCTCTAGTATAGATTTGCCTTTCATTATTACCCCAACCGCATAAATCGGGACAACCGTCCCCTAGTTGATAGTTCCAAAAAGATTCATTTAATTCCGTTCCATCAAAATTTTCTTCCCAAATAATAGATTTAGAGTCTTGGCAAGACACTAGAAAAAGAGAAATAATAATATAGGTTAAGAGATTTTTCAATTTATTTAAGTTCAAAAGTTGATTTCATTGTTTTGTCAGAACTACCACCCACAAAAACTTCAAATTCTCCAGGTTCGATAATCCAAGTATTTTTATTATCGTAGAAACCAAGCGTTTCCTTATCTAATTCAAAATTTACTGTTTTCGTTTCTCCTGGTTTTAAGGAGATCATCTCGAATCCTTTCAGTTCTTTTACAGGTCTCGTAATACTTGCAAAAAGGTCTCTTATATACAATTGCACCACTTCTTTTCCTTCATAATCTCCAGTATTAGCAAGCTCAATAGACACTAATACTTTTGGATCATTATATGGCTGATTTTCTGTAGTAATTTTTAAATTCGAGTACTCAAAAGTTGTATAACTTAATCCATGACCAAAAGCATATAATGGAGAATTCTTTTGATCTGAATAATGTGACCAGAAAACAATATCTGGTGCTGGTTCCGTTGGCCGACCTGTATTTTTATAATTATAGTAAATAGGTACTTGCCCTACATTTCTAGGAAAAGACATTGGCAATTTACCGCTTGGATTATAATCCCCATATAAAACTTGAGCAATAGCGTTTCCACTTTGTGTTCCTAAATGCCAAGCCTCTACAATAGCTGGTATATGTTCGTCGGCCCAAGGAATGGCCAAAGGTCGTCCGTTATTTAGCACTAAAACAATATTCGTATTCACTTTATATATTGCTTCTAGTAATTCTTGTTGAACTCCTGGTAAATCTAGTTCTGTTCTGCTTCTACCTTCTCCACTTTGAAAACCAATTTCACCTAACACCATAACCACCACATCTGCAGCTTTAGCAGCTTTTATGGCTTCATTAAACTCACCCTTATCAGTGGTATTAATTTTAGTTTCGGTAACAAAAGCAGTATTCCCGATAGAAACATCAGCACCTTTTGCATACTTCAAAGAGTTTCCTTTATACTGCTGCATTCCTTCTAAAACGGATATAGCTGTATTATCATCTGCCGCTATTCGCCAACTTCCTAACGGACTATTTTTATCACTTGCTAATGCACCTATTAAAGCTATTTTTTGTCCTTCTTTCTTAAGAGGAAGTAATTGATTTTCATTTTTAAGTAATACTATGGATTTTTTGGCTATATCTAGAACAGCATCATTATTTTCAGAACTACCTAATACTTCTTTTTCTCTTTTTTCATCACAATATTTATAAGGATCATCAAATAATCCTAGTTCGTACTTGACTCTAAGAATTCTTCGGGCAGCATCGTTAATCAGTTTTTCTTCTACTTTTCCTTCTTTTACTAAATCTGCAAGATGTTCCACATATAAATAAGATTCCATATCCATATCAGACCCAGCATTCGCAGCTAATTCAGCTGCTCTTTTACCATCCTTTGCATATCCATGTGCTATCATTTCGGTAATAGAACCCCAATCGGAAACTATAAAACCTGTAAAATTCCAATCTCCTTTTAAAACATCTCTTTGCAGCATCTTATTACCCGTAGCAGGAATTCCATTAAGTTCATTAAACGAATTCATAAAAGTCTTTACTCCTGCATGATTAGCAGCTCTAAATGGAGGAAAAACAATATTATTTAAGGTAGAAGTACCAATGTCTACGGTATTGTAATCTCTACCAGATTCTGAAAAACCATATCCTGCAAAATGTTTTGCACAAGCAGCTATCGTATAGTTAGCAGATAAATCTTCTCCCTGAAAACCTTGCACTCTGGCTACACCTATTTTAGCACCTAAAAACGGATCTTCGCCACCACCTTCCATAACTCTTCCCCATCGGGCATCTCTAGAGATATCAATCATTGGTGCAAATGTCCAATTAATTCCTGCTGCGGATGCTTCTAAGGCAGCTACCTCAGCAGACTTTTTAATTGCTTCCATATCCCAACTTGCAGACTCTGCCAAAGGAATAGGACTCATTGTTTTATATCCGTGTATGACATCAAAACCTATAATTAAAGGAATTCCTAATCTAGATTCTTCAACAGCAATTTTTTGTACAGCTCTAACATCTTTTACTCCTCGTACATTTAACATCGAGCCTACCCAGCCTTTGCGTAAATGTTCATACTTCTTAGCAGCAGCTCCTTCTTTAGGTTGAGGACCTGTTAGATCCCAGAATCCATTATATTGATTCATTTGTCCTATCTTCTCTTCCAAAGTCATAATACCAAGCAGAGAATCTAGTTTTGATTCAATAGCTTGATCTAATCCTAAAGAAGTATTTGGACTAGCTTCTGTATTTAAATTCATTGTTTTTTCTGATGAAGATGTACAGCTCATTATTAATAAACTAGATAGAATCCCTATGAATATGCTACTTCTCTTTTTCATGCTCTTATATTATTGTTCTAGAGGTCATGTAGAACTCAACAACAATCATTTGTTTGTATGTCAAATTTAATTCAGACTTGTTTCGTTATAAAAGATCTAAGCCTTTTTTTCATAATCTTTGTTTATAGGAAGGCTATATGTGGTAAATAGCCTTCCCCACAAAAAACAATTTAAAAACTAACTTTAACTTTAGTTTTACTGATAAACCCTTACATAATCAATTTCCATTGTGGATTCTACAAAAGCAGGATCAATAGTTCCTCCAAAAGTTCCTCCCATTGCTACATTTAGTATCAAAAAGAAATCATTATTATAAAAAGGTAAATTATTAGCATATGGAAACGTATGATATACGGTACCGTCTATAGAAAAGACTATTTCGGTTGAAGACCATTCTACGCTATACACATGAAAGTCATTTGATGCACCTGAAACAGTAGTTTCTTCAAAAATTGCATTTCCTGCACTATTTCCAGGAAAGTGAAGTGCACTAGAAACAACATCCTGATTATTCCCTACGTGTTCCATAATATCAATCTCACCACAATTTGGCCATCCCACTTCGTTAATATTTGCACCTAACATCCATATGGCAGGCCACGTTCCTCCACCTGTTGGTAATTTTGCTCTAACATCTACTCTACCATAGGTAAACTCAAACAAATCTTGTGTTCTTATTCTAGACGATGTATATCCTCCATTTTCTGCTCTCGCTGTAATTTTTAGTACTCCATCTTCGACTAAAACATTAGAAGGATCATCGGTATAAGATTGCGACTCTCCATTTCCCCACCCATTATCTCCGGTTCCTAAATCATATGTCCAATTTGCTGGATTCGGAGCTCCATTAGCATCAAACTCATCTGACCATACTAAAGTATCAAATGGTGGTTCTCCTACATTTCCAGATCCAGAATCTTCTGGAACAAAAGTATGATACCATGCTAATTGTCCTCCACCAAAATCGCTAGAGACATCCTGAATTCCTCGAATACTTAGTTTGTCTGCAGTTAATTCTATTACTTCATATTCTACAGCTCCAGACCAGTAAGACATGGTGCTATTTTCTACACTAATAACTCTTTTCCCTTCTTCATTTTCGAAAATAACGAAACTACTATTCGTTGCTATCTGATCTGTAATATCTCTACATTCATCTACAAACTGAATTGGAGTATCATTAGGGAAAAACCTCGGAATCTCTGCCCAGTTAATGAAAGTTTGGTTCGCATCGCCCGTAATTAATTCGAAAGTATAATTATCATTAGCGTCATAACTAAATACCAAAACATCATCATAGAGACATGAATTTAATTGGTTAGGCGAAGCAGAAAAGAATTCTGGAAAATCATTTGTAATCGGTCCTACTCCAAAATGTCCTCCTACACCGCGGTCCCAAACCCATCTTTTACTTCCGTCTCCACCAATCATTTGTAATGTTGCTTGATCAATAAATAGCCTTACGTCCAAATCCAATTCTATCGTTTGGGAAGAAGAAGTCCCTCCTGTCCCAAAAGCTACCACGGTAATTAACACCGAATATTGACCAGATTGTGTATATCTAAATGTTTGTGATTCTCCAGGCAATGCTACTGTGGGTTCCCCGTTTTGCGTAAAGAAAATATGAAAATTCAACGCGTTATCAGCCTGCGGTGTAATAGTTACGTTTCCTGTTTGTCCGTCTTCGATGATTGCATCAATCTGAAGATTAGAAGGTGGAATAATTGCACTGAGTTCCGAATCATCATCTTGACAACCTACACAAATCACTAATACAATTATTATTACTATTTTTCTATAAATCTGTATCATTAGATTACCTTTTATTATCTTTTTATTTTTTCTTTCTAATCCTCTATATCAACTCTAAAAACAACTGATATTTATTTTTTTGATATAAGAGATCAAAGGCGTATTAGTCTGTATTGCCAAAATACCCCCGAACCTGCTTCAACGATTACAGACATTGTATTGGTATCTGGGAATGTAACATCATAGGTAATAGCTCCAGGAACTGCTACGTTAGGAAGCTCTCCTTGATTATTTGCCTTAGCTAAACCTATATATGCGCCCGTTCCAGTAATCGTCACTATGCCCGCACTTTGATCATATGCATATGTAGCTGGATTTGATCCATCATGAGGTGCGACAGGAGTACCGCAAGCGTCACCTCCGCCTTGCCATCCTTCAATCCATGATTCACCATTTAATACATTACTAAACGTACCATCTTCACTAAAAACATATAAATCATTATAATAACAAGCTCTTTCTGCAACACAGGCATCATCACAAGCAAACCAACTGGTATCTCCTGGAGCTGGTCCAACCCCTAAAGCTCCTGCTTCTGGTGCTAGTTTCCATACTCCTTCTATTGGCGTGGTATACGTTTCTCTAATTAATCTATATTGCCAAAACACACCTGCTCCAGATTCTACAATGACACTGATTGTATTATTATCTATAAAAGAAATATTATAGGTAATTGAAGAAGGCACTGCTACATTAGGAAGTTCTCCTTGATTATTAGCCTTTGGTAAACCGATATAAGCGCCAGTTCCATTTACTGTTAATGTTCCTGCTGCCTGATCGTACGTATAGGTTGCCGCATTATTTCCATCATAAGGAGCCACAGGTGTTCCACACGCATCACTTCCGCCTTGCCATCCCTCTATCCAAGTTTGATCACCAAGTACATTACTAAATGTCCCATCCGTGTCAAACACATATAAGTCATCATAATAACAAGCTCTTTCAGCAACGCATGCATCATCACAAGCAAACCAACTTGTATCTCCTGGAGCAGGTCCAACACCTAAAGCCCCAGCTTCTGGTGCTAGTTTCCATACTCCCTCTATACTTGCTGTCATATTTGTTGTTAAGGTAACATCATCAAATAAGTATACAGAATCATCACCTGCTACTCCAAAATCGAAGAAAATCACCACCTTTTGATATTCATTATTGGTGTCAATTGCACTAAAATCAAACTCTAATTCTTCCCACTCATTAGCAACGGTATTTATAACATCAACTTCATAACCAATACTAGCATCTGTTGCATTTTCAACTTTAAGTTTTACCGTAATTCCACTTTTAGGAGCAAATACTTTTACTCTAAATAATTTATTAGTAGAAAAATCTATTGGGTTTTCTAATTGCAAAAATGTTCCTGCCCATACTTCAGCTCCTGTTGGTTTCGTTAATTGTCCAACTCTGGCACTAGTATTAATATCCAATTGATTAGGATTATCTATAACCTGTGCAGTTGCATTTCCAAAACTTGTAAATCCGTAATTAATAGTAAATGATTCAAAATCTATTGGCAATGTTACCGGATCTGTAGCTGCTGTTATGGTTACTAGTTGTGTAGTTTCTGTTGTAGCTGCTCCTGCACCTCTGGCAACTACTCTTACGGTATAATCACCTGGGTTTTCATAGGTATGTTCAACCGTTTCACCAGGCATTATTATTGTTGGCTCCTCATTTTCAACATCACCAAAATACACATCAAACAAAGTAGCAAAATCTGCACTAGCACTCACTCTTACTATTGCAGGATTAACAGTATCCTGATCTAAGGTTACTACCAAATTTTCTGGTGCTCTGAAAGATACTACTACTACTTGCGAAAACTCACTAGTTAGTCCAGTTGCTCCAACAGCTACTACTCTAGCAGTATATGTTCCTTCTTGATAAATATGCTCAGCAGTGCTTCCTGGTGATATTACAGTAGCTTCTTCATTATCCGTATCACCAAAATATATTTCGAAAGAAGAAGCACTTGTAGCACTTGGTGTGATTGAAACTAATCCAGTATCATCTTGTGTAATATCAAAAACTGCATTTACATTTGTAGGTGCTGATATTCCTTCAAATGCGTAAGAAATATCATCATCATTACATCCAACAAAAATAGATGCAAGTATCGTTAGTATTGGTATAAATTTTAATAATCTCATTTTCTTATCATTTTTTTTTAGTATCCTGGATTTTGTTCCCATCTATTTCCTGCTAATTGTATTTCTATCAATGGTATTGGAAAAACCTCATGTTTTCCAGTAACGAAACCATCTATTTCTGTAGCTGCGCGTCCTGTTCTTACCAAATCAAAAAAGTGATGCCCTTCTCCCACTAACTCAACTCTCCTTTCTTGATAGATCGCATCTGTTAACGAAGTTCCTGTAGCAGTTACATCCGCTAGTTGTGCTCTTGTCCTTACTCTATTCAAATAGGTTTGTGCAATACCATCGTTACTTGGAGATTTTCTATTATGTGCTTCTGCTGCCATTAATAGAACATCTGCGAAACGAATAGCTCTATAATTATTAGGATTGGTAAGATTAGCATCTCCTGTATTCAAATCTCCCTGACGTGCAATGTATTTTCTATTATAATATCCTGTATGCTCAAAACCTGTAGAAAAAGTAGCCCCTTGTGCTGCTGCCCAAGCATCAATATCCAGGATAGCAACATCTAACCTTATATCGCCAGCTTCGAAAGCATCCACAACTTCTTGAGTAGGTATATTAAAACTAAAACCAGAATCAAATAGTGGTCCTGAATAATTTCTAATTCCATTGAAACCAACTGCTACATTCCCTTCGCTACACTGCAAACAACCAAAACCTGCTCCTTCGACATCTGTATACTGAACTTCAAAAACGGATTCTATATTATTTTCACCTTCTTGTTCAAAAATAGTATCGTAATCATCCACTAAATCATATGGCCCAGTAATTACTAAGTCTAAAACATCAGCAGCTTCACTAAACTTATCCTGAAACAAATAGACTTTACCCAGTAATGCTCTTGCAGCACCTTGTGTTACTCTACCGATTTCTGACTGAACTGCCGGTAGATTTTCTGAAGCGAATAACAAATCTTCTTCTATAAGTACATATACATCTTCTTTTGGAGAGCGATCTATTTCAGTTTCTTCTCCAAATAGAATTCTTTTATCTATCGCAAGAGGAACATCTCCAAACCATTTCACCAATTCGAAATAATAATAAGCTCTTAGAAAACGGGTTTGTGCAATCACCTCTTCTTTTCCCGGAAAATCTGTTTTATCCTGAAACTCCATGATATAATTGGCTCTATTCACTCCAGCATACATCCAATTCCAAATATCTCTTAATTGTGCATTTACAGGAGTATGTATCATATCGTCTATCTCTTGTATTCCTGGTACATCTGTAGCACTTTCTCCTCCTGCCAATGTATTATCGGATGCTATCTCACCTAACATGACATTTATGTAAGTAGACTGTAATAGATCATATGTCCCAATTAAAGCACTCTGATAGTCCTCTTCGCTGTTAAAAAAGTCTTCTGAATTCTCATCTTCTGAAGCTACATCCACAAAATCATCACTACATCCCATAAGAACAGATCCTATTAATACTAGGGACATGATTAATTGTTTGTGATACTTTATCTTTTTCATGTTTGACTAAAATTTAAGATTAACACCTAATAAATATGTTCTTGGTACTGGATAAAAACCTTGGTCTATTCCTCCACCGATAGGCGCACCGGAAGATGCTGCCGGATCATACCCTTGATATTCTGTAAATGTGTATAGGTTATTTATAGAAGCATATACTCTAAACTTATCGATACCTATAGGTTGCATATATTGATCAGAAAAAGTATATCCTAATTGTATATTTTGAATTCTTAGATAAGATCCATCTTCTACGTAAAAACTTGAGAATAAATTATTAGAATTGGCACCTGTTGTTACTCTAGGAAACTGATTAGTAGATCCTTCTCCAGTCCAACGATCTAAGAACCCTGTTCTTCTGTTCACTAAGGGCTGATTACGTTCATAATTCCTGATAATATCATTACCTAATGATGCGAATGCATATGCTGTAAAGTCAATATTCTTATATTCGAAACCAATATTTAATCCCATGGTTACATCTGGGATAGGATTTCCAATATCTGTTCTATCATCTGAATTAATTTCTCCATCACCATTCACATCTACATATCTAAGATCTCCTGGTGCTGCATTTGCCTGAGTCGCATGAGCATCTACTTCTGCTTGATTCTGAAAAACACCATCGGTTTGTAATCCGAAGAAATATCCTATAGGTTTACCGGCTTCCATTCTTGATGGAGGATCCTGTCCTACTCCAAATGAACCTCCTGCGATAAAACTATTATCACTATTTACGGCTATTACTTCATTATCAATTGTCGTTAAATTGAAACTTGCATTTAATTTGAAGTTTTCAGAAAAACGATCATTATAACTAATCAGGAATTCATATCCTTTATTTTCCACAATACCTGCATTAATGATAGGTGGAGCTGATCCCGGAGCAGCGACTCCTAAAATTCCTGAAACGGGTGCCACTACCAACAAATCTTCTGTACGCTTTTTGAAATAATCAAAG
Organism: Aquimarina sp. 433; assembly: GCF_054054605.1. Lineage (NCBI taxonomy): Bacteria > Pseudomonadati > Bacteroidota > Flavobacteriia > Flavobacteriales > Flavobacteriaceae > Aquimarina > Aquimarina sp. 433. The sequence continues at coordinate 363,515 of NZ_JBSWZK010000004.1, forward strand.
GTGATATCGATTTTATTATCCCAAAATCTGGTATCAAAACCAATATCTAATGTTTTTTGTTGTTCCCACTTAATTTCTGGGTTAGAAAGTTGTCCTATTGCAGTACCAAATAATAACTCATCGTTAATTACGTAAGCTCCTTCTCCATTTAATAAAGAAACAAATCCAAAATCTCCGATTCTATCATTTCCTATAACTCCATAACTTCCTCTAATTTTTAGAAAGTTTAACCAACTACTATCATTCAGAAAGGATTCATCAGATACCACCCATCCTACTGAAGCAGAAGGAAAATATCCGAACTTATTTTTGGGACCAAATTTTGTAGAACCATCCCTACGCAAAACGGCAGAGAATAAATACTTTCCTTTATATCCGTATTGTAATCTGGTAAAATATGATAAGAGTCTACTATCAAATTCATTTCCTCCATTCTGAAAATTATTTACTACATCAGAGGCCTGAGAAATGTTAGCATTTGAATAAGAATTGTCTATAATATCAAAACCCGTGAAACTTGTAAAAGTTCCCGTTGTTTTAAAAACTGACATTCCTAATAATACCTTTACATCATGATCATCTGCAAATATCTTTTCGTACTTTAAAAAGTTATCCCAAGTAAAATCCCTAAAGAAATTTTTGAATTCCGTAACGTTACTTCTATCTACATTAAATACCTTTCCAGATCCATAAAATACTTCTGGAGAAAATACTTTTCCGTCTACCTCGGAATAATTAAACTGAAACTTCGATTCTGCTGTGAAATTATTTAGAAAATCATAACGAAGACCAAATGTAGCTCCTATTCTATTTACTTGTGTCTTATTGAATGTGTTTTCTATCTGAGCTACAGGATTAATAACTTCATTTCCTAAACCTTCCGCCAATGTAAAATCTCCATTCTCGTCTCTAACAGATAAAGTTGGAGCCATATTTAAGGCATTAAACAATACCGATCCCAATGTATTTTCTAATAAAGTTTTTCTATTTGTTTGTGTAAAAATCCCGGAAGTTGTGAACTTAAAGTTTTTGGCAAAATCTAAACTATAATTTAATCGTCCTGTAAAACGATCAAAATTAGCATCAGAACCACCTACAATCCCATCTTGTGATAAATAAGAAACTCCTCCCGCATATGTAGATTTTTCTCCTCCACCAGATAGGTTAAAATTAATATTGGAAATCGCAGCGGTTCTAAAAATTTCATCTTGCCAATCAGTACCTTCTCCCAATGTTGTAAAGTTTGGAAAAGGTGGTGTACTTCCTCCAGCTGCAAATGCTTCGTTTATAATAACCCCATATTCTGTAGCATTTAGTACGGGTAATCTTCTAGTCGTTTCTTGAAAACCCGCATAAGAATCCAATTCAAATTTTAGATCTGTATTTTTATATCCTGACTTTGTTGTTATCAGAATAACACCATTTGCGGCTCGTACTCCATAAATACCTGCTGTAGCATCTTTAAGTACATTAATACTCTCTATATCATTTGGGTTTAAAACACTTAGATCCTCTATCACATTACCATCTACCAAAATCAAAGGTCTACTATCGCCATTCGTAGAAATTCCACGTATAGAAATGGTAGAACCACTTCCTGGAGAACTTGATTGTGTGGTAATATTTACACCTGCTACTTGTCCTTGCAACGCTTGCTCTACCCTAACAGGGTTTAACTCTTCTATCGTTTCAGAACCAACTACAGAAACCGCTCCTGTAATTTCTTTTTTAGTTTGAGAACCATATCCTATAACGATTACTTGTTCTAAAGATTGACTATCTTCTTGCATGGTTACATTAATCTCAGAATTCTGTCCTACCTTTATTTCTTGAGTTGTAAAACCGATATACGAAAAAACTAATGTGCTTCCGATGGAAACATTATTTAGTGTATAGTTTCCATTAAAATCAGTAACTGCTCCATTAGATGTGTTTTTCACAATTACGTTCACACCTGGCAATTCTAAACCAGTTGCATCTTTTACCTTCCCATTAACATTAATTTCTTGAGCACTTATAATTGTTGTCAAAAAAACAACAATTAAGAAATATGCAATTTTCATAAGCTTTTTTCTTTGAATTACTCAAATTTAGCCACGAATGTTAAGAAATCATTAATAAGAGGCCACAACAAAAAACATACAGTAAAGAAGTTTTTTTTAATAATATCTTATGAATTTATCATAAAACGCAGTAAAATCAATAGCTGTTAAGGGTTCGAAGACTTTTGAAAAAAGCGGAACAAAATCTAGTTTGTATACGTACTACAACGTTAGAGTATAGGTAATGTTGAGGTGATTTTTAAGGATGTTGTAGTCTTAAATTTCTAAGATGTAGTTTACCAAACTATCTGAATGCTCTAACTCCAACTTTTTTCTTAAACGATATCGTTTAATTTCGACACTTCGCACAGAAATATTTAATAATGGTGCAATTTCTTTAGATGATAAATTGAGCCTTAAATAGGTGCAAAACCTTAAATCATGAGGCGTTAAATTCGAATGTTTGGCTTTTAGTTTTTTTAGAAAATCTTTATCTACATTATTAAAGGCCTCTTCAAAATGTCTCCAATCGTCTTTATTGTTTAAATTTCTGTCAATAATACGCTCTACATTTTTTAAACCATTAGTCTCTTGATGTGATTTTTGAAGTTCTTTTTTAATCGTATTTAAGATTTCATTCTTTTTAATAATACTCATTGTCGAAGACGCCAACTCTCTATTCTTACTTTCAATATCCTGAGTTAACTTTTCATTATTCAATTTCATTATCTCCCTCTCATTCTCTAACTGTCTAAGCTCTAACTGTTTTTTATTTTCCTCTACCAGTTTCTCTTTCTGCTTAGTATAATATCGATTATAAGCTTTATTAATAGCAAACAAAGCAGCCAAAAACATGATTGAATATAATATAATGGCAAATACCGAAAAATACCATGGTCTATCGATAGTAAACTCATAAATCATTTCTTCAGCAGTTACATCATTACCAATTTTAGCTCTTACAACAAATTTGTATTCTCCAAAAGGCAAATTCTCAAAAACCTTACTAGTCTCTGTTGTCCATGCACTCCAATCCTCATAAAACCCTTCTAGCTTGTATTGAAACTTCGAGATGAGATATTTATCATATTCTGGGATGGTATACGAAAAAGAAATTGTATTAAGGTTTGATCTAAAAACTGGATCTCCTTGAGAAATATCTACTTTTTTAAATTCGGTATCTTTTTGTTTTACTTCTACATTCTCAAGAATAATAGTATGATTTTCTGAGTGAACTTTAGAAATATCTAACACGATATAACCATCTGTAGTACCCAATAAGTAAGTATCATCTTTTAGATGCAACATATTCTCATAACCTATCATTTCCTTTCGCAAAGTATACGGTATTGGTATTTTTTTAGCATCCAAATTTTCTGAAAATTGACTTTGAAAAATGTAATTCAATTCATTTTCTGCAAAACTCCAAAGCCCTCCTTTATTATCTTTTACCAATCTCCCTACATTATCTTTTTGAACACCAAAAGCTTCATTAATTATGTTAGTTTTATTAAATTTTTGTTCCTTTTTATTGTAGTGAAAGACACCTTTGTCATGGACATAGAAAAAATCATCTTTGTAGGTTATTATTCTGGAGTTCTTTCCTTTTGGTGTTAGCGTATCTTTAGATACTGTTTGTATTCTAGTAAAGTTAGTATCAAGTGTTAATTGAAAAAGTCCCTTATATTCATGATTAATCCAAAACTTATCATCATAAAATTCTAAAAATCTAGCAGAATAATCAAAGCCTTCTATTTTATGTTTAAGTCCCCAGCTGTCATTCTTTTTTTCTAAAATACTAAGCCCCGTATAATGCCCCTGTAACAACCAATTTGGATGATTTGGTAAGGTTCTAAATATCCATGTCCCTCCTACTTCACTAATCAATTTAGAACCACCTTTATTTATAAGAAAAGTACCAGCGTCGTGTCCGCAAAATAATGTGTTATCATACGTAAAAAGATTCCAGACTTGCCCATTGGTTCCTTCTACAAATTTAAACTCTTCGGTTTCATCAAGTTTTTTATAAAACAAGCCTTGATTTGTTCCTAAGTATAAATGGCCGTCAAAAATGATCGTTGTATAAACAGTTCCTATTACTCCTTTATCGTCATAAAAACTTTGTACCGCTGATTTTATATTTAAACAATTAATCCCTTTATCTAAACCTAACCAAATGTTTCCTTCTACATCCTCAAAAGATGATAAAACTGTATTATTACTTAAGCCTTTGGCTTGATTAATTTGAAAAACAATCTCTCCTTTCGGATCAAAATACATTACTCCTTTAGAAATTGTTCCCAATACAAAACCTCCATCTTTAAGTATCGTACAACTATAAACTGTGGTATTCTCTAATAGATTATCCGACGGTATTTCCCATCTATTTATATTATCACCGGAAAGAGTAAAAAATCCTTTAGTTGCAGTAAGTAAAATGATTTCATTCTGATATTTTGAAATACTAACTATTTTATCATTTATAATTTCGGGATTATCTATAACTAGTATTGGTTTCCCTTTAACTATCTTATAGATTCCGTGTGATACATCCTGATAATAAATACTTCCATTAACATTAAATATATTGGTAATAGTAAGATTAGCATCTATAAATGAAATTTCCTCTGTATTGGTATTATAAAGATAAATTCTGTTTAATGACTGAAATAAAATCCATTCATCCTGATTAATGATATGCCAAAATTGCTCATCCTCGATAAGTTTGTCCTGAAGTTTTTTTGTTAAAGAGGAATATTCTAGTTTGCCAAAGTTATTTTTTTTCCAGTATCCAAAATCCATATAGAAGCCCGTATAAATACGATCGCCTATTACTTTTACAGATCGCATTACGGTTTCATTTGGTGTAGGATACAATTCCCAATTGGCTCCATTATATTCTAACAGTCCTTTATTATTGGCTATATAAACATACTTGTTAGCAGCCTGGGAAATTGACCAATTTTGAGTTTCTGCACCATAAACTTCGGGCAAATACACCTCTATTGGAGGTAACTCCTGACCAACTATAAAAGTCGGAAGTACATAAAATAGAATTAAAAATATGCTTTTTCTAATACTCAATTAATTAAAATAGATGTAAGTAGATATCACTATTAAACATATGACAGCTCCTACCACTTTGGTATATTTCCAAGGAGTAATATCTACTTCTTTTGTATACTGCTGTTCATACGCCTCTTCTCTAGGATACAATTTACCAATAATTAACATGATAATTATGTTAACCACAAAAAGAATCGCCATCACATGTAAAAAATGAGGAAGTTCTTTATTTATAAAAACGAACTCATCTAAAAGTATATAAAGCACATATAATAGTACTCCAGAAACCAAACCAACTTTAGCAGCAATAGAAGGAACCTTCTTAGTAAGATATCCCACAACAATAATTGTTAAAATAGGAATACTATAACATCCATTTATTTTCTGGAGATACGTAAAGATACTTTCTGCTTGTGCTAAAAAAGGAGCTACTAACATTGCTAATATTGCTAAAACAACACCAAAACTTTTTCCTGCTTTTACCACTTGCTTTTCACTTGCATTTTTATTGAAATATTCTTTATAGATATCTATTCCAAAAAGTGTCACGGAACTATTTAAGGCGCTATTAAAAGAACTCAAGATCGCTCCAAATAATACTGCAGCAAAGAAACCAACTAAAGAAAGAGGCAATACTCGGCTAACTAACTTTGGATAAGCTTCATCTGCAGTAGTGAGCTCTCCTTTAAAAATATGAAAAGCGATTATTCCTGGTAATACCACAATAATTGGCCCTAGTATTTTTATAAAAGATCCTAATAATAGTCCTTTTTGCCCTTCTTTTAAATTTTTTGCTCCTAATGCTCTTTGTATAATAGCCTGATTAGTTCCCCAATAAAATAACTGAACTAACATCATTCCTGTAAAAATAGTTGCAAAAGGAATTGATGATTCATTTGAACCAACTGCATTAAATTTTTCTGGATGAGATGTCATAAGAACACTAATCCCTTCAGTAATACTTCCTTCTCCTATTTCTAGTAATCCAAAAACAGGAATCATAATACCCCCTATTAATAATCCAACTGCATTAATTGTATCCGAAACTGCCACTGCTTTTAGTCCTCCAAAAATTGCATAAATGGATCCTATAATTCCAATACCGAAAACACAAATCCAAATAGATGTATCTTTAGAAACCCCTAACATTTCTGGAACATTGAACATAGTAGTGATAGCAAGAGAACCTGTGTACAATACCACCGGTAAAAAAACCACAACATATCCTGACAAAAACAGTACAGAAGTAAAAGCTTTTGTAGTTGTATCATAACGTCTTTCTAGAAACTGGGGTACTGTAGTAATACCTCCTTTAAGATATCTTGGTAATAAAAAAATAGCAGTGATCACCATAGCAATAGCAGCTAAAGTCTCCCATGCCATTACCAAAATCCCTTCTGAATAAGAAGATCCATTTAAACCTACTATTTGTTCTGTAGACAGATTGGTTAATAATAAAGATCCCGCAATGACAACAGCTGTTAAACTACGTCCACCTAAAAAATAACCGTCTGAAGAAGTTTCGTCTGTTTTTCTTGTAGCTAAATAAGAAATAACCGCAACTAAAAGTGTGAAACCTACAAAAGAAATGATACCCATTTTATAATTTTAATGATTTGTTAACACCATAAAAATATCAGTTATCATTTAATACTATTAAAGATTATATTAAAAAAATACGAATGTATAGTTTTTGTATAGGTCTTTTTGCGAATAACCCAATGAAATACAAATTGTTATAAATTATGCTTTCTTATAGTGTATTGTATATCTCCAATAAGAAAAAGCTCCTAAAACTGCCCATGCTATGAAACTATAATACACAGCACTTGGAGTTACAACCTGATCTCCACTAGCATAAGAATGTAACCCTTTTAGATAGAAATTCACTCCAAAATAAGTCATCAAAATCGATCCTACGGCCAAAACTGACATTAAGTTAAAAAACCATCTACCTCTTAAACCAGGAACTAATCTCATGTGTATTACAAAAGCATATACCATAATACTCACTAATGCCCAAGTTTCTTTAGGATCCCATCCCCAGTAACGCCCCCAACTTTCGTTTGCCCACATTCCACCTAAGAAATTACCGATGGTTAACATCACTAACCCTATAGTTAAAGCCATTTCATTAATAATAGTAATCTCTTTGATAGTTAGATCCATTCTTTTTTTATTTGATTTTGTGGTTAATACCATCAATAAAAGCGAGAGTATTCCTAGAATTGCTCCAACAAAGAATGGTCCATAACTAGCAACTATAATAGACACATGAATTAGTACCCAATACGAATCTAATACCGGTTGTAGGTTAGCGATCGCAGGATCTGTCCAGTTCTCGTGTGCAAAAAATAGTATAATTGCAGCTACAAAAGCGGTTGCAGCTACAGTAAGACTACTTTTCTTACCAAATGCCAATCCTAAAGCCATAGTAGCCCAAGCGACATATATCATGGATTCGTAAGCATCACTCCAAGGAGCATGACCTGAAACATACCATCTAATAATTAAACCAGAAGTGTGAATCATAAAAATAAGTACGGTAATTCCTGTAAAAACCTGTATTAAGAACTTTACGAACTTATTCTTGTGGAAAAATATTCCAAAAATGATGATTAAAATGAATAAGACACTTGTTAATCCATAATAGCGATATAAAGTTCTAAAAATATCGTATTTATTAAGAGCTATTTCCGCTTGTATCTTTTCGTCTTTTGGCATTACTTCACTTCCAAACTTATTCTGGAATGATTTAATACTTTCTATATACTGTTCTGGTTTGCTATAATCTCCTGTTTTTCTTGCTTCCTGTAATGACTGTATGTAGATTGGAATGATCTGTTTAGTGTATACAGAATCCATCCCCGTAAACTTATACTCATTTAATTGAGGTACAGAAACCCATTTATTACCTTCGTCATTTGGTACAGGAAATATTCTAAGAATACCGCCACCTAACGCTTGATTTAATAAATAAAACTTATCATGGGTTTTCAAAAAGTCTTTTTCAAAACTACTCGGTGTACTTGTACTACTTGCTTTTTCTAAGTAAGGATCTAATTTATACGATCCATCTTGCTCTACCAAGTCAATTAGAGACACTCTTCTTTCTGATTTAGAAACTCCTAAAATCTTACGCAAACTATCATTTTCTCGTTGAATCTCAATAATCGGAATGCTATACCATATAAATGGATTCTCTATCATGGAAACAAATACTTGGTCCGCCGTTAATCCTTCATAAGTATCTTTTTTACTTAATTTTCGAAGTAACTCTGAAGAAAATGTATTTACAGGTTTCATTCTACCACGCTCGTCCTGAATAACAATACTTCCAAATTTTGCAGCATGTTCCTTGCTTACAGCATTTGCCTTAATAATAGAATCAAGTTTCGCTTTACTCGGTAGCGTTTGCAAATGATTTACATGGTCTATTTGTTCTTGAGCAAAAGAAAAACTACTGGTCACCAATGCTAGTAGGATAGCTAAATTTTTCTTTTTCGACTTTACCTTATTCAACATCTTCTCAAGATCTTTAAATCTAGATCCTCTTGTAAATAAAATTAACATGAGCCCAAGATATAATAGCAAATATCCAGCATAGGTTATCATAGTACCCCAATAATCATGACTTACAGACAATATCGTAGTTTTCTCATCTGGTTCAAAAGATGCCTGAAAAAAACGATATCCTTTATGATCCAATACATGATTCATATAGATATCATAAGGCTCTGGAGTTTTATTTTCTTCTACAATATCAACCTTGCTCATAAATGACTTATACACCTTTTGAGTTCCTGGCTGTTTCTCAGCAATGAAATCATTAAGTTTTAAAGCAAAAGGTAGCTCCAATCGCTTCGATCCATAGCTAAAATACATATCCAAACCACCAAGAGAAACTTTTTGCATATCATTAGCATATCCTTTTCCTCCTAGCAATTTCACCTCTTTTGTTTCTCCCTTAGTAGTAACATCCAAAATTAACGCATCTTGTTGTCCTTTGTCTTTTACTTCGATAGGAACTACATCGTATATCCCAGTAATTACCGGATCAGGAATTACAAACTGCATTCCTGCTGTTTGATACAATGACCTTAACATTAAGGGCTGTAGACTATCTTTAACTACCAAACCTTGTTTTTGATCAGCCATTCTCAAAAATGAACCATCAAAAGGAGATTCTATATAATACTCATCGTCCTTATAAGTAATGTTAATAGCTCCTTTTGTAGGTACATTAAAAGCTACTAAAATATTGTGTATGTTAGAAACCTCCCCTTCTTTTAAGTAATGCTCATGTCTGCTTCCATCACCTGCTTCCACGATCTTTAGATAATTATCACCTTCTTCTGTTTCTACTAAGCCCATTTCTGCGCCAGTGATATAATCTTTATAGGTTATCGTAACAGGCTGCTTGTTATAATCGGTATTTATAACAAAATGGTTATTTGTTGCTTCTGTAAGTTCTAATTGCTCAGAAAGAGGTCTTCTTCTTGGCTCTCCATTTATTTCACCGTCCAAAAAAATAGTTAGGTAAGTTCTTTCTGAAAGAAATTCTGAAGTAGTTTCTCCCTCTCTTATAGGCATCACACCTTCATAACTAATATATCTTGTGATAAAAGCTCCTAAGAGAATCAAAATAAAAGAAAGATGTAAAAGCAATGTTGCCCACTTCTCTTTCTTATATAATTGATAACGAACAATATTCCCGCAAAAATTAATCATAAAAAAGGCCATAATTGCTTCAAACCACCAAGTATTATATATCCAAATCCTTGCTGCTGTTGTTCCATAGCCATCCTCTAAAAATGTACCCACTGCCATAGCAACAGCGAAAATTATAAACAGAATTGCCATTAATCTTGTAGAAAATAAAATACTTGCTAATCTCTTTTGCATTGTAACTTTTTTAGCTCGGCAAATTTAATGTTTTTGAAAGGATAATTGTATACGATCACATTCCTATTTTGATCCTTTTAACAGAACTATAAAACTTGTCTAATTTTTGAAGGATCTTCCTTATTTTAGCCAAATGATTACAATAGTCCTTCTTGGTGCCGGAAACGTGGCTAAACATCTTTATGAAGCCTTTTTGCCGCTAAATTTAGTGAAAGTCATACAATGTTATAACCGAAAAGGAATACCTATTCACGAAAACCAAGAAGAAGTTTTCGTAACCGATAATCTGCAGAATTTAAAAAAAGCGGATTTATATATATTAGCCATAAGTGATGACGCGATTGTAGAAGTTTCTGATCAACTTCCATTTCAAAATCGATTAGTTGTCCATACTTCTGGCAGTGTTCCCATGAAATTTATGAACGACAAGAATATTAGAGGTGTTTTCTATCCTTTACAAACATTTAGTGCCACAAAAGAGGTAGATTTCACCAGTATTCCATTTTGTATCGAATCTGAAGAAGAAAATGAGCTTATGCTATTAAAAAATGTAGCTTCTCAACTATCAAAAAAAGTTTATGAAATAAGTTCTGATCAGCGAAACACATTACACGTTGCCGCTGTTTTTGTAAACAATTTTACCAATTATCTATTTTCTTTGGGAAATGATATATGCAAAGAAAATGATGTTCCGTTTGAAATATTACATCCGCTAATTCAAGAGACTGCGAATAAAATAACAGAAATGAATCCGGATAATGCTCAAACAGGACCTGCGATACGCAATGATATACAGACCATTAACAGGCATTTAAAGCTCTTAAACAACGACTCTCAAAAACAATTATATACCGCGCTTACAGAAGCAATACAAATTAAATATGGAAAAAAGTTATAAAGAATATTTACAGCATATTACTACATTTATTTTCGATGTAGATGGTGTTCTCACCGATGGAAATGTTATCATCAATACAGAAGGGGAATTATTAAGAACAATGAACGTCAAAGATGGTTATGCATTAAAAGCTGCTGTACGTCAAGGTTTCAATTTATGTATAATTTCTGGAGGAAAAAATGAAGGGGTTAGAAAAAGACTGGAAGGATTAGAAATCACAGATATTTATTTAGGTGCTCACCATAAAATAGAGCAGCTAAAAGAATATATGAACAGAAAAAACATCAAGTTAGAAAATGTATTATATATGGGTGATGATATTCCAGACCTACCTGTTATGGAAATGGTAGGACTACCCACATGTCCTCAGGACGCTGTAGCCGAAGTTAAAGAAATTTCGAAATACGTTTCTTTTAAAAAAGGTGGAAAAGGATGCGTTCGAGATGTTATCGAACAAGTCCTGAAAGTTCAAGGGAAATGGATCCAAAATTACAATGCAAAAGCTTAGCCAATAGAATTGAAATTAATAATATTTAGAACTGCTCAATAAGCAAGACTATCAATGATTTTAACTTAACCAATAGTATGATGAGTTCTTTTCTAAACCATTGAACCATCGATAATTTAAAAATTAAAGCTGTGAAATTAGTATTCGCTACTAACAATCTCAATAAATTAAAAGAGGTACAAAAATTATTACCAAGTCATATTACGTTAATAGGACTTTCAGAAATTGGATGTACCGAAGAAATTCCGGAAACCTCTGATACTATAGAAGGTAATGCCATTCAAAAAGCAACATATGTAAAAAAGAACTACGGATATGATTGTTTTGCCGATGATACTGGTTTAGAAATAAAGGCATTAAATGGTGATCCTGGTGTTTACTCTGCGAGATATGCAGGAGCATCTAAAAATGCTGAAGCCAATATGAAGAAAGTGCTAGAAAATCTAAAAGATAAGGATAATCGTGAAGCACAATTTAAAACGGTAATTTCATTAGTCTTTGGTGAAAATATGGATACATTTACTGGTATTTGTAGAGGAAGTATTATTTCTGAAAAAAAAGGAGCTCATGGTTTTGGGTATGACCCAATTTTTCAACCAGAAGGTTACGACCAGACTTTTGCTGAGCTAACCTTAAGTGAAAAGAATTTAATTAGTCATAGAGGAAAAGCGATCAAACAACTAGTAGAATTTTTAACTAATTAATCCGCTCCTGGAAACGCAAGCATATCTCCCATTCCCACAGTAAAAAGCCAATTCCCATAGATAGCATGTTCTATGGATACTAGTGTGGTGGATTTTGTTCTTTGATACGTAAATGCAAATAATAAACCACCAACAAACGTAAGCAATTGCACAAGAAAACTTCTTAGAAAAATATGCGCTAGTGAAAATAATATGGCGTTAATAAATATGAATAACCATTTGTTCTTTAATAACGCCTCGTACCTATCGTAAAAAAAGGTTCTATAGATAATTTCTTGTGGCCATACGGACAAAAACGTATAAATAAATAAAATCATTAACCATAATCCCGGTTTCTTTAGTAAAACCGAAAATAGTTTATCAGGTGCTATCCAAAATACATAGAGGCTTGTAACAATTATTATAATGGCTAACTTTATGATTGTTTCTTTCCAAAATGGCTTCCAATTAAGTTTATTCGGTTTCTTAAACTTTAAAAGACCTGATCTCCGAAGATGCAAAAGTATATAGATGAAACCCACAAGTGTGATTCCAACTTTTATCAAAATATGATAATTAAACAGAAAACTAATTGGGAGTAAAACAAATAAAAAAAGTAACTCTAAACCTCTTGCTAAAGTAGATGACATTATTTCAATTTTGTACTAATTTCAGCATAAAATTCGAAACAACTTATTTTTTAACAAATAAAAAAGCCTCCGGGCAAGAGGCTTTTTTGAAACAAATCAAATTTTGGGAAAATATTTAATTACTGAGGGTAATTAAAATTAGTATTCAACAATACTTTAACAACTAAATTTAATTTATATCAATCTTAAACAACACTTCAAATATACAGGATAAGTACATATAAACCTGAAAATAAACGATAAAAAACACTAAAAATGTCGATTAAGTGCTTTTTTATATCGATTAAGTGCAGTTTTCCAGTAAATTCGCTATACATTTAGTTTGTTTCCAATCTTTAGAAAAACATGAAAAGAGTTTATGTATAAAAAAAAGCCTCATGGGGTACGAGGCTTATTGGCTATTGGGGCGAAATAAATTTGGGGCTAAAAAAGGTAGTTCGATAGGTTCTGAAGAACCTTTTTATAATGGGGTAACATTAAAACTAATTCAATAAAAACTTTAATTATTTCACACTTCAAATTTACGTGATACATCAATATTTAACCGATTATTACATATCAATATTTACCAAAATATCGATAAAAAACCATTTTTATCGATGAAAGTAATTTTTTAGTATCCAAAAAATCAATTTATTCCTATAAAACTTAAAAAAGACTTACGCTCATTTAACTTTGAAATATGTGCAAAAAAAAGCCTCATTTCTGAGGCTTATAATTTTCAAATTTAACTTGTAGGGGGATTAAATTTGTTGGGGACAAAAAAACGTAACAATCAATTCCAATTTTTCTCTTTCGGTATATTTTAATAAATCAATTCTCTTATTTGATATTTCAAAGGTATTTTAAATACTCATATATCACCGAAATGATGATTCAAATATAAAACAAAATATCGACAAAAAACAAATATAATCGACAAAAAACATAATTTATTTCAATAATGAATAGAAAAGTAATTTTTATCCTGAAACAAAAAGATTACGTTGCATAAAGTATATTAATATCGTAACATTACATTCTTAAATTTTGAATACAATTTATGGACAGTCAGCAAATCAATCCTACCAATCCCCAAAACGAAGAAATTATTGAAAATAAAGAATTGAATATTTGGGAAGCTTTAATTCCAATTATTGCTTTAGTAGGAATGTTATTCTACAATGTTTACTACGCTTTCGGCGATGATGCATTAAGTGGTAGTAATCAATTTATTTTACTTTTAGGAGCTGCTGTTGCAGCTATTGTTGGTTTCTTTAATAAAGTATCCTACAAACAGATGATGGAAGAAGTAGCTAGAAATGTAAAATCTACTACAGGTGCATTGCTTATTTTGTTAATGGTAGGATCTCTGGCTGGTACATGGCTCATTAGTGGTATTATACCAACAATGATTTATTATGGTCTACAAATTCTAAGTCCTAGTATATTTTTGGCTGCTTGTGTAGTTATTTGTGCAATTATATCGATCGCTACGGGAAGTTCTTGGACTACTTCAGCAACCGTAGGTATTGCTTTAATAGGAATCGGTGATACCTTAGGAATCTCTTTAGGTATGACGGCTGGAGCTGTAATCTCGGGAGCGTATTTTGGTGATAAAATGTCTCCTTTATCCGACACAACTAACCTAGCTCCTGCAATGGCAGGTGGAGAATTATTTTCTCATATAAAATATATGACCTATACGACTGTTCCTACCGTTATTGTTACGCTTATCGTATTTATTATTATTGGTTTTACTTTAAACACTTCGGGAACCCCGGAGATTGATCAACAATTGCTAGCGATAGATAGTGCTTTTACCATTTCGCCATGGTTATTTATTGTACCAATAATAGTAATTGGTTTAATCATCAAAAAAACACCACCTCTTATTGCTTTATTAGCAGGAACATTGTTGGGTGGAATAGCAGCTATTATCGCGCAACCAGAAATCGTTATGAATATCGCTGGTAGTGACACCTTGAGTTTTAATTCAGCTTATATTGGTGTTATGAAAGCGATGACAGTAGATACAGCTGTAGAAACTACTAGTAAAGAATTAAACGATTTATTTACTGCAGGAGGTATGTCGGGTATGCTCGGTACCATTTGGTTAATTGTTTGTGCTATGGTATTTGGAGGTGTTATGGATGCGATCGGAGCATTAGCAAGAATTAGCAAAGCACTATTAAGTTTATTCGATTCTGTATTTGGTCTTTTTGCCAGTACTGTAGCTAGTTGTTTAGCTTTAAACCTAACCGCCTCTGATCAATATTTAGCGATCGTGGTTCCTGGTAGAATGTATGCACAGGCATTTAAAGATAAAGGACTTGCTCCAGAAAATTTAAGTAGAACGCTCGAAGATTCAGGAACTGTAACCTCTGTACTAGTTCCTTGGAATACTTGTGGAGCATATCAAAGTGGTGTTTTAGGAGTACCAGTCGTTGATTATTTCTTTTTTGCCATATTTAATTGGTTGAGTCCTTTTACTACGTTGCTTTTTGCTGCTTTTAGAATAAAGATAAAGCAATTAAAAAGTTAGTTTTATACTAGTAAAATCGTGTTTTTTTTGAGTACATGTACCCAAAAAATATAAGGTTGTTGAGTCTATTTTTGCCCGAAAAATTAACTCAAAAACTTTAAAATGATTTTTTTAAAACAACAAAAAAAGATTGCTAAATGCATTATTGGTTCAATACTTTTATCAAGTATTCTTGCCTCCTGTGAAAACGAAAACCTTCAGGATGATTTTTTAACAGAACAGCCTTCTAACAAAGTGCTTAGTAAAGAAAAAATCAATCATTTTATTTTAGAAACTACAGACCAACAACAAAAGTCTTTTGATTGGAATATGGCTACTGAAGAAGTGCTTTGGAGTGCTATAGTGCATTCTAATTACGAGGTTATGATTGGTTACAAAAAAGATGGATGGAATGATGATGAAACCAGAGACTATATGTTTAATTACAAGAAAAATCTTGATGAAGATATCGTAGATATAAAAGATAATATGATTGCTAATATATTGGAGTCTAACCAAACTTCAACGAAAATACTAAAAGAAGAAGCAATTATAGAAGAAGCAGACAATTTATTAAGTATAACTGCTAAAATTTCAGATCTTAAAACTCTAAAAACATTACTTTCCTCTCCTAATTTAAGATATCTAGAACCTATGTATGACATTTATTATAATAGTCATACAGAAGATTATAACGCTAAAGACAGTGGAGACTTGGGATGCGGAGAAGATAATCCAAGATATGATTTAAGAGTAAATTATGATTACATCAACTTACATCCAGGTGGAAAAATGGGTTGGAATTTTAAGTACCACAAAATTAAGGAAACTTGGGATTGGGGTGGAATTACCACCAAAGGAACCGGAAAAGGAATAGGAGTTGCAATTCTGGATACTGGACTAAGCCATAGACAAGAACAACTAATTGATGGTTTTTCTCAAGGAAATCAATACATGTTTAATGAAGGATTGGTTTCTAATCGAATCATTAGATTTTCCGACCAATATGGTTCTAATGGTTCTTACCGAATTGATGATTGTGGTCACGGAACTGCTTTATCCGGAGTAATAGCATCGCCAAGAGCGAAATATGGTATTCATGGAGTGGCTTACGGATGTAACTTGTACAACTATAGAGCTAATAGTGATGTATTTATAAACGGAACCAGAGATATTACTGCAGTAGCTAACTCTTTTATTTCTGCAGCAAATACTAGTAATGTACGAATTATTAGTATGAGTATGGGTTCTGTAAGCAGATCAAGCAGAATTGCAGATGCAATAGTATATGCGTATAGAAAAGGAAAATTAATATTCTCTGCCGCAGGAACCATAGAACTAGGAAGCTTTGTTTCTGGTCAATATCCGAATCTTGCTAATATTGTATTTCCAGCAAATATGACCGAATATAACGGAGATGTAGTGTATGGAGTAACAGGAATAAGAACTAACTATACAGCTTGTACCAAATGTGTAAAAGGTAAAAATGTTGATTTTGCAGTAGTAATGGAACAATTAAATGGTACACAAGCGCTTGCCACTGGAAGAGGTGGATTATACACAACTACTATTGGAGGATCTTCTGTAGCTACAGCAACAATGGCTGGAATTGCTGCTTTAGTATGGGGTAAAAATACCACACTTCCTAGAGCTGATTTGGTTCTTGCATTAAAACAAAAATCAGACTACCCATTTAGAACCAATCCAATCTTTGGATATGGAAAAGTAAACACCTTAGAAGCATACAAATATTTTGATCTATTTGGTGGATTAGGTTTATAAACATTATAATATCAACTACCCTTTTGTATAATGATCACGAGGGTAGTTGATTCCTACTATACTATTGGTGTTGGTTTTTTATCATTATCGATGGCTACAAACTTAAATAAACCCGAAACAGCTATCTCTCGATCGTAGCTATACATTTCTTCTTTATATATATCGACTTTTACCATACAACTCGTTCTTCCTACCTCCTGAACTTTAGCAACCAATTCGATAATGGTACCTTCTGGAATTGGTTTTTCAAAATCTATCTTACCGGTAGAAATGGTAACCACTTTTTTTCTACTAAAACGAGTAGCACAAATAAATGAAACCTCATCCATAAGCTGCAGTGCAGTTCCTCCGAATAATGTTTCATAATGATTTGTTGTATTTGGAAAAACAGCTTTAAAAATTCTTGTTTCAGATTTTTGAATCAATTCTTCAATAGTATTCATATAATAGTGATATAGTTTTTTCTTATTAGTTTAATCCATAAAGATACCTCTTATAGCTGTATCTTTGCAGCATATTTTTAAAATTCTAGAATGGAAATTATAGAAAGCTTACAATGGCGCTATGCGACAAAAAAATTTGATAATACTAGAATACTACCAGAGGAAAAAGTCAATATACTTATCAAAGCATTTAATCTTACTGCTACCTCTTATGGATTACAACCTCTAAAACTGGTCGTATTAAAGAATAAAGAATTACAGAAAGAACTTACCGCACACTCGTGGAATCAGCAACAAGTTGCAGATGCATCACATGTATTTGTTATCTGTATTGAAAAAACAGTTGGGGAAACGTATATCACCAAATACTTTGATCATGTAAAAGCTATCAGAAATACTCCTGAAGAAATATTAAAACCTTTTAGAGAACAACTTATAGACTCATTTAAAACCAAGGAGGCAGATGAAATTGCTAATTGGGCAGCTAAGCAAGCCTATTTAGCTATGGGGAATCTATTAACAGTTTGCGCAACTGAAAAAATTGATGCATGTCCTATGGAAGGTTTTATTCCAGAAAAGTATGATGAAATTCTAGAATTATCAAAACGAGGACTTACTTCTGTATTGGTCTTACCAGTCGGATATCGTGATGAAGATGATATGTTTGCTACCTTAAAAAAAGTAAGACGTACGATAGACGAAACAGTAATTGTTTTATAATCATATCCTTGGCAAGATATTTGGTATATGAAAATTATTATAATTTTGTAATATCTAAAACTTTATAAAAATGAAAAAGATCATATCGTTTTTAATATTCATTTTTGTGATATCATCATATAGTCAGGAATCAAAATTAAACTGGTTAACCGATTTCGAAACCGCAAAGGAAGTATCAAAAGAATCCAAGAAACCTATATTAATGTATTTTACTGGTAGTGATTGGTGTGCTCCTTGCATTATGTTAGAGCAAGACTTCTTTTCTACCGAAAAGTTTAATAGACAATCACAATCCGTGGTTTTACTTAAAGTAGATATTCCCAGAAGAATGGATATTCTAACGGAAAACCAACTAAAAGCAAATAAAAAA
Source organism: Aquimarina sp. 433 (assembly GCF_054054605.1). Classification (NCBI taxonomy): domain Bacteria; kingdom Pseudomonadati; phylum Bacteroidota; class Flavobacteriia; order Flavobacteriales; family Flavobacteriaceae; genus Aquimarina; species Aquimarina sp. 433. The sequence continues at coordinate 382,085 of NZ_JBSWZK010000004.1, forward strand.
TTAGTAAAAGTCTATAATAAGGAAGGTGGTTTTCCTAATATCATTGCGATGAATCACAAAGGTAAAGTAATTGATAAAGAGGGTTCCTATAGTGCTTCGCTTAGAGATCCTAGTAGATACTTTGCTTTTGTTTCTAAGATTATCGATAATTACTAGTCAAAAAGATAAGATATCCTTTATATTTTCAAAACTCTTTTCGGTATTTTTGCCGAAAAGAGTTTTTAATTTTAAGACTATACCTATGCCAGGATTTGAGCTATTTGGAACTGAAGAACAAAAGGAAGTGCAAGATGTATTAGACAATGGAGTTTTAATGCGATATGGTTTTGATGGAAATAGAAATGGACACTATAAAGCGCTAGAACTAGAAAAAGATCTTGCCAAAAGAATGCAATCAAAATATGCTCAAGTAGTATCTAGCGGAACAGCTGCATTAACAGTAGCTTTAGCTTCTGCAGGTATTGGTTCTGGTGATGAAGTAATCATGCCTACTTTTACATTTGTAGCAAGTTTCGAAGCCATATTATCGGTTGGTGCTACTCCTATCCTATGTGATATAGATGATACTTTAACTTTAGATCCAGAAGCCGTAAAAGCTGCAATCACAGACAAAACTAAGGTAGTTATGCCTGTACATATGTGTGGTTCCATGGCTGACTTGAAAAAATTAAAAACCATTTGTGATGAGCATAATTTGATTCTATTAGAAGACGCATGTCAAGCTATCGGTGGAACATACGATAATAAACCACTGGGAAGTTATGGAGATTTAGGATGTTTTTCCTTTGATTATGTAAAGACGGTAACCTGCGGAGAAGGTGGTGGTTTGATCACAAACTCCAAACAATATGCAGATCATGCTCATAAATATCAAGATCATGGACATGATCATGTAGGAAACAATCGTGGAGCAGAAACACACCCTTTTCTTGGATATAACTACAGACTTTCAGAGCTTAATGCTGCAGTGGGAATTGCTCAATTAAGAAAACTGGATAGTACATTAACACTGCAAGAGAAAAACTATACCATACTTCGGAATGCTTTATCGGATATTCCAGAAGTTACCTTTAGAAGAGTTCCTGAAACAGGAGTAGAAAGTTATGCTTTTCTAAATATCTTTTTACCTACTGAAAAACTGGCTAAAAAGGCGCATACTGCATTTGGAGAACATGGAGTAGATGTTTGTTTTTATTGGTATGATAACAATTGGCATTACTATAGAAAATGGGAACATCTTCTAGAACCTACTTCATTAAACAAGCTTTCTGAAGAACAGTTAGCAGGTTTACAAAAAAACAATAAATCTTTTGATGCTAGTGATGCTTGGATGGGTAGAACAATCTCTTGTCTAATTAAAGTAGGTTGGACAGAACAAGAAGTAAAAGAAAGAGCTTCAAAAATGATTGAAGCTCTAAAAAGTATTTTATAGTTGTATTTTTAGTAATTTACGTATTCTAAGATCTCTAACCCGTATCCTATCATACCTACTCGTTTTTGTTGGATGCTATTAGATATCAATCGTAGTTTATGAATATTTAAATCATGTAAGATTTGCGCTCCAATTCCAAAATCTTTGGAATCCATAGCCATTTTTGGTGCTTTTACCACCTCATCACCATTTTGAGCTTCGTTTAAAGCTTTTAACCTATTTAACAGGTTAAAAGATTGACTTTCTTGATTAATAAAGACAATCGCTCCTTTTCCTTCTTTATTAATAGTGGTAAACATCGCATCTAAACGTTCATCTGCATTATTTGTTAAAGTTCCAAGAATATCGTTATTAAATAAAGTGGAATTTATTCTTGTTAATACAGGTTCGCTATCAGCCCAACTACCTTTTGTTAATGCAATATGAATTTGACTGTTGGTAGTTTGCTTATAAGCTCTTAATCTATATTTCCCGAAACGTGTTACAATATCAAAATCTTCTTTCTTTTCGATAAGAGAATCGTGTTGCATGCGATATGCTACTAAATCCTCTATTGAAACTAGTTTAAGGTCATATTTTTTTGCTACTTCCACCAATTGAGGAAGACGTGCCATACTACCATCTTCATTCATGATTTCTACAATTACACCTGCTGGTTTTAAACCTGCTAGTCTTGCAAAATCAATTGCGGCTTCTGTATGACCTGTTCTTCTAAGTACTCCTCCTTCTTTTGCTTTCAAAGGAAAAATATGTCCAGGACGTGCTAACTCGTGAGACTTAGTATTTGGATCGATTAATGACTGAATGGTCTTAGCACGATCGCTTGCAGAAATACCTGTAGTAACACCATTCCCTTTAAGATCCACAGAAATTGTGAAAGCTGTTTCCATAGGATCGGTATTATTATCTACCATCATATTCAGCTTCAAATCCTTACAACGTTGTTCTGTTATTGGAGCACAAATTAATCCTCTACCATGTGTAGCCATAAAATTGATCATTTCGGGCGTAACTTTTTCAGCTGCAGCTAGAAAATCTCCTTCATTTTCTCTGTCCTCATCATCTACTACAATAATCACCTTTCCTTGGCGAATATCATCAATAGCTTCTTGGATGGTATTTAGCTTAACCTTATTTTTTGTGTCCGTAATTTGTGACATATGAATCCGATTCTTTATTAAAAAGCAAAGGTACTTTATATAATTCTTAAATGGAAAGTATCAATGAATTATCTGACGCTATCGAGGTCTCGATTCGATCTTTTTAGATATACAAAATATGCTAATGGAAATAAAACTATTCCAACTACCAGAAAGAGTATTAAAGATGGTTGCTTTAGGAAACCTTTTAATCCAGAATAAAAACTTTTAAGGTTTATGTACGCTTTTATATGAAATACAATGTAGGTGATGGCTCCTAGTATATTAAAAGTTAGTAACATCAATTTACTACCCCCAGCTCCTTTTGAAATTAAAGTAATAATGATATTAATAAGAACCAGGAAGATAAACATCGTCAATGCTATGGAAGAGTTTTCTTTAAAATCCTTTCGAGATTTTTCTACAGCAATCATTGTATTGTCATCGATAATAACATCCAACTGTTTATCGGATACATCATTAACGCTCTTCACTTTTTCTGACTTACTACTAATTCTAGCAAAGAAATCACGAATAGGCTGCATCACAATATCAAAACTTACAAATCCTCTATCTCTTGTAGCTCTATAGGTAAGGAAGATACTCAAAGGAAAAATTATGAAGGTAGACAACCAAGAACCCAAAAATGGTGGAATTCCTCCTTCTTCTGCTCCGTTCTTTGCAAATATCCCGATAAAATGATATGAAAGAAATAATACTACTCCAATAACAATAGGAAGTCCTAAACCTCCTTTTCTAATAATCGCTCCAAGCGGTGCACCTACAAAAAACAATAGTACACAAGAAATTCCTAATGCATATTTGTCGTGTAATGACATCTCATACTTATTAAGAGCTCTTTTCTTTACTTCTACAGCTCTCTTAGCTGTTTGGATTCTTCTAATTGCCCCATCTACATTAGAAAAAGCAAGATTATATATTTGTGATTTTTGTTTTATACTAAATCGTTCTTCAATTAAATCTAGTGTATCCTTTGTAGCTTTTTTTAAGGTATCTATTTTTAAGTTTCGATTCAAATCTTTAAACCCATTTCTTCTATTCACATCATCATCAGCAGATTTATACTCGGTATTAACCTGTATTGATAATGTGTCGATTTCGTTTCTAAGACCGTTTACGTTAAGCATATTATACCCTTTGCTATATTGTTGGGCATCCATATCAACATTATCCAAAGATGATAAATCTATATTTAGTACATATTGCTCAAAATGTGTTTTTGCAAAAGGTAATTTCTTTCTTTGCTTTGGAGAATTTTGCTGAATTTCATCATAGTAATTACCATCATTAAGAACCAATGTAATTAAATCCGAATCTATACTACCTTTTAATTCACCATCAGTAGCTTTAATCACTGTAAAGTTTCCAACTCTTGCGGCTTTTTTATGGATAATCACGTCTTTTAAAAACTGATCATTGTCTCCATATTTTTCTGAGACTCGAATATTAATATCTCCCAAATCATTAAATTGATTGGGAGTAATTACCATAGCAGGTTTGACCTTTACTATATTCTTCCGAAGATTTACAAATTTTCTCTCTGAACTAGGAATCACAGTATTTGAAAACAAAAATGCTCCAATACCAACAAAAAATATAAATACAGATAATGTTCTCATGGCTCTTTGCAAAGATATCCCCGATGATTTCATCGCTGCAAACTCGTAGTTCTCTGCAAAATTACCAAAGATCATAATAGAAGTAAGCAAAATGGTAAGTGGCAAAACCATAGGAATTAACCTAGGCGTTGCGTAGGTTAAAAACTTAATAATTACCGAAAAATCTAAATCTTTCCCCGCTAATTCTGATATAAATAACCAGATCGTTTGCAACAAAAGAATAAACATAATAATGATAAAGAGCGGAAAAAAAGTCTTTAAAAAAGTTGTAAGAATATATCTGTCTAATATTTTCACCTATTCGTATATATAAAATATAATCCCGAATAACTTCGGGATGTTTATGATTTACTAATAATGCCTAAATATATAATTAATCTAAGCGATTGATGTAATAATTAGCATACTTTGATTCATCAAATACAAATAACGTACTCGACAACGGTTGATTTGTCTTAAAACTATTTACTGTGATTGTAATATTAGTACCATTATTTTGCATTAAAATCAATTTATAGATATGCTTTGTTTGTTTATCTATTCCTAATAATATCTCTTTAAGATCACTATTAGTATCTATTGGATTTAATTTCACAAACTGAATTTTTCTTCCTTGTACATTTTGTACAATATCCATTTTTGAAGTATATCCATCTTCATAAAACGTTAGCATTTTAGAAGGTGTAACACTAGCTTCATCTTCTGGACTTTGTGAAGAAATATTAATTTCTTCATCTTCAGGAATGATGATGTGCAATTTATTTCCATCATACATTTGCTCTGTACCCATAAGATTCAATAAATACTTCTCTCCTAATAAAGTAACATCTCCTCTAGTTTCTTGAGATACATTTTCTGCAGGATTATTTAAGGCATACTTAAATCCAATCACAATATTATCATAGCTTTTTACTTTTGCCGACACTTCATCCAAAAGCTTTTTAGCATCTTGAGCGTGTGCAGTGGTTATAAAAAGTGTTGCTATTGCTAAAAAAAATATTCTTCGTATCATTCTGTAATCTTTGTGTAGTTTAAATTTAAATCATTACTGAGTTTTACTCAGCGTCTAATAATTGTTTTAGAGCGACCAAATCCGTAACTAAAACTTGTCTCGCTTTACTTCCTTCGAATGGTCCAACAATCCCAGCAGCTTCTAATTGATCAATCAATCTTCCTGCTCTATTATATCCTAATTTTAATTTTCTTTGTAATAAAGACGCCGAACCTTGTTGTGCTGTGACAATAACTTCTGCAGCTTCATTAAAAAGCTTATCGCGATCTTTTACATCTATATCAAGACTTGTGCCACTTTCTTCTCCAGAATACTCTGGCAATATATGTGCTTCAGGATATGCTTTTTGACTACCAATATACTCGGTAATACGTTCCACTTCTGGTGTATCTACAAAGGCACACTGTATCCTAACCAAATCATTACCTTGTGTATATAACATATCTCCTCTACCAATTAATTGATCTGCTCCTCCTGTATCTAAAATTGTTCTAGAATCAATTTTTGAGGTAACTCTAAATGCAATTCGAGCTGGGAAATTAGCTTTAATCATACCAGTAATCACATTTACCGATGGTCGTTGTGTAGCGATGATCAAATGTATTCCAATTGCTCTGGCTAATTGTGCTAATCTGGCAATTGGTGTCTCTACTTCTTTTCCTGCAGTCATGATAAGATCTGCGAACTCATCCACAACCAAAACAATGTAAGGCAGAAACTTATGTCCATTTTCTGGATTTAGTTTTCTTGCTTTAAATTTTGCATTATACTCCTTAATATTACGAACCATTGCATTTTTTAGCAAGTCATATCGAGCATCCATTTCAATACACAAAGAATTAAGTGTATTAATTACTTTATTATTATCGGTTATGATAGCTTCTTCCGCATCTGGCAGTTTAGCTAAGTAGTGTCTTTCTATTTTATTAAATAAAGTAAGTTCTACTTTTTTAGGATCCACCAAAACAAACTTTACTTCTGCAGGATGTTTTTTATAAAGTAAGGAAGTTAAAATAGCATTTAGTCCAACGGATTTTCCTTGTCCTGTAGCTCCTGCCATTAATAAGTGGGGCATTTTTGCCAAATCAACAACAAAAGTCTCATTCGAAATTGTTTTCCCCAACGATAATGGTAATTCCATTTCTGCTCCTTGAAACTTAGAAGAACCTATCGCCGACCTCATAGAGACTATAGTAGATTTTTTATTAGGTACTTCGATACCAATAGTTCCTTTTCCAGGTATTGGTGCAATAATTCGAATTCCTAATGCTGCTAACGAAAGTGCTATATCGTCCTCTAAATTTTTGATTTTAGAAATACGAATACCGGCCTCTGGTACAATTTCATATAGTGTTACCGTAGGTCCTACAGTCGCCTTGATCTGAGCTATTTCTATTTTGTAGTTCTTAAGGGTCTCTACAATACGATTTTTATTTTCTTCTAATTCTCCCTGATCTATAGTAATACCTCCATTCTGCACAGAATAATCTTTTAGTAATTCTATAGTTGGGAATTTAAAATTTCCTAGCTCTAACTTTGGATCAAACTCTCCAAAGTCTTTAACCAGCTTAGCACTAAGATTTTCTACCTCTTCCTCTTCTACCACAGCCTCTACTTCCATGGCAATATCTTCTGGATTATCTTCAGATTTTATGATCAATTTCTCTGGAATTTCATCTGACTGATTTTCAGGATTTCCGTAAAATTCATTTACCGTTGTTCTACTAGATGTATTCGTTTTATCTAAGATCTGAGTTGATTGAGTTGTATTTGCATTCGCTAAAGGTTTTTCTATCGATAAATCTTGCGTCTCGCCAATTGATAATTCCTCTTTTTCTTCATCTACTGGTTTTTCTGCTGTCTTTACTTTTTTTGCTCCATTCAATTTTTTAGCTGCCTGATAATCTTTTGTGATTTCACTTTGAGTTTTCTTTAAAGAAGCTGATATCTTTTCTGGCGTGTATCGTAAACGAACTACAATATATACTATAGCAAAGAACGCTAGTACCAATACAGTTCCAATAAAGCCAATATAGTCCTGCATAAAATCATTTACTTCATAACCTATAACTCCAGCAAATAAACCACTTTCTTTTTGTACAAAGCCAAAAACTACAGATATCCAAAGCATTACCAAAGTTCCCCAAAACCAGAACCCTGCTAGTTTTTTTCTGTTTAAATCAAAAAATAAGTAAACTCCTGTTAGGGAAATTAAAACAGGTAATATTAAGGCTGATATTCCAAAACCTCTAAAAATAAAAAAGTCACTAACCTTTGCTCCAGAAATACTAAGCCAATTTTTTGCTGATGCCGTTCTGTCAGGAAATTGAGAAATTTCACTCTGGTCTATTTTCCAATTGAAGAAAAATGAAATAAAAGAAAAGAATAATGCAATACCTAAAAAGAACAAAAAACTTCCCAAAATAACCTTTTGTTGCCTAGACAAAGTAAGTCTTTCTTTTAGAGGAGTTTTAGTTTTTTTAGTGGTTTTTCTTTTTGTTGTTGCCTTTTTTTTTGCCATTTTTTGGATATGTTATCGCAAAAATACGAATATCTATATTGGAACGTAAAAATGGAAAAAAAATTTTCTATAACAAGTAAGGTATATAGATGACACCTCCTATAATTACTGCTGTAATCGCCGCTATAAAAACAGCTCCAGCCGCGATATCCTTAATAAAACCTATTTTATTATGAAAATCTGGATGAATAAAATCTGCGATTGCTTCTACTGTGGTATTTAATCCTTCAATACTCATAACCAATCCAATCGCAAAAGTTTGTAATATCCATTCGGTCGCGGTGATATTCATATAAAAACCTAAGGCTGTCATAATAATTGCTATGACAGCCTGTACCTGAATACTTGGTTCTGTTTTAATCAAAATCAATGCACCTTTTAGTGCATATCCACATCCTCGTATTCTGCCAAGTATAAACTTTGAGAAATTACTCATATAATGATTATGCCAATGTTTTTAGAGCATTTTCGTAATTAGGCTCTTGAGCAATCTCTGGAACTTGTTCTGTATACACCACAGTACCTTTTTCATCAAGCACTATAACCACTCTAGAGTGCAATCCTTGTAAAGGTCCATCAACGATTTCTAAACCATAATCTTTACCAAATTTACCTTCTCTAAAATCAGATTGATTGATAACTCCTTCTAACCCTTCTGCTCCACAAAATCTTTTTTGTGCAAAAGGTAAATCTTTAGAAATACACAGTACTTTAGTATTCTCTAATTGACTAGCTTGTTGATTAAATTGTCTTACCGATGTAGCACATACATCTGTGTCTATCGAAGGAAAAACATTAAGTACTACTCTAGATCCTTCATAATCTGATAATTTTGCTATTGATAAATCAGTATTTACCAATGCGAAATCTGGAGCTTTTTCTCCTACTTTTGGAAGTTCACCACTGGTGTGTATCTCGTTTCCTCCTAATGTGATTGTAGCCATTTTTATGTGTTTTTAACTTTAGATTTAAGCCGATTTATTTCTACTTCAAGTTTACACATTAACCAAGAAATAAAAAAATTTTTAGGGTTTTAAAGGGGATAAATGTTTTTAAAATAAACAAACCTTAATCTTCATGAGAAAAATATTATGTTAACCTTCACATTATTATTGGTTACTTATTTCTCAGATGTTCAAATTTCTAAACAAAATGTATTTTAAATCTTTCAAAAATTAAAAAAGGAAACTTAAAATTCATTGAGAATTAGGTATAAGTAATATCAAATTAAAACCTGTAAAAAAGTATTTTATAAAAAAGCCGAAACAATATTGTTTCGGCTTTTTTATAAAACATAATCGCTTGGGCACATATGATTAGGAATATTTTAAGTATCGATAGATCCCATAACTCGTTGCATAAAACCATTTAGGGCTTCCTTTTTTGGAGTACCTTCTTTAACCATTTTATTGACTTCAATGGCACCATACATATTAGAAATAAGCTCTCCTATTACATCTAGCTCCTCATCCTTTAAGGAAGGAACTTCTGTAAGTGCTTCCAAAGTTTCTATTGCTTCCACAACAAAATCCTCATCATTCTCCTCTATAAAAGACGTTAAATGTTTAATTATTGGTAACTTCATTTACTAAATCTTTTAAAACTTCAAACTTATTTGTCTGTACCTGATTCACAAAATCTCCATTTTTAAAAGTAGCAAACGTTGGCAGGTTATCTACCGTGGCCATTTTTCTGGATTCTGGATTTTTTTCTGCATCAACAATTACAAAAGTAGCATCTTCATTTTCAGAAGCTAATTTTTTAAATTTTGGCTTCATAATTCTACAATTACCGCACCATGTAGCAGAATACTGAACGATAACTTTATCATTAGCTTGTACTAATTCAGAAAGATTATCCGCTGTTAATTCTTGAATCATAATCTATTTTTTCGTGTAAAACAGAAACTTCTCTTTACTACTTTTAGTATTTAGAGAAGTTTCTTCTAAAACTATTTTGATCTAAGTTCTTAGTGAGAAGCTAAATAAGAAGCTACTCCATCTCTATTTGCAGACATTGCTTCTTTACCTTCTTCCCAATTCGCAGGACATACTTCTCCGTTTTTCTGTACATGAGCATAAGCATCGATCAATCTTAAAAACTCTGCTACATTTCTTCCTACTGGCATATGGTTGATACCTTCATGAAAAACAGTTCCTTCTTCATCAATTAAATATGTAGCTCTGTAGGTAACGTTATCTCCTTCTACAGTTACAACACCTGTTTCTTCATTGTACGTTTCATTAGTGATATCTAAAATTCCTAATGTACTCGCTAGATTACGATTAGAATCTGCTAAAATAGGATATGTTACACCTTCTATACCTCCGTTGTCTTTAGAAGTGTTTAACCATGCAAAATGAACTTCAGGAGTATCACAAGAAGCACCAATCACAATTGTGTTTCTTTTTTCAAATTCTACTAAAGCCTCCTGAAATGCGTGTAATTCCGTTGGACAAACAAAAGTAAAATCTTTAGGGTACCAGAATAAAAGTACCTTTTTGTTGTTATTTTTTGCCTCTTCCAATACGTTTAGTTTGAAAGTATCTCCCATTTCATTCATTGCGTCAACGTTAAGATCTGGGAATTTTTTACCTACAAATGCCATTTTTTTGTTAATTTAAAAAGTAATTAATTAATTTTTGAAGTGGCAAATATACGCTGCCTATACATATATAAAGGATACGATAATTAGATTTTTTTATATTCATATAGTTTTTTCTAATACACATTATCTTTCTAACAATACTTCAAAAATTCTTACAAAAAAATAAAATACCTTACATAAATTACGGATAAATTGTTCTTTTTACACGATGATTTGCACATTGTTAGATCTATTTTTGTATTTTCGCTGCATATAATTAGCCTCTAAACCAAAAAGTTGAAGAACTTTACAAAACATATAATCTATTTATTTTTTACTTGTATTTACATTGGTACAGTAGCACAATCATCTCTAGATAGAGATAGTATTCAAATCCATATAGAACAAGCAGAATTGTTCTTGGAAGAATTTAAGTATCAACAAGCTTTAGAAAAAGTACAGGTTGCTTTAAAAAGCGCTACCTACAATAACGATGATAGAAGTAGAGCAAAAATACGATTTCTAATCGGAAAGATACATGAGCTAAATAGCCAGGATAGCGAAGCGATTACCAATTATATAACTGCTATAACCTATGCTTCTACTTCAAAAAGCAAAGAAGTACAGGCAAAAATAACGTATAATCTTGGAAAATTATATCTGAAGAATGATAACAAAGTACAGAATGGTATCAATCATCTTACAGAAAGTTCTAAAATAGCCAAAGAGATTAATGATACTACAAAAATTATTAAACCTTGGTTAACACTTGCAGAACACTATATTGATAATAGAGATTACCAAACTAGTGACAAATACCTAACAAAAGTAAGAGCATTAATAGGTTCCAATTTTGATTTAGCTCCAAGTCAAAAAATCAAATTAAGTAATTTGCTAGGAAAATATTTCCTAAGGGTACGCAGATATGAAAGAGCGGACGAACACATTGATAATGCTGTATCCTACGCCAGTAGTGAAATAAATAATATTGAAAATAACGAACTAGTAATTTCTAACTCTTATCAAGAACTTGCCACTGCATATTACACAAAACATAGAGTTTACAGGGCTAAAAAGGAATTTGAAAAAGCCATTCCGTATCTAGAAAAACATTACGAAAACCAAAAAAAATCCGAAGCAATTACCAGAAAAATAGAGCTGATAAAAGCTGAGATTGAATTCGATGTAAATCGAATGAAGGATAAGGTAAAAAAAGCTGATGAAAAGGATGCAAAAAACTATTCTAAAGAAATCAAATGGCAGATCATTACCATACTTGGAGTGGTGCTAATATTAATTTCTCTGGCTTTCTTAATCAGTTCATATAAAAACAATTTACAAAAGAAGAAGCTTAATTATGATCTTATAGAGAAAAATAAGGAGTTGGTGAACGCAAAAGAAACTGCAGAACAAGTTTCCACACTTAAATCTCAGTTTATCTCTACTGTAAGTCATGAACTAAGAACACCTCTTTATGGGGTTATTGGTCTTACTTCATTACTTATGGAAAACCCAGAAGAAAAGAAGAAAAATGAATATTTAGAATCTTTAAAATTTTCTGGGGATTATTTGCTTGCGCTGATTAATGATGTGCTTCAATTAAGTAAGATAGAAACTAATGAAGTAAAACTAGAAAAAGTTTCCTTTGATCTTAGGTCTTTAATAGAGGGAATTGTAAACTCCCTCCATTCAAAACAAAAAAACAATAACAATACTGTTCATATTGATATTGATAGAAACATTAAAACTACATTACTTGGTGATTCTGTAAGACTATCTCAGATATTGATAAATCTGATTGGTAATGCTTTAAAGTTTACTAATAATGGGAATATTTGGATAAAAGTAAAAAGCCAAGCATCTGAAGGAGATAATTACAATTTACGTTTTATCATTAAAGATGACGGTATTGGGATACCAAAAAGCAAGCAAGCTACTATTTTTGAAAACTTTGCTCAGGTAAAAAATGAGAATCAAGAATACGAAGGTACTGGTCTAGGACTAGCGATCGTGAAAAAGCTTATCCATCTGCATAAGAGTGAAATTTTTATTGATAGTGAAGAAGGGGTTGGCTCTGAATTTACGTTTGATTTAGTGTATGAAAAAGCGGTAAAAGAAAAAGATATCTCTTCTCAAACGGGAGAAAGTATCAGTATTGGAACTACCAATTTTAATATCCTTATCGTTGATGATAACAAAATCAATCAAATAGTTACTCAAAATATTCTTAAGAAAAAGGGGTATACTTGTGATCTTGCTAGCAATGGTATGAAAGCTATTGAGATGGTGAAAACAAATGCATTTGACTTAGTTCTTATGGACATCAACATGCCCGAAATGAATGGTTTAGATGCTACTACTGTTATAAGAACCTTTAATACTCACATCCCAATCATAGCACTTACAGCAGTTGAAGAAGGTGAGATTAGAGATCAAGCTTTATCAGTAGGTATGAATGATGTGATCATTAAACCTTACGATACTCAGCAATTCTTCCAAACAATCATGAAGAATATTTCCAAAGTAAAATACATCAATTAATTCTAGTTCTTTTCTTATTTATTAACTTATTCTGTTAAAGCTTATTCTCTTTAATCTTTTATATAGTATTTTTAGAGCTCAATTTAAGCTTAGAACATTAACATGAACTCAAAAGACACTGGTTTTAATACTATTTGCACCCATGTGGGCGAAATAGAAGATAAACAATTCAAAGGAGCGATTTCTCCTATTTACCTCTCTACATCTTACGCTTTTGAAGATGTAGATATTAAAAGATATCCACGCTATTTTAATACTCCAAATCAAGAAGCGCTTTGTAAAAAAATAGCAAAACTTGAAAAAGGTGAATCATCACTTATTTTCGGAAGCGGAATGGCAGCTATTAGTACTGCTTTACTTGCTTTTTTAAGCAAAGATGATCATATCGTATTACAAAGAACACTTTATGGAGGTACTGCTAATTTGGTTAATGAAGAATTTAGCAAATATGGTATTGAATACTCTTATGTAGATAGTCAGGACGTGACAGGGTTCGAAGAAAAAATCCAAGACAACACTAAAATAATTTATATAGAAACTCCTTCTAACCCATTATTAACCATAACAGACATAAAAGCAATAGCAGCACTAGCAAAGGAAAAAGGTATTATTACGATGATAGACAATACCTTTGCTTCTCCTGTTAATCAAAACCCTATAGAATTAGGTATCGACATTGTAATTCATTCTGCTACAAAATATTTAGGAGGACATAGCGATATTCTTGCTGGAGCCGTAGTTTCTTCTGAAAAAAATATCGAACAAATTTTTCAGTTAGCTAAGAATCTTGGCGGAAGTTTAAGTGATTTTACGGTATGGATGTTAGAAAGAAGCATAAAGACTTTAGGACTTCGGGTAAAACAACAAAATAAAAATGCAAAAAAACTAGCCAAATGGTTAGAAAAACATGACGATATCCAAGCGGTATATTATCCTGGTTTAAAATCACATCCCGACTATGAAATAGCAAAAAGACAGATGAAAGGATTTGGTGGAATGCTATCTTTTGAATTAAAAGAAGGGTTAGATGCTAGTAAATTTCAGAAAGAACTAAAGCTTATAAAAAGTTCCATGAGTCTTGCTGGAGTAGAAAGTACCATACTCTCCCCTACACTAACTTCTCATGCTTTATTAACTGCAGAAGAAAGAAAGCACCAAGGAATAAATGATGGGTTGCTAAGGTTTAGTGTTGGTATTGAAGAAAAAGAAGATTTGATGATGGATATTGAACAGGCACTTCAAAAAATTAAAGTCTTAGAATTAGAACATTAATATGAAACTAGACATACTAGCTATTGGAGCGCATCCTGATGATGTAGAACTAAGTTGCTCAGGAACCCTTGCCAAAGAAATTGATCATGGTAAAAAAGTAGGTATTCTAGATCTTACACGTGGAGAACTAGGAACTCGAGGAACTCCAGAAACTAGAGATCAAGAAGCAAAGGATGCTGCAGAAATTCTAGGAGTAACTGTTCGAGAAAATCTAGGGTTTAGAGATGGTTTTTTTAAAAATGATGAAGCACATCAACTTGCTATTATCCAAATCATACGTAAATACCAACCAGAAATAGTGCTTTGTAATGCTATTGATGATCGTCATATAGATCATGGTAAAGGAAGCAAATTAGTTAGTGATTCGTGTTTTTTATCAGGATTACGCAAAATAGAAACATCTTTAGAAGGAACGAAGCAAGATGCTTGGAGACCTAAAAAAGTATATCACTATATCCAATGGAAAATATTGGAACCAGATTTTGTAGTAGATATCACTGGATATTTAGATAAAAAAATGGAAAGTGTAATGGCCTATAAAACTCAGTTTTATGATGCAGATAGCAAAGCGCCTTCTACTCCAATTTCTAGTAGGAATTTTATGGAAAGTATTCGCTATAGAGCTGCTGATTTAGGTAGAATCATCGGAGTAGATCATGCAGAAGGTTATACTGTAGAACGCTATGCCGCAGTAGATTCCATATTTGACCTTATATAATTTCATTTTTTTCTTTGCAGAAACAAAGAAATACCTTATTTTTGCAGCCGAAATTAAATGGTGGTTGTAGCTCAGTTGGTTAGAGCGCCTGATTGTGGTTCAGGAGGTCGTCGGTTCGAGACCGATCTTCCACCCTTTTAAAAAGAAAGACTCCGTAACTGCGGAGTCTTTTTCGTTTTATATTACATATCGTAAGACTTAGCTTTTCCTGATTCTATTCTTTGCCAATACCATCAACAATTAATCTTTCTTCTTTATTAGCAATCTCCCAGGCTGTATAAAAAATTAGTTTAGCCCGTTTTGTCATCAGATCGTATTCTATTTTGTCTGCCGTATCCGTTGGCTCGTGATAATCCTCATGAACACCATTAAAATAAAAGATGATAGGAATATTATTCTTTGCAAAATTATAATGATCACTTCGGTAATAAAATCTATTCGGATCATCCTTAGCGTTGTAGGTATAGTCTAGGTCTAATTGAGTAAACTCCTTATTTATCTCTTCACTTAAATTATGCAACTCTGTACTCAACCTATCACTACCTATTAAATAGATATAATTATTCTTTTCTGGACTCTTATGATTTTCATCAATTCGACCAATCATATCGATATTAAGATTAGTTACCGTTTTCTCTAATGGAAAAACTGGATTTTCTGTATAGTAGCTAGATCCATACAACCCTTTTTCTTCTCCGGTTACATGTAAGAACAATATAGTTCTTTTGGGACCATAACCATCCTTTGCTGCTTTCGCAAAAGCCTGAGCTATTTCCAAAATACTTACAGTACCTGATCCATCGTCATCAGCTCCATTATATATATTTCCATTAGAATCGACCCCTACATGATCATAATGTGCAGAAATTACTACTATTTCATCAGGCTTTTCAGTTCCTTTTATATACGCTAAAACATTTTCAGATGATTTAATTCTTCCTCTAAAATAACTTTCATCTATTTCCTGGAAATAATCTTCTCCTCCAAGTGGAGAAGGAATTCCCATTCTCATATACTGCTTTTTTAAATACTCTGCCGCCCTCTTTTGCCCAGGCTCTCCTGTATCTCTACCTTCAAATTCATCCCCTGCAAATTTGTATAAATACTTCTGAAGTTCATCTGAAGTTATTGTCTCTGCATACGATATGATATCTGCTTTTTTGTTATTACCAGGCTTGTTAGATGATTTTTGTGAGCTTCCACAGGAATATAAAAATACTAAGCCTAAAATAACGATTAAAATACTTCTCATTTATTTCTTTTTATAACACTATGCAATATACAGATTTAGCAGCAGATGATTTTATCAATATTTTCATAAAAAAAACCTTCAAAATTTATTTAAAAAAACTTTTATAGATTTAAAAAAGGTTGTTATATTTGCACCCGCATTCAGGGAATACCTGATGAGACTAAACACTGGAGAAATGGCAGAGTGGTCGAATGCGGCAGTCTTGAAAACTGTTGAGGGTCACACCTCCGGGGGTTCGAATCCCTCTTTCTCCGCAAGCAAAACGCTTTAACTTATTGTTGAAGCGTTTTTTGTTTTTAAAATATTTTAATTCTCCCGATTAATATCAATTATAATTCTAAAAGAAATATAGCGAAGCATATAAACTTATGAAAGAGCTAGGATTTAAGTTTTACTAAAGCAGCACACCATTGCATAAAAACAAGGTATTCGTTTGAAAATTACAGTCGTATGTACAAAGAAGGGTATCAAAAAAAGGAAAACAACATAATACCGAAAAATAAGTAAATCTAACACACGCGAAAACATCAACAACAAAAGTGGATTAAAAGCTATAAACTATCCAAGAGAAAATAATATGCTTAATATTCATTTAAAAACCAGAAACTGGTTTTCTTTCCAAAAGAAAAAGAGAATACACTAATTCATGCAGTTGATTACAACCGCTCCCACATTTTATCAGCATTTAATCTAAATGTTCCTAGATGATCAAAGCTACACTCTGTTGGAGCAATGATCGATAAAAAGGGTTCTTCATTGCTATTGCGATATAGATGATACGTTTCTCCCACGATAGGTTCAAAAGTAAACTTAGCATTATAAACTAAATTGTTATACTCAAATTGCTCCATCAATACATCATACTGCGCTTTTAGCTCATCGTATTTTGCCTTTACCTGCTTATTTACCCTGTGTACGTTTGTATTTTTCCAAGCAACCGTATCCGGAATGGTAATTGACGGTGCTCCTACATCCGTAGCATAAGGTTTTAAGGCAGCATCATACCTTTCTTCATCTTCATTATATACTACTTGGTCTGGTTTCTTATTGCTCATTAGTTCCTTTTTGAAATTTTGTTATGTGTAATTTGTTTCTGGCGAGAACATTTAAATCTACCTTCTTCAAAAGTACGTTTTTTTGAATGCTTTGTTTTTCTTCCTTGTACCCTTTTTCTCCACATTCTAAAGCTCGAAGGTTTCATTTCTCTTCGCATTAGATTAATTACTTCTTGCTCTTTTAATCCAAATTGCATAAGGATTGCATCAAATGGTGTCCTATCTTCCCAAGCCATTTCTATGATTCTGTCAATATCACGTATGGATAATTCTTTTTGCATCTACTGTTAAATTTTTCTGTTCGGTAATGTATGTTTTTTTAGGATTCGATATCCTTCTCTTTTCACCAATGCATCATCTCGCATTTTCCAGAGTGTATCGCTCGCTCTTTTCCTAGTACTATTCATTTCGACAATAGGATATGGGTAATCTTTTCCTAATTCGAAATCATGAAATTGCTGTTCTAGTGGTGGCATTTTATAAGGTTCATGTATATAAGCAATTGGCAAATTGCTCAACTCTGGAACCCATTTTTTTATAAAAACACCTTCTGGATCATGGTCAATACTATTTTTTATGGGATTGTAAATCCTAAGCGTATTAATTCCAGTTTCTCCAGCCTGCATCTGAAGCTGAGGAAAATGAATACCTGGTTCAAAATCTAAAAACATACTAGATAAGTGAGCACTCGCCTCTTGCCATGGTTGCCAAAGATTATGCGTAAAAAAAGACACTACCAACGCACGCATTCTAAAATTTATATACCCAGTTTCCTTTAAACATCTCATACAAGCATCTACAAGAGGATAACCTGTCCTTCCCTCCTTCCAGGCAGCTTTGTATTCTTCTGATATTTGTTTTTTTAATTTCCGATATCCTTTATTAATACTTTCGAACTCCATGATATCTTCCATCTCAAATTTTTGTACAAAATGAACTTGCCATTGTAATCTAGAAGTAAAGGCATCTATTTGTTTTTTACTATCAGATGTAGCTCGTTGTTGAATAGCATATTGCCATACCTGTCGGATAGATAAGTTTCCCCAAGCCAAATATGGAGATAACCTACTACAACCTTTACGAGCTAATTCTGGTTTCGAAATATGAAAGCTATAATTCTTATACCTTCCTTTAAAAAAAGAAACTAAGTATTGATATGCTTTATTGGTACCTCCTTGTTGAAAATTAGTATCTGGTACCGTATCTAGGTTCTCGATATGAAAAACTTTCTCTAATTCACCTATTTTTTCTAATGAAATAAAACTATCAGGTTTCGGATTAAATTCAAATTGAGGTTGATTCATATAATGCTCACAGTCCTCTCTCCAACTCTCTCTGTTTTTAAGACCTCTGTGAATACCATTATTGTTATTTTCCACCCATTGAATCAAGTTATTTTTGCAAAATCTTGAAAATGCTTTATCTCTTTCATATGTCTTTCTTATTCCAGTTTCTTTATGAGAAAACACCTGATCTATTTTCCAGAATTGTTGTAGTGTTCCGATTGTATGAATAACTTCAGAAGAAACACATAGCACTTTTGTATCATATACTTTTAGCTGAGTGTTTAGATCAACTATAGACTGTTTAATAAAGTTCCAATGACGTTGACTATAGTGCTTATCCTCTTTTAAAGAATTCTCAAAAACATACAACAACAACGTAGGCGAATCCGTCGCAATTGCGTTATAAACCGCCTCGTTATCTTGCAATCTAAGATCCCGTTTAAACCAAACAATATTTACATGCTCTTTATTAGTACTCATCAGGATTTTCTATTATATGATTAGCCCTGGTTTTTAATTTGTGTAATTTTTCTTTATCCATTTTATGCAAGAGATTCAACATCATGGACATACGCTGGTTATTTTTAAAATAGTCTTGCTTCTCATCTAAAAAATTCCAGTATAAAGCGTTAAAAGGACACGCATCATCCTCATGTTTCTTAGATACTTTATACTCGCATGATTTACAATAGTTACTCATTTTATTGATATAACTACCGCTGGATACATAGGGTTTGGTCGCAACCAAACCTCCATCTGCAAATTGACTCATTCCTCTAGTATTGGTAATCTCTACCCACTCGATAGCATCTATATAAATTCCAAGATACCATTGATCCACTTCATCTGGATCGATCATAGTCAATAAAGCATAGTTACCCGTAATCATTAATCGCTGAATATGATGTGCATACGAGTCATCTAAACTTTGCTGAATGGCAGAACGTAAACAATTCATTTTAGTATTCGCCGTCCAGTAAAAATCTGGTAACTTGTTTGTATTCTGAAGTTCGTTTAGGTTTTTGTAGGCTGGCATTTGACTCCAATACATTCCTCTCATATATTCTCGCCAACCTAAAATCTGCCTTACAAATCCTTCTACTTGCGAAATATCAATTTCATCTTGTCTATCTCTCCAATATTCAATAACAGTGGTGATTACTTCCTTAGGATGTAACATTTTGCTATTCATCGCAAAAGACAACCTACTGTGAAATAAATATTTTTCTTTTACATGCATTGCATCCTGATAGTCTCCGAAGTACATTAATAAGTTTTCACAGAAATAAGTAAGCAACGAAAGACATTCTTTTCGGGAAGTTGGCCAATTAAACTGTTTCGGGTCAATATTTCCAATAGTACTAACTTCACAATCATGAATTAGCTCGACAATCTTACTTACATCCTTTTTGAAATCTTTCTGACTGGGTATTTCCGGTTTTCCATTCCATTTTTTTCTATTACTATGATCAAAGTTCCACTTACCACCTTCTGGATCTTTTTTGGTAAGCATCATGATATCATATTTCTTGCGCATATCACGATAAAAGTATTCCATGATATACTGCTTTTTACCTTCAAAAAATTTAGCAAAATCAGTTCTGGAAGTCAAAAAGTGTTCCGTATCAAATACTTCAAACTCTATGGATAGTGTTTCACAAAACTCTTTTAACTGTACATCTAGTCGATACTCGTCAGGGAGTTGATATTCGAATTTAGTAATCTTATTTTCCTTTATTATCTGCTTTAAATTGCCAACTAAGTCTTGTTTATTTTTTTTATGATCGAGTTGATAATAAACAACCTGTTTCCCTTGCTCTTTTAGCCAAGAAGAAAAGTTTCGCATACTGCTAAAAAAACCAACAACTTTTTGAATATGATGCTTGGTATAATCGGTTTCTTGCCTCATTTCTGCCATAAAGTAGCAAACATCATCTTGCTCAACCTCTTTGTACCAAGAATGCTCGTAATTTAACTGGTCGCCAAGTAGTAATCGTAATATCATAGGTTAGAATAATGTAGGTTGAAGCCAAAGATTTTGAAATTTTTGTTGTGGATCGTAACGTTCGGATTGGAGTTGGATATTAAATTTTCGATCTCTGGGGTCATTACCTACTCCTGCCACATATTGCCAGTTTCCGTAGTTACTATGCACATCATAATCTATTAACGAAGATTCGAAATAAGAAGCTCCAATTCTCCAATCTAATTGTAATTCTTTTGCAAAATAAGAGGCTACGTTCTGCCTCCCTCGATTACTCATCCATCCTGTGTGTAAAAGTTCGATCATATTTGCATTTACAAAAGGCTCTTTAGTTTCACCCTGAATCCATTGCTCAATCTTCTCTTGATTTTGAGACCAAGAATATTCTTTATGGAGTATGCCGTTTCTCTTAAACAAATCATTACCATGTTTTAGGGACACATACTTGAAAAAATCTCTCCAAATCAATTCAAAAATTAGCCAATACGTGCTTTGATTCTTTTCGATCTCTTTCTCATAATCACGCACCCGATTATAAATAGTACGCGCGGAAATAGAACCATTAGCTAACCAAGCAGAAAGTTTAGAACTATAATCAGTTCCCAATAAACCGTTTCTAGTTTTCTTGTAATATGAAAGCTTATGGGTTTTCCAAAAATAGGATTGTATCCTTTTTAATACTGCGCTTTCTCCTCCAAGAAAAGGAAATGCCGTTCTTGAGTCAACCTCAAAAGTTTTGAATCCTAGATCCTCCAAAACGGGTATCTTGGTTTCATTTTCTATTAAATTATCTGGTTCTAATCCTGAAATATCAACTTCACTTGCAACCTGTACATATTTTTCACATTTCTTTCTAAAGACAGTGAATACTTTTGGGATTTCTTGAATATCAAAAGGAATATCCTGTGGATCAAATAAAAACTGATCGTAAGAAGTTACCCAATCTATATCTTGACTTTTCGTTGCATTCCTTACCGTTTTGTATGTATCTGTTTCTTCTGTTGTCCACTCTTCTTGGCTATAGATTGTATTTACCTCATAATCTTCAATTAAATTAGGAATTACATCCTCAGGTTTCTTCGTATAAACTAAAAGGGAAATATTTTTTTTGAGTAGATTTTCTCGTAAATCATTCACCGACTCAATAAGAAACTTCGCACGATACTTTCCAGATTTCTTGAATCCGAATTGACCCACCTTGAATAAGCGTGGATCAAAGCAAAAGACTCCAATTACACGATCATTTTCATTAGTAGCTTTATACAAGGAGGTGTTATCAAAAACTCTTAAATCATTTCTAAACCAAACCAAACCTGTTCGTTTCATGTATTCCTTTTGTTTTTAACCTTTAACTTTATTTCTATTATTTCTACAGCGCACACTGCAATACTGCACCTCTTCCCATACTTTTTCCCATTTCTTTCTCCATGTAAATGGCCTTTCACAGACCTTACAAATTTTTGTTGGGAGATGAGATTTTTTCATATAAATATTTTGTTTAATAAAATTACAAAATACTTAAACAAAAAAATAATCAGAATGCAACTTTAACAGGATATAAGGAAATGTTTGAAAAGACTAATTAAATTTATTTTGGAGATTGAAAGAGAGTACAAATGAATATGCATGTCCAAACAACTGTTCTGAGCCAGTTGTTTCTAATCAACTTAACTATTACCTCATCATTGCCTGTATTATCTGCAATTTGATTGTGCATTGGTACAAATTGAAAAAAAGTAGAAAACCACACTAATGTCACTAACAGTATATGAAAAATATTTAGCAAAGAATAAGGTCCTAGCAACCTAATAAAGCTAATCACAATTTGCCCCAACATTAGAGGCATAACGATCATACCAATTCTGAAGGCGTAAATCCTATGCCAATTAACAAGATTATTAATGTTGTAGTATTTAAAACTAGGATAAACTATTAACTGTACAATCCATATAAGAATTACTAACCCAAAATCTAACAACAACTGAATTTCGAGAAGATTCATTTAATTAAAATCTGGCATTTCGGATACTCTTACATAAGGAAACTCTTCTATTTTATTTAGGCTGTAATAGGAATTCAACCCAGAAATACCAACAGTATCCATACTACTTAAATCAAGGTCATCGCTATGTTGAAATGTCTCCTCTGGTAGTATTAGATGATCTATTTCTCCTATCATTAAAATAGTCCCATTAATAGCTATATCAATAGATTCCACAAACCGCAAACCAATTTTTAGATTACTTTCCTTTACGAAAGGAGCCTTAAAATCATTAATAAATTCTTCTGTTAAACCACATCTGTCAAATTCTGATTCTTTACTATCCAATTTTGCCGAAGTATAATGTGCTTTTTTTACAAAAGACTTATGCACATGATTAATCGTATAACAGTTATTCTGCAGAATATTATCATAGGTGTGTCTAGGAACATCACCTACAGGCCTCATAATAAAACCCATTAACGCAGGATCGCTCCCTAAATGCACTACTGAACTAAAAATAGCCACATTACTTACGCCATCATTATTTATAGTACCAATTAGATTTGCTGGTTTGATTCCGGATACAGCATTAATTATTTTTAAACGTTTTACGCGCTCCATTGTCTTAATTTGTTCCTTTGTATAATGCATATGGATAGTTATAAAACCGAATTTTAAACCTGATTAGTTATTTAAATAATTCTGAAGTTCTGCTATTTTCTCTGGACTATTAAATGCACCTCCATAATACGTTGTTACTGTTGCAGAGGTATCATCTTTTACACCTCTAGAAGAAACACAAAGGTGTTTTGCATCAATAATTACAGCGACGTCTTCAGTTTGTAAAACTTCTCTTAGCTCCATAGCTATTTGATTTGTAAGACGTTCCTGTACTTGTGGTCTTTTTGCATAATACTGAACAATTCTATTTAATTTTGATAAACCAATAACTTTTCCTGAAGAAATATATGCAACATGAGCCGTTCCTATAATAGGAACAAAATGATGTTCACAATTAGAATAAAAAGTAATATTCTTTTCTACGAGCATTTGCTCATATTTATATTTATTATCAAATAGCGCTACTTTTGGTTTGTTTTTAGGATCTAAACCTGAGAAAATTTCTTCTATATACATTTTAGCAACACGATCAGGAGTACCTCGCAAGGAGTCATCAGTAAGATCTAATCCCATTACCTCCATTATCTCCCGAAACAAATAAGAGATCTTTTCTTTCTTCTCTTCATCTGTAATATCAAAAGCATCTTCTTTCATTGGAGTTTCCATACCTGTACTGATATGATCATCTCCAATTTCATCAATGGAAAACCCATTTAAACCATGCCCATTTGTCTCTATCAATGTTTCTACTCCTATTTTCATCTAAATTTTATAGTGTTTGTTGAAAATATAAAAGTATATATACTCATCTATTTTCAAATTAAAATTTCTTTTTCATTCAAATTTACAAAACTGTTTAACTTTTACAGCTATTTATTAAACAATAATTAACATATATTTTTATAACCTTCAAAAATTAAGAAAATCTTGTGATTCGTTTTATCTTATCCTATTCAATTTTCGTGCCTTTAATTTGTGCAGTTAAGAGTTTGTTGTATTTTTGAGCTCTGTTTTTGAATAAATTAGTATGTATTAATTTATTTTCAGAGCCCCAGATATATTTAAAACTTCCCACCTAACTTTGGTAATAATTTGTATTATTTTTGCCACTTTTGAACGCATGTATCTTTTAACCAAAAACTCTTTTAATGAAGTCTTTTAGATTTTTCTTTTTACTTTTATTTCTACTCTGCATTTCTTCCAGTTATTCTCAAGTAAGAAATGAATACCAAATTTCTTTTGATAATGCTGTACATCATGAAGCTGAGATCAGTGCTAAATTTACTAATTTAGAAAGTGGTACCATTTCGTTAAGAATGAGTAGAACATCGCCGGGAAGATACGCGCTTCATGAATTTGCTAAAAATGTTTATAATGTCAAAATAACCGACAGCAAGGGCAAAGATGTTACTGTGACGAGACCCAATCCTTACCAATGGGATGTTTCTGGACATGATGGAACTATCAACCTGTCGTATACCTTATTTGCCGATCGTGCTGATGGCACCTACTCGCAGATAAATGAAACACATGCTCATCTTAATATGCCTGCTACTTTCATGTACATTCCTACCTTAAAAGAGAGGCCAGTACAGGTAACTTATTTAGTTAGAGAAGATCTAAACTGGAAAGTTGCTACTCAACTAATTCCGTTAGGAGGAAACAAATTCTTAGCTCCTAACTTACAGTACTTTATGGATAGTCCTGCGGGAATTAGTAATCATACAGTCAAAGAATTTAAAGTTCCAGCAGCTGGTACTGAGTACACCATAAAATTAGCACTCCTACATCCAGGTACAGAAGAAGAAGCTGATCAATATTTTGAACAAATAAAGAAAATCGTAGAGCAGACTAAAGCTATTTATGGAGATTATCCGAATTTTGACTACGGAGAATATACTTTTATTGCCAGCTACATGCCTACCGTTTCGGGTGACGGAATGGAACATCGTAACTCTACAATCTTAACCAGTACTAGAAGCCTGGCAGACGGAGGAATGGAAAAAAACATTGGCACTGTAGCTCATGAATTTTTTCATGCTTGGAATGTAGAACGTATTCGCCCAATTTCTCTAGAGCCTTTTGATTTTGAAAACGTAAACATGTCTGGTGAGCTTTGGTTTGCAGAAGGATTTACAAGTTATTATACCAATTTAATACTATGTAGAGCAGGTATTATTACTCCTGATCAGTATATCGAAAGCTTGAGCAAGACCTATAATTATGTATGGAATTCTCCTGCACTTCAATACTTTAACCCTATAGAAATGAGTTATCAGGCTCCTTTTGTAGATGCAGCTACTTCTATGGATCCAACCAATAGAGAAAACACATTTGTATCCTATTATTCTTATGGAAGCATGTTAGGATTAGCTTTAGATCTTTCTCTTAGAGATAAAGATGATCTTAATTTAGATGATTACCTAAAACTTGTTTGGACAAAATATGGAAAGACAGAAATTCCATATACTATCGAAAATTTATTTTTTACTTTAAGAGAATATGCAGGAGAATCTTTTGCTGATGATTTCTTTGAAAAATATATTTTCGACAGTCAGATTCCGGATTTTAAAAAACTATTAGGTTCTGTAGCGATATACCCTAAAACCAATGCTAAGAAAGCCTATTTAGGGGTAGATGTTACTTTTGATGACAATGATAATGCCGTAGTTTCTAAATATGTAAAAAAAGGAACACCAGCATATACTGCAGGTATCGCTAAAGGAGATGTGATCGTTGCTATAGACAACAAATCATTCTCTGACCTTGGTACTTTTAACGATGTTATTAGTAAATACAAACCAGGAAAAAAGGCAACAGTTATATACAGAAGACTTGGAGAAGAGAAAAAAGCTTTGATAAGATTTGGTGTTGATCCTGAGGTGGTGATCACTCAATTTTCGAAACCAAGTAAAAAAGCCTTATTAAAACGAGAAAACTGGTTGAAAGCAAAATAATTTTCTTTTAACATATAAAACTAAAAAAGTCGACATTCTATTTGTCGACTTTTTTAGTTTCTTACTAATCCGTAGATCTTATCTTCGTGAAGCTCTGCAACGATCCAAATCAGTTCTAGCTCTATCTAACTGCTCCCTGGTTTTTTCTAAAGCTTCTTTATATTCTTCAAACTCCTGAAACTCTTTTTTCTGTTTCGCAAGCTCAGCTTTTAACTCTTTAATTTGCCTGTAAGAAGTTACTATATTTACATACATTTTATATCTATATGTTGTATCTTTTTGATCTATAGCCTCGTTCAGGTCTCCTATTTCAGATTCTAGATTTCTATTTATATAATATAAATTATCTTCTTTACCTGGACGATCTAACGAATCGATTAATTTCTCTATTTTAAACATTCCTTTAGAAAAATCTTTTTGAAATTTCGCATCTTTTTCAACAATCGCAGTGCGTTCTCTTAGCACTTCGTTTTCTTTAAGAGGTACTCTATCAAAATCAAAGAAGAAGGCAGTAACAATTAAAGCAACCGTAAATAAAAATAATAATGCAAATTTTAAAACGCTGTTTCTTCTTTCTTTACTGTTTTTTGGTTTCATTTTCTTAAAATATTATTTAAATACACATTAATCTAATAAAAAGCTTCTTCTACTTTTTACATCTGGTTTTGCTATTACTTCTTCTTTCACAAATATATTAGAATCCGATTTCTTACCAATATAATCAAGCTCATTTAATTTTTTAAACAGCGAAAGCATCAATTTCGTAAAACTAGAAACATTATGCAACGCTTTATTAATATCGGTATGCTGATAATCTAAATCCATCATTTCAATCAACACATTTTCGAATGCCCCTTGATTTAGATCACACCAATCAGAAAGATAATTTAAAAGTTCTTCTTTACCAGTTCCCGCATATACATCCATACTATTTTTAATAACTCTTGCTAGAGACATTAATTTAGTAATCATCGTTACTGGTGGTAAATGACGATCATATAAACGGAACTCTGGCAACATTCCTCCCAAATATTGCAATGAGTTTTGAGTTAATGTTAGCACCATCGTAGCCAGTTCATTCGATTGCTTTTTTTGATAGATCTTTTGAATAATATTCATAGAATATTTCTCTATAGCGTTAAAGAAAGTATGTATCTCTGTATAAATATATCTAAGATCCTGGTGGCTCTGAATAGAAACACATGGCGGAATAAAATCTTCTGCTAAGGAGGCTACCCCATCATTAAACTCTATCTTACCTATTGTAATATGATGTTTACCAAACTCTTGTTCATTTGCTTCAGCTAAATTAATAACATGTAAACTATATTCTGGCAAAACATAAGGATGTCGTGGTGGTTCTTCTTCCGGATTAGCATCACCTACAGGTACTCTACCGTAGGGATCAACACTAAGAACAATATAACATTCTTCATCTGTACTATTAATTTTATATTCAGTACTTATAATACTACCTATTTGTTCTAAAGCGGACGATATCTCAGGTGTTATATTAATAATAAAACCACCTTTAGTCACAGCAACACATCTATTAAGTTGCACTTTAATCGTATCCTGACCATCCATTGAAAAAACCATATCAACGGCTTCATCTCCTGCTAAATCTGGTAATAAACCATAATTAATTGCATTAATATCTTTCGCTCCAATAAGTTGCGAAAAATTAGTAAATGCATTATCTGCTTCAATAAAATGGTTTTTATTAATCTTCATACCGTCAATCCAGTTGACCCTATGATGATTTTTATTTGATAATTCCATCTTTGATATTTCTTAGTTATTAGAAAATACTATTCTTTCTGTAATCGATTACTATATTTTTAATACAGTTATTTTCCTCATGGGTTAACTTCAAATCCTTAATAGTAATACTTTTTCCTTTGATCTTTTCACAAAATTCTATAAACGTAGTTCTCTTTTTACGCACAATTATTGGTAAATCTAAATTACCACATAAATAGTCCTTGAAATCATTAGCCGTTAATTTTTTAGTAGAAACCAGAATCACTTTAGCTTTAAATGATTTTTCATTTATAAAAGGTGCTTTAAATTCATCGACTGGATCATCTGCTATAGGATCCTGTCCTATTGGATCATCAGGGATTGTTGATATATCTCGGACAACAATATCATCATTTCTAACCGTTTCTTTCTTCTTAGGTAAAACCTCAATTGTTTTTGTGGTAGCATATTTTAATTCTCCGTTTACAATCAAAGTAATGGTCTTTTTACCAGATGTACTATAGGTATACTCTGGATTTTGCTCTTTAGAAGTTGCTCCCAACGCATCCTCAAAATTCCACTCCCAAGTAGTAGCATTAAGGGTATTATCCTGTACCTTTAATTTCTCTCCAACACGAATTCTAGGAGTAAGAATTTCAAACTTAGCTTTCTTAGATGGATCTAAAATTTCTTTTTTCTCCAATACAGAAATGGTTTTAACTTTAGGGCACTTTCCATTAACAATTAATGAAACCGTATAATCTCCAGGATTTTTATATGTATGATATGGCTTTCTTCTGGTATCTACCGTTGTACTATCCCCAAAATCCCATTTCCATTCTAATGCTCCAATTGTCATGTCCTCAAACTGAATAGGATCCCCTACTCTAACCTCGCCATCCTTAAAAGAAAAATCTATTATTTCACAAGGCGTATAGTTTACATACTTAAAAGCAAAAACAGTAGCTGTAACCAATATTGTTATTACAAAGAACAATATTACGCTTTTATCTAAATGATAATTTTTTGTGTTATTCGATGTCTTCATTAGTATCTATTTTCTTATCTAATTAACTTATTACTGTTATTTTATATGGAAAAACATTCAAAGATTGTTGTTCCAAAATTGACAAAATATTACTTTTTAGAGAATTCCACTCTACATCAGAAGTGATTTCTTCTTTATTTTCTATTAACTGCACCTCTATACAGGGAATAAGACCTTTAGAAACATGAATATCGGTTTTAAAACCCTTACCTACTTTTACTTCCTGAACTTTGGTACTGCATAACTCATAACACAATGCCTTAACATCTTCTCTTGTTACAATTCTATTTCTTGATAACAAAGCTCTTCGGTAAGCATTCAAACGCTCTTCCATTCCTAAGTTGTTTTTCCCTTGGAATGTAGATGTTAAAAACATACTCCCTTTTTGTTTTAGATCACTCCCTTGATAAATACTTAAACTATTACCAGACTTTATCTGGTTAGCATCTTCTCCATTTGTAACCCAGTACTCCACTAACAAAGTATCTTTTTTCTTGTAAGGCTTAACCGAAATATAATTAGTCTCTTCTGAAGACTTTTTCATATCCGATACCTTTTTTTCTAAAAGCGAAATATTCTGATTAAGTTCATTAATATTAGACTGTAAGAAATCATTTCCAAAAAACGAAAATGATGCACTCTCATCTTTCAACAACTCAATCAAATGAATCAAATACTCTCTTGCTTTTCTATAATCCAATTTACTTACATTATCTCTACGAATTACGTATGTTCCTTTATCATCCGCAGCCGAATCATTTTCTCTTAACCTATATTCTTTTCCTGAGGTATTGGAAATACCCTTAATATCTAAAAACAGATCTTGTGTACTAATAGGAACTATGTCTATATAATCTTTCAATTGATAGGAAATACTTTCCCATTTTCGATTCAATGCAGGAAACGCATTGAAAGTACAATATACACTCTCTAAGATAGCATCATTAATAATTCTTGGAAACTCTATTTTTATCCAACTATAATCCACTAAATCTTCATGAGTTTGCTGATCTATAAATTTAGAGAATTCTTCTGGTAAATTCCCCTTCGACCCTATAGAAATACCAGATTTAATGGAAACAAAGTGTTTTTTGTATAATTTACTTATTTTTTCTTCTATATTTCTAGTCTTATTAGGCTTATAATCAAATATTGATTCCAAATTCGTTCTGCGGAAAATATCACTATTAAAATAACCCGGAATAGATGCAAACTCTTTCTCTTCAAAGAAAAACTTCGCATTTTTTAGGTGATGGTAAAACAATTCATTTTCCTGTACATCTAACAATTCAAAATAAAATGACACATCTTTTAATGATATGTTATCCTGATCTGTTTTTATACCTAAAAATAAAGTAGATGGCGACAACCCTTTTGTATCTTTCAAAGACAAGGGACTAGCGGTTTTCCTCTTACCTTCTAATTCAAAGATCTTATCTCCACAAATCATTCGATCAATAGTAGCATCGACCAATTGATTTTTTTGAATTGGTGAAAAATATATGTTTTTTAATTCTGTACTAGCGTTTTTTGTTTTTATTTTCTTTTTAAAGTACAACAGATGTTCTGGTGTAATTGTTGTTCTTTTCTCTATAGGTTCCGCATATACAATTCCATGCGCCGGTCTAGACCCATACAATGTTTCTGGGGTCATTAACTGAATCAAACGCTCTGTGATACGGGTTTGAGAATTATCTATTTCACTAGAAATTTTTTCAATTTCTGAGGCACATGCACCTATCAAAAGAGACACAACGGGATCAAAAGAACTTTCGATTTCGTTTGGAGAAACTCCCCAAAGCGAAGCCGCTTTTTTGATCATTCTATTTTTTATCTGAACTTTATTTTCCGTACTCATAAACTCTTTTAAAACGATAATGGAGCTATATAAAATCTTTCTAAGCAAGCAAATTCTTCATTTGTTCTACTTATAACACCGTTAACTCTTATATCTACTCTCTTCTTAATTCTGTTTAAACTTCCCCTATTCTTAAATTCTTCTTGCTGGATATTAACATCAACAGTAACTCTCCTAAGTCTTCGTTCCTGAGAAGCAATACTTTCTACCAATGATTCAGAAATCGTGTTTCTTAATTTATTGGTACTCGTAAGATTGTCAAAATCCACATTCCAGATGGAACACCCAAAGGTTTCATCAAAGGTACACTCACCAAAATACGAAGTTGTGATAAGATGAATAAAACCAACTATAGATTGTTTCAAATCACAACTATCGATATCTTTATTTTTAACAATTCCAAAAGTATCTAAAGGCAGCTTATAATAAGAAGAATTCATGAATAGTAATTTGTGTGTTTAATGTACCCTAAAACCAATTGCAATTTACTAAAGATTTTATTTACTAGGGCTTGTTAATACAATAAACTAAATAAAAATACAAGAATCCCTATTTTTATGATTTTATTTTATTGTTATCCCTGTATATAGGGTAGAAAATAACCATAAGTTTTTTTATATTTGTCTAAATTTTCATTGACGCATGAATACACTTTATAAAACGTTTTTCTTATTTGTAATCATTATTGGGGCAATAAGTTGTGGAGGTTCCAAGAAAGCAGAACAAGAAGCACTTGCGCAAGCCAGAAGAGACTCTATTGCTTTAGCTAAACAAAACGCCATATTACCTATTCAGAAAAAATATGGTGCTATTTTAGGAATTGCGCCTAAAGAAGTTGATAATATCGCTCTATTTGAATTTATAGATGAATGGATGAACACGCCTTATTTACTAGGAGGAAATACTAAGAAAGGTATAGATTGTTCTTATTTTACACAGTATATATATCACGATGTTTATGGCAATTTAATTGAACGTACTGCAGATAAACAATTTAAAGCTGATGACACCAATAAGTTTAAAGGACTTCATAACTTAAAGCAGGGAGATTTGATCTTTTTTAATAATAAAGGATCAGAATTTCGAGAAATTACACACGTTGGTTTTTACCTCGGAAATGATAGATTTGTGCATTCTACATCTCGTAGAGGTAACTCAGGAGGAAACGGTGTGCAAATAAGTATTTTATCTGAACAACCTTGGAAAAGAATGTTTGTAGCTGCAGGAAAGAAACCTAAATATACTAACAACAAAACCGCACAAAACAAATAATTCCATTCATTTACACCAACTAAACGAATGAACAACGAAGAGGTACAGGTTGTCTACGAAGAACTGATTTCAACTTATCAAAATCTAAAAGCAGAAATTTTTGTTACTGAAATTTTAGAGAAGTCTAGTTTAGATCTTACAGACATTGATATATTTAACAACAGTACCTTTTCTAGGTCTTACAGACGGGATGTTATTGACATAAAACTAGACACCTATTCACGGGATAAAGATAAATTACAATTGCATTTATCCAGAAATGGTCTGTATGACACACTTCCGGAAGGTTTTTTTCACGAACCAGTAAAAGCAAAAAGTGATATTTCCTTTACGGAGCTGCATCAAAAGCAAAAAAAACAAGAAAAAGATGCTCGGTCGTTTTTTTCACCTTTAGAAAATGAGTTTTTTACACAACGTGTAAATATTGAAAAAAATGAACGACAGCTGATAAATGAATTTGCAAATTTAAAAACGGATTTTCTCTTAAAATTTTGGAATTTAGATCCAGAAATTCCTTCTGATTATAGCATAAAGTTGTTACAACTTCTTCCTTACGTACACAAAATCTCAGGTGAAATTGAACTAACAGCTTTAAGTTTAGAAAAGATAATCGAAGAAAAAGTAAGTATTACAAGAAAATATCACACATTAGAAGATGCTGAAGATGAAGACAATGATAGCAAAAACCAATTAGGTGTAGATTTAGTTTTAGAACTAAATGAAACGGTCATTTCTTACCCTTTTTGGGAAATTAATATAGGTCCGGTGGACCAAAAAAATATCGATAAGTATATAATTGGGGGAGCTACTAAGAAATTTATTAGTATCTTTTGTGACTATTTTATCCCTATGGAGATAGACACAACAATTAACGTAACATATTCGAATAAAGAAGAGACATTTGTATTAAATGAGACTAACAGTCCCAGAATGGGTCTAACCACTATGATATGAATTTAACATTACAAGCTGCAGCAGTAAATGCTGATTTTTTTAAGGTAGGAATCTTGTTATTAGCAGTTAGTGCTATATTAATGGGAGTAGTTGCTGGGTTAAAAAAACTTTTTGTTAAAAATAAAAAGAAATTCTTGCTATACATGCTAGTTGTTTTACTTGTATTTGCAGGCACAGCTTTATTAAGCAACGAAAAAGTACTTAATAATATTCCTTTGAATAGCTTTATAGGTTTTCAAATCATTTTCTTATGCCTAGGAACGCTACATGTACTAGCAATGAGGAGATTTTTCCCTAATTTATTAGATGATAATCTTACTAAATTTTGGCCCGAATTTCTGTACACAGTAGTAACAGTGTTTATTGGTTTAATCACTTTCCTATTTGTGGTAGAAATATACAAGCCTGATTACAAATATATATTTGCGGCATCTTCTCTTTGCTTTATTATACCTATAATGATAGTAAAGCTATATGAATTTGCAATTTCAATACCAGTTCCAATCTATAAAAAGTGGTTCTACCCTATCGATAAGAAAATGAAGGATCCTAAAGATGATGAATTAATCAACCCATTGGTAATTTCATTTGAATTTAACAAAGGAGAAACTACAGACGAGTTAAGTAATTTTAGACTAAAAGCACCAGAGAAAATGGAATTTGGTAAGCTTTTTTACTTCTTTATTAATGATTACAACGATAGACATCCAGAAGGTGAAATTGAGTTCTTAGATGATAAAAACAATCCTTACGGATGGATTTTTTACACCAAACCTAATTGGATGGGAATGCAATCTCATATTGACTTTACTAGAACTATTGAAGGGAATGGAATTAAGGAAAATGACGTTATTATTTGCAAAAGAGCATAAAAAATATCTGTTAAAATTTTGTTAAAAAAAGATCTCAATTTTCTCGTTGAGATCTTTTTTTTGGTAGATGAATTTCACGACAAAGTGCAAATTCCCCGAAAACAGTGTAGTCCTTTTCCTTCCAAAACAACTATTTTTAAAGCACTTAACAAAAGCATAATATACAGATTACCACATATTTTGCTATCTTTACATCGTACAAGTTACATTTATTATATTCAATTATTATTATTATTTATTAATTAAAATTTATTTATTATGTCTTTTAAAGCAAAATTAAAAGTTGGTGGAAAAGAGTATAACATTTTATCCTGCAACTATGGTTTACACCAAGAAACTGATGCAACTGGTCGTCCTTCATCCATTACTAGAGGAGGAATGATAAAAATGGAAGTAGAATCTACTGCAGATACAGGTTTATCTGATTGGATGTTCAATAATTTTGAAATGAGAAATGGTTCTATTGTATTTCTTAAAAGAGATAACGAAGCTACTCTTAAAGAGCTAACTTTTGAAAATGCTTATGCAGTTAAGTATTTTGAAAATTTTGATGCTACTGGAAAGAATCCTATGACTGAGACTTTGACTATTTCTGCACAAAAAATCGGTATTGGTAATGGTGAACACGAAAACGACTGGGTATAACTTCCCCGTTTGATATAACATTAGGTAAAGGGAGTGTTTTTCACTCCCTTTCTCATCTTACATAATCATTTCTTCTTTTTACAAATGTGTAAACAATATGGAATTGATATGTAGTTATTCATTTTAAAATTATCACTTATGTCATTTTTAGCAAAACTAGATCTTGATGGGGAAGAGATAAATATCTTGGATTGCTCATTCTCCTTTAGACAAGATACCGATTATACAGGAAGACCTTGTGCAAAACCACAAGGCGGACAAGTAAGCTTATTAATAGAATCCACCGCAAGTGCTGATTTTTTAGATTGGACGATCTCTCCTACAATTACTAAAAATTGTAAAATCACTTTTTTTAGAAGAGATAATATGTCTAGTCTTAAAAATGTAGAAGTTAAAGATGCATACTGTATTGAATATACTGAACATTTTAATGCAGAAAGCGCAAAACCTTTACAGATACATTTAGTACTTTCAGCAAAGGAGATCACAATTAAAGGTACTACATTTACCAATAATTGGCCTTCGAAAACTTAAAACTGAATTTTCTGAGTTTCATAATATCAATTATGCATAGTTTCTATATCCATATAGGGACTATCCTAATTGGTAGATGATTTTTGGTCTTTTATTTCTTTTTTTAAGTAGTAAAAGGAGTATAATTCGCGGATAAACTTACCTGATTTAAAAACGAGAGTACTTTAATGATTCTTGATAAGAGTATGTATCAATTATAAATTCGGTAACTTTATTACAATTAAATACTATTAATGATATTGATAGTACCCCTAAAAATATAATACTATGGCGTTACAGTCGAAAACACAAATATTCATTGGAGGAACAGCTATAAGTGCCTACAAAAAGTTAATGTTGCATCAACAAATTGATTCACATCATATCATGGAATTGGTCTGTAGAATGGATGTCTTAGAGAATTTCACAGGAGATATTGCCTCTCAGACTAAAGATTATCTAGGTCAGATTATTACCATTCAAATTTCTTCTTTGGGTACATTCTCTGGATATAAAGAATTTGAATTTAAGGGAGTAGTTACTTCTGTAAATAGCACTATGGGATTCCATCAACAAAATGGAGATCTAGTAACGATTAAGGCTCATAGTTGTAGTATTATTGCTGATGATGGCCCTCATTATAACTCTTTTAATGATATGGATCTTGCTTCTATTTTAAGCAACACCTTTCAGGGATACGATCAATCGAAATTAGAAACTATTTTTAGTCCATCAGATACCGAAAACATTCATTATAGTGTACAGCACCAAGAAAGTGCTTTTCAGTATGCAAGTAGATTGGCTGCTCAATATGGAGAATGGTTTTATTATAATGGTAGTGCATTGGTTT
The DNA here is from genome assembly GCF_054054605.1 of Aquimarina sp. 433. Taxonomy (NCBI): domain Bacteria; kingdom Pseudomonadati; phylum Bacteroidota; class Flavobacteriia; order Flavobacteriales; family Flavobacteriaceae; genus Aquimarina; species Aquimarina sp. 433. The sequence continues at coordinate 417,841 of NZ_JBSWZK010000004.1, forward strand.
TTGGAAAACCAGAAGATGAAGATGAAGTTGTTCTTACGTACGGTCATGATCTACAAGAGTTTTCATTAGACTTAAAACCCTCATCTAATAGTTACAAATATTTTACTAATGATTATTTAACCGATGGACAGCACGAAAAGGCTACTACAGAGGTAAGTTCTGGTGTAAATGGATACAATGGTTTTACCAGTAACAAATCTGATGAAATCTTTCCGAATGAAACCAATATCTATGTAAATTCTTATAACGATCCTTCTTTAAAACAACGAATCGATGGCTATGTTGAAAAACAGAAAAAAGCCGAAGAAATAAAACAAGTTATCTTAAAAGGATCCAGTGATAATCCTGGAGTAAAACTTGGTCAACTTATAAATATTAAAAGTGACAATGGAGATTACGGAAGTTTTCGGGTGATTAAAATAACGCATACCAATACTGAAAATGGTAGATATCAAAATAATTTCGAAGCAGTTACTTCAGAATTAGACGCATATCCAAATACCAATATGATGGCATTTCCAAAAAGTGAGACTCAGGTAGCCGTTGTAAAAGAAAATAGCGATCCTGATGGTATCGGTAGAATAAGAGTTCAATTCCCTTGGCAAAAAGAAACTGGTGAGTTCACTCCTTGGTTACGAATTGTAACTCCACACGCTGGAGGAGAAAAAGGATTTCACTTCATTCCAGAAATTGATGAAGAAGTTTTAATAGGATTTGAAGGAGGAAATGCAGAAAGACCATATGTATTAGGTACTTTATATACAGGAGGAGCCAACCCAGCTGGTTGGAATACAGCAAACAATGATGTCAAAGCCTTACGAACCAGAAGTGGACACACTGTTGAACTAAACGACGCTGATGGTTCAGAGTTTATCATGATTACTGATAAAAATAGAAATATCATCCATATAGACACTGCTAATAATGATATTACCATTTCTGCCGGAGAAAATATGACATTGAATGCAAAGAATATGCAAATAAATGTAGATGAAAACTTGGATATTTCTGTTGGCAAAAACAAGAATGAAACAATTTCTGAAGATTATTTTATTAGTGCTACTAATGAAGATAGACAAATTGGAGAAACGATTAAAGTAATAAGTAGTGAATATAAGCAAGAAGCACAAGAGATAACTACAGATGCCAGTGGAGAGATTAAAACAAATGCAGGAGGTAAAATCACAATTGCTAGTGCAGAAACTGTGGAATATGGTGAATAATAGTAAACTAAAGACTATTATTTTAATTTTAATATGTACAATATCAAGTATCGGTATTGTCTCTTGCCAAAAAAACAACTCTGAGAAAGCAACAATGAAGACTTCGAAAGAAATGGAAAAATACGAATGGAGACCTACAGCATCCGCTCCAAAATATAATCCGATGCAAATTCATCAGGGTCATTTGATATTTGAAAACGGTGAAAGTATTTATATCCCTTCAGGACATACACTGCATCAAGGTTGGGGAAAAGTTGGTCCCACTCATGTGGTCGGCGAAGATTTAAAACCTATTCCTATCAGATTAGAAATTGTTTGGATTTCCTATTTAGAAAAGAAATTTTATGGAGGAAGCTTTGATCTACCTAGTAATCTTATTAATAATCTATTTAAAGAAGGGTTTATTAACCGCTTAGGTAAGAAAGATACTTATGGAGACATTAATATAGGTCTTGCTCCTGGTGGAATGATCGTAGTTTGGCTTCTAGGAGGAGGGAAAACAATTGAAGTAGCACGTTTTAATGCTTCCGAGGTTGAAGTAAGTATAAAAGAATTTGCTCCCTCCGCTGTGCTATCAATGGATGAATTCATCAATTCCGTTTTAGAAGAGGATTTTAGCGAAGAAGTTAAAGCTAAAATGAATCCAAATGCAATTCCATTTGGAAAATGGGAACATTATAGACAAAAATTTTCTTGGAAACCATCTGTCAATTTCTATGAAAAAGGAACATTACAAGAAATTCGAATGTCTTTTTATAATGGTGAAAACTTATATACTCTTGGTTCCAATAAAATCTTATCCGAATTTCAAGAATACGCAGTACCTGATGAAATAAGGTTTGAATGGGAAGATGAAAATAACAATGAATTTGGAAGTCGAATTTACTTCAATGAAGAAGAAATTCAAGAAGTTTTTCACACCTTCTTTAAAAATCCTAATCAGAAACCGGCAGAATTAACTCTTAAAATTGACAAATACAATAGCAATATTGAGTTGGCTCTACAAAACGATTCGGAAAAAATAGAAATCAAAAAAGCAAGAGTGAAGATATACGAAACTTCTAATTAAAATATTATATGGGAGGTATTGGGTTAACAGCAACATCAACAGGAGCACAAGAAACTAGCAAAAGCGTACTTAGCGGAGTTAATGTACAAACAGCTCCCGTACACGTAGGCAACGCAGAATATGAGGAACTGACTCCAGAAGAAAGCGTAAATATTACCGCAGCTGTCTTTTTTGACGGAACTGCAAATAATAGAGAAAACACCAATATTCGTTTAGAATACGAAAAAATGAAACGTGGAGAACCACATGATGAAGAGCTCGTAAGAAAATATCGGGATTTCTGGTGGGGAACTCCTTGGAGCCCTAATAAAACGGGGAGTTATGACAATGATCATTCTAATATTTCGCGATTAGAACCAGCCTACGAGCCTGTAGATGAAGAAAAAGTTAAAAAGTTTTCAATTTATATAGAAGGAATAGGTACAGAAAATGAAGGCTATGATTCTAAAATAGGAATGGGACTCGGAACCGGATCTACTGGTGTTCGAGCAAAAGTAAAAAAAGGATGTGAAGAAGTTGCGAATAAAATCGAAAGAACAGGTGAAAAAGACATCAATGTTCTTACTATCGAAACTTATGGATTTAGTAGAGGAGCCGCAGCAGCAAGAAACTTTATTCATGAGATAACTCAAAGAAAAGGTCAGGTAAAAGAAATAATTACCACTGGTTCTGGAGAATATGCTCCAGTATCAACTACGATCATTTATTACGATGTTGACAATGGTGCTCTAGGAGAATTTTTACAGCAAAAAGGTATCAAAGTAAAGATGATAGCAATCCATTTTGCAGGTTTATTCGATACTGTTGCTTCATTAGGATTAGCACATGGAAATAATACCGCCGAACTTAAGTTAAATGCAGTGAAGAAATCACAACACACCTTGCAATTAGCAGCTGCGGATGAACACAGAAGTAATTTTAGACTTACCGATATTCGAAGTACTGGTAATAGAGGTGTAGAAAAATATCTTCCAGGAGTACATTCTGATATTGGAGGTGGTTATGTCCACAATGCAGATGAAGAGCTAAGACTAGATTACACATTAACCAATCTCGAAGATCTAAGAGCAGAAAGAGAATTTTTAATTGAACAAGGCTGGTATAAACCGAATGAAATCACAGTTAGTGATTTTTGGGGAACTCTCACAGGAGATAGAAAAGGATTGAGTAATCGATATAGTTATATTCCACTTCAGATTATGGCAAAATTCTCTAAAAACAAAAATGTAAGTATATTGACCGGTAAAGTTAATAGAGAATACCCTATTCCATCCGAGTTGAGCACTACCAAAACTATATTAGAGGAATACGTTTTTAATGACGGAGTTCCAATGTCTTACAACAATCCAGAACATCACATGCTATTAAGAACATTAAGAAATCGTTATTTCCATTTCTCAGCGCATTATAGCAGTATTGGTATGGGACCAAATAGAGTAAATGGAAATAGACAACGTGTAACCCAAGCTGGATAATAAATATTTCAAAATGCCAAGAACCCTGCCCCATACCGATCAAATCATAAAACTCAATGGAGAAAGAACAACTCGTTCCTATACTTCAGAGGTGGTGAACATCATTGAGCAAGGAAATAACACATCCCATACAGCAGTAGGAATAGAGTTTGACTTTACTTTTTTTGGATTGGATCAGGAAGGCTTACTGAATTTCAGAATGGAAGTAAAAAAGCGAGTACTATTGAATGAAAAGTTTAGTGTAATTCGTAAAGTGGATAAATCACAAAGAGTTGCGTTAAAAGTAGCTGCTATCAATGATGTTTTGGAAATAAAACTGGACAAAAGTTTTAAATTCAATAGGGTTGTTAATACCAAAGAGATAAGACAAAAGTGGAAAGAAGTTAAGGTGGATTTGTTAGAAGAGTTTCCGGACTTATTAAAAATGACGAGCGACTTTGACTGGCAATTACAAGAAGACAATATCCAACAAGTATTTTTAGAAGATAATTTCTATCAGTTCTTTTTTTCTAATATTTTTTATCAAGAATTTAAAGACAAACAATTAGCAGATCAACCTAAAGTGGCTGCTAATGCTGTGGGCAATATCAATATCCCAATTATTGAACAAAAGAAAATTACTAAACAAGACATTGGTTTCACGAAAGTAACGATTACTTCAGAAGCCGAAATGAATATAGAAGACAAAAAGTTTCCTTTACCCAAACTAAATAATTTCCTAGGCAAATTGCCAACGAAACCAGGAGATAAACATACGCTGGATTTAGAATATAAAGGTTCCTATAAAGTGAAACCTCAGATGGGTTTAGTCACAAAAGGAGAATTAGCATATTCTTTTGAAGTAAAGGATTTGTACAAGAAATCAACTACTATAACCTTTAATTTAGAAAAAGATGAGTAGTAAAATATATGTGTTAGATGGAGCTTTACTAGAATGTAATCAAGGTTTTGTACCTGCAAAATTGCTAGTAACGCAAAATCAAAAGGTAAAAATTCAAGGCAAGTTTAAGGCCACAGATATGGATACGCAAGTACCTGCCACCTTTGGTCAGTGTAAATTAAAACCTACCAGTGGTGGATATTTACCTTGCATACCTGCTTTACAAAAATGGACAAAAACTACGAAAACTTCTACACTTGGTGGAAGTAAAAAGTTCTTATACGAAGACTCTGAATGTATGTGCGGTACAGGTGGCAAAGTTACCATCATGCAACCTATGCAAATTAATACAGGAGGTAATGCTAGCGAAAAGTTCAAGGAGATAGCAATGACCATTCCTGGTGCTATGATGGGTAATGACAAAGCTCCTAAGGTTGTAGAGAGCTATTGGATGGATGCAGCGGGAAAAGAGAAAATAGACCGCATGAATTATGGTGAAAAAGCAACTATGTTTGTACAAACCGAAAACATGGAGGTTGGTGAGAATGTGGAAGTTCGAGTGAAAGCTAAAAACGGAAATGAAATTAAAGATGGTAAAAGCGAATTGCTCTATTCCGGTAAGGTAAAAGCAGATGGTACAGTTTCTCTGGATTTAGTATCCATTGACAAACCTCAAAATGCGCAAAACACCAATTCAAATACTACCACTAGTCCTGCAAATAATGTTTATAGAAGCGCGGCTAATGAAAGTTCATCAGAAAAAATAATTTTGGAAACTGGAGTGGTTAACAAGGGTAATCGTATTAATGAAAATGGTAAGATTATAATTGTAAATTCTAAAGGAAAGCGCGCCTATGATTGGATATATGCCGACGCACCTAGTGAAAGTACCATGAAAAAAAACGGAATGTCAGGTTATGACATTACCAATATTAATCTTACTAAGTCCTACCCTACTGCCATGTTAAAAACAGAAATGAAAGCTGTTTTATGGAGTTTTTCTGATATAGAAGATGGGTTTGGAAAAAATGGTAGAGATCTTGCCAATCATTTTTTTACTGGACAAGGAAGTAATTTCATCTTTGATAATAATTCTAATCCCGTTAGAGAAATCAAAGACTCAAGCCAGTTTAAGGAATTTATACCAAAACTAGAACAGGAGTTAGTAGATCAGTATAAAAAAAATAATTACGTTACTAAAAACCCTCAAAAAGTATATAATTTTAGCACTAGTCTCCCCTATTATAGTGCTTTGCAAGGAGTAAACCCGAATGTTAATGAAGTTGCAACTTTTGTGGGTGGAATTCAAGGATGCCTTGCTAATTATGAAATATACGATCAAGATGGTGAAATCGGTGCAACAATCACAAACCTATCTTTCTTCGACACCTTTGGTGCTGGATGGGAAGATGGAGGAGCCGATGGAATGGCAAAACAATGGATACCTGGTTTGGTAGCGATGTTTTGTCTTCAACATTTTAAAAACGTTGATGATAAAAGCAAATTCCAACCGTTTGCAATTATGTTAAATATTGAGTTATGATGAGATTTAGTTATGCAATCATATCGATGTTGATGTTTTTATGTTCTTGTAAATCACAAAAACATGAAATGGAAATTAGATATACTTCCCTTAATGATTATGACGCGAATTATATATTTAATTTACAAAATAATACAGAAGCTCTAAAAAAGATTCATGAATTTGCTAAGGAAGAAATAAAAGCACAAAAACACTTTGTCGATTCTTTAAAAGCATCTAGTTATATGGATAGTTTACCAAAAACCTATAAAGATCATCAATATGGCACTTCATTATCCTTAACAGCATCAGACATATCCTTATATGTGCCACCTAAATCAATGGATCGTGTGCAAGATGAAGAAATGGTAATTAGATATGAATTAGATGAAGAAAATTTTACTATTAAAAATATTGATATCGGCAATAAGTATCATTCCCAAACTTATGACATTAAAGAAACCAACAAAACTGATCAATGTCTCTTACAAATCAGTACGGGTGAACTTACCTTAGATGTTTTATATCAGATCTTTGAAAAAATACATAAAATACAATATCACCGTCAAAAAGACCTCTTCACCTATCAAGTTTTTGATAGTAAAAACAACCATGTGCTGGATATCACTTATAAAGATAAAGGTACATCGCTTTTGCTAAACTATATATAAAGATGCTATGAGTACAAAAGAATTAGAAATAGTTATCGATACTATCACTGCGGCAAACAGAAGGTTTACCTATAATGAAACATTGACACTAGAAAACGTCGAAGAACCTCAGGTGATCAATGCTTATTTTGCTGAGAAAACTGTAAAAGAAGAATCTTTAAAAGATGGAACTTATCAATATACTTTTGATAAAAATACTAGTACCGATAGCAAAACCAAACGATCTAACGTAGCAAAAGCTATTCATAAAAGTATAAATGACGAACTATCTTCCCAAAACAAAGAAGTACGCTTAGCTGATATTACAAAGGTCATTAATATTAAAGAAACAGGTAAAAAATGGCCTTTACAAAGCCATGCAAAAGATAGTACACTAACTTTTGACCAGTATAAAAATGAAACTAAAATATACTACAAAAAGCTTACCTCTGCACCTATGGGGTATCAGGTATATTTGGTTACAGAAACTAAAAATTTAAAGGATAAAAAAGTTAAGGTCAAAATCCATGAAAAAGAAAGTGATCTTAAATTGCTAAAAACCAAAGATGATATTCTCCCTGTTTTAGTATTTGCCAAAAAAGAAGATACTACTACAGAAACAGAAGCATCCGATTGGATTGAGATTGATGTAAAAGAAGAAAACGGAAATAAGGAAAATGGAAACTTATTTCTATACAAAGAAGCAAACGAAAATAAGATTGAAGTAGGGATCAAAAAAATACAATTACGCCCTAAAGAAGATAAAATCAAAACTGAAGGAGAAGACGCACATAAAAGTTTTGAAGGTTGGCAAGAAACTTTATATATCCGCGAAGACGAAACCGAAGAAGGTAAAAAAGCTATCAAAGATGCTGAAGCATTGGCAGAAACGAGAAAAAATGAAACTTTTATTACGTTAACAAGGGATGCAGAGGCTGATAAAAAAGAAAACAAAAAGAGTTTTCCTAAAAAGATAAGCGGGCCAAAGACCATTAGTATGGGTACAGACGCCGTATATATACTAGATACTTACAATACGTCAGCTACAGAAGATGATAAAAATAATATCCGTTGGTCTTTTTATGTCCAGGGAGACCCCAAAGCGACTACAGCAGACAAAGAAAAAACATATATCGATGCTAAAAGTAAATCAGGTTGGTATACATATGCCAAATCAGAGATTGTAAATAACAAAAATCAATTAACACTAGTTTTTGACAAAGCTCTAGTAGGCAAAAAAGTACAAATTGAAGCATTTAGAGGATCCCCAGATTTAAATAATGCGAAAGATTATGTTAGAACAACAACGGTGCAAGAAATACCAGAACCTAAAATCTCTAAACGAGAAACAACTAGCTTTTGGCTAACCACCCAATGCGAAAGTGTAGAGAATGCAGGAGAAATGATTGATAAAGAATTTAAAAGTTATTTTAAATTAAAAACTCCTGAGCTATTATTTCCGTTTAGAAGTATTCCCCAAAATTATCCTGGAAACTATAAAACGAAACGTTATAAGGATTACGATTATACCATGCATGAAAAAAATGCTGCTACTTTTGGATTTCCAAGAGGAAGTAATAGGATTCATGCCGCTAGAGATTTATACTCAAAAGTTAATGAACATATATATGCAATAGGCGACGGTGTCGTTAAAGCCAGTGAAAACTTTTATATGAATACTGATGTTATTGTAATTGAGCACGATTACGAATACGTTAAAGGTTACAATATGGTAGTTAGGTATGGGGAAGTTGATAAGAATACCATAAAAGTAAAAGTAGGAGACAGAGTGAAAAGAGGGCAAAAAATTGCAGAAGTTGGTCAATTAATTAGAAGTGACGGTACAAATTTTCAACAACCTTCAGGAGAAAATAGAGGAATGTTACACATTGAATTTTATACAGGGGAAGAAAAAGAAAAAACTTTTAAACCTGGATGGGTAAATACAAGTGAAATGTTACACGCTAAATCAGATAGTTTTTCCAGCGGAAGATCGTTTAAAAGAAGACGTGATTTATTTGATCCTTTAAAGATTTTAGACAAAATGCTTAAAAACTCACAAAATGAGAACTTAATAAAATAGACTTATGAGATTAATACTCCCTATATTACTATTTTTGTTAATTTCTTGTAAAGAAGTTTCAAAAAAAACTCAGCCTGAGAACTTATTGGATAAAAAGTATTCAACAACAACTCAAGAAGCTAACAAATCTAGTTTAATCAATAATGTTGAATTAGATAAAAAAAATACAGACAGTATTTTTAATAATCTATTTAATAAAGAATTAATTGGTGTATCTATAAAAACTGAAGACGAAAAAGATATCTATAAAAAATATTGGATAGACTTCAACAGTAGATGTATGTGTGATTCTCCTTCAATATTTTTAGATAAAAAGAATAAAAAAGTATATATATATAACTACTGCAGAAATTCAGTTCCTCCTAAAAACAAAGAACCTTTTTTTGAATATGTATTGGAAAAGATAGTTTTCAAAGAGAATGAATTAGAAATTTCAATTAAAAATAATATAGAAGAAGAAATCATACTCAAATTTAATGAAATTGAAGATGAGATCTATGCAATGAGTATAGATGGGGATTTTCCATCGGATTACATTGGAGATAGGATAAATAATTTATTTACTCCTAGCCCAAGTAGCTTTGAAAAAGAAGATTGTGGTGACTTTGATGGATAGATAGAAAACAGTACCTAAGCATTAAAAACGAATTAGGCTGTTATATCTATGCAAAATCAGAGATTACAAATAATAGAAATTAGTTAAAACTTGTTTTTGATAAATCACTTGAAGGTAAAACTATACAAATAGAACCTTATAGAGGGTCACGAGATCACAAAGCATCCAAAGATTGGGTATATGAAAACACTGTAAAAAGTGTAAAAATACAGAAGCGAGATACTTCCTCATTTTGGCTTACCACACAATGTAAAAGTGTTAAATCTCCAGGAGATATGATTGATAAGGAGTTTAAGAGTTATTTCAAATTAAAGACTCCTGATACAATTCATATTTATCACGATGGACATATTACTAAATTAAATTTTGAAGCTCTTAAAAATGTAAAATACAGATATCATAACAAAAATGGTGATATTTATAATATATGCGCCTGTGATCTATTTGAAATAGATAAAAGAAAACAGGGTGTGTCTAATGATAAAGTAACAGCCCACACCGTTGAATCTGGATATGATGCAAACAATATAGTTACATATTCTCACGCTGCAAGTAGAAAAAAATATACTTATCCTGACGGAACAATAAGGACGTATGGTAAGTTTTATCATCCACAAAAAGGTACTAATTACAGATTAGTCACTTATGAAAAAGGATCAGGAAAGACTTTAATTGTGAAAATGCCAGATCAACTTAATAAAACAATAGGAGATCAAAAAATAGTCTTTAATTTTACTAAAACAGCTAGGAGATATTGTGGACCAGAACACTTTGCTGGTTTTATTGGTGTACTAGCAGAAATTGAATATACAAATATTAAGTCTGGTGGTAGTTGTGAAAAAGATGGAACATCTTTTCCAAGTGTAAAGCATATAAATGGACAAAGTATTGATACTAATTATCTTGGAGATAACATAAAAGATCAAAAAGTTATTGATGCATTACATAACTTTGGATTTACTGAAATTTTAAGAGGTAAAAACAAAAAAGCCTTTAATCATGCCAGTGACGGAGGAAAACTTCATAACAATCATCTTCATTCAGGAGAATTCGTAGGAAAATACAGATAATATGGACGTAACAAAATTTGGTTTAATTATAATATTAATATTATTTGTAACTAACTCTTTATTTAGCTGTAAATACAGTGAAAAAAAAGTTAACACAAATATAAGTGACTCAATTGCTGTTAATAGTGATCAAAATGGAATATTAAAAGACACTTTAAAAACAAAACTTCCATTAGGAAAAAAAGAGTTGTTACTCAAAGATCTAGAAAGTAAAATTGCAAACGATTCTTCTCTACTTTCAGAAATTCTCAAATATTATGATACCATAAATGGTAATCCAAGTATTCATTTTAAAGCTATTGACGATTCAAATTTCAATTCTTTTTATAAACCTAATTTATCTGATTCTAAAAATCCCAAAGATTCAGTTTTTCTAAAATCAGAAGGAGGATATTACTTTTTTAAATTAGTAAAAAAATTATCTTTTGTAAATGATAAAAAACTATTAGTTTTTGAAGGAAAATCCTCAAGTTTAGATTATGATGGTAATATGATTTTTACAAATAGAAAGGATTTAGTTATTCTTGATAATAAAAACAATATTGTAGATGCCCTAAATATTTATTATAATTATAGTGATGGCATTTTTGCAAAGACCAAGCTATTTTTTATTGATGAAGATTATTACATTTCAATTAGGTACTATATGGAAGACGAAGAAGGAAGAACAAACTTTTCAGATATTGAAAAATTTAAAATAACTAATGAAGGTAAAATAGTAGGAATACCTAATTAAATATATTAGTTTCTATTGAACTATAAATACTAAAACGACATGTAATTTCGCTTATTTCTAGTAATTCTAAACATAAGATTCACCTTTCTTAAAAGAAAAATTTAGCCTAAAAAAATATATAAGATGAAAATATATGTAATGTATGAAACTAAAAATCGTTTCATATCCTTTTACGATAGTTTTTATTCTCTGAAAAAGAAAACAGAATAAAATGAGAACTATAGTATTTTACTTTACAATTTTAACGATTTTCCTAGCTTGTAAACAATCACAAAAAAACACTCAGAATAATAATCTATCTAAAAAGGTTGTACAAGATACTTTAATAAACAGCTTAAAAAAAGATAAAGATTCAAATAGCTTATTGCTAACTAGCATTAAAGGAGATACATCTATATCTACAAAAGAAAGTAAAAAAGTTCATCCTATTTTAGATAAAGAACTCCTTGGTTTAGGAATCAGAGATAGTTTAACTACAAATGTTTTTAAAAAGTATTGGATAGATTTCTATGCAATATGTTATCCTTTAGCACTATCTTTATATATAGATTCTAATGCAAAAAAAATATATGCATATGATTATTCATTTTATTTTGAAGACAAGAGTTTTTCAATACAAGATCTTTCCCTTTCTTTTATCTTTCATATAGAAAGCTATCAAGAGGTAAAAGGTAATTATCATCATCATTTACATCTTAACAAAGGAAGTTTCAGTCCAAACTACAAGCAATAGTAATGAAAATATTTTTAACAATCCTATGGAGCACTTTTGTATTTGTATGTTCATGCAAAACAAATGATAAAACTGCTATAATTTCTAAAGAAAATAGTCTTGATAAAATTCAAAATAGTAGTGATAATTTAAATCTTAAACAACAACAAGATACAATAGATTATTATTTACCGAAATTTGCAAATGCCATTCCTAGCTATCATCCATATGATAAAAAAGAAATGAAGAATGATGAGTTAATAAAATACAAATCCATTCAATCAAAATTGAAAGATTTAAATGGTAATTTCTTAGGAGATTCTGATGAAAATGATATTATCGGACATCCGGATTATGATTCTAAAAATTTAAAAATATGGATCAATGATGTGAAAAGGAAAAAAATAACCTTTTACGCAAAAAAAATTTCGAAAAGATATGGTTTTTACTATGATAAAAACGAACTAATTTTAGTAACTGAAGCAATTAAAACCAATCGCGGTTTTGAAATGGATTCTATTTTCTTAGATAAGAATATCTTAATTTGGAAAAATTCAAAAAACGAAGTAGTACTTGATGAAAATATTATTCAAGGAAAACGACAATATTTAAACAGACTTAGCAGAGAAATAGATGAAATATATAGGAATGAATTAGGATTTATTGAACAATATGAATACGAGAAAGATTCATTATCATCATTTGTAATATTTAACCTTAAAGATTAGAACAAATAAGAACTCTGTGAGAAATACTAACTCCAAAAATTTCTGAGTGTGTAATTACCTCATTTTGGCTCACCATACAATGCGAAAGTGTTAAATCTCCAGTAGATATTATTGATATGGAGTTTAAGAGTTATTTCAAATTAAAGACTCCCGATACAATTCATATTTATCACGATGGAAAAATGAGTAAGTTAAATCTAGATGGATTAACCAAAATACAATGATTCGATATATAATAATATTCTCAGTTGTCATTATTTCCTTAGGATGTGCGATTACTTCGAAAAGCGATATAAACGACTTAAATTCAAATGTAAATAACTCCTCTACAGAACAGCAAACATCATCTGAATCTAAATGGATAGATCAAGAAATAGGTTCTAAACTATTATTGACTAATTTCCCTGAGTTTTGGTCATATTCTAATAGTGAATCTCAAGATAAAAATAAATATAATTTGCTTCTTGAAGAAATTGAAAAGTCAAACCAAATTAATAAATCAGAAAGTAACTTAAATAATTTTATGTATGAAACTAAAAATTATTTCATCCCTTTTTATGATAGTTTTTATTCCCCTGAAAAAGAAAAAGAGTTACCGGATTTTGATTTAATAAAAAGTTTTAAATTCAACCAAAAAATCATTATTTCGATTTACAAAAAAGAAAATTATAGTCAAAGTCATGGTATTCTTAAAAGACTAGATCTAGTGGTTCATGACAATAACAAAGAATTGGTAGATGGATTAAATATATGTTTAGTTGGTAGTGGAGATCAATATGCCTACACAAATAATTTTTATATTAAAGATGGTATCATTAATTTAAGAAATTTTTATATCTACGATGGAGAATCATCAAGTAGTGAAATTTTCAAGTACAGAGTCCTAGACTCAGGAAGTATTGTCCCTTACTTTGAACAAAAGGAAGGTGAATTTACCAGTAAATCTGAAAAAGGAGAACTAAAAAATAATACTAAAACAGGAAAAATGGATTGAAATTAAATATAATAGATTTATTGAAGAAAACACTTATTTAGAATCTATTTACAGAGAAGGCAAACCAATAAACAAATGGAATTATTACAATCTTGTTGACGATAATCAAAAAGGCGCCGAACTTCTAATGACCGAAAAATATTCAGAAAAAGGAGATTTATTAAAAAGAGAGGTTTTTGAAAAAAAGAAATAGGCTATATACAATTAATCAAAAAAATTTTTCTTTTGATATGCTAATGACGACTTCACATTTTTTTTAGTAATTATCTTGATAAAAACAACACATATCAAACTATTTTTAATCATATTACTTTCCACTGTTTGTGAAAGCAATATAACTCCTATACCAACTGATTCCTTAATAAAAGGAGATACCATTTTGTTTCAACAACCTGAGGTTGAATATTTATCAGAACCTTTATTTATAAATGATAAATATCCGTTAGAAGGAGAAATAGTAGTTCTAAAATCTTTTATTGGAAAACCTAATACTGTGCAAAAGCAAATAGATGATTGTGGAGCTATTCTAGAAAACTCTGATGAAATATGGAAGTACTTACATTGGGAAATTGAAGTCTCCAAAACTAAGTACGCATTCAAAAAAATTAATCTAGAGCTGTCAAAATTCACAGTTAAACATAAGAATGTTATCTTTTCTAACAATTACACTTTACTAAATTTTCAAGAAGATTTTCCTGTGTCTTTTATAAAAAATAAAGATGACGAAAAAAATGGAATTATTACTATTCTTATGAAGACTCATCCCCTATCTGATGATATTTATATATTTACTTTTCATGATAAAAAATTAAAAGAACTCCGTTATTTCTTTCCATGTTAATCATTACTTTTTTAACATCAAAAGATCTTAGATCATCCAAGATAAAAAAACAATACAATGTATTTTAAAAAGTAGTGTGCAAAAAGAATATCTTAGTGATATGAATAGGACTCGAATTCTTAAAACACTTATAATAACCTCAATATCAGTATTTACTATAATTTCTGGATGCAAAAAAGCCACACAACAAAGTAATTCGACAGATACAAATAAACCAACAAATCGTTTAGAAGTATATGTAGATAGAGGAGCTTTTGAGTACGATAGTTTTAGTTTAAGAGATACTATACTTACTTATCATCCATCCAAAGAAGGTTTTGAAAAAGATAGTAGTTACTCCAAAAAAATTGTAAAACATATCTCCAAAAAACAAAAAGATAGTTTGTTAGCATATATCATTACGCATAACGTATTAAACAGTTCTGATCACTACAGTAATGAAACAACCGATAATAGTCTTTTGCAAATTACTATAATACATAATCAAAAGACCAAAAGAATATCCTGCGAGGATTTTCAAAGAGGTTGCCCAGATAAAATTCAATACTTCGAGGAATTATTTATCCAATGGATAGAAGTAGATTTAAGAAGAAAACTATTACCTGGATAGAATGTAATCTCACCTCTACTCTATCATTATTTATCCCATATATTATACCCAAATACTATTTTCTTCTCAAAAAAGGGTAACAATTTCATTACCATTTGTATCTAATAACAAAGACGTAATCTAATGGGGAAAAACACCCATTTTTATGTAGGAAAACATAAAAATAACATAGGTAACTACATCACTCATAAAAAATTAAGTATTTTTATATGACAATAGTTAGGTACTATCTTTGATTACATAAAGAGGTCTATTATACGGTTCGATGTATCAATTTCTCCCCCAAATCGATTGAACCGTCTAAAATGTTAACTCAGTATACCAATCGTATACTAATATATAAACACGATAAAGAAAATTTCGTTAGTAGTATTATAGAATACAACCAACATAAATAACTAAATCATGGCGCTGCAATCAAACACTCAAATTTTCATAGGAGGAACTCCTATTAAAGCTTACAAAAGATTAATGCTTCATCAAGAGATTGATGCCCATCACGTTCTGGAACTAATCTGTAGAATGGATGTATTAGAAGGTGTTTCAGGAGAAATTGCTTCGGAGAGCAAAAATTACCTGGGAGAAATTATAACTATTAAAATAGCCTCTTTAGATACCGCTAATGGATATAAAGAACTAGAGTTTAAAGGTATTGTAACTTCCGTAAGTAATACTAAAGGGTTTCATCAACAAAATGGTGATATGGTTTCTATCAAGGCACATTCTTGTAGCATCATTACTGATGATGGACCACATTATGATTCGCATAGCGACGTTGGACTATCTGAAATATTAGATAAAACATTTCAAGGCTATGACAAATCAAAGTTGGAAACTACAATCAGTCCTAACAATTCAGAAAGCCTTCATTACAGTGTGCAGCATAATGAAAGTGCTTTTGAATATGCTAGCCGACTGGCGGCCCAATACAGTGAATGGTTCTTTTATGATGGAAGCAAATTAGTATTCGGAAAACCGGAAGATAAAGAAACTGTAGAGTTAAATTATGGCCATGATTTACAGGAGTTTTCTATTAACCTTCGCCCTACTCCTAATAACTTCAAATATTTCACGAATGATTATCTCACAGATGAGCAGCACGAAATGACTACCGCTCAGGTGAATTCTGGAGTAAATGGTTTTAATGGGTTTACCAGTCAAAAAAGTGAAGCGATTTTTGCCAAAGAAACAAGCATCTATGTAAACTCTTATTACGATCCACAATTAAAGAAGAGATTAGATACACACGTAGAACAGCAAAAGAAAGCTGCAGAAATTAGACAAGTCCAGGTACAAGGTGTAAGTGATAACCCTGGTGTTAACATTGGACAGGTTATCAAAATCAAAGGAGACCAAACCGATTATGGCAGTTTCAGAATCATTAGTGTTTCTCATAGCTCTACAGAAAATGGTAAGTACCAAAATAATTTTATTGGAGTTACAGCCGATTTAGATGTCTATCCAAATACCAATATGATGGCTTTTCCAAAAAGTGAATCTCAGGTAGCCACTGTTATGGATAATTCGGATCCTGAAGGAATGAGCAGAATAAAAGTGCAGTTTCCTTGGCAAAAAGCAAGCGGGGAAGAAACGCCGTGGTTACGCGTACTAACACCTCATGCTGGTGGTGGCAAAGGATTTCAGTTTACGCCAGAAAAAGGAGAAGAAGTAATTGTTGGATTTGAAGGCGGAAACGCCGAGAGACCATATGTGATGGGAGCTCTGTTTACAGGAGGTAGTAATGCAGGAGATTGGAAAACCGAGAAAAATGATATCAAAGCTATCAAAACGAGAGGAGGTCATACCCTATCCTTTTCTGATGAAGATGGGAAAGAAACGATTACCATAACCGATAAAAATGGCAATTCTATTATTCTGGATACTTCTAAAAAAGAAATAAACATTAGCGCTCCAGAAAAAATTAATTTTTCTTCTAAAGAGATCAATATCAATGCAGAAGAAACGGTAAATATCGATGGTAAAAACAATGTAAACGTTAAGTCTAAAGAAATTCTAAACGACGGTAGCTCTAAAGTTACTATCAATAGTGCTGCAAAAGTAGAAGTGGGTGCGCCGAGTACACTTGTAGAAGGAAAAGCAGAACTAAAACTGACGAGTAAAGGGATGACCGATATCGATGGTACTACCATGACCAATGTAAAAGGAGGATTGTTAAATCTTAATTGTGGGTAATTAATCATGAATAATGAACACAATCCCATAGCACAACTTATCACTACCATTCAACAAAAATGGATAGATGAGGTAACTCCAAATAATCATATACAGTTGGTACGATGGTTAATCAAACCAGATCAAGCTAGACTATATGAAGGGTTTCTGCGTTTAGAATCCACTCCCAATGGTGGTTTGCCAGATGTTCCTATTGTATTATTAACAGCTTTTGAAAATAAAGAAACTCATAGTAGAAATCTGATTAAAGATTGGATCGAAACTTTTAAAAAGGATAAAGAACTACAGAAAGAACTTAATGCACGAGATTTAAAATTCGATTGGAATATTTCTGAATATGAGACCAAACTAGAAAATGAAGATACAGATCATAATCTTCTATTGCTGGAAATGTTAAGTACATTCCAAAAAGCGATGCCTAATCCTCAACTACATCTAGCATTGTCTTTGTATCCATATTCTGTAGAGGAAACCAAAGATTATGGTAAATGGATTGATCATCTGATACAGCTAGGATTACCGGATAAGGTTAGGATTATGTTTTTTGATTATGTAGAAGAACGATATTTTGACAATCTCGTCAAAACACACTCAGATATTGCTCAGTCTTTAGCCGTTCCTATAGATTTACAAGGAGCTATTAATAAAATCGCTGCTGCAGGAGATCCTAATGATCCCGAAGTTCAATTTAGACAATGTATGATCGAAATGTCTAAAAGCGTTACCAAAAAGAATTTACCACGACTTCATACCTGGGGAAAGAAAGGACTAATGATCACTCAGAAATCTGGTAGTAAGTCTGCATTTGCAACAGCGCATGTGATTTATGCAGGTATGCTTTTTAATTTTAAAGAATATCAAGCTATTGATGAACTACTGCAAAAAGCAATGGCTATCGCAAAACAAGGACTGTCTGGTGGAGAAGATAACTGCAAACCTATCATAGTGCAGACCTATGGATATCAAGCTAGCTGCAAGCAATTACAAAAACAAAAGGATCTAGCAGCAGATTTATTTTGTAAACAAGCTGAAACTTCTATAGAATTTGGCTTTGGTCCGCAAGCATTAACCGCTTGGTGGCTAGGATATAATGTGATTAAAAAAAGAGATAAAAAACGCTATGCAACTGTTGTTACTGAAGCGTATCAATATGGAGTTTCTTTAGCTCCAGAATTGATAAAATCAACTTGTATGGCATATATCGCAGCAGACTATTACAATCTATGCGAAAAGAGTAGAGATCTAAACGAATGTGAATCTGTTGATGTTTTTATGAAAGAAATCGAAGGAGAACAATGGAGAACAAATGTAGAAGCACATCGTAAAGAAATGGAAAAAAAGAGTCTTTCAATTTTAAACTGGTTTTAGATATGTTATTAGCTAGTAAACATTTTACTCCTGTCATCGGAATTGATATACATATCACTGTACTTCCGCCAGGAATTCCTACTCCATTACCCTATCCATATGTTGGAATGGTAATAGATCCTATGGATTATGTTCCTATTATTGGGTCTACGGTAAATGTAAATTGTGTACCAAAAGGAAATAGTGGTACAGCTGGTATGATCGGTACTGTGATCCACATACCAATGGGTGGTCCCTTTGCCATGGCTCCTATGATTGGACATGATTCCATGAACTTTTTTGGAAGTACCAAAGTAAGTGTAGAAGATTCTTACTTTACACCAGCAGGATATATGACCATGACCTGTAATGATATTGGGATGCCATTATCTGCTACTCCAGGAAAAAAGATGAAACCTGTTCCTAGTTTATACCTACCATCGTCGATGAGTATTCCTATGCCCATGGGAAAACCTGTAAATGTTGGTGGACCTTACGCTCCGGATTTAATGGGAATGTTAATGGCTCTAGTAATGTCTTATGGTTTTGGTGCGTTGATGAAAGGAGCTGGAAAAGGATTAACAAAGTTAAATCATAAAGTATTAAAAAAGTTCCCTGCCACACAAGGTCTTAGTAAAAAGATGTGTAAAATGGGATTCGAACCTGTAGATCTTGTTACAGGTCGGATGGTTTATGAAGGAGAAGATTTTAGCATTGCCGGACCAATTCCTATTCGTTGGGAACGAAATTGGTACTCAGATTCTGCCTATGAAGGCATTATGGGATACGGAATGCATTGCAACTATGACCTTGCCTTGCACGTAGACTATGACGAAGATAGTATTGTAATGCGTTTACCAGATGGAAGAATTACTTCTTTCCCAATGCTACTTGTAGAAAATGAATCGTCTTATAACAGAACTGAAAAACTAACACTCACTTTCATCGATGGTCGTACCTATGAAGTTACCGATCATCAAACACAACAGACCTATACGTTTACAAAATTTACTGACTCTCTATATAAACCTACTAGTTTAAGAAATCCCGAAGGTTTCGAAATTCAATTTGTATATAATGCGGTGTATCAGTTAGAGCAAATCATTGATACTGCAGGTAGAAGGATTGATTTAGAATTAGATGAAGACAATAGAGTTACCGAAATAACAGCAACACACCAAGGAGAAACCAGAACACTCGTTAGATACAACTATAACAAAGAAGGAGATTTAACCGAACTCATTGATGCATTGGATCAAAAAACGGTGATGGAATATGAAAATCATCTAATGGTTAAGAAAACAGACCGTAATGGTCAAGCGTTCTATTGGGAATATGATGGAAAAACCACGGGAGCTAAATGTATCAGAACTTGGGGAGATGGTGGTATTCTATCTGGTAGTATCGAATATCATAAAGGATACAATATTGTTACCAATTCTTTAGAACAAGAAAGTATTTATTATTTCAACAATCTAAATCTTTGTACACAAGTAACCGATCCAATGGGAGATCATATTTTTCATGAATATACTCCATATATGGAACCGTATCGGGATATCGATGAAGAAGGAAACATTACAGGATATAGTTATGACGAACGCGGAAATCTTACTGGATTACATCAGCCAGATGGTTCTGTTATTGGATTTGTATATGACGAAAAAGATAGATTGGTGCTTACCAAAGATCCTGCTGGTGGATCCGTAGTAAAAACTTTTGAAAATGATCGTCTACATGCTGTGATTGGATTGGATGGAGGTGTTACTTCCTTTGAATATAATGAGCAAGGACTGATCGATGAAGTAAGAGACAATGCTGGTAATCGGACTAAACTTGCGTATGATGAAGATCATAACTTACACAGGTTAACATTGCCAAATGGTGCAGAATCTCATTGGGAATATGATGCTTGGGGAAGATGTTTACATACTAAAAATTCTGAAGATCACCAGCAGCAATTCTTCTACGATGAATTAGACCGTATTTACCAAATACGACAAGCTGATACAAATTTGGTAAAACTAAAATACAACGCTTATGATGAGGTAATCCAAACCATTGATCAAAAGAAACGTGAAGTGAATTTTGACTATACGCCAATGGGAAGCCTTAAAATGCGAGAAGAAAATGGCAGGAAAGTATTTTTTAAGTACGATACCGAAGAACAGTTAAACACTATTACCAACGAGCATAATGAATACTATCGTTTTTCTAGAAATGAAAAGGGAGAAATCATTAGAGAAATTGGTTTTGATGGATTGACCAGAAAATATGATCGTGATCGCGCAGGAAAAGTATTAAGAGTAAATCGACCAGATGATAAATATACAGAGTACGAATATGATTATAATGGGCGAATTACAAGAGTAGAACATAGTGATGGTACTTGGGAAACCTATAGTTATGATCTCAATGGTAATTTAACAGAAGCTATCAACGAACATAGCCATGTACAACTCATTAGAGATTCTGCGGGACGAATCATTGCCGAAAAGCAAGACGGTCATATTGTAGAAAGCGAATACGATGCACTAAGCAATCGCACCAATATCACTAGTAGTTTAGGTGCTAATATTGCCTTAACTAGAAATAAACTTGGCTTGATTGAGGAAATGAATGCTGCCGTTTCTTCTAAAAGCTTCTCTCCTTCCGAAGGAGAGATGTCCACCCAAAGTGGACAGAGAGGTTCTTGGACCGCACAATTTGAGCACAACAGTTTGGGTATGGAAGTAGAACGCATACTTCCTGGTGGTATTACCAATCATATAGAATATGATCATGCTGGTAGACCTATACAACACAAAGTAACTGCTGGCAATCGAGAAATGCGCCATCGCACGTATACTTGGAATGTAAATGACCGATTGACCAAAATGGTCGACGAATTAACTCGTGGAACGGTAGCCTATGGTTATGACGAATTTAATAATCTGGCTAGCGCTCGATATGAAAACAAGCAGTTTGATTACAAATTACCAGATGAGGTGGGTAATTTATACAGAACGGAACGCAAAGGTGATCGAAAATATGGAACTGGTGGACAACTTTTAGAAGCTGATGGAAATATATTTAAGTATGATGCAGAAGGGAATCTAATTACTAAAATAACTAACAAAGGAAACTGGGACTACGATTGGTACGGAAACGGAATGCTAAGATCCGTAACCGACCCTAAAAACAACACTACCCAATTCGAATATGATGCTCTAGGTCGCAGAACTGCAAAAATAAATTTCCAAAAAGGCTTCTCTCCTTATCAAGGAGAGATGTCTACCACAGGTAGACAGAGAGGTTCCATCACCCGCTTTGTATGGGACGGCAACGTTCCTCTCCACGAATGGAGTTATGATCTCAAAGACAGACCCGAACTAGTAGTAGATGAATTTGGAATGCTGGCAGAAAGTAAACCCGAACCTATAGAAAACCTGATTACCTGGGTTTTTGATGAAGGTACATTTAAGCCTGCTTCTAAAATTACAGCAGAAGACTCCTACTCTATCATTACAGACTATCTGGGAACTCCCGTAGAAATGTACAATAGTAAAGGTGAAAAAACCTGGCAAGTAGAGTATGATATTTATGGAAAAGTACGTAAACTTGTAAAAGGTTCATTGAACGATTGTCCATTTAGATACCAAGGACAGTATGAAGATATAGAAACTGGTTTATACTATAATAGATTTAGATATTATACACCAGATGAAGGAAATTACATTTCTGTTGACCCAATAGGAATAGCTGGTGGTTTCCAAGTCTACAAGTACGTTAATGATCCTAATAGATTAACAGATGGTTTCGGTCTTTACGCTGGTGAGGGTGTTCGAGATTTAGGCGTTTATCATTCTTTTTATGATGCTCAATTACCAAATAGCATGCATAATGCTTCTGATGCTAAACACTTTAGAGAAGGTAACAAACAACTTTTCGAGGCCATGGAACAAGATCCAAAACTTAAACAAACTATGATGAAGAAATATCCTGGTGTTGTTGATCATGTAGCTCCTGGTCCAAGAGGAGGCCATAAATCAACCTCACCTCCAGGACTTACCTGGCATCACAACGATAAACCAGGTGTTCTTGAATTAGTTGATAGAAATGATCATAATACATTCCATAAAGTATATCACCCAGATGGAAGTGGAGGAAAGAAAAAATGGGGTGGCGGAAGAAAGAAAAAACTTAAGAGAAAAGCTAAAGTTAAATGTAAATAGAAATAGAAGTATGATAACATACAAGAAATTTGACGAGATTTATAATGAAAGAAATAAATTACCAGAAGATGGGTGGATTTATATAAAAGAAGATGATTTTCAAGATCTAGAAACAGCTACTTATTTTGTTTTAGAAAATGAAGAAGATGATCCTGATGACTATGTTGAAACTGAAGATGATGTTGTTCCTAAAATTTTATTTGACATAGATAAATCTATAACTGGTTTAGTAGAATTTCATACTTTTAAGGCTATTTATGAAAACATGGAAAAATTGAATAAAGAGTTCGATCGAGAAGAAAAAATAGAAGCTCTTTATCACTATGTGGAAGAAGATACCTTTTTGTATTAAGAAATAATCCAACATTTAAAAAGCCGTTTTCTCAAAAAGAAAATGGCTTTTTTATTAATAACGCACAGCTATATCTATTTTAAAGTTTCTACATAAAGGTCTTATCAGGTTTTGATGATGTTCCTAGACTTAAAAAACCAAGAAAAGTAGTACCAACTTGTAAATAACAATTGTAAAAAATAATGAAAGTATTTAGTTCCGCTCCTGATGGAAATGAAGCTGCAGACCTTGCTCCAGCTCGATATTTTAACTTAGCCATAAAACAAATCTTAGAAATAGAAGAATGGATGCGAACGGCTAAACAAGCCGCACAACCTCTTTTAGTTCACATAGACGCATTCGTTTATTTCAGTAAAAAATATCCTGATATGGCTAAAAGACGTATTCGAAAAATAGATATTGATCAAGTTAAAACTACCTTTGACGATTGGTATGAAAGATGTAGCTCTAAAATTCCAGCAGAATTTAGAGATGGTATAAGAGAAAATGCTGATGAATTATTCTCTGAATTACAGAATATAGCTAATTAAAATAATAAATCATGTGGGACAGTAAACCATGGGATAATGATAGAGCTGCAGATTGGTTTGCCAAACTGATGGAACAAACTGATTTACCTTCTAAAGTAAGGAAAACTTTGTTACTACATAAAGAAAAAGACCCATATGGCGACAATACACCTATCTTAAGATCAGCTGTCTATTGTGTTCTTCAGTTTTGTCGAGTTTATGTATGGCCTATTAATGATTTAGATAATGATCTTGCACTAGCTATTGATGCAACTAAAAAAATTCTTACGGATCAAGAGTACTGCTATTCTGATGAAATCGTAGATGAGATCAATGCCGAATTATTAGAATTAAAACAGAGACTTAAAACGTAAAAATCTTATTATTATATCTCTTTATTACTGAGTAAGAATATTCCTTGTTTCTAATTACTAAATAGTAACTCACAAGGAATTAAAAAAATAAACCATTTTATCGAAAGGTTATAATTCTATATTATTATACCATGACCTATTATTAATTAATTTGTATAGTTCTTAATAATATTCACTATAAAAATTTAAAAGTTGAGGTAAAATGACTTTAAAAGAAATCAGACATGTTTTTAAAAACAATCTAGGATCTTTTAATGAAAGAAAAGAACAAATTAAGTCTGTTTCATTTTCAAAAATAAATTGGAGTGATTCTTATTTAGATTTCACTCCATACAGTTCAGCAATAGATCAATTGGAACAACCTAAAGTTTACAATGAAGAAAAAACAGCTTCAATACAAAATCATTTTTTAAATAACAAACTGGTATATAGTTTCCGTAATGAAAATGAAAATTGGGGAACGGTGTTTATTGATTATGAAGATGATAATACGATTAAATGGTATTTGTATTTAGAAAACTACGATCACGATATAGTGTTACATCAAGTTAAAATAGCTTATTATAATAATGATAGAGTAGAAAAAGTTTTATCATATTTGATGGATGAAGATGAGGAAACATTTATGCTGGATTGCTACAATTACAGTGAAAAAGGAAAACTTGAAACTATAACCAGAAATGGTTTTTATGAGATGGAATCCAATATTTTACCTGAAAGAAAATTTTACTTTGAATACAACGAGCATAAAAAGGTTAAAATTCACTCACAGCAAAATATCGCTAATGAAATTAGAAGAAACTTAATATATGATGGGGAAATATTAAAATAACACTATTGGTTCTGAGAATGAATCCAGAAGAGTTTTACATTTTTCATCATAGATAATCACTCCAAATACTTTTAAAAAAACAGCATCTAATTATCACATCATCACCTTATTTTTAAAAGATATTTCATTTTCTAATCTTAGTTCGATATACTATCTTAGAAGCATTAATACACCAATCATGAAACATCTTAAAATCTACCATTTATTCTTCCTTATACTATTCCTGCCAATTACGCTGATTGCTCAAGAAGCTAGCGAACCAGAGTATATAGAAACAGAAGCAATCATCAAAGAAATTAATTTTAAAGTAAGATCTAGAAGATCTTCCGCTACCGCCAAAGTATCGTACGAAACCAAAGAAGGTGATAGCCTTACCAGTACCGTAAAACTAATGCATATCCCATTTATTGGTCCCTTAGATAGTGAAGGAGATCGAATAACTATACTCTACAATAAGGAAACTCCACTTTTATTAACTACCAAAAGTGGTTCGTTCTGGCAATCATATGGGTTATACATCCTTATAGGTTTTGGGATCATCATACTTGTATATCGTTTCATAAAACGACCCAAATAAGCTTGTTTTGTAATCTGTTTTCGTTAAAAATTTAATGCAAAAAATATTTTAACTACCTCTATATAAGAACACAACCAACAATTAATCTAGTATTTTATTAATAAAGACATGGGGAAATATTAGTTTTTATTAAATAAATCTGTGTCATTCTTGTGTTTTAATTATTCTGAAGAAAATTTCTTTATCTCAATCAATTTTGTAACTTTAAAAAAAGAACTACCATCCACTACTTATGACATTAAACACAAACGAATTTAGTTTTTTCACTGAAAAAACACTTTTGTTTCTTATGATTTTTGATCAAAAAGGAAACGTTTGTGAGGTGAATAAAAGATGTGAAATACTCTTTAAACTTCCTAAAGATGAAATCAAAGGACAATCCATCTATAATTTTCTTTTAGATGATGAAGAGTCCGTATTTAGAGATACAATTTCCCTACTCTATCAAAACCAAGAACAAATAAGCAAAACTTTTGGTTTTGCCACTTTAGCTTCAGATACTATTCTATATATTAAGTTTGATTTGATATATAGTCAAGAAAGAATTTATGCCTTCGGTATTGATGTAACCCAAGAACATGAAGAACACAGGCTTCTTACAAGTTTATCAAGTTTAACCAAAACTGGAGCTTGGCATTACGATCCTATCAATGATAATGTATATTTTTCTGATGAATGTTATCACTTGCACGACCTGGAAGTCGGTACTTCTTTAAATATGCTAGAGGCACTTCATTATTATCCCGAAGCCTCTAGAGAACGTGTAAAAAACTATTGGGATAATCTCATTGATCATGGGGTTTCTTATGATTATGTAGATCAGATAATTACTAAGAAAGGAAATAAAAAGTGGATCAGAGTTATAGGTGAAGCCATAAAGCACAAAGATAAAGTCATATTCGTCAATGGGTGCTTCTCGGATATTACCGAACAACAAAATTATATAGAACAACTCAAATATAACGAGGAAACTAAGAAACTTGCACTTAAAGGAATACGATCTGGATTATTTGACCATGAAATAAAAACTAACATGGTTTTTTATAGTAAGGATTTTAGAAGAATGCTAGGATTACCCATTGACACTGATTTTGTTCCTGAAGCAGCCTTTAGAAAAATGATTCACCCAGAAGATGCTAAGGAGGCGATGGAAAGACATAAAGCTAATCTTCAAAAAACAGGATATCATTATTTTAACCATTATCGTCTGAAACATCTCGATGGTCAGTACAGACATTATGAAGTATATGGTTATCGCAAAAAAAATAATAAAGGTGAGACTATTCGAATGATTGGAAATCTGATTGATGTACACCAGAAAAAATTAAATGAACGTACCATCATTGAAGATAAAAGTAGATTGGCTGCTATGGTAAATAATGGTTTTTCCTATACTATTTTGCTTAACACAAGTGGTGAAATTTTAATGGCAGATGAAGATTCTATAAACATTATCAAAAGAGATTTTAACATCGATCCCACGACTACCACATGTCGCTTTATAGATGTAATGCCTGTAAATTTTAAAAGTACTTTTGCCAATGAGTTTAATGAAGCCTTAAAAGGTAATACTGCTAAAAAGGAGATAGAAAGAACAACTCGCAAAGGAGCCGTACAATGGTTAGAATCGAAATACACTCCAATAAAAGATGAAAACAATAGCATTAACGCTGTTTTAGTTAGTTTTCATGATATCACAGAACAAAAAACGGCAGAACTCGCCATTAAGGAAGCGCATTTAAAAGAACAGGAACTAAGCAATCTAAAATCAAACATTCTTTCGAATTTTAGTCATGAAATTCGTACACCACTAAATGGTATTATGACCATATGTAATATGCTATTACTAGAGGAAGAAAACCCTGGAGATCGCAAAAAACTAAGCGCGTTTCTGGATGAAAGTAAAGAACGTTTGCTTGCTACCATCAATAATCTATCTCATTATAGCGAAATTGAAACCATACAAAAAAATCTGAATTATGTGGAAGTAGATATGAACTATACAGTAGAAACTTCATTTAGAGAATATCGCCATTTTGCGAATTCTAAAAATTTAGACTATATTTTAAAACTCGATGAACGTTGTCCTTCTGCTAATATAGATGAGGATATTTTTAGCACAGCACTAAACAATATCATTCACAATTCTATAAAATATACAGATACGGGTAAAGTGATGATAAAGGTGAAGGATGAAAAGTCGACAGTGAAAATATCTATTAAAGATTCTGGGATCGGAATAGGGAAAGACAATCTAAAAAAGATATTTGATCCCTTTATACAAGAGAGTATTGGTTTAAGTCGAAAGTATGAAGGTACAGGTATAGGTTTAAGTTTATCTAAAAGATATATTGAAATCTTGGGAGGAAAAATTAAAGTAACTAGTAAATTAAACCAAGGAACTAAGTTTGTGATTACAATTCCGAAAAACATATGAATATACTTTACGTAGAGGATAATAAAATTAACGCAATGGTGATGAATAAGATGCTTACCAAAAATGCATCTAATGTGGTTATAGCCGAAAATGGGCCATCTGCCCTAGAAATTGTTAAGAAATCTTCTCTAGATTTAATCCTGGTAGATATAAATTTAGGACTTAATCAAATGGATGGGTGTGAGTTATTAAAACGATTCAAAAAACTAGAGTTACTTAAAAACACACCAATATATGCTGTTACTGCGTATGCTATGCCTGGTGATGCCCAAAAATTCTTAAAGCTTGGATTTGACAAATATTTTTCGAAACCCGTAAACTTCGAAAAGTTATTATCGGCTATTGCCAAAGTACAGTCAAGAATGAATAATAAAAAAAGCGAACATTAATAATAACATTCGCTTTTTAAGAAATATGATTTAGTAGTATTTTCTATTTACTGCTGCTCATAATCAGCATCCCATTCCGTTCCATCATCACCTTTTTGACCATCCATTTTGATCATAAAGTTCTTAGCTGGGAAATAAGGTTTCATATGAATATCCAGATATACTCTATCTTTCTGATTCGGATCTTGTTCGAAACGCTTAATAGAAAAGTCTTCAATTAACTTGTCTGGACCAGTAATACCATCCAAAAACTTCACTATTTGTCCCATAAGTTCTTTACGAGTTCTAGCATTAAAGTTTTCAAAAGCTCTTCTGTTTAAGAAGTCCATTAAAACTTTGGTCACATAATCAAACACCCTAACTACAGAATATGTTTGTAATCCTAGATTATCTCCATTAAATAAAGTTTTAGCAGAAAAAGCCATTACTTTTCCATACTCATTTACCATAGGCACTAATCCAAGCTTTTCTAACTGTGCAATCTCACTCTTCTTAAGATCAAAACGAACACCATCTACTTCATTAATTCCACCATGTTTCTTACCAGCAGCTACCTGAGACATTAATGTTCTATATACTTGACCTGCTAATGCACTAGATGGCGGAACAAAAAGATCATCTTCCTCTCCTACCTCATCGTGCTTTCCGCGTCCTACTAACCAGTTACAGGTCATCATTACATTAGATCTGTATTTATCTCCACCTGTAAGATTCGCAGCTTCAAACATTTCCATTACATCATCTGGTTCATCAAGATGCTCAAAATCTGTAATCATCATTACCTTATTCTCATGAGCAATTTTAGCCCATTTCTCTACAACCTTATTAGAACCTAAATAACCAGGTATCACAAGAATACCATAGTTATCTCTAAGATCTAAACGGTCATATCCTTGTACTAGCTCTTCCTGAACTGCATCAATAAATCTAGTATTATCCAGATCTTTCAGCTGCTCAAGCTCAGCATTCATAATATTGATATTTTTTACTTTCTGTGATTCTGTATTCTTAAAGAATAGAGCAACTGATCTGTACGATTGTTCTAAATCTCTTGTCTGCTCTAAAGCAGCTCCTAAATTTCTTTCTAAAGATTTACCAGCAATTTCAGAACGCTTTTCTGATTCTTCTACCATTTCTGATAAATCATCCGAAGAAGAAAGAACATCTCTCCAAATTTCTAAGGTTTTTTCTAATTTGGCTCTTTCTAATTTTTTTGTAGACTCAGTAAGAAAAATCTTTTTACGTGCCTTACGATCTGGGTTCATATTTTGAACGTCATCTATACATGACTCTAAAAGATCAAAACCACCATATCTAGCTAATTTCTCTTCATTTATTTTTAATTCCTTTGCTGGATTTTCTATTTTAACACTCTCTTGAGCTTGTTTTCCTGCTGCCATAAAATGATTTGTTTATCCTTTTTAATCTTGTTGTAACTCTGCTAATAATGATTGTATCGATCTAATTAACGCTGCTTTTGCATCTGGATCTGCCAACGCTGTTTTTAAGATCTTATTTGATTTTAGTTGTTTTACAACCTTTAGATACTGATCTTTTTCTGTATCTAAGTCATTAAGAAATTTACTTTGATTGGTTATTCCTTTTTTACCAAAATCTCCTAAATTATTGAATTTCAGCATTTCTTTACTTTCAACACCATCAGCATCTTCAAACTCCACCTCTACTTCAGGTTTATAATTTTCAAATACGTGATCTATAGAAGTTAATCCACTTACTATTTGTGGTTTTATTGGTTGATCCTGAGTTAATTTCTGAACAAGAAGTGTTTTATTCTGTCCGATTTCCAATATCGCTTCACTGGCATCTGTTTTTACCTCTGTTCCTCCTAATCCATATGTGTTATTGCTCATACTTTCTCTGAATAATGATTGTGAATTATAAATATACTAATTTTATCGCAGGATACGATTTTTATTCGTATGTCCACTGCATTTT
Organism: Aquimarina sp. 433; assembly: GCF_054054605.1. Lineage (NCBI taxonomy): Bacteria > Pseudomonadati > Bacteroidota > Flavobacteriia > Flavobacteriales > Flavobacteriaceae > Aquimarina > Aquimarina sp. 433. The sequence goes on from NZ_JBSWZK010000004.1 coordinate 448,230, forward strand.
TTCATCTTTTATATCTAACTTAACGTTACTTCCTTTACCTATCTTTCCTGTAATCAACATTTTAGATAAAGGACCTCTTAAGTCATTTCTAATCACCCCACGCAATGGTCTTGCTCCATATTTGGGGGTAAATCCCTTATATGCTAAAAATTCCTGAGCTGCTTCTGTAAGCTCCAAAGTAACTTCTTGCTTATTCAATGCTTTGTGCAGATCCTTTAATTGAATATTGAAGATCTTCACGACATTCTCCTTAGTAATAGGAGCAAAAGGCACTATTTCAGTCAACCTTCCCAAAAATTCAGGTCTAAAATGTCTCGACATGATTTCTAATAAATCAGAAGATGCAGGAATTTCTCCATCCGTGAAAGATTTCACCACATGTTCACTTCCTATATTAGAAGTAAAAAGGATCACAGCATTAGAAAAATCTCCAGTTTTACCTAGCCTGTCATTTAACTTACCTTCATCCAAAATCTGAAGAAAAATATCAAATACAGAAGGATGTGCTTTTTCTATCTCATCAAACAATACTATCGAATATGGTTTTTGTCTGATCTTATTTACTAATAAACCTCCTTCTTCGTATCCAACATATCCTGGAGGTGCTCCATATAACAGTGCTGCAGAATGTTCTTCTTTAAATTCTGACATATCGAATCTAATAATAGCATCCTCTGTCTGAAATAAGAACTCCGCTAGGGATTTGGCTAATTCCGTCTTACCAGTACCTGTTGGTCCTGTAAAAAAGAAAGAGCCTATAGGAAGTCCTGGTTTGCTTAAACCTGATCTTGATTCCAGTACAGCTTCAGAAATTGTTTTAATAGCATGATCTTGTCCAATCACCCTTTTTTTCAGGTGATCTTCCATATTCAATAAACGTTCCTTTTCATCTGCCTGAAGTTTCCCTACTGGAATACCTGTTTTATTAGCAATAGTAGCAGAAACATCATTCTTATCTATAAAGGTTTTTTCTTCGGAAGCTTTCTTAAAAAAGCGATCCAAAATAGAAACTACTTTAGTTTTGTAATTCTCAAAAGTTTCTTCGCCTAGTATCATCTCTTCCTCTCCTAATTCGGTAAACAAAAGATAACTGAACTTACTTTTGAGATTATTATACATCCAACTTATAGAATTCACCTTGTCGGATTCTTCTGTCTTGTTCTCTCCTATCTCCTTAACTTCCTTTAATAAAGATTCTACATTATTTGCTGTAGTCTCTATCATATATCTTGAGGCAGACATAGTCCTATCAATAAGATCTATTGCAGCATCAGGTAAACTTCTATCTTTATTAAATCTTTTAGAAAGTCTAATAGCTTCCGCAATCGTCTCGTCAATAATATCTAACCCATGATGCTTTTTATATTTGTCAATTGTATTAGAAATCATAGTTAATGCATCCTGCTCTGAAGGTTCATCTAACGCTACAATTTCAAATCTTCTGGCGAGTCCTTCATCCGTTTCTATATGCTTTCTAAAAGCATCATTTGTTGCTGTGGCAATAAAGGTAACTTCTCCTTTAGCCAATTCAGATTTCAATATATTTACTAAACCTTGATTACCGCTATTTTTATCTGTTAAATTATTGAGTTCATCAATTAATAAAACTGGCTTATCAAACTCCTTCAGTGCTGCTAAAATCTTTTTAAATCGATCTTCTACTTCACTTTTATAACTAGCACCAGAAACTAGATTTATAAAATCCAATTCGTATATCTGAGCCTCTTTTAATCCTTCTGGAACATTACCATTAATAACAGCTTCCGAAAAACCATCTAAAAGAACGGTCTTACCAACTCCTGGTTCTCCCGTAATTAATACATTCGGTTTTGAATGTCTTCCAAGGATTTCAGTAATCATTTTCACTTCTGCATCTCTCCCAAATACATCGTCTAATTGTTTATTTTTAGCAGCAAAAGTTTTATCAATACAATATTCATCTAATATTCCAGCGTCAACTTTTTTCCCACCAGAACTTTCTAATCCATTTTTAACAACCTTATTTCCTGAAGTAGATTTACCTTGACTTGCAGCGATCAATACTTCATCTGCTTTCAATGGTAAAGTTTTTAATTGCTCATATGAGAACCCTACTCCTGGAGTACATAAAGCGATCAAAACTGCATGTGGAGTTATCTCATCAGTTCCTAACTTAAGCTTTAATGTATCCGCTTCATTAAAAACAGCTTCTATCGATTTATCGCCCTGTATTGTATCGGGCACATTTACTACTCTTGGAAGTGCTTCTATCCTAACCTCTGACCATTCTTCATAATAATAAATATCACCATCGATTTGATTAAAAAAATCTTTTAAACCTACATCTTTATGTAAAAGTGCTTTTAATAAATGAGCAGCATTATATTCATCATTATGATATTCTTTAGCGATCGATTGCGCTATGTGAATTGCGTTATCAACTTTTGATGACAATTTGTAGTCTAATATTTGCATGAAGTTGGTTTTTCGTAAAGTAAATAAATAACCTAATAATTAGCAAAAAATTATCTTATTGCTGGCTCTAAATTACCGTATTTACGTAATACCAGTTAATATTTTGTTCAAAATTAACCGATTATTTACAATACGAATCAAAAGTAATACATAGAATAAGAAATATTTACCTCGTTTTTGGTAAGTATTGCCCCCTGTTTTCAGGTATTTTGTAGATGATTTAACGAATTTGGGTGAATCTAATCCCTAGTTTTTTCTCAAGTTCCCTTATAGCTTTGATTTCTTGACTTACTATTAATGCTAATGATAAACCAGTTTTACCAGCTCTGGCAGTTCTTCCACTTCGGTGTGTATAATACTCTATTTGATCTGGCAATTGATAATGCACTACAAAAGCTAGATTTGCCACATCTATTCCTCTTGCAGCCACATCAGTAGACACCAATAATTCCATAGTACCTTTTTTAAAAGCTCTCATTACCTTATCTCGGTCTTTTTGTGTCATGTCACCTTCTAACAAACCAACTTCATAGTTCTTTGCAATTAATTGTTTTGATAGCTTTCGTGCTGCGGCTTTTGTTTTGGTAAAAATAATACCACGTTGTTTTTTATGAGATTTCAAAAAATACGTTAAAGTGTCCAGTTTATTTATTTCTTCTCCTACTACAAAGTGATGATCGATACCTTTATTTACTGCATCTTGTTTATCCACCGAAACTCTAATCGCATCTCTGCTTACATACGAATTGATAATTTCGTTAAGTGCGGCGGGCATAGTTGCAGAAAAAAGCCAAACATTTCTTCGTCCTTTGGTTTTACTTAGAATTGTTGTAAGATCTTTTTTAAAGCCCATACTAAGCATTTCGTCTGCCTCGTCTAAAACGACTGTCTTAATTTTAGAAATATCAACCGCTTTACGCTCCATAAGATCTATTAATCTACCAGGAGTAGCTACAATGATATGAGTGGGTCTTTTTAATCTAGATATCTGTATTTCTATACGTTCTCCCCCATACACAGATTCGGTATAGATTTTTTCTGTATACTTAGTGAATTTAAATAACTGCTTAGCTATTTGCTGGCCTAATTCTCTGGTAGGAGCTAGAATAAGAGCTTGAACTTCTTTTTTGTTAGGATTAATTGCTGCCAATAATGGAATACCAAAAGCTGCTGTTTTCCCTGTTCCTGTTTGAGCCTTACCGATAAAATCAACATCTTCGTTAATCAATACAGGTATCGCTTGTTCCTGAATTTTAGTGGGAATAATAATTCCCATCTCTTTTAGACCTTTATTTAAATTTTTAGGAACACCTAACTCGGAAAACTTCATGCTATTTTTTGACTACAAAAATAGATGAATATATTCATTGCCCAATAAAATTGAGAAAATACCTTTTAGTAAGAAAAGTATACTAACAAGAAATACTCATAAAGTAATCGAATAATTGTTTCTTAAGCGTAAGTCCTCTTTTATGGAAATGTGACTCGTCCATACAGAAACCACCAGAACAGTTAAAGTCTGCTCCTTCATCTGAAGAAATAATATCTATTAATGTGAAACTATTTGAATGTAAATCACCTTCATGATGTTCATGGTGTCCATGACTGTGTACTCCACTACACTCTTTGTAGGAAAAAACTTCTTTCTGTGAAAAATTAGTAAATGGCACTAAAACGAATTCATTTAAATCAGTTGAATTAGTTGTAAAAGTACTATTTCTTTCTTTTAAAAGATCTTCTTGAGAAAAGATATGATTAGTTGTAAATACAAAAACAAATAATAAAGTGAAGCGTAATAGTTTAGTCATAGGGGGAGATTTTGGTTCGTTAATACAAGTTCAAATTAAAGCATTACCTTAGTATTTTGTCGGAAAATCTTAACAACAATCCTTAAAAACATCGGCAAAATACACAAAAACAAGATTAAGTGCAAAAAATCTTAAAACTTTAACACTATTTTCTACAACTTTTTATCAACACAAGAAAGTGAAAACCGTAATTTTAATAAGAACTAGAATAAAGTAGCTCCCTCAGAGGAGTGATTCGGTAAGGTCAGTTGGCTTCCCAATTCTTTATTTAAAAGTTCAATAAAGTACTTAGAGAGTAATGGAGATTCTTTTTCCACATTTTGATGCACAAAAAAATGAATATCCTCTATACCTTGTTCCTTCCAGGATTTTAGTCTTTCTACCCAAACATCTAATCTTCCGTAGTCTGTCTCATGATTAGCTCCTACATAGCGAATGAAAGCCTCTTTATTTGTAAGTCTCATATGTAGTAAATCTCTTCTACCTGCAGAATCGGTAATGATGTTTGCAATGTTATTATCTTCTAAAAGTTGATATAATTCATTTGCTACCAAATCATCATTAAACCAATCGGTATGTCTAAATTCGATAGCCAAACGTAATTCTTTCGGCCATCGCTCTACAAAACTCACTACTCTATCGAAATATTTAGGTGCAAAATTACTATGCATTTGTAGAAAAATAGTTCCTAACTTTTCTTTTAAATGAATTGCACTCGCCAAATATTGATCTACATAAGGTTGTACATCATCGTTTAGCCTTTTAAGATGAGATATATTTTGAACTAATTTAGGGAAGAATTTAAAATTCTCTGGTGTTTTATCATACCATTTTTTAAACTGATCTTCAGGAAAAATTCTATAGAAAGTAGCATTCAACTCAATGGAATTAAATTGTCTTGAATAATACTGTAATTCATCTTTGGTTCCTCTCGGGTAGAAGCCTTTTAAATCTTGTTTATTCCATTTGGCACATCCCACATAAATAGAAATTTCTTTGGATATTCCTTTTTCCAAAACTGTTTTGGTATCCTTGTGATCTTTGGGTAACATAAAATTGATTTGCTCAGGATGCTCTACTTTACCAAACTTCATAATTATTTTTTTAAAATATCTTGTAAATAAGTGTAACAAAAATAGGTTTCGAATGTCTAACTTTACAGTAACAATAATAAAAATTTAACAATGAATACTTTAAAATCACTAATCGTAGCTTTAATTATTGCAATTATTGCTCCAGCAAATGCGCAAACTGCTGAGGAAATTGTTTCAAATTATCTTGAAAATACGGGTGGAAAAGAAAATTGGGAAAAATTAGAAGGAGTGGAAATGGTTGGCGTTATGAAAATGCAAGGTATGGAAATCCCATTTGAGCAAGTTTCTACAAAAGATGGAAAACAATTGGTAACCATTGAATTACAAGGTAATCGTATGATATGGTCTGCTTTTGACGGAACTACTTCGTGGCAAAGAAATCAAATGACGATGGAAGCTGAAAAAAGTGATAACGAAGCAACGGAGAATATGAAAAAACAAACAAAAGATTTTCCCGATCCATTTGTAAACTATAAAGAAAAAGGATATACCGTAGAATTAGTTGGAAAAGAGACTATTGATGGTACAGAAACTTTTAAAATCAAGATGACTAAAGATCCAATCGTTGTAGATGGACAATCTACTCCAAATATTGTTCACTATTATTTTGATACCGAAAATTTTGTTCCTATTATCATGGAAACACAGGTTAATGCGGGTCCTATGAAAGGTCAAACAGTTAAAACATCTATTAGTGACTACCAGGAAGTAAACGGAATGTACTTTCCGTTCACTGTTGGAAGTGACTTTACTACAATGAGTTTCAAGGAGATCAAGTTAAATCCTGAAATTGATACTGCTAAATTTGCTTTTCCTGAGAAAAAGTAATTCATACAAAAAGAATACAATCCCCATTTGTTTGGGGATTTTTTTCATTTAAACACAAATCAATCAAGAAAATTATGAATAAAAAATTTATAATTACTGGGCTTAGTATTCTATTTTCTTTTGGAATTCAAGCTCAAGATATAGTTCTAAAAGGCAAAGAACTTTTTGGTAAGTTAGAAGCGCGCCATATTGGTCCTGCGCTTATGAGTGGTAGAATCATTGATTTAGAAAACCACCCTACCAATGATAGAATCATCTATGCGGGTACTGCTGGTGGTGGAGTTTGGAAATCATCTAATGGAGGTGCCAGTTTTGCACCTATGTTCGATGATTATGCACAATCTATAGGTGTTGTATCGATAGATCCCAATGATCCTGATAATACCGTTTGGGTAGGAACAGGAGAAATATGGACGAGAAACAGTGTTTCAATTGGAGACGGTATCTACAAAACAACTGATGGAGGTGCCAATTGGAAAAAAATGGGACTTGAAAATTCTGAAAGAATTAGTAGTATTCAAATCAATCCAAAAAACTCTAATGAAATATATGTGGGTGTTATTGGTGCGTTATGGGGAGATAGTGAAGACCGAGGTGTTTATAAAACAACCGATGGAGGAAAAACATGGAATAAAATCCTTTATGTTAATGAAAGAACTGGCGCCAATGAAGTAATTATGGATCCAAAAGATCCAAATACATTATATGCATCTATGTGGGAATTTAGAAGAACTGCCTGGAATTTTAATTCTGGTGGGCCTAATAGTGCTCTTTATAAATCTACTGACGCAGGGAAAACTTGGAATAAAATCCATAATGGTTTCCCTAAAGGAGATTTAGGAAGATTTGCTATTGCAGTAGCTCCATCTAATCCAAAAATTGTATACGCTGTAGTAGAAAGTAAAGAAGATAAGGGTTTATATCGTTCTGATGATGCTGGAGCTAGTTGGAAGCTGCTTAATGGAGATTTTGGACTAGTAGTAAGACCTTTTTACTTCGCTAGAATTGTGGTTGACCCGAAGAATCCGGATATTGTAGTTAAAGGTGGATTATCAGGTTCTATATCCAGAGATGGAGGAAAAACCTTTAAAAATCTTGGTAATATGCATTCCGATATTCATGATATTACTTTTGATATCAACAATTCAGATCGAATGTATGTAGGAACTGATGGGGGTGTTTATAGAAGTTGGGATGGTGGTGCTACTTTAGATATAGTAGACAACTTACCGCTATCACAATTTTATCAAATCAGTGTTGATAATGAAGAACCCTATAATATTTATGGAGGATTACAAGATAATGGTTCCTGGTATGGGCCTTCATCTTCTCCTGGTGGTATAGAAGCTCGTGATTGGAAACGTGTTGGAGTTGGAGACGGTTTTAGAGTTTTAAGACATCCAACTAAAAAAATCATCTATTCAGAAATGCAAGGCGCTCAGAACGTTTGGAGATATGATATCGATAAAAACAGCACTAAAAATGTAAAACCACTAGAAGTGAAAGGAAAAGCTGACTTGCGATTTAATTGGAATGCTCCTATCGCGATTAGTGATCACCAACCGGATAGATTATACATAGGTAGTCAATTTTTACATATAAGTGAGGATATGGGAGATAATTGGAAAATCATTTCTCCTGATCTTACTACTAACGACCCGACTAAACAAGATAAAGAATCAGGTGGTATTTCTACCGATAAATCTGGTGCAGAAACTCATACGACAATATTTACCATCGCAGAATCTCCGTTGGATGAAAAAATTATCTGGGTAGGAACCGATGATGGTAATGTGCAAGTTACACAAGATGGCGGAAAGACTTGGACCAATACAACTCCTAACCTGCAAGGAGTGCCAAAGAATACCTGGGTATACCATATAGAAGCTAGTAGTCATGCTAAAGGAACTGCTTATGCTGTTTTTGATGGTCACGCTCAAAACGATATGAAACCTTATGTTTACAAAACATCAGATTTTGGCAAGACTTGGAAATCATTAGTTACTGATGACATTATAGGCTTTGCAAGAAATATACAAGAAGACTATGAAAATGAAGATCTTCTTTATTTAGGTACCGAATTTGGATTATTTATAACAATAGATGGGGGAAAGAATTGGTCTCGATTTACTAATAATATGCCTGCAACTGCAGTTCATTTTATAGATTTACAGAAAAAAACAAATGATCTAGTATTAGGGACTCATGGAAGAGGTGTTATTATTATTGATGACATCTCACCATTAAGGCAGATTAATCAGGAGGTTCTTAAAAAAGATGTGCATTTCTTTACTACAAAACCAGGTATTATAAAAGAAGAAGGTGGTTTTGGTGGTGGAAGTACAGAACTACAATTTGTGGGAAGCAATCCATCTTCAGCTGGACAGATTATATATTATTTAAAGAAAAGACACACGTTTGGTAAAATGACCTTGTCTATCCAAGATAATCAAGGAAATGAAATCGTTTCTCTTGTACCTGGTAAATCAAAAGGAATTAACATTGTAAATTGGAACTACAGAACTAAAGCTCCGAAGGTAGCAGCGGGTAAATCCTATACTGCTGGGGGGTTTACTGCCCCAAGAGCTTCTGCAGGAACTTACAAGATAGTTCTTAAAAAAGGTAAAAACTCCTATGAAAGTTCTATAACGGTTAAAAATGATCCAAATTCTGAAGTAAGTGATACCGATCGTGCTGCTCAAGCTAAAACTACAAAAGAACTTTACAATGATATGGAAGAACTTGCATACATAGTATATCAGATTAATCAGACAATCAACAAAGCTGAAAAGGTTAAAAAAGATGATCCTAAATCAACTAAAGTTTCCGATGCTTTAATCAAAGAGTTAACTACTCTTAAAGAATCTCTGGTAGTAACAACTGGTGATAATTACGTTGCTGAAGCTGAACCTCAATTAAGAGAAAAGCTCGCACTATTATATAGTGAAGTTGCAAATTTGTATGAAAAGCCTTCTTCATCTCAAATTGAGAATAAAGGTGTATTAGAAAAAAAATTAAATGATGCTAAAGCAACCTATCAAAAAATAGAAAGCAAACAATTGGCTAAATTCAATAAGTATTTAGAAAAAAATAGTATTAAGCCAGTTGAAATGAAAACTAAAAAAGAATTCATTAGCAAATAACATCATTTGTCTATCGAATTATAAGAGAGCTCCATTATGGAGCTCTTTCTTATTTATAAATGTTCATAAATGGTTTAAAACTCTACATATACTTCTTAATTTTGGATAAAACTATTCAGTATTTTTAGTAAACGCTCTTTATTATGGAAAACAGGGAATCAAATTTACTGGCGATTAGGCCTCAAATTTTAAATGCCAGAGTGACTGAAAATATGTCAGAAGACGAACAATTTCAGAACAAGACTATTCGGCCCATTATTAAATTACAAAATGAATTATTAATTGAAGTGTTTAGAAATTACATCAAAAAAAGAAAAAACACTTTTTATGAATTATCTGTTGAAAAAAGACTGCTTTACATTGAAAATGCAGTTCAAAAAGATATGAAATTCAGAAATAGCCTTAAAGGAATGATCATTGGTCAATTTACTGTCGATGAATATTTGATTTACATTAAAAATTCATCCGCATTGAATAAAAGAATGATGAATATTGTTAGAGAAAGATTGCAAAGTAATCTTCAGTTACTAGAAAAACCTCTAGCGGTACATTAATAAAAAAAAAGAGCGAATCTAATTGATTCGCTCTTTTTTTATCTATAATAACTAGAGGGATTTAGTTGCCTCCCTCTAAAGCTTTTAACTTATTTTTCATATCCTCTGCCTTAGGATCATCTAATTGGTAGAAGATTTGCATTAGCGTTCTAACCGCTTCTACATTATCAGGCTTAGATTGTAGAGCTCCTTCTAAATAAGGAACAGCTTTTCTATATAAATCTTGTTTTTGTTTCTTAAGAACATCAAATCTTTTATAATCTGCTGCAGAACCACCAAGACTATTCATTTCTTCATTTAATGCAGTTTCTCCGCTTAAAATAATCGCAGCAATATTAATTTGCGCAGAACTATAATCAGGCTTAATCTCCAATGCCTTTTCATAGTACTTAATTGCTTGCTCATTATCTCCTAAACGAGAAGCACTAACTCCTAAGTTATATAAAAGGTTTGGATTTTCAGGATCATTAGCAACAATTGCTTGCATTAACTCCTGATACTTTTCTAAATTACCTAACTTATAGAACATGTTCGCTTCTTCTTGCATTAAAGCAGGATCGTTAGGATTCTGAGCCTTTGCAGCTTCCATAGCTTTTATTGCTTCCTCATCTTTACCTTGTGTAATGTAGATAAGTGCAATGTTTTTAGTAATCTCTGCTTGTCTCGACTTCGTCTTTGTTACTTCTGGCTTAATATGTGTACCAGCTTTTACAGAAAAATCTCTTAACTCTTTAGATTCAAAAGGATCTACCTCACCAGTTTCTTTATTCACTGCTGTGTATTTGTTCTCAATACCTTTATAACCAACCTCAATTAACTCGTTATAGTATTTTAAAGCATTGTCATAATCCTTTCCATTTACAGCATTAGAAGCCGCAAAGTAAAGATATGCTGTATCTTTTTTCTGAGTCTTATACCCTAAGTATAGCTTTTCTGCAGCGGCTAAATTATCTCCTGCATTCTGGTCTGCTACTGCCTGCTCTACTAGAGATTGGCGTAAGGTTTGCAATGCAGTATTCGCTTGAGCTGAAAATTTCTTTCCTCCTGAAGCTTCTTCAATCTCTACCACTTTAGCGTAAGCATTAGCTGCTTCTTCAAATTTAGTTAGAGACTTATCTGGAGAAGCTGCAGTAGCTTGTCCTTTTAATAAATAATATTGCGCTTTAAGCTTATCTTCTGCAGTTTCTATTTGCCCTTCTGCTGCTTTAAGTGCCTCATTGGCAACTTCTAAGTTACCAGACTTTAGTGCCTTCTTTGCAGCATTTAAAGCTTTCTTTTGTGAAAATCCTAGTGCACTAACTGTTAAAAAAAGTGCCAAGATAAATTTAGTTCTCATTACTCGTTTTTTTATGGGATTCTTTGTTATTCTTCTTTTGTTTCATCAATTGCTGTGCCATCATTGGCATCATTTCCATTTTGCAAAGATATATCAATTTCTTCAATATTCTCATCTATATTATCAACATCCTCTTCTTCTTGCATAACTTTTGCTACTGCAGCAATAGAATCTTTCCCCTTCAGATTTATTAATCGAACCCCTTGAGTAGCTCTTCCCATAACTCTCAGATCTTCTACAGAAAGTCTTATAGCAATTCCTGATTTATTGATAATCATAAGGTCGTCAGCGTCTGTTACATTTTTAATAGCAACTAGTTTTCCAGTTTTATCAGTAACGGATATTGTTTTAACCCCTTTTCCTCCTCTATTCGTAATTCTATAATCTTCTAAACTAGAACGCTTTCCGTAACCGTTTTCAGAAACAACAAGAATATTACTTTCCATATCATTTACAGCTACCATACCAATTACTTCGTCATTATCATCCGCCAAGCGAATTCCTCTAACTCCAGAAGCACCTCTACCCATAGGTCTAGTTTTCTCTTCTTCGAAACGTATAGCTTTACCAGATTTTACAGCAAGCATTACCTGGCTTTTACCATTTGTTAATTTCGCTTCAAGTAATTCGTCATCGTCCTTAATGGTAATTGCATTAATACCATTAGTTCTTGGCCTAGAATATTGCTCTAACAAGGTCTTTTTAACTTGACCTTTTTTAGTAGCCATGATGACATAATGGGAATTAATATACTCCTCATCTTTAAGATCCTGAGTACAAATAAAGGCTTTAACCTTATCATCATTTTCAATATTGATAAGATTTTGGATAGCTCTACCTTTAGAAGTTTTACTTCCTTCTGGTATTTCGTAAACACGCATCCAGAAACATTTTCCTTTTTGAGTAAAGAATAACATATACTGGTGATTCGTACCAACAAAAAGATGCTCTAAGAAATCTTCATTACGCGTAGTACTACCTTTTTGACCTACTCCTCCTCTATTTTGTTTCTTATATTCAGTAAGAGACGTTCTTTTTATATATCCTGCATGAGAAATCGTAATTACCACTTTCTCATTAGGAATCATATCTTCAATACTAAGATCTCCTCCAGCGTATTCTATTTGAGAACGACGATCATCACCATACTTTTCTTTCACTTCGAGAAGCTCTTCTTTGATGATATCCATTCGACGTTCTTTCTTATCAAGAATATCTTTAAGATCTTCGATAGTCTTCATTAATTCTTCATACTCTGCGCGCAGCTTGTCTTGCTCTAATCCTGTCAGTTGACGTAAACGCATTTCAACAATCGCTTTAGCCTGAATTTCAGTAAGCTTGAATCGTTTAATCAACTTCTCTCTCGCTTCGTCTGCATTTGAAGATGCCCTAATTAATTTAATTACCTCATCGATATTATCTGAAGCAATTATTAATCCTTCCAGTATATGAGCTCTCTCTTCTGCCTTTCTTAATTCATATTTTGTTCTTCGCACAACCACATCGTGTCTGTGTTCTACGAAATAATGAATCATATCTTTTACATTCAATAACTGAGGTCTTCCTTGAACTAGTGCAATATTATTTACACTAAATGAAGATTGTAAGGCAGTATATTTATATAGAAGATTCAATACAATATTAGGAATCGCATCTCTTTTAAGGATGTATACAATTCGCATACCTTTTCTATCAGATTCATCTCTAATAGAGGAAATTCCATCAATTTTTTTATCGTTGATAAGGTCTGCCGTTTTCTTAATCATGTCTGCTTTATTTACCTGATAAGGTATTTCAGACACGATAATACATTCTCTTCCATTTACCTCTTCAAAACTTGCTTTGGCTCGCATTACGATTCTACCTCTACCAGTTTTAAAAGCCTCTCTTACTCCATCATAACCATATATAATTCCACCGGTAGGAAAATCTGGTGCTTTTATATGTTGTATGAGTTCATCAATCTCAATATCGTTATTATCGATATAAGCGATTGTTCCGTCTACAACCTCGCTTAGGTTATGAGGAGGCATATTAGTTGCCATACCTACTGCAATACCCGAAGCCCCGTTAATTAATAATCCAGGAACTCTACTTGGTAATACAGTTGGTTCTTGCAAAGTATCATCGAAGTTGAACGTATGATCTACTGTTTCCTTTTCGATATCTGCAAGCATATCTTCAGAAATCTTTCGCATCCTAGCCTCTGTATATCGCATTGCTGCTGGGCTATCTCCATCGACGGATCCAAAGTTACCTTGACCATCTACTAACATGTATCGTAAACTCCATTCCTGAGCCATACGAACCATTGTGTCATATACCGAAGTATCACCGTGTGGGTGATATTTACCTAGTACTTCCCCTACTATTCTGGCTGACTTTTTATGAGCACTATTTGCTCTTACACCTAACTCATACATACCGTAGAGAACTCTCCTGTGTACAGGCTTGAGTCCATCTCTAACATCCGGAAGTGCTCGTGATACGATCACAGACATTGAATAATCAATGTAAGCAGACTTCATCTCATCTTCTATGTTGATAGGTATTAGCTTTTCTCCTTCTGCCATAAAAATTATTTTATTCTAAAATTGATTTTATTAAACGCGCTAATTTAAGTAAATTAAGACGGTTTTAACAGCATATAGTCTTTGTAATATACGTAATTTATTAACAACTTAAACAACCCAAATGGTTAATAAGTCAATATATATACATTTTGATTATTAATCCTTTTTTCGTCTATTTACTCGGAAAACAAAAAAGTTTTTTTGTCATTTTCTAAAACTTGACATATTTAAATATCTTTTTTTGAAAAAAGTATGACACAAGTTGGATATTATGTCAGCTTATTTGTAAAGTATGGTTAAAAGGAATAGTTTTTGACAAAGTAATTTTAAAAATTACTATATTTAGTAATAAAGAACACAGAGAAAAAGAAAGAAGCTAATTATATGGATGATAATTTTTCACCAAGAGTTAAAGATGTTATCGCTTACAGTAAAGAAGAAGCCTTAAGATTAGGGCACGACTTTATTGGTACGGAACATCTTATGTTAGGACTGTTGCGAGATGGAAGTGGAAAAGCAATTAGTATACTTGATGCGTTAGATATAGATTTAACGAATTTGAGAAGAAAAGTTGAAATTCTAAGCCCCGCAAACCCCAATGTAGCAATTGCTACTAACGAAAAAAAGAACTTACATCTAACAAGACAAGCTGAAAGAGCTTTAAAAACAACTTTTTTGGAAGCAAAGTTATTCCAAAGCTCGTCGATTAATACCGCTCACTTGTTATTATGTATATTAAGAAACGAAAACGACCCTACTACTAAGTTACTTAACAAACTTAAAGTAGATTATGATAATGTTAAAGATCAATTTAAATTTATGATTGCTAACGAAGACGAATACACAGAAGGTCCAAAAGCTGAATCATTTTCTGATGATGATGATATGGCGGGAGATGCTTCAAAAGAAAATCCTTTTAATTCACCAACTGGTGGTGCTAAAACCAATAAAAAATCTAAGACACCTGTATTAGATAATTTTGGAAGAGACCTTACTGCTATGGCAGAAGAAGGAAAATTAGATCCTGTTGTTGGTAGAACGAAGGAAATTGAAAGAGTTTCTCAAATACTCAGTAGAAGAAAGAAAAACAACCCTCTTCTTATTGGAGAACCTGGTGTTGGAAAATCAGCTATAGCTGAGGGACTGGCGCTACGAATAGTTAAGAGAAAAGTTTCTCGAATCCTTTTCGATAAGCGTGTTGTTACTCTAGATTTAGCCAGTTTAGTAGCTGGTACCAAGTATAGAGGACAGTTTGAAGAACGTATGAAAGCTGTTATGAATGAATTAGAGAAGAATGATGATATTATTCTTTTCATAGATGAAATTCATACGATCGTTGGTGCAGGAGGCGCTACTGGAAGCCTTGACGCGTCCAATATGTTCAAACCTGCTCTAGCTAGAGGAGAAATACAATGTATCGGTGCAACAACCTTAGATGAATATAGACAATACATCGAAAAAGATGGTGCCTTAGAAAGACGTTTCCAAAAAGTTATAGTTGAACCTACTAACATCGAGGAAACCATAGAAATACTTAATAACATTAAGGAAAAATATGAAGAGCATCATAATGTAAGTTATACGGACAGTGCTATTGAAGCTTGTGTAAAACTTACGAATAGATATATGACTGATCGCTTCCTACCAGACAAAGCAATTGATGCTTTAGATGAGGCTGGTTCTCGAGTTCATATTACTAATATCGATGTTCCTAAAAAGATATTAGATCTAGAAAAAAAGCTGGAAGAGGTTAGAGAGCTTAAGAATAGCGTTGTCAAAAAACAAAAATATGAAGAAGCTGCTAAGCTAAGGGATGATGAAAAAAATCTCGAAAAAGAATTAGCACAAGCGCAGGAGCAATGGGAAAAAGACTCCAAACTTCATAAAGAAACTGTAGATGAAGAAAATGTAGCAGATGTAGTTTCTATGATGACCGGAATTCCTGTAAATAGAATAGCGCAAACCGAAAGCAACAAACTTGCTGAATTACCAAATCTAATAAAAGGTAAAGTAATTGGTCAAGACGAAGCAGTTTCTAAAGTTGTAAAAGCTATCCAGCGTAATCGTGCTGGCTTAAAAGACCCTAACAAACCAATAGGTTCATTTATTTTCTTAGGCCAAACAGGAGTAGGAAAAACACAATTAGCAAAAGTATTAGCCAAAGAGCTTTTTGATAGTGAAGACACACTAATCAGAATAGACATGAGTGAATACATGGAGAAATTCGCCGTTTCCAGGCTTATTGGTGCTCCTCCAGGATATGTAGGATACGAAGAAGGTGGACAACTTACAGAAAAAGTGAGAAGAAAACCTTATGCAGTTGTATTACTTGATGAAATCGAGAAAGCTCATCCTGATGTTTTCAATATGATGTTGCAAGTTCTTGATGATGGATATTTAACTGATAGTCTTGGACGCAAAATTGATTTTAGAAATGCGATCATTATCATGACCTCAAATATCGGAGCTCGTAAACTTAAAGATTTTGGACAAGGTGTTGGTTTTGGAACTACAGCTAAGAAAACGCAATCTGATAGTTATGCTAAAGGAGTTATTGAAAATGCTTTGAAAAAAGCTTTTGCACCAGAATTCTTAAATAGAGTTGACGATGTAATCGTATTCAATGCTCTTGAAAGAGAAGATATCCATAAAATCATCGATATAGAATTACAGAAACTATATGGAAGAATTAAAGGATTAGGATATGATTTATCTCTAAGCGAAAAAGCTAAGGATTATATCACCGAAAAAGGTTTTGATAAGCAATATGGTGCGAGACCATTAAAAAGAGCTATCCAAAAATACATTGAAGATGCATTGGCTGAAGAAATTATCAATGCACAACTACAGGAAGGAGATAGTATCTTTATGGATTTGGACGATGATTCTAATGAATTAACCATAAGAATCGATAAAACCGAAGAATCTACCGAATCTTAAAACCATTTCGATCTATAAAAAGGAAAGAATTAAAATAGTATAAATTATACTAATAAAAAGACCTCTTTTAATCAAGAGGTCTTTTTTCTTGGTTGATCATCGCCAAAACTTACAATTCACTTCAGGCTAGCATTTCTAGCAACCTAAACACTTCTTAAAATTTAAGAATACTCTTCGAATTACGGAAAAAACTTACTTTTTCATACTTTAAAAACATATCTTTACTTGAAACAAACAAAAACTAATGATTACCTTTTATAAAACAGATTTTGGTCTGGCAGAGATATATGATAACTACATGAGAGTAGTCATCAACGAAGGAATCACAGTATCCCCTGAAGACAATAATACACTTTTAGAAATGGTCGAAAATCATTTCAAAAACAAACCTTTTGTATATATTTCTCATAGAATACACTCCTACGCTATCAATCCGACCGTATATTTTGAAACAGCAAAAATTAAAACATTAGTTGGCCTTGCTGTAGTCTCCGATAGCCCTCTTCAAATAAATCAAACGCAAATAGAAAAAACATTCTTTAATAAAGAACTTAAACACTTTCATGATATGGAATCTGCATTAATCTGGAAAGAGGAACTTCTTAAAAGACAAGATTAAGGCATTTGAAACTACCGTAAAAGTGACTCATAAACAAAGAATACAAATAAGGGAAAAATCCCAAAATTTTATTTAAAAAACTATAGTTTTTAAATCCTAAACTATATATTTGCTCCACCTAAAATACCCCTAATGATTGCCACTTATCAACTAAATTTTGGGCTTATCGAAATTTATGATGATTATATCAAATCTATTATAAATGAAGGAATAACCATAACCCCAAAACACAACAATGTTTTACTAGAAATGGTAGAAAAGCATTTCAAAAACAAACCATTTTTATATATTACTCATCGTATTAATTCTTATGCTGTAGATCCTACCATATATTTAGAAACTACAAAGATCTGCAACTTATTGGGATTTGCTGTGGTATCTAAAGATCCTTTACAAGAAAAACAAATCAAACTTGAGCAAGCTTTTTTTAGTAAAGAATTAAAAAGGTTTGATGATATGGAATCAGCTTTAATATGGAAGGATGAATTACTACAAGATTACTCCAATTCATTAGTTTGAAAATTCCCCTAAATCTCAAAACAAAGAAAATTTCAAATTTTCATAAGTAATAGTTTTGTTGTAAATTATACTAAATTAACCATACTTAAATAATAGTTTTGAAATGAAATATGACAAAATACTATGATTTAGGTTTCGCTAAAGTAGAAATACACCAAGATTATCTTAAAAACACAATTTCAGAAGGCTTTTTGGTCATGCCTGAACACAACAATCTACTATTAGAATTTGTTATAAAATATTTTAACAACAAACCATTTATTTACATTTCTAACAGGATAAACAATTATGCAGTAGACCCTACTGTCTATCATGAAACTACAAAAATTGACACCTTAAAAGGTATTGCAATCGTGTCAAAAAACCATAGACAAAAAAAACTAACAGAACTGGAAAGTAAATTTTTTAATAAAGAAATAGCATACTTCAATAACCTAAAAGAAGCTTTGAAATGGAAAAACAAAATATTAAATAGTTTATGAATTAATAAAATAATTCATTTATTTTATACAACATTGAGAAAACTCCCCACATGATTAGATCTTACGAATTAGATTTTTGCGACTTAGAAATACATGATGATTATGTATTAGCCACAATGCACGAAGGGATTGTGGTTTCGGTCGAAAATAACGCTATCCTAATAAGAATAGCTGAGAAGCATTTTAAAAACACCCCTTTTGTCTATATAACAAATAGAATCAATTCGTATTCAGTAGATCCAATTGTATATATCAAAACCGCAAAAATTCCTTCTCTTTTAGGGTTTGCAGTGGTATCAAATGATCCAATTCAAAAAACCCTAACCAAATACGAAAAGAAGTTCTTTAAAAAAGAATTTAAGAGATTTGATGATTTGGAATCAGCTTTAACTTGGAAAGATCAATTGATAAAAAAACATCCTTATAAAACAATAACTCCAAAGGAAAAACAAAAAAAGAGCATCAAATGACGCCCTTTTTATAAAAATTTTGTGCTTTTTTACTTTGCTATATTTACAGCCCTGGTTTCTCTTATCACTGTAATTTTAACTTGTCCTGGATAGGTCATATCCGTTTGTATTTTCTGAGAAATTTCAAATGACAGACTAGCAGCCCTTTCATCATTTACTTTTTCGCTTTCAACAATTACACGCAATTCTCGACCAGCTTGTATCGCATAAGCTTTCTTAACTCCACTAAATCCAAATGCGATGTCTTCTAGATCTTTTAATCGTTGGATATAGGAATCTAACACCTGTCTACGTGCACCTGGCCTAGCACCACTAATAGCATCACACACCTGAACAATAGGTGATATTAATGCTGTCATTTCGATTTCATCATGGTGAGCACCTATCGCATTGCATACATCAGGTTTTTCCCCATATTTCTCTGCCCATTGCATTCCTAAAATAGCATGAGGTACTTCCGTTTCTGTATCTGGCACTTTACCTATGTCATGTAACAAACCAGCTCGCTTTGCTAATTTAGGATTAAGCCCTAACTCCGCAGCCATCACACCACAAAGCTTAGCCACTTCTCTAGAGTGTTGCAGTAGATTCTGGCCATACGAGGAGCGGTATTTCATTCTCCCCACAGTTTTTATAAGCTCAGGATGCAATCCATGAATACCAAGATCGATAACGGTTCTCTTACCTACTTCGATAATTTCCTCATCGATCTGCTTTCTTGTCTTTTTTACTATTTCTTCAATTCTAGCAGGATGTATTCTACCATCCGTAACTAATTTATGTAAAGAAAGTCTAGCAACTTCTCTTCGCACAGAATCAAAACATGATAAAATAATCGCTTCAGGTGTATCGTCTACAATAATTTCTACACCTGTAGCTGCCTCAATAGCTCTAATATTTCGACCTTCACGTCCAATAATACGTCCTTTCACATCATCACTTTCAATATTAAATACAGATACACAATTTTCAATAGCTTCTTCTGTACCGATTCTTTGGATCGTATTAATAATAACTTTCTTAGCTTCTTGTTGAGCAGTAAGCTTAGCCTCTTCTATTGTATCTTGAATTAACGCCATAGAATCTGTTTTGGCTTGTTCTTTTAACGATTCTATAAGCTGATCTTTTGCTTCATCAGCAGACAGCCCTGATATTACTTCTAATTGCTGTACCTGACTCTTATGAAGTTTTTTTAACTCGCCTTGCTTCTTCTCAAGATAGTCATTCCTATGATTATAATCTTTAATCTTCTGCTCTAATTCTGCGTTTAACTTCTTGCCTTTGGAAAGTTCATTAGAAACCTGTGATTCTTTATCTCGTGTTCTTTTTTCGGCTTCTGCCATCTTCTTATCTCGAGATAAAATTACTTTTTCATGCTCCGATTTAAGCTCTATAAACTTCTCCTTTGCCTGAAGAATTTTATCTTTCTTAATTGTTTCTCCTTCGCTTTTAGCATCTCTTATAATACTCTGAGAAGTCTTTTTTGCGTTTTTGACAATTTCTGAGGCTTTGTTGCGCTCCAATACTTTAGCGATAATAAAACCTATCACTAAACCTGCAACCGCAGCAATAATCAAAAATATAATGTTATCCATAATTCTAGTTAGTGTTTATATATAAAAAAAGCCTGCACTAGTTTGGGTTTTGTATAAACTCTGTAAAAACAGGTTTAGGGCTAACAAGCTGGTCAAGGATCCGTGAAACTGAAAAAATCAGCACGGCTTGCTTTTACAACTTAAACTCACCCTTTTTAAAATAATTCTTGTTGAGTTTATCAAAAAATAACAACTAGTGCAGGCAGTAACCTTATTTATTTTAATGAACGTTTATGATAGATGATCTTGCAACAAATCATTTAAGGCATTAAGCCTTCCTGTTACATTTATTTCATCACTATCTTTATCTATAACCTTTTGTTCTACTTGTGCAGCAAACTGTAAAGCACACATTGCCAATACATCTTGCTTATCTCTAACAGCATAACTTTGCTCAAATTGCTTAATCATGGCTTCAATCTTCTTAGCAGCCTTACGCAAGCCTTCCTCTTGATCTGGCTTGATCGTTAATGGATATACTCTATCCGCAACTGATAATTTGATTTTTAATTTGTCTGCCATATTTTTTTATCACTCGGATAGCTGTGCTATACAGACATCTATCTCTCTTATTAAGGCATTTATTTTGAGCTTGGTTTCCCTTTTATATTCGTCACTGCCGAGCATTGCGTTTGCATTTTTGAGTGCACTGAATTTTTCTTCCCATTGCTTTAATTGATCGTTTTGAATTTCAGAATTAGATTCTAAATTCTTTATTTTTTCCTTAAGATCGGCGTTTTGCTGCTTCATCAAATCATATTTATGGAGCAGTTTACTAATCCTATTCTCAAGAGAATCAACAATTTCAATCAAATTACTCATTATAATTTTACGCAATACTTCGTTACACAAAGTTAACATACCAATTGAAAAAAACCAATAGTTTTTAAACTAATTTTAAAGCTAAAAGATCTAATCAATCAAGTAATTAATTTATAGACTTTTAGTTTTTCATCGACCATCACTTTAATTTTAACCTCTAAATATTTACATTTACCTTCTATGCGAGTTTTTACATTATTATTACTCAGTTTTACTATTATTGGGTATGGTCAAAAGAACGTTCCTACTGATTATTTTTCAAATCCTTTGGATATCCCTCTGGCAGTATCTGGAACATACGGAGAATTAAGATCTAATCATTTTCATTCTGGTTTAGATTTAAAAACTAACGGAGAAGAAGGTTTACCTGTATATGCAGCTGCTAGCGGTAATGTAAGCAGAATAAAAATCTCTCATTTTGGATATGGAAAGGCTATCTATATTTCGCATCCGAATGGATACACAACGGTATATGCCCATCTTCAGAAATTCGCACCAGAAATAGAAGCATACATAAAGAAACGACAATACGCAAAAGAATCCTATGAAATTGAGCTTTTTCCTAAAGCTGGCGCCTTGTCGGTAACCAAAGGAAAAATAATTGCCTATAGCGGAAATACGGGAGGAAGTGGCGGTCCGCATCTTCATTTTGAAATAAGGGATGCCAAGGCAAGACCAATGAACCCCCTTACTTTTGGTATCGAAGTAAAGGATACCAAAAAACCTATAATCAACAGCGTATGGCTGTACAGTTTAGAAGAAAAATCACATATTAACGGAAACCAAAATCCTTCGAAACTTAGATTGATTCCATTAGACAACGGAAATTTTAAAGCTGAAGGTGTTACCGCTATCGGGAAAATTGGCATTGGAGTATCTGCTATCGACCAACAAAATCTTGCTGCTAATAAAAATGGTGTTTACAAAATCACTACCGAAATCAATGGTCAGGAAAATTTTTCTATGGAGATGAAACGATTTTCATTTTCCGAAACACGTTATATAAATAGATTGATCGATTATGCTCATTATAAGAAAAACCGGAGTAGAATTACCAAGTTGTTTATTGAAAAAAATAATCCTCTCAGCATCTATAAAAATACAGTTGACAAAGGTATTTTCAACATCGAAGATAGCTTATCTTATACTGCAAAAGTTTTTGTAAAAGATTTTAATAATAACACTACAGAAATAAGTATTCCTATTCAAGGAAAAAAGATTGAAAAAATCACTAAAAAAGAAATTGTCAAAACACCCTATTTCATACAACCTTCAGAAAACTTCACTTATAATTCAGGAATATTTGATTTATACATCCCTAAAGGAAGTCTTTATGAAAATGCTTACCTAGATATTGCTGCAAATGGTGATACCATTAAAATTCATGAAGACGAAATTCCGTTGCATAAAAACATGACCGTTGTTTTTGATGTAGCTAATTATAGCGAAACAGATAAGAAAAAATTATACATAGGAAGACTTGGTTATAACGATAAACATTATCACGTAAAAACGAATAAAAAAGGGAATCGTTTTTCTACCAGAACAAGAACTTTAGGAAGTTATTCTTTATTCACAGATAACGAAAAACCAACTATCGTACCTATTAACGTTTCTAGTAAGAAATGGATGTCAAAAGCCAATTTCTTAAAAATTAAAATTGACGATACAGATTCTGGAATTAGAAGTTATCGTGCTACGATCAATGGAAAATTCGTATTAATGGAGTATGACTATAAAACTGGAATGCTTGTTTATGATTTTAATGATAAAATAATTTCAGAAACAGAAAATAAATTCAAACTTATCGTGTTAGATAAAGTAGGAAATAGTACTACTTTTGAAACAACATTCTTTAGAAAACCGTAAATACACATACTCTTTGAAAAATCTACCCGTTCTTTTTGTTTTTCTTCTTGTTATTTTAAGTCACTCGATTATTGCTCAAGAAGCAGTTGTAAAAGGTGTGGTTCTAGACGAATCCAACAGGCCTGTTGCTAACGCAAATGTATCTTATGAAACCTCTGGCACTAAAACGGATGAAAATGGTGTTTATGTATTAAGCATCCCTGCCAATAAAGACATTACTATTAAAATTAGCCATGTTGGACTAAAGGACATCACCTTTACAATTAACTTACAAGAAAATCAGGAATACGAATTAAATCCAGTATTAAAGACAGAATTTGAACAGATAAGTGAAGTAATTATTACTGGAAGAGAACGAAAAGCCGTAGAAGGTATCACAACTTTGGATCCCGAAACCATTCGGATTACCCCTTCGGCCAATGCGGGTGTGGAAGGATTACTTAAAACTTTACCCGGAGTAAGCTCCAATAATGAATTAAGTACGCAATATGCCGTACGAGGAGGTAATTTTGACGAAAACCTAGTGTACGTTAATGAAATTGAAGTATATAGACCGTTTCTAATTAGATCTGGACAACAAGAAGGGCTAAGCTTTGTAAATACCGATCTAGTAAGAAATGTAGATTTTTCTGCTGGTGGCTTCCAATCAAAATATGGTGATAAATTATCATCAGTATTAGATATTACTTATAGAAGACCTACACGATTTGATTTATCTGCCGATTTAAGCTTACTTGGAGGAAGCATTTCCGCTGGGGGTATCACAAAAGACAAGAAGTTTGCTGGTGTAGTTGGTGTTAGATACAGAGATAATAGTTTACTCGTGGATGCCAGACAAACCGAAACTAATTTTAGACCTCGATTTGCAGATGTACAAACCTATCTTTCTTATAACTTTTCAAAGAAATTTGAACTTGGATTCCTTGGAAACATCGCTATCAATAGATATGACTACGAACCACTTACCAGGAGAACCAACTTTGGGCCTATCACCGATCCAATTGCATTAACTGTTTTTTATGACGGACAAGAAAGAGATCGTTATCAAACATATTTTGGAGCTTTAAAAGGAACCTACCAAGCGAATGAGAATTTGACCCTTAAATTAATAGGATCAGCATACCATACACAAGAACAAGAATATTTCGACATATTTGCGGCTTATTTTCTTGGTACAGTAAATACTGATATTGGAGGTGAAGATCTGGGAGAAGCCGAATTTAATCAAGGTGTTGGATCACAGTTAACGCATGCTAGAAATGATCTGGATGCGCTTATCTTTAATATAGAACATAAAGGTACTTACATAGCTGATGAGCATCAATTTGATTGGGGTGTAAAATATACCTCTGAAGATATTCGAGATAGAATTCAAGAATTTGAAGTGATAGATTCCGCAGGGTTTTCAATCCGTCCACCAGGAACTTTTGTAAATGATCAACCTTATAATCCAAATGCAAGTCCAATTGTACCTTTTAACAGTGTACGAGCAACTAATATGGTAAACATTGATCGTTTTTCTGGATATGCTCAATATAGTTTACGTACAAATATTAAGGATCACGAAGTTTGGGCAAATGTAGGAGTTAGAGCTCATAATTGGAATGTATCAGGAGAAGGAATAAGTAATTCTTCTCAAACCGTTTTTAGTCCTCGAGCACAAGTTGCTATCAAACCCGATTGGAAATCAGACATGGTATTTCGCCTTTCTGGAGGATGGTATCATCAACCTCCGTTTTATAGAGAATTAAGAGATCTGCAAGGAACTGTACAACCTGATGTAAAGGCTCAGCAATCGATTCATATAGTTGCAGGAAATGATTACAGTTTTAATTTATGGAAACGACCTTTTAAGCTTACAACAGAACTCTACTATAAGAAATTAACCGACGTTAATTCTTATACTATAGAAAACGTTCGTATTAGATATAGAGCAAATAATAATGCTGAAGCTTATGCAGCTGGTTTTGATCTAAGACTAAACGGAGAATTTGTTCCTGGAACAGAAAGTTGGTTTAGCCTAGGTTTATTAAAAACTGAGGAAAACTTAGACAATAGAGGTTATATAGCTAGACCAACAGATCAAAGGATTAAGATTGGAGCATTATTTCAGGATTATGTTCCAACCATTCCAAATCTGAAAATGTATCTTAACCTTGTTTATCAAACTGGAGTGCCAGGTGGTTCTCCCACCAACGCAGATCCTTATGATTTCCAAACACGTTTAAGAGATTATAGAAGAGCGGATTTAGGTATTTCTTATATTGTAGTGGATAATAAAATTAGAAGAAAAGAAGGTAGCTTTTTCAACAACTTTAAAGATTTGAGTATCGGATTTGAAATCTTTAACCTTTTTGACAACCTAAATTCAATAACAAATACATTTGTTAGGGATGCGGCTTCCCAGAGACAATTTTCGATTCCAAACTTTTTAACACAACGAGTTTTTAATGTGCGTTTAGGAATGAGATTTTAGTTTTCTACAAACTCTTTTAAGACCTCAATTACGTAATCAACTTCTTCTTTTGTATTATACTTGGAAAAAGAAAACCTAACAGAAGGCTTTTGCATGTCTTCGTCAGATAAAATCTCTGCCAAGACATGAGATCCTTTACCACTTCCACTTTGACAAGCGCTTCCTTTAGAACAAGCGATTCCTTTAATATCCAACTGAAACAATAAAATTCCAGCTTTTTCCTGTGAAATTGGTAGGCAAACGTTAATCAAGGTATATGTACTATGTTCCAAATCGCAACAATTCGCATTAAACTTTACACCAGCTATTTGCGTCTTCAATTGATCAACAAAGTATTGTTTTAGATTTGAAATATACAGCTTCTCTTCATCCATATGCTCATAAGCTAACCTTAATGCTTCATCCATTCCAACAATATTGTGGACACCTTCTGTTCCTCCTCTATATCCTCGCTCCTGCTCCCCGCCATAGATCAATGGTTTAAGTCCTGAGTTCTTTTTTATGTATGCAAAACCTATGCCTTTAGGACCGTGAAATTTATGTGCACTTACTGCAGTAAAATCTACTTCTAATTGATTTAGGTTTACATCTAAATGACCAATAGATTGCACCATATCACTATGAAAAAGCGCTTCGTGAGATTTACACAATGTACCTACCCTTTCAATATCCAAAATAGTTCCCACCTCGTTATTTACATGCATTAAACTTACCAATGTTTTAGCGCTAGAATCTTCCAAAAGTTTCTCTAAATGTTTATAATCAATAGCTCCATTTGATTCTATATCTACATAACAAACATCAATATCTGTATGTGATTGAATTTCTTGCACCGTATGTAGGACTGCATGATGTTCTATCTTAGAAGTGATAATCCTTCGAACACCTAAATCTCTAACAGCACTATTTAATGCTAGATTATCAGCTTCTGTACCTCCAGAAGTAAAAATAATTTCCGAAGCTTTTACACCAAGATACTTAGCAATATTTTTTCTAGCTTGCTCAATATGATTCTTTGCAGATCTACCAAATCCATGTGTCGAAGAAGGATTTCCATAATCTTCTCTTAGCACAGTAGTCATTTTCTCAATTACTTCGGGGCGTAATTGTGTCGTAGCAGCACTATCGAAATAAACCTTTTGCATTAAATTCAAAAATTTAGTTAATGACTCTTAGAAAAATATGATAACCACAGAAATAAGAAAAACATATTATCATATTCTTATTTTTAGTAGCGCAAATCTAATTCAAATAAAATTATTTTCCACACTGCACGTTATAATCTTTCAATTCCTTTATTTTTGTTCAGATTTGTAAAAAATTACCAGAATTGTGAACATCTGACTATTTTAATCGTCTTTAAAGCAGGTTCTCTAATTACATTTGGTATTAAGGACGTTTTATAGAGTTATTAATCAAAATATTTTAAGTGAAAAAAATTCTGTCCACTTTTATCTTTTTAATCATACTTTCCTGTGATGATGGTGATATCATTGTTACTAGTTTTGAATTTGACGATGTTGATCTACAACTTTGTGAAGGTTCAATAACTGATGAATTTGTTTTTTTTAAAATAAACACTTCTGTTAATGAGGCGATTGCTTACAGGTTTATAAGCGATACTTATTCTCAAACATCAGAAACGGAAAACGATATTATCATCGACCTAAACACTGATCCAGATAATAATCTTATTTACAGACAATTTAACTCTGCCATTACTGCAGATTACTATTGTAGCAATATCCCTGATAGTAGTATTGGCGTTACCGATGAACTTATCGGAATAGGCGGACAAGCTGTTATAACTAATGTTATTGTTAGCGAAGATGATAATGATGGAGTAGAATCAACTCTAGAAAGTCCTAATGAAATTGATCCAGAAGCGGATCCTGATGGAGATGGAGTACCAAATTATTTGGACGACGACATGAGTGACCCGACAATTGGGAATGAAGATGCTACTGCAGATTCATTGGGCATTGAAGCAGGTTATAATTCTGATGAAGATCAAATTCCAGACTTTAGAGATCAAGATGATGATAATGATAATATATTAACAAGTGTGGAGTTACCAAATAGCGATCCCAATGATAGTAGCTTTGCAGATACTGATGGTGATGGAACACCAAACTATTTGGACAAAGATGATGACGATGATGGAATTAATACCATTGATGAGGATGTGGATGGAAATGGAAACCCTAGAGATGATGATACCGATAGGGACGGTGAACCAAATTACTTAGATATGGACGATGATAATGATGGAATAAATACTATTGATGAAGACACCGATGGTGATGGGGATCCTTTAAATGATGATGATGATGGCGATGGAATTCCTAATTACCTAGATGCTAACAATCCCATGAATGATGTATCTAATGCAAACGAAGTGAATCCGTCTATATTGGACAATACTGTTATTACAATTTTTAGAACTACTGTTACCATTACCAATTTGATTCTTAATGAGGAAAATGATCAATTTACTGATGATAATTTTTCTTTTGGTTTCAGAGATGAAACAGTATCGATTACTACTCCAAAAAATGACTAGTCCCATGATTAATAGAATCTATATAATAGTTTTAGTGCTTTTTTTTGCAAGTTGTAGTGAAGGAGACATTCTTGAAATTCCTTTAGATATTTTTAGTGACGACGAGCTCCAAAATTGCTCAAATGAAAATGATAATACATTTGTTTTTTTCGTAATAGATCAGGACACAAACAGATCTCTATCTGTAAATTTCACAGATTCTAGTTTCGAAATCGAACCTGCAACCGTTGCAGATGTTTCTGTCGATGAGCCTGTAGTTATAACTTTAAACACAACTACAAGTCAACTATTATATAGAGAGTTCGACACTTCAATCAATGGTGATGATTATTTTTGCAATAGTGTACCAATAAGTAATGTTAATGTTACCCAAGAATTAGTTAGTTCTAATGGGACTGTAGAGATTAGCTATGTTCTTCAAAACACAACTGCTACAGAAACCACATACGAAAGAACAGTTACTTTAAATGACGTTACTTTAGAAGGCAATGGCATTGGAATTCGCAGAGAACTTTTAGTATTAGGAACTGACAATGTAACTGTGACCAACTAAACACTATTTTTTAGGATTTTGAACAATATAAACTTCCATCGCACCTAAACCATATTTTTTATAATCTGCGTCGGAAATTCTAAGATTATCATATCGCCCAAACAAATAACGTAGCTCTTCTTTTAATACTCCTTGCCCTACTCCATGAATAAATATTACATTTGGGATACGTTTGCTAATAGCAAAATCTAATTGTCGTTTCGCTGTATCTAATTGCAAGGTGACCATATCATGGTTAGACATTCCTTCAGTTGATTTCACCAATTTATGAATATGCAAATCGACTTCCATTGCTGGAACATTTTTTTCTTTAGGTTTTGCTATTGGTCTTTTAGGCTTTTTTCTATAAACTTCTTTATGTTGAAGATTTTTTTGAACCTCTTCATAAGACGGTACTAAAGAATTACCAGATTCCTCCCTTACCAACTCATTTTTCATAAAATGCATATTAAACCCATCATTAGAAGCTATTGTAATCTCATCTCCATTAATTGAAATGACCTTACCACTAATAGGCTCATCTAAAACTGATACAAAATCACCAACTTTTATCATAGTATTTTATTCTTCTTCCTCCGATACTTTGGATAATGCAGGATCTATTTCTTCAGACTTGCTAGAAACAGAAGTGTTCACAATAAACAAACCAGTCATTAAACATACAATCCCTATAGCTTGCAAATAATAGTTCTTTGCAGGAGAGGCTAATTCTAAAATTAAAAGAATAGCTCCTGCAAGAATCAACACAATACTAAAAATTCTCTTGAGTTTTGTTTTATCCATATCGCAAAAGTATCAAATATTAGATTTTTTATACACATTAATTTATAGAATACTCAAATTGTGTATATTGTAGGTCTGAAATAATTAACACCCCTATATTCTAACGTTTGTCGTTTCAATAAATACTAATTATTAATTAAGTTTATATATATGGAAGCTAATCAACCAAGACCTAACAATCACCTAGCGTTGGCAATCATTTCTACAATTTTATGTTGCATGATCACAGGTATTGTAAGTATTATTTATTCAACTCAAGTAAATACAAAATATGATGCTGGAGACTACGAAGGAGCCGTCACTGCCTCTAAAAATGCAAAACTATGGGGTCTGATAGGTATCGGAGTAAGTCTTATTGGCTGGGTGCTATACTTTATCTTTTTTGGAATAGCAATCTTTTCTGGAATGAGTCAAAGTGCATTTTAAATTACCAAATAAATATTTAAAGTATGGGTACTTGTTAGCGCTAGTACCTATATTTTTTTTAGTTCAGTACTACTACTTACATGATCCAGAATCTCAAACTGGTGATGGTTTTTTTCCTAGTTGTATTTTTCACTCTCTTACGGGGTATCATTGTCCTGGCTGTGGAAGTCAACGTGCAGTACACGATTTATTACATGGTCGCATTTTACAAGCATTACAACACAACCTTCTTTTTGTAATCTTAACATTTGTATTGGGCATTAAGGGATATAAGTATATTGCTAAAACGTTTTTTAATAAAACGGTCACAGATTGGACTTACAACAAGTATTTTACAATTGCCATATTTTTAATAATTATCTTTTATTGGATCTTAAGAAACATAACTACTCCTCCGTTTTGTCATTTGGCTCCATAAAAAAGAGCGGAACAATCGCCCCACTCTTTTATAATTTACATTCTAGTAAAAAAGGTATTTCTATTCAAACTCTTTAAGTGTATTCTTAATGATATCTACACACTCCAGCAATTGCTCTTTATTCATTACTAACGGAGGTGCAAAACGAATAATATTGCCATGAGTAGGTTTTGCTAATAAACCATTTTCTTTAAGTGCTACACAAATATTCCATGCAGTTTCACTTTCCTCATGATCGTTAATTACGATCGCATTTAATAATCCTTTACCTCTAACTAAAGTAACTATATTTGATGTTTTGATATACTCGTTCATTTCAGCCCTGAATAATTCACCTAACTCAAAAGCATTCTCCGCGAGTTTCTCATCTCTAACCACTTCTAAAGCCGCTATAGCTACTGCTGCAGCCACAGGATTACCACCAAAAGTACTACCGTGATTACCTGGTCGTATAACCTCCATAATAGCATCGTTAGCCAGTACACCTGAAACAGGATACGCTCCTCCACTAAGAGCTTTCCCTAAAATTAAAATATCTGGTTTTACATTTGGAGTACCGGAACAATTTTTATCACTACAAGAACAATTACCGCACGTTGCCAATAACCTTCCTGTTCTTGCGATACCCGTCTGTACTTCATCTGCTATGAACAAAACATTGTGTTTTTCACATAACGCTTTAGCTTTAGCTAAATAATCTTCTGACGGTACGTAAACTCCTGCTTCTCCTTGTATAGGTTCTACTAAAAAACCAGCTACATTTTTATTTGCCTCCAAAGCTTCTTCTAATTGCTTCAGATTATCATACTCTATCTTTATAAAACCTGATGTATAAGGTCCGAAATTTTTTCTTGCTACCGGATCATTAGAAAATGATATGATGGTAGTAGTTCTACCGTGAAAATTATTCTCACAAACTATTATTTGTGCTTCATTTTCATGAATACCTTTTTTCTCATAAGCCCACTTCCTACATATCTTTAGAGCAGTTTCGACAGCTTCAGCACCTGTATTCATAGGTAATAGTTTGTCAAAACCAAAAAACTTTGATGCAAATTTTTCATATGCACCTAATTTATCATTATAAAATGCTCTTGATGTAAGTGTAAGTGTTTGTGCTTGTTCCATCATTGCACCCACAATTTTTGGGTGACAATGTCCCTGATTTACTGCAGAATACGCACTTAAAAAATCATAATATTTCTTTCCTTCAACATCCCATACATATACCCCTTCACCTTTACTTAATACCACTGGTAAAGGATGGTAATTATGAGCTCCATACTTGTTTTCTAAATCGATTGCTTGTTGAGAAGTTAATTTTTCTAAAACAGCCATTTTTAATAATTTAAATTGATAAAATAACCATTCCTTCTGTACCTTTATCCTTTCGCAAATTCCGATAAATATCGGAACGAAAATTCAGCGTGGGAGAGAAATCATCCCTAAGAGAAGCGCAAATTACTAAATCTTTACGGATTATTTAATTTTCATAACTATACAGCTTACAATTTTTAATTATTCAAAATAATAGACGATTTCCATGATTATTCTTTAACATCATCTTTTTCAGAAAGACTATTCATTTCTTACTAGCTAAAGAAGAAATCTGTAGTTCTAATCTTTTAATTTCTCTAATCAAGGCATTCTTGTCTATTTGTAACCAGGAATATATTTTAAGCATTGATGCAACCATAATACTCAACAAACCAGCTACACTCCATTTTATAAGCTCGTTAGTATTTTCTGTTTCTAAAAACTTTACAATACAATAAATAAATAGACCAAATGCAATTAAGTTAACGATATTCATAATGACTATGATCCACCTATTTTTGGTCTTATATAATCCTCCTATCATTTCAAAAATAGTTTGTTCGTCTAAATCATCATAGAATTTAGCTTCTTCTTCAGTTAGTGTTTCTTTTATTAATTTATCAATATCTTCCATATCAGTATTTATTGTTTTTGGTTTTTAAAATTGATTTTAATTTTTCTCTTGCAGTAAACAAGCGGGATTTTACAGTTCCTAAAGAGACCCCTACAATCGTACTTATCTCCTTTATACTATACTCTTCTTTGTAAAAAAGATTTAAAATCATCTGTTGCTCGATAGATAACTTTCTAATTGCCTTTTTCAATAATTGCTTCCTATTTTCAGATTCATCAATTATCTCATATTCCAAAATTGGAGGATTTATTTCTTTCAAATAGGAATCTAATACTTCTTTCTCTTTCCTATTTTTACGAAGCCAATCAATAGATTTCCTATTTACTATAGACAATGCCCAGCTACCAAAGCTATTGGTATTCTTAAGA
Source organism: Aquimarina sp. 433 (assembly GCF_054054605.1). NCBI lineage: Bacteria > Pseudomonadati > Bacteroidota > Flavobacteriia > Flavobacteriales > Flavobacteriaceae > Aquimarina > Aquimarina sp. 433. The sequence goes on from NZ_JBSWZK010000004.1 coordinate 480,874, forward strand.
TCTGATATTTTTAAAAAAATCGTATTCCAACAATCTTGGGTAATGTCTCTAGAAATATGCATATCTTTTACATACCAATTTGCTTGCTTACACAATTTTTTATGCCACCTTTTTACAAGAATTGTAGCCGCCTTCTTATCTCCCGATTGGCATCTCAAAACCAATAAGGAATCAAATATTTTATCAGCATCTTTCATGGTAACCTTTATACTATAGACGTAGAAATAAATTTTAGGTTCATTTTTTTCAATCTTTTTATAAGATATGTTGAATATTTAATAAGTATATGGTTTCTATTCTTATTTTTGCGCTATGGCCAGAAAGAATAGAAAGAAGGTTTTTGAAAACATAGAAGTGATCGATGCTGGTGCTAAAGGAAAAAGCATCGCCAAAGCTCCAGACGGGAAGATTATATTTTTAAACAATGCAGTTCCTGGAGATATAGTCGATATTCAGACTATTAAAAAACGAAAAGCTTATTATGAAGGATCTGCTACAGTTTTTCATAAAAAATCTGAAAAAAGGGTAACTCCTGCTTGTAAACATTTTGGAACTTGCGGTGGATGTAAATGGCAATTTATGGCATATGAACATCAACTAGCTTATAAAGAACAGGAAGTAGTTAATAACCTAACAAGATTAGGAAAAATCCAACTACCAGAAGTTACTCCTATTTTAGGGTCTGAAGATCATTTTTTTTATAGAAACAAAATGGAATTCTCTTTTAGTGATAGCAGATGGTTAACATTAGAAGAAATACAAAGTGATACGGAAATTGGAAATCGAAACGCATTAGGGTTTCATATTCCTGGAATGTGGGACAAAATCTTAGATATTGATAAATGTCATCTACAAGAAGACCCAAGTAATGCTATAAGAAATAAGATTAAAGATTTTGCTACACAAAATGACCTAGCATTTTATAATGCCCGAAATCAAAAAGGGTTTTTGAGAACCCTGATGATGCGTATTGTTTCAACTGGTGAAATAATGGTATTGATTCAGTTTTTTCATGAGGATGTTGAAAAGAGAACCTTATTATTGGATTACATTATTTCAGAATTTCCAGAAATCACATCCCTGCAATATGTAATCAATTCTAAAGGCAATGATACTATTTACGATCAGGAAGTGATTTGTTATCACGGAAAAGATCATATCGAGGAAGAGATGGAAGGGCTTCGTTTTAAAATAAATGCTAAATCATTTTATCAAACGAATTCTAAACAAGCCTATGAACTCTATAAAATCACCAGAGATTTTGCAGGTCTTAGCGGAGAAGAATTAGTTTATGATTTATATACAGGAACTGGAACCATAGCTCAATTTGTTGCGAAAAAAGCGAAAAAAGTTATTGGTGTAGAAGCGGTGCCTGAAGCAATCGAAGATGCTAAAGCAAATGCTAAACATAATGGAATAGACAATGTAGAGTTTTACGTAGGCGATATGAAAAAAGTATTTACAGCTCAGTTTATTGCAACGCATGGACAACCAGAAGTTGTGATCACTGATCCTCCTAGAGATGGAATGCACAAGGATGTCGTAGGACAATTGCTTAATATATCACCAAATAAAATTGTATATGTAAGCTGTAATAGTGCAACACAAGCAAGAGATCTGTCGTTATTAGATAGCATGTATAAGGTTACCAAAGTACAACCTGTAGATATGTTTCCACAAACACATCATGTAGAAAACGTGGTTTTATTAGAAAAAAGATAGGAATGAAATTATATAAAACTCTTACCATACTATTTTGCTGCCTAAGTATTATGTGTATAAGTACAGGGTGTGAACGTGACGATATCTGCGCAGAAGACACACCCACTACCCCATTATTAATAATCAAATTTATTGATGATGAAACAGGTGCTGACATAAAACAACCTAATGAATTACAAGTGAGTGCAATTGGTTTTCTCAATATCATTGATTATGAAACTAACCAAGATTCAATTATGATTCCACTTAGAACAAGAGGTTTGTTAACTAATTTTCAATTTACTATCGATTCCGATACCACGGATGATGAAGTAGTACCTAATATAGATGAGGTTAGCTTTCAGTATACTCCTGTTGAAGAGTATGTAAGTAGTGCTTGTGGTTTTAAAGTGAATTACAACGGACTTACAGCCAGTTTCGAAAATGAAGAAGATGGCGGAAACTGGATAAAAAGAATTACTATAGAAGAAGATAACATTACTGATGAAACAGCTGCGCACGTACTTATTTTTCACTAGCATCCTAATTTCAGGCATTATTTATTCTCAGGAAGAGCCTAATCTTACTGAAAGAGATACACTACCTCCATCGGAGAAATATGGATTAAGGTTTGGTGTAGATATTGCAAGATTTATAAGAACTGCTGTAAATGATGACTATTCAGGGTTCGAGATTAATGCTGACTATCGAGTCTATAAAAATTATTATATCGCTGCCGAAATTGGTAATGAATCCCTCGTTCGAGATGAGACCAATATTAATGTGGAAGGATCTGGAAGCTATGTAAGATTAGGAATTGACTATAATACTTACAAGAATTGGTATGGAATGCAGAATAGCATTTTTGCGGGACTTAGGTATGGATTTTCTAATTTTGATCAAAAACTAAATAGCTATAGTATTTTTACAGGAACTGACTTTTTTGATTTAGATAATAATCCTGATAACTTCAGAAATCAAGCAAGAGAATCTACAGGCTTAACCGCTGGTTGGATAGAACTAGTATTAGGCCTTAAAGTAGAACTATTTAAAAATATCTATTTAGGTGCGAGCGTGTCTTTACGAAGAATTGTAAACGAACAAGATCCTGCAGGATTTGAAAATTTATTCATTCCTGGATTTGGGAAAACTAACGATTTTAGTGAATTTAATGTTGGATACACCTATACGGTAAGTTACTTAATCCCTTTTTATAAAAAGAAAAGATAATCTAGTTTAAATCTATTTTTGGAATTTTGCTTTTTTACTTCCTGAGTACATTTCGTATTTCACCAATCGAGATTCTAGTTTACCATTAAATACCTTTATTTTTCTAGAAGGTCGAAGCCCTACATATTTAAGAGCTTCGAGATTAGAAGTAATAAACCAAGCGTTGGTATTTGGGTATTCTTGTTTTAATGTATCTCCTATTTTACCATAAAATTCTTCTTCATTAAGTTCTAAACGTTCTCCATAAGGTGGATTAAAAACCATATGTAATTTACCTTCTACTTCTTTAGAACTTTCAAAAAAGTTTTGATGTTCGATCGTAACAAAATCCGAAAGATTGGCATTTTCTACATTTTTTTTCGCTTTTCTTATTGCAGAAGGCGCCTTATCAAAACCTACAATTTTATGTTGAAACTCTCTGGTCTTATTCAGGCAAGCAGCTTCTATTTTTTCAAACAAATCCATATCCCAATCTAACCACTTTTCGAAAGCGAACTCTTTACGATTTAGATTAGCAGGAATATTACAGGCTATCATAGCAGCTTCTATAGCGAGTGTCCCACTACCACACATAGGATCTAGAAAATCAGATCTTCCATCCCATCCAGATAGCAATAACAAACCTGCTGCCAAAACCTCATTAATAGGCGCTATATTTGTTGCCGTTCTATATCCTCTATGGTGTAATGACCCTCCAGAACTGTCTAATGACACAGTACATAAATCCTGCTGTATGTGTATATTGATAGTTAAATCTGGATAATCTGTATTTACATTAGGTCGTTTGCCTTTTTCCTTTCTAAATTTATCTACAATTGCATCTTTCGACTTTAGGGAAACAAATTGCGAATGTCGAAAAATCGTTGAATTCACTGTAGTATAAATTGCAAAGCTTTCATTTTCATTCAAATACTCTTCCCAACGAATAGATTGTATAAAATTATACAAATCTCTCTCGTTCCGAATTTTTTTCGTGCCAATTGGTTTTAAAATCTTTAATGCAGTTCTCGTACAAAGGTTAGCCTTATACATAAATCCTTTATCTCCATAAAAACTAACCATCCTATTCCCTACTTGCACTTTTAGGGCACCTAAATTCCTAAGCTCTTGTGCTAATATTTCTTCAAAACCAAAGAAGGTTTTGGCCACCATTTTAAATGAATTGCTCACTATCTTCTAATTCGCTATTATTAAACGGCAAAAATACATTAATTTTGCGCCCTATGCTAAAAGATTCTACAATGTGGTATGCATCTTGGTTTGATACACCATATTATCATATATTATATAAAGATAGAGGTCATGAAGAAGCGCAGCAATTCATGGACAACTTAAGTAATTATTTAAATCTAGAACCTGGAGAAAAATTACTTGATCTTGCTTGTGGAAAAGGAAGACATAGTATCTATCTTAATCAATTGGGTTTTGATGTTACAGGAGTGGATTTATCGAAAAATAGCATAAAATATGCTTCTCAATTTGAAAACGAAACACTGAGATTTAGAGTACATGATATGTCTAAGCCTTATCATGAAAAGTTTTCTGGAGTTTTTAATCTATTTACGAGTTTTGGATATTTTGAAAAAGAAGAATGCAACCTAAGCACAATTAAAGCTATAAAATCAAATTTAAACGAAACTGGATTTGGAGTAATTGATTTTATGAATGTAGATTATGTTATTGATCATCTTGTACCAGAAGAAACTAAGGAAGTATCAGGAATTACCTTTCATATAAAAAGATATGTGAAAGAAGGATACATCCATAAAGAAATTAGATTCGAAGACAATAATGAAGACTACTTCTTTACAGAGAAAGTAAAAGCAATAACATTAGAAGATTTTAAAGCATACTTTAACGAAGCTAAAGCAGATTTAATTGACATCTTTGGAGATTACCAACTCCAAAAATTTCACAAAACCAATTCTTCTAGACTCATTCTTATTTTTAAATAGTGTATCACCACATTTTTTCCATATTAGCAGTTTTCGTAGGATCTTTAATTGTATATATATTTAAGCCTAGTAATCAGAAAAACCTAAAATTACTTTTAGCATTTAGTGGTGCTTTTTTATTAGCAATTACTATATTCAATTTATTACCCGAAGTTTTCGAAGATCATCAGCACGCCAAACAAACAGGTGTTTGGATTATGATTGGAATTCTTCTGCAAAAGATATTAGAGTATTTTTCGAAAGGTGCAGAACACGGACATATTCACCTTCAGAAAAAGACAACAAGAATCCCTAAATTGTTATTTATAAGTTTAGGTATTCATGCGCTTTTAGAAGGTTTTCCTATTCATCATACAGAAGGAATACTTGTGGGAATTATAGTTCACAAAATTCCTATTGCTATGATTCTAACAACATTTTTAATTAATACTCAAATAAAAAGAACAACCATACTTGGTTTACTTTTCATTTTTGCTTTAATGACTCCTTTGGGAACATTGATTTCGGAACATTTTGAAGCCGTACAAAAATATTATAAGGAAATCACAGCTCTTGTAATTGGTATTTTTTTGCATGTATCTACAACCATATTATTTGAAAGCAACGAAGGCCATAAATTTAATATTACTAAATTGATGGTTATTCTAGCGGCCACAGCATGTGCTTATATTATATAGTATGTTTAGCAAAGAGGAATCGAAAAAAATAAGACAGGAATTTTGGACCAATTTTGGGATTGAGTATCCAAGAAAATGGTTGTTGTATAACACCAAAATTAAAGATGTTACACTTAAGTTTACGTTTACTACCAAAATTGCTCAAGTATCTATTGATATTGAACCCCATGATAATCTTATTCGAGCATATTATTATGATAAATTTTTAAGTCTGAAGAATATTCTTAAAGAAGAATATATTAGTGACATTATCTTTGATGAACAATATATTCTAGAAAACGGTAAAGTAATTTCTAAAATATATATCGAGTTACCAGATGTAAGTATTCATAACAAAAAAACATGGGAAACAACGATGAAGTTTCTAAACACTTACATGGACAAACTTGAAAACTTCTTTTTAGAATACAAAGACATTATCCAAGATTAACATTATGGCATTTTTAAATATTTTTTTATAACAATTTTTTAATTTTAGCACTAAAATTTTAATAAATTCTCATTTTTAGTAGTTTTTCTTATCTTAGGAGTAACTAAAACACAAACTCAATAATTATGAAAAACTATGTTAACTCCATAGCAATTATGCTATGTGCTTTTTTATGTCTTCAATGTACTAAAGACAACATCTCTCCCGAAGCTCAAGAAATTGGTCTAGAAATACAAAATGAAGATATGCTATCTGGTAAGTTAGACACTAATAATAGTACTATCGAGTATTCTGTAAAAGCAATATCTGAGCTTGAATTTAAAGTATCAATATCTATTGATAAACGGAACATTGATGCTCTCATTGATTTTAGTAAAGAAAAAATGAGCATTGATGGACATGACAATAATTTTTCTGAACTTCAAAAAGAAGCATTACTTAATACAGGAAAAATCATCTCAGACTACCTACTAGATTCTAAAAAGGGAGAAATCTCAATGGCAGAATATACATTACTAACTTTGATGGAATATTGGGGTAAATCACCAGTCGGGTATATCTATTCAAAAAGGAGTATTCAATCACCATCAAATTCTATGAATTTAAAAAGTAGAAATGAAGGAATTACTTGTATCCGTAAAAACACATATGTAACGGCAGAATATGATGATTCTAATGGTAATCATAGAGATCGTGTAAAAGTCGGAAGTAAACCAAGAAGAAACTATGGTTGCATGGGAAGATGTGGAGCTGATTGTGGAAGATGGTGGATTCCTAGTGCCTGGACAAAAGATTGTATGGATCATGATCAATGCAGTAATGTGAATAATGCAAGTGGCGGAAGCAGTGATCGTAATTGTGGTGATGAGTTTAATGAAGCAGCCGATGATTATGTATTTGGTGTCATTCGTGGATGCCGAGGATAAACTTCAATTATAAAGTACTACTTACTATATCAGGCAAATTTCACTAGCCTGATATAGTATTATCTTAAATAACAAACTTCCAAATAAATATGAAGTGAAAAACACTTCCTGCCAGAACAAAAAAATGCCAAATCACATGATTAAAATTTAGCTTTTTAACCGCATAAAAAATAATCCCAACAGTATAAGCTAAACCTCCATAAATCAAATACATGATTGCATTTTTACCAACTGTTTCTGTAAGTTGCGAAAAATCTATCACAATTAACCATCCCATTAATAAATAAAGAAGAACCGACACAACTTCGTATTTACCAGTGAAAAACAACTTCAAAATTGAACCTAATAGTGCTAACGACCAAACTAAGATAAAAAGCAACCATCCCTTACTATGTACTAAAGCTATTAGGGTTACAGGAGTATAAGTTCCTGCAATTAATATATATATCCCTACATGATCCATGATTCTTAATTTATTCTTTAAATTAAGATCTCTTATATAATGATATAGTGCAGAAGAAAAATATAAAACAATTAAAGATACTCCATATATGCAAATTGAAAATTTGCTGAAAGGTGTTTTTCCATTATCATAAAATATCAATACAAATAGACCTAATATTGACATGATAAATCCTAAACCATGACTTAACCAATTCCACTTTTCTTCTAAATCAGATTGTTGTTTCATTAAACACAAAAATAAAAAAGTGATTTGTACTTACTCAAATATATTACTTGTAAATATCAATTAATTATGTAAGAATAAACTTATTTTAAATATCATAAAACGTAAAAAATTACACTTTAACCGTATTTAATAAGTATTTAAACCGTTATTTTGTTTTTTTTAACTATATTTGATTGCCCTAAAATCTGTCATAAACAATGAAAAGTACTAAAATAGCCCAGTATTTTATATGTTTCGTATGTATTAATCTATTTCATTCTACCATATACGCAAATCAATATGAAGAAATGTCATTTTCGGAACTTACCTGTACAATTACAGATACCGAAGAACATTTAAACTCCATTGGAAGAGCTAATGGTGTTATGATAATTGAAAGGATTATTGATGTTTCTTCTAAATTCAATAGTCAACAAGAATATTATATTAAGGGGTATGCATACAATTTACTAGGTAATATTTATTATTCAAACAAAGAATACAAAAAAGCCCTAAAAGAATATAAAGTTGCTGAATTATTTATAAAAGAACTGAAGGATAATTCTGAACTTACCATAGATGTAAACAACAATCTTGCATTAGTATATCTAGAAGGCTTTAATAAACCTGGAAGAGCTTTAAAAAGAATCAAAGAAATCTACAAATATTCTGAAGATTTAGACATGCATTCCTTGCATGTAGTGGAACTTAATTTGGCAAACATTTATTTAAAAACAAGAAATTATAGAAAAGCATATTCTTTATTAGAGAAATGTCAAAAATATTTCAGAAACAATTCACAATACCCAGTTAATCTATTAAACACTTATACTAGGTTTGGAGAATACTTTGTGATTCACAAAAACTATAGCAATGCTATACGGTATTTCGAAATGGCTGCCTCAATTGCAGAAAAAAACAAAATGTTCAGACAAGCTATGACTGTTTACAAAAAGTATGAAGATTTGCTTGTTAAACTAGGAAGGCAAGATAGAGCCTATGCCATTTTAAAAAAATACACAACACATCATGAAACTGCACTAGAAATAGAAAAATTAGAAAATAATGAGTTTAAAGAAAAACTAGTTGTTAGTAATAAGAATAATACTATACAAACAGAAAAAGCAAAACAGTCACAAAAAATTTCAATTTTCACATTATCCTTATTAGTATTATGTTTGATTCTGTTTTGTTTCTTTATTTATAATCATAGAAAAACAAAAATTCTAGGTGAATCTTTAGCCATTAGGAATAAAGAACTTAAAATTTCCAAAGAAAAGTCCGACAGATTAGCTGCTGTTAAAACAAAGTTCATTTCTACTGTAAGTCATGAGCTTAGAACTCCGTTATATGGAGTAGTTGGTTTATCTTCTATCCTTATGGAAAGAATTAAAGATGAAGAAAATCATAAATTTATAAAACTAATGAAATTCTCTGCGGATCATCTACTAAACCTTATTAATGACGTATTACAAGTAACAAAAATGGAATCTTACGAGATTACATTAGATAAAACTAGTTACAATATAAAAGGATTGGCAGATGATATCAAAAACTCATTTGAATATCAAGCAGACAAAAATGGAAATACATTACACTTAAATTTTGATGAAAAAATTCCACATCACTTGATTGGAGACCAAGTAAGATTATCTCAAATTTTTATTAATCTTATTAGTAACGCAAATAAATTTACCAAAAATGGAAACATATGGCTGAATTTTATCAATCCAATTGTAAAAAACAACAAAGTAGAAATCACATTTGAAATAAAAGATGATGGAAGAGGTATTCCATTAGACAAACAAGAAATAATATTTGAAAAATTTTCTCAAGCGGATGCCAAAGATCACACTACAGGAACAGGTTTAGGTTTACATATTGTAAAAAATTTAGTAAATCTTCATGGAGGCGATATAAAAATCAACAGTACTCCAGGTAAAGGAACTACATTCTATTTTACGGTAGATTTTGAGATTGATACAACTAAAGAAAATAGTAGTCCTATTAACAAACAAAAAGAATGTATTCCTCTTTTAAATAAAGAAGACTATAAAATACTTATTGTTGAAGACAATAAAATAAATCAAATTGTAACTAAGAATGTTCTAAAAACTAAAGGTTATCCTTCAGAAATCGCTGATGATGGTCTAATAGCTACGCAAATGGTTAAGGAAAATCATTACGATCTAATTCTTATGGATCTGAACATGCCAAATATGGGAGGTATGGAAGCAACTAAAATAATTAGAACATTTAACCCCACAGTTCCTATCATAGCATTAACAGCATCTGACACACAAGATACTGTACAAGCAATTTTAGACCCGAACTCAGGTTTCAATGATTTCTTAAGAAAACCCTATAAGAACGAAGAATTCTTTAACAAAATTGAAACAAATCTAAATGGAGAAATTTCTAAGGCCTCCTAGATTTATATTATTTACCGCATTAAAGATATTAGCTACTGGTTAATATTCTCTTTTAAAAGTCCAAATTTCATTTTTAATTTGGGCTTTTATTTTTAAGATATAGCAATTTATAACACTTACCCCGTACCAATCAACAATCATCGAAAGTATTAATTAATTACACAAAGAAGAGCAATCAAGTATAAACGGTGGTTATCCATCGAGTTGTCCATCCAATGGCAGTGGTGCCACTGGTCATAGTTGTAGTGTTGCTTCTCAATGTAGACCCATTCTTCCTGGTTTTCCAGTAGCGCGTATTCGTGGTTGTTCTCTGAGTGCATTTTAGTTCTTTGCTGCTATTAGCAGTAAGTGGTATGTATTCTATACAGCTTCAGTTTACTACATAAAAAAACCCTTCATTGTCATAATGAAGGGTTTTCAAGGAAGGCGGCGACCTACTCTCCCACGATTGTAGTACCATTGGCGCTAACGGGCTTAACTTCTCTGTTCGGAATGGTAAGAGGTGA